>NZ_FOKI01000007.1 GCF_900111985.1 Clostridium frigidicarnis
TAACAAAACATTTAAAGCGTGGTATAAAGCTAAAAAAGGCTTTAATTCTTTTGAAAAAGCAAATAATTTAATATACTTATTTGTATTTCACTATAACTTTATTAGACCACATGGTTCATTAAATAACTGTACTCCAGCAGAAGTTGCTGGCTTCGCTAGCGATAGCTCAGATAAAAACTCTTGGTTTTCAGCGGCTTAATATAAAATTAATATCTTTGATTAACCTGCAAAAATTACGTTTATTGCAGGTTTGTTTACCATACAATAAACTATCCAAACTTATATAATTTTCAAAGAACGAGCAATTCTATGAAATATTAAGCTATTTTTTCATATCAGCTTAACAGATTCTATAAATACTTAATATTGTCTTTTGTTAATCTTTTGATTTCTTCACTTATATGAATTATGCTCTTTTATTTAATATGCATTTATTTCCTTCTTCATCAACATAGCACTTTCCACAAGAAACACATCTTGGTTTATAGCTATTATCATTTTCATATTTCTTTATTAAATCATCCTCGCATATAATAGGCCTAGCCAATGACATATATTCAATATTGCTACTATTTAAGATATTAGTCATATTTTCAATTGTCCTATTCAATGCCACCAATGCTACTGAACACTTCACATTTTCTGAAATTTTACTAGCTTCTTCCTTATACACACTTTCTTTTCCTCTAAATTTAGACTCATAGAAATCTCCTCCGCTGATTTCAATAAAGTCTATCCCTAATTTATCAACAGCTATACAAGCATCATAACAATCTTGAAATTTTGCACCTTGCTCTTCTTTATCACAGCAATTTATCTTCATTCCAATTACATAGTCGTATCCTACAACTTTTCTTACACTTTCATAAACTTCTGTTATAAGTCTATATCTTTTTTCTCCATATTCATCAGTTCTCTTATTATACAAGGGACTTAATGTTCTACTTAAAAAATATCCATGAGCACAATGTAATTGCACCCCATCAAATCCAGCTTTTTTTACTCTTAAAGCTGCCCTAGTAAAAGAATCTATAATATCCTCTATATATTCTCTTTTATAATCATCTGTAAAGTCATAACTTGAAAATTTGTCTTTCTTATTTACATATTCTTTTCCTAAAACTATTTGACAGACAGCTTTGCTTCCATTTTTATGAATTATATCTGTAACTTTTTTATACTCTTCTATAAAAGAATCGTCATATATACCACTTATGTTATTTGATGGTTTATCATAAGAAAATATAGTGGAGTATCCAAGTATTATAAGCCCTATACCACCCCTTGATATTTTGTCATATAGCTCTAAATAGTTATTATGGATATGTCCTTCTGAATCTGCTATTCCTTCCCAAACAGCTGACCTTATAAACCTGTTTTTCAATTCAACATTTTTAATATTAGTTTTATTAAACAAACTTTTCATATATACCCTCCCATTTAAACCAGCTATAACTAAATAGCTTATTTTTAGATATAGTATCTATGCTTAATATAATACTAAACTCTTTCTTAAACTTATATAGAAATTTATAAAAGACTAAACTTCTTTACATTATTCATTAAATTTCCACTTAGTTTTTTGTTGATATAAAACTAATCCAGTAATTTGATTTAAAACATAAAAAATAGGTGACTTTACTTATCCACCTATTTCTTTAAATATATACTCAGTTTAATAACTACATAATATTCAGTTATGCTTTACATTTGAGCTTTATCCCTTATTACTCATTAAACCTCCATAAAAAATACTTCTAAACTCCAGATGGAATAATATATTTCTTCAAGAAAACTTAAAATAAATTTGATTACTCTTTACTTAATCTTATATAAACTAATTAAATAACAATATTATATATTGTTGTGGTTATAAAACATACAATAAAAGCCACTATAGTAGGCAATATAAACGCTACTGCTGTCCATTTTCTGCTTCCTGTCTCTCTCTTTATAGTCCAAAGGGTAGTTGAACATGGCCAATGTAATAAACTAAAAAGCATTGTGTTTAAAGCTGTTAGCATTGTCCAATTATTTTCAACAAGTATTGTTCTAAGAGATTCTATACTTGAAAAATCAGTTAGAGTTCCTGTTGCTAAATACCCCATTAATAATACTGGCAAAACAATTTCATTAGCCGGTAGTCCAACTATAAATGCCATTAATATAAAACCATCTAAACCTATAGCTGAAGCCAAAGGTTGTAAAAATGTAGCTATATGGGCTATTATACTAGCATCTCCAATATAGATATTGGCAAGAATCCATGTGACAGCACCTGCTGGAGCTGCTACAACAGCTGCTCTTTTTAATACAAATAGTGTTCTATCTATAATTGAAGTATAGATAACTCGTCCAATTTGAGGAATTCTATAGGGTGGAAGTTCTAATGTGAATGTTGAAGGTACACCTTTTAAAAGTGTTTTAGAAAGTATATATGAAACTAGTAGCGTTATTGCTATTCCTATAACAACCATTATGGATATTGATATTGCTGGTAGAATAGAATTGGCAGCTGAACTAGATGTTGTTGCAAAAAATACAGTTGAGATAGCTATTAATGTAGGAAATCTTCCATTACATGGAACAAAATTGTTAGTTACTATTGCTATTAATCTTTCTCTCGGTGATTCAATTATTCTGCATCCCACTATACCTGCAGCATTACACCCAAATCCCATACACATAGATAAACATTGCTTTCCATGTGCACATGCCTTTTTAAATAAATGATCTAAATTAAATGCAACCCTTGGTAAATATCCTAAGTCTTCAAGTAATGTGAATAGTGGGAAAAATATAGCCATTGGTGGTAACATTACAGCAACTACCCATGCTAGTGTTCTGTATAACCCTAAAACTAAAACTCCATGAAGCCAACTAGGCGCCCCTATTGCATTGAACCATTTAGTTAGAACATCTTGAAATCCAAATAAAACATTTGCTAAAAGTTCTGAAGGATAGTTTGCTCCTTCTATAGTAATCCAAAAAATCATTCCAAGTAACAATAGCATTAGTGGTATTCCCCATATTCTAGATGTTACAATATCGTCTATTTTACTATCCCTATTAAGTTTCTTCTTATCCTCAGTTATATATTTATCTTTTAAAGTTTTAGCCTTTTCATAATTTAATTCCAAAATTCTTTCTCTGATATAGTTGTTATCTATATTTTTTCCTATGTTTTCTTTAATTTTTTTAGCAACCTCTGTATTAAAGTCCTCACCTAAATCATCTAACTTTTTAAACACTTCATAGTTACTATCTATTAATCTTAATGAAACCCATCTCTTATTAAGAATATTATAACCCTCTAGTTTAGGGTAAATAGTGTTAGCCATATCTTCAATATCTTCATCATATTTAATAATTTTAGGGTTTACTTTTATTTTATTTAATGATACTTTTTCTATTAATTTCTTTAACTCCTCCATTCCAATGCCCTCTCTTGCTGCAGTTAAAGCTATTGGCACACCTAATTCTTCTTCTAATCCTTCTTTATCTATGATAATATTTTTCTTTTTTGCCTCATCTATGAGATTTACACATGTTATGACCTTATCTGTTAATTCCATGATCTGAAATACCAAATTTAAATTACGCTCTATACACGTAGCATCTGTAACAACTACTACAGCATCATAATTTCCATAACATATAAAATCTCTTGCCACTTCTTCATCTATTGATGACGACAATAAAGAATATGTTCCTGGTAAATCTACTACAACATATTCATTACCATTGAATTCAAATTCTCCTCTTGCATTTACAACTGTTTTTCCTGGCCAGTTCCCTGTGTGTTGATGAAGTTTAGTTAAATAATTAAAAACTGTACTTTTTCCTGTATTGGGATTTCCTGCAAGAGCAATTACAAACTGCCCATCTTTTCTTTCAATATTAAAAACATCTTTCATGGCATCTGTTGTTGTTGACTGTAATGTTAATCCCATAAATTTAAATACCTCCCCTTATTTTCTTTCATCTCATTTTTAACAAATACGATACCATCTTTTTTATAATATAGTTTCATAGTATTAAAAACTAATCCTATGTAATTACTTTACAAACCTAAGTAGCTTAATATATTTTACTTAAAATTCTATATAACACATTATTTTGCATTAAATTTTAAAAATTAAAGGAGGTAATTCTACTTACTCTCCTCTTTATATGCCCTTTAAATAACTAAGGATACATTAATTAAACTAGCTTCCTCACTTCTTAGAGCAATCATAGCTCCCCTAATTCTATATACTGTTAAATTATTCTTAGGACCTTTTCTCAAAACTTCTATATATGCTCCATTTGTAATTCCTAAGGATAATAGTCTTTCTTTTAATGGATTTTTAGCATTATTCTCTGAAACTACAACTAAATTTCCTATATTAACATCTGATAATATACTCATCACTTTCTCCTCCTGTAAGTTTTAAAATATCACTAATTTCTCATTGTTACCTTAGGCTAACTTTTATATACAATATATATTATTCATAAAACTAAATATTGTTTCTTATTACTTTTATTAAATTAATATTTATTAAATACAATCTGGTATGTGAAATTAAGTTTTAGTATAAAAAGAGGCTACTCCATTTTTTAAATTAACAATTAAGATTTGACAATTGACAATGATGGCTCACAAACCATAGGTTTTTTTATTAATAAAAGTTGAGAGTTGAAGGTGGAAAGTTGAAAGTTCAGGTTGAAAACCACCGGTTTTCTTTAATTATACTTTTTTAATCTTAAAATCTTCCTAAGAAGATTTATCCTTCACTCTCCACTTTCAACATTCAATTTTCAACTTAATATCATTCCATATGTTTCAATTACTCAATAAAGTTATCCACAGATTAAAAATCTATAATATCTTAGAGATTAAAAAAACAATAGCAGTAGTATTTTTATACTACTGCTATTACCTTAATGCCTTCTTGCAAAATCTACAAAAACAAATTTATCTGGTCTATGTCTTGATTCTGTATATTGAAATAAACTTGTATCATCTAAATACGTATAGCTTTTTACAACTACTATCATATCAAAGTTCTTCATATCCAAATATTTTTTATCCTCTTCTGTTGCCATCTGCACGGTTATTTCTTTTTTAGAATATGCTATCTTTAATCCTAATTCATTTTCTATATAATTATATAATGAATCCTTACATATTTCTTCGGTAAGATTTTCTACAAACTTTTGTGCTACATAATCCTTATCCAATATAATCTTTTCTTTATCCAAAGTTCTTGCTCTAATTACTTCCCATACCTTATCTTCTGGGTTTAATTCCAAACTTTTTGCCATAGATGTTCTTGGAAATATACATTTTAAACTTTCTACTTTAGTTTCTGAATCTTTTCCAATTTTATCAGTAAGTTCTTTAAAACTTACTACTCCTGATACTGGAAAGTTAAACTTATTTATATCTAGAACAAAGGAACCTTTTCCTTTTGTCTTTTGTATATATCCATTTTGTTCCAATATGTTCAATGCTTTTCTTATAGTATCTCTTGATACATTGTATTCTTTCATCAAAATATGTTCTGATGGCAACTTATCATTTATCTCATAAATTCCATTCTCAATCTTTCCTACTATATCATTATATATGCTTAAGTATTTAGTATTCATATTATCACCGTAAACATTTTAACATGTTTGTATTTATTTCTCAATATTATTTTATATAAATATCATAATTTAGAATAACATAATAATATTAAAAATAAAACTACTTATTAACATAAAAAAATTTATCTCTAACGGCTACCAACTGTAGCACCTCCATCCTCTTAGTTGCTACGAGATTAATTCATCTAACCTTCAGATGGTGGAAAAAAACACCATCCGAAGGAAGATTCGTTCTATAAATTAGTAAAACTCCAAAGTTTTATACAGTGGAGTTTTATTACTATTTAAAATTTACTTTTCAATATAATAAACTATTGATTCATATGGTCTAAGCACTATCTTTTCCTTTAAGTCATCACTAGATAAATAATTAGTTATTAATGTAACAACCTTTTTATGATTTTCTAATAAAAGTGCAGGTATTTCAATTTCTGTTTCCTTTTCATAAAAATTATTTAGTACTAATAACATTTGATTCTTGTATTCTCTTGTGTATCCAAACACTTCTTTACTTTCTTCTAATATCATTTTAAAGTCACCTTGAGAAATTATAGGATATTTTTTTCTTAATGCTATTAATTTTTTATAATGATAAAATACTGAATCATTATCCTTAAGTGCCTCTTCAGCATTTATTTTTTTATAAGATTTCCCTATAGATATCCATGGAGTACCACTTGTAAATCCTGCATTTTTTTCTTGATTCCATTGCATTGGAGTTCTTGAATTATCTCTTGATTTTGATTTTAATATCTCTAAAATTTTATCTTCATGTACACCTTTATTTTTTAAAATATTATAATAATTTATTGATTCTATATCTCTATAATCTTCTATTTTATCAAAATATGGATTTGGCATTCCAAATTCTTCTCCTTGATATATATAAGGTGTACCTCTCATCATGTGTATAGTTGTAGCTAACATTTTAGAGCTTTCTTTATGGTATTTTTTATCGTTTCCTATCCTAGATACAATTCTTGGCTGATCATGATTACACCAAAAAACAGCACTCCATCCATCACCTTTTTCCATGCCTTCTTGCCATTTTTCAAATAAATTTTTAAGCATCTTAAAGTCAAAGTCCATCAAAGTCCATTTATTACCATTTTCATAATCTACCTTTAAATGGTGAAAATTAAATACCATTGATAATTCGTTTTCTTGAGGATTTGAATAGTGTATACAATTGTCAACAGTTGTAGATGACATTTCTCCTACTGTAATTACTTCTTTAAACTTACCAAAAGTTTTTAAATTAAGTTCTTTTAAATATTCATGTATATTAGGTCCATCTGTATAAAATTTTCTTCCATCTCCATTTTCATCATCTTGAAAAACTTCTGGCTTAGAAATAAGATTTATTACATCAAATCTAAATCCCTTAACCCCTTTTTCTAACCAAAATTTAACTACTTTATATATTTCATTTCTTACCTCTTCATTATCCCAGTTCAAATCAGCCTGAGTTACATCAAATAAATGAAGGTAGTATTCATTAAACTCTTCTACATATTCCCAAGCTGACCCTCCAAATTTTGATTTCCAATTAGTAGGGGCTTTCTCTTTCTTTCCTTCTTTAAAAATATAAAAGTTTTTATACTTTTCCTCTCCTTTTAATGCATTTTTGAACCATTGATGTTTTGTCGATGTATGATTAAAAACCATATCTAGCATTATCCCAATGCTTCTCTTTTCTGCTTCTTTTATAAGGTTTTGAAAATCTTCCATTGTTCCAAACATTGGTTCTATATTATAGTAATCTGCTACATCATATCCATTATCTTTTTGAGGTGAAATATAGAAGGGAGTTAACCATATATAATCTATTCCTAATTCTTTTAGATAATCTAATTTTTCTATTACTCCATTTAAATCCCCTATACCATCTCCGTTTGAATCATTAAATGATTTAGGATATATCTGATAAACTACGCTACTTTTAAAATCCTTCATAATATTTCTCTCCTTATTTGGGTTCTATTACAAAATAAAGTGGCTACGCCACTTTCTAATTGACAATTATGATTGAAAGTCATAGACTTCCTGAATATAAAGTTGAGAATTGAGAGTGGAAAGTTGAAAGTTATGGTTGAAAAACACAGGTTTTCTTAAAAATATTTTTATTTTAGAAATCTTCATAAAAAGATTTCATCCTTCACTTTCAACTCTCACCTTTCAATTTTCAACTATAAAAGGTTCTCCATATTCCAAATCTATATGTTTCCAAGTTTCTTCTTTCCTAAAATTACAGTTAACACAAATGGCACTACTATTGCTACAACCATTGCCACTGTAAACATTAGCATACTACTAGGCTTGATTGATAATATTCCAGGGATTCCACCTATTCCTATAGAATTAGCCATTACATTGCTTGCAACTGATATTATGGCTGCAATTGATGAACCTATCATTCCTGATATGAATGGAAAACCATATTTTAAATTAATACCAAACAAAGCTGGCTCCGTAACCCCTAAATAGGCTGAAATACATGCTGGTATTGATACCTGCTTTTCTTCTTCATTTTTTCTGTTTAAATATACCATTGCTAATACTGCTGATCCTTGAGCTATATTTGATAATGCAATCATTGGCCATAAAGATGTTCCTCCAAATTCAGCCATAAGTTGAAGATCTATTGCATTTGTCATATGATGTAATCCAGTAATAACTAATGGTGCATATGCAAATCCAAATACTCCTGCAAATAGCCATCCAAAAGTTGATGTTAATCCCATATAAACTACTTTTGATATCCATGAACCTATTACCCAACCTACTGGCCCTAATACAACATGTGCTAAAATTACTGTTGGTATTAATGCAAAGAAGGGTACCATTATCATTGAAATTGATGGTGGTGATATTTTTCTTGCTAATCTTTCAAGATAAACTAGCACAAATCCTGCTAATATTGCTGGTATAACCTGTGCTTGATATCCAATCATATTAATCTTTGCAAAACCGAAATCCCATACAGGAGCAACATCTCCACCAGCTACTGAATAAGCATTTAATAATTGAGGTGAAACTAATGTAATACCTAAAACTATACCTAATATTTGAGTAGTCCCCATTTTTCTAGTCACAGCCCATGTAATTCCTACAGGTAAGAAGTGAAATATAGCTTCTCCTATTAACCATAGAAAACTGTGTGTACCTGCCCAAAACTGAGATACTTCTATTAAAGACTTTGTTCCATCTTCAAAAAACTTTATATCTCCAATAATATTTCTAAAACCTAATATTAATCCTCCAACTATTATAGCTGGTATAAGTGGTGCAAATATCTCTGCTAAGTTAGCCATAACTCTTTGAATAAATGTCATGTTAGATTTTGCTGCATCTTTTGCACTATCCTTACTCACTCCATCTACTCCTGTGACTTGTACAAAATCATTATAAAAATCCGAAACATTATTTCCCACAATTACTTGGAATTGTCCCGCTTGAGTAAACGTTCCCTTTACTATCTTTATTTTTTCTATGTTATCTTTATTAGCTAATAAATCATCTTTTAACACAAATCTCATACGAGTTGCACAGTGAGAAACTGCTTTTACATTTTCTTTTCCTCCTATGAACTCTAAAAGTTCTTTTGCTTCCTTAATATATTTCGCCACTTTATGTTCCTCCCTTTGTTTTATCTTGTACGTACAGCTTGTTCTATATTTACATATTAACCTGTACGTACATCATTGTCAAGAAGAAATGTTATGGTTTTCAAAAAAATAGCCATGTCTAAAATTTATATTATTTTGACATGGCTTAATAACTTATATATTTATCTTACTACTTTCCTAACTAAAGTTCCTATACCAATTCCCATCATAACAACGCCAACAACAACCTCTACATTTTCTAAAATATAACTCATTGATGTAGGTTCAGAACTACTCCATCCAACCCCACCAAATACTCCTACGCTCAAATTTATTCCATCTCCTAGATCCTTTATAAAATTACCAAATGGTATACTTTTAAATGTACCTAATGTATACTTAACTAGTTCTCCTTCAACATTAAGTCCTGTAAATAAATATGCTATCCCAAATAGCATTACAAACACCAATGAAGAAATAAGGGCATACCATGGGCGTTCACCATATCCACAAGTAAACCAATATAAATATGATTCTATTCTAGGAAGTAATTTTAAAGTTTTGCTTTGCACAGTTTTACATATGTAATAATATTCTCCAAAATTATTATTAAGATTATTCTCCTTAAATTTATCTGCCAAGTTTTCATAAATCGTATATATTCCTTCATATTCATCTCTAGTTTTCTTTCTTATTACTAATTTATCAAAAAAACTTTTTTCATCTAATTTACTTTTTTGTTTATCTCTAAATTCTAAATCTTCAATGTATGTATTTAAAACCTTTATTCCGCTTAAATTAGAATCAATAATTGTGGTCCTATTTAACTCACTATGTATTATTATTATGCTGCTCATATCACTTTGCTCAAATGAAGATGTATTAAATACACTCTCTTCAAAAATTATAAAACCTGCATTACATCCTAGTATTTTTACATAAAGATTACACTTAGTAAAATAACATGAAAAATTATCCTTCTTATTTAGGGATGGTTTTATGCTACTATCTTCCTTTAAAAAGCTACAATTTTCAAATAAAACTCCACCTCCGCCAAATTCACATTTATCAAATATACATCCTATAAACTTACAATCCTTAAATTTTACATTGTTAAACTTACATTGTATAAATCTACAACATACTATATCTTTATTTTTTATCTCTAAAAATTCATTTTCATTTTCAATTCCCTTTTTCCCCAAAAGTTCATTGCAAATAGTCTTATAACTATATTGGTTATCTGCATTAAACTCATTTGAACACTCCTTATTTTTTATCATATTTTTTGATATTTCATGATTATTTTCTTTTCTTTTTTTAAGTTGTTCCTTTGCAGCTGCTCTTTCTTCCTTAAAATTTATGTAACTCATATTTTTTTCCACCCTCACTTTCTAAAAAACACGTATATATATCTTGTGTAATATTTATAACTTTATCCTAATACTATCATCACTAGCACACATGCTTTTTAAGTGGAAGATAAACACTAATACACGCCTAGCTAAGCTTTTCTAATCTTTAATTGTGTGAATATTCCTTTTTACAAAACCCCATCTAAAAGTAAGAATCACTTGATTACCTTTACTATCATTTACTAAACTATTAGAAAATATTTTATTTTTACTTTTAATAATAAGCTTATACAGAACAAAAGTGGCTACGCCACGTTATAATTGAGAATTGACAATTGTAAATTCTCAATTCAAAAGCTCTTTAACCATAGGTTTTATCAGCATTTTAGGATTAAATTTTTCTATAATTTCATATACGTAAAAAAGAGCTGTATTAGAATAATTATTTAAATCATTCTGACATACAGCCCATTTTTATATTTATGTTATTTGCTTTCTTTTATTAAAAAACTTTCTAAAGCTTTTAGGAATTTATCCATATGTTCTTTCTTATGTTCTGTACTTAAGAACATACTTTCATATTGTGATGGTGGTAAATTAAATCCTTCTTTTAGCATGTGTACAAAATATCTCTTAAATAAGTCTTCATCACAAGTTCTAACATCTTTGTATTGTTCTACTTTTAAAGCTGAAGTAAAGAACATAGTCATCATTCCACCAACTCTATTTACTCTTATTGAAACATTATATTTTTCACTTAAAACTTCAATACCTTTTTGTAGATATGCTCCAACTTCTTCTATATGGTCATAGTATTTAGGATTTCCGTGCATTTCTTTTAATGTAGCTACACCTGCTGCCATAACAACTGGATTTCCTGACATGGTTCCTGCCTGGTATACTGGTCCTAAAGGTGAAAGTTTTTCCATTATTTCTTTCTTACCGCCATAAGCTCCACATGGTAATCCTCCACCCATAATTTTTGCATAAGTTACTAAATCAGGCTCTACTCCATATAAAGATGCTGCACCCTTATATGCTACTCTAAATCCACTCATAACCTCATCTAATATTAAAAGAGTACCATATTCAGTACATAACTCTCTAAGTCTTTGTAAAAACTCTTTATTAGATGGTACAACCCCCATATTACCTGCTATAGGTTCTATAATTACAGCTGCAATATCCTTACCATGAGCTTTAAATACTTCTTCTATACTTTCTATAGAATTATATACAGCTACTAAAGTATTCTCTATACTACTTTCTGGCACTCCTGCACTTCCTGGTATACCTGCAGTAAGAACCCCAGAACCTGCTTGAACTAAGAATCCATCAAAATGTCCATGGTAACATCCGCCGAACTTCACAATTTTATTTCTATTTGTATATCCTCTTGCAAGTTTTACAGCACTCATAGTAGCTTCTGTACCTGAGTTTACCATTCTTATCATATCTACATAATCTAATGTTTCACACATTATCTTACTTAATTCTAATTCCAATTTAGTCGGTGCACCAAAAGCTAATGCCTCTCTTGACACTTCTTCTATAGCTTTAACTACCTTGTCATTACAATGTCCAAGTATCATAGGACCCCAAGCTAATACGAAGTCTATGTATTCATTTCCTTCTTCATCCCATATAGAAACACCTTTACCTTTTTTTATTATAGGAGGATTAGCATCTATTCCATTAAAAACTCTAACTGGTGAATTTACACCACCTGGCATATATTTTTTAGATTCATTTAAAATGTCTAAGTTATTCATAAATTTACCCCTTTTCTAAATAATAAATATTATCTATTTAAATTTTTATAATTTAAGACTGTTGAAAATTCAAAAATACTTTTTCTAATATTCTCTCACATTGACCTATATCCCCTGTGAGTTTTTCTTCTTTTAGCACATCTATTGCTCTATTTATAAAATAGTCCGCTGTACTCTTTATCATTTTTTCACCTATTTGCTTGTAATTTTCTTCTGTACTTTTATTATTAAAACTAATTATTCTATCTTCACTTACATTATGTCCGCATTTTTTTAGCTTTTGTATAGTCGGAGATAACTCTTTAACACTCTTCCAAACCTCAAATTCTTCTAAATGTTTATCTATTACCCACTTATATTCATCCATTCTCTTTTTTCTCATTTTTTTATTTTCATCATCTAAAAGAGTCAAATCATCTATATTGTATAAATCTATACCTTGATAATGTGCTATGGTATCATCTACATCTCTAGGAATAGCTAAATCAAATATAAGACAATTGTAATCCTTATCTATATCATCAATTCTTATTACAGTATGAGGTGCTGATGTACAACTTATTATACATTCAACATCATTTAATTTTTTATTCTTCTCCTCAAAGGGTACAACTTCAACTCTTTTATCCTCAAAGTCATGAACTTTCAATGAATTTCTTACTACAATATATAGTTTATCTATATTATGAGATAAGATATATTTGGTTGCTAAACTCCCAACATCTCCATATCCGATAACCATAAATCTTTTTGCACCCTTACTTAATGCCTGATTTACAGAAATAGATGCTGACGATACTGGAATTTCATAAAGCTTAGCTAAAGTTCTAAATTCCTTTCCACAAGTTATTGCTACTTGAAAAATTCTTTGAAGAGGCCCCCTCTTAGTATTAACTTTTATTGATTCTTCGTAAGCATTTTTTATTTGTCCAAGTATTTGATCTTCTCCAAGTATTTTAGAATGAAAACCACTAGCAAGTTCTACAATATGCTCTTTAGCTCTTTTTCCACCAATGTGAAATACGTGTTTTTTCAAATCTAAATCCCATTCTAATGCTGCAAATACCTTATTTAAAGTACAATTATTTATTTCATTATTTGTAAAATAAATCTCTGTTCTGTTACATGTACTTATAATGACAGCCTCTTCAAAAAATTCTAAAAGCCCTTTTATTTTTCTCTCATAATCATTTTGTCTTATAGAGAAATTTTCTCTAATATCCAAACTGATATTCTTTGATATCCCCACTAATTGAATCATCATTTCACCTCTAGTTACTCTTTATCCACTGTAGAACTTTCCTATTTATTATAAACTTTCTCAAATTTTTTAACAAGTAAAATTCCTTATTATCGGTAAATTTATGACTTTTATTGACATAAATTTTAAGATTAACAAAGTATTTATATTTGTAATATTTTATATTTACGCATAATCATTTTTTAATAAGTATTTTTATATTAAAATACCAAACAACTATTTGTATATTTTCTGTATTTTAACATTAAATGGTTGAAAATAAAAGTAATACTTGTTATAGTATATATATAACAGTTTTAAAGGAAAGGTAAGGTATTTATATGAAACGAGTTAATATATTTCTTATTATTACATTTATAATAACTTGGAGTATGTGTTTTATACTAATGTATATTGGACCAGAATCTAGTCGATATACTCACTTAATATTTGTTGGGTGTATGTTTATACCTGCCACTTCTGTATTTGTTACACGTGGCATTACTAAGGAAGGATTTAAAGACTTAAGAATAAAACCAAACTTTAAAGGTAATATAAAATATTATTTAATAGCTTGGTTAGCTCCTATTATAGCTATATCTTTTGGTGTTGTTCTTTACTTTCTACTAAATCCATCTAATTTTGATAGTAATATGACATTCACTATTAATGCTACAAAAGAGCAATTAGCTTCTATGGGAAAAATTGTGCCAAATGATGCTCAGTTACGTAGTCTTTTATTAACTCAAATTGTTACAGCCATATTTCTCTCTCCAATATTAAATCTTATTCCTTGTCTTGGAGAAGAATTAGGGTGGAGAGGATATTTATTACCTAAACTATGTGAAAAGTATACACCTTTTGTATCAACTATAATAACAGGAGTAATATGGGGAATATGGCATGCTCCTATGATTGCCATGGGTCATAATTATGGTTTAGATTATAAGTTTGCACCTTTTGGTGGAATCTTTGCAATGATATTATTTTGCATAATCGTTTGTGCCTTTTTATCTTATATTTCTTTGAAAACCAAAAGTGCTTTACCTTCAGCAATTGGACATGGTGCACTAAATGGTTTTGCATCTGTAGGACTTTTCTTTATGAATAAAACTCCTAATGAATTTATAGGTCCTGCTCCTACAGGAATAATTGGTGGATTAGGCCTTCTAATATTAGGAATAATATTCCTTGTTATATTAAGAAAACAACCAAAAGTTACTGAAACTACTTCAATTCCTTCTAACTAATTAAAACCTTATATATTTCATTGTACCTAAAATGCTACATATTTATATTATGTAGCATTTTTTATATAAAATATTTATATTCATTTATTGTTATTCTCACATAATCTTATTTTAAAAATATTCATTATATATATTCTAAGGATTTACAACTTATTATTTTATTTAGGCACATTCCCAAAAATAACAAGTCAGTATGCTGGTATATTTGACTTGTTATTTTCTTTCATGTGCCTTATATATTAAACATGTAAAATATATGCAACTAAAAGACTTATAAGTAATTAATTGTAAATTACCTCCTATTATTTCTTATATTATACATAAAAGGATGACCATTTCCACTAAATATGTTATAATATTTACATAACACCTAAGGAGGTTGATGCATATGGGGGAGCTTCACCTTTAGCTCTATAGCAAGGTTGATTAGTCCTAATATGTAGCGTCTTAACTACTGTAGAGCTTAATAACTCTAATTTTAAAAATAAGTGAGGTATTTAGTATGACACAATTAGCATTTAAAATAAATAAACGTTCATTAAATAATAAAGCAAGGTTTTTAAGAAAAACTGGACAAGTTCCCGGTATTATTTATGGAGAGTTTCTTGACAAATCTATACCTGTTCAAATTGATAATGGAAAGTTAACAAAATTGTTAACATCTAATTCAAAAGGTTCAATAATTCCATTAAATGTTGATGATGAACTTAGAAACTGTGTAGTAAAAGATATTCAACAAAATCATTGTGGTGAAATAATACATATTGATTTTCAATATGTAAAAGACAATGAAGTAATAAAAATGAAAATTCCAGTAAAATATTTAGGTCAAGAAAATTTAGAACTTAAAAGATTAGTTTTAGAAAATTATACTCCAAGCCTTGAATTCCAAGGAGAAGTAGAAAAAATACCAGAATATATTGAAATTAACGTTTCTCAAATGAATTTTGAAGATAAAATATTAGCTAAAGATATCAGTATACCTGATGGTATAACTCTTATAACTGAACCTGAAACTCTTTTAGCTATTGTTAACGCTTAATAATAAGAAAATCATCACACTTAAAAGTGAGTGGGCATAAGCAACACAAACTAGCTAGCTGCACATATCATTCTAAGTTATAAAAAAACACTGATGGCTAAATTCCAATAACTCACCAAGCTCAAACAATTGGAATTCTTAACGCCATCAATGTTTTTTTATAACAAGAATGATTAATGTTCGCTATATAGTTTGTTAATGCTTATGCCCACTCACTTTTCTTTAGATAATTATTTTTAAAAGTTTACTAACACTTATCATTCCATCTTCATTAGAAAATTTTATACTTAATACATTTAAACATGCTATTTAGCACAATCCTATTAATATTTTTTCAAGAGTGTATTGTCTTACTTCATCATAAAGTTTAAACGTTTCTGTTGCTCTTTCTTGATTATTATATACTTTCCAGTACCCACACATTATACATTTTTTATTGCTACACTCCATAAAATCTATTACATCATCTAGTGGGTATCCTAAGAATACTCCTAATTCATGTGGACAATTATAAATATTATATCTTTCTTGCAGCTTATTTAATGCTTGTTCTAGACTACAATTAGTATTGTATCCTATCTTCTCCAAAAACATCAAGTTATCTATCTTATTTAAATATGTGGAAAGTACTTGTCTATTATATATAAGTACTACTATAGAATTTTCACTTTTTCTAAGCAAAACATAATCTAAATCTTCATTGTTAAGAAAATTTTCTCCGTAAACAAGCCATAATTTATATAGATTTCTGTTTTCCTTTGTTAAGTTAACAGTAGCTGATGGTTTAATTTTGGAAGTAACAAGTGATAAATTATATAACATAAAGTTCTCAAAATACTCCTTGTCCTCTAATTCATTCAATATATTAAAAAAGTATACACACTTGTCCTTCATCAGCTACTCCTCCTAAATCTAAATATTAATTGATGCTATTTCTTTTCCATAACTTATACATTTATCTACATCATCACCCTCTGGTGCATTATTAACTATTAATGGTTCTAAGATAACTTTTGCTCCATTATCACTCATTCTCTCTTCCCAATTTCTCATCCATTCACCATCGCCCCATCCATAAGAGCCAAATAAAGCTACTGTTTTACCTTTTAAACTTCCCTCAATTGACTCTATAAAAGGTTCAAATTCACATTCTTCTAGTACTTCACTTCCCATAGATGGGCAACCTAATATTAAAATTTTTTCATCCTTTAATGTTTCAACATTAGTATCCCCAACTTTAAGTATTTCTACTCCTTTTCCTACTTCTTTTATTCCCTTTTCTATAAGGTTTGCCATTTCCTCTGTGTTACCTGTACCACTCCAATAAATTAATTTCATTATTACTTCCCCCTTAATTGATATTGATTATCATTTATATTTGATTAGATATTATCATTTACCAAAACTAATGTCAATAGTTTTGAAAGATAAAATTTCTTTTTTATGTAATTATTCTTTTAAATTAGGTTCTATTGGATCTATAACCCAAAAACAGGTAGTTCACTTTAGAACTACCTGTTTATCTATACTATGTTAATTATGAAATCATTAATAAACCCTATTTTATAATATTTTCAATATATACTACCAAAGGTTCTATTGTTTTTATATCCGTAAAGTCAACCTTGTCTCCATATGTGGCTAACATCATTTTATCATCTTCAGACAATTCCTCTGTTTTTTTCTTGGACACCATTGTTTTAAGCATAGCCATCATTGCTTTATGCAAAAAGCTTAATCTTTTGTAATCAATTCCACCACGCATATGAAAAAATTGTATCTTTCTACGCATTTCTTCTGTACAATTTTTTTCAATAATTGTTTTAAAAACATCTTTGTCATCAGTTGAAGCAAGTCCTACTGTGAAAACAATAATATTTTTATTTTTTAGAATTTCAAAGTTTTTAGTAATAAACTCTATACCATTAATGCCACTTGCATAAAGCCCACCACCAAAAACTATGGTGTCATAATTTGATATTTTTTCAATTTCTGAACATTCAAACAAGTCTGCATTCACTTCATTTGCTATCCACTCTGCATACTTTTTTGTGCTACCATATTTTGATTTATATATAACCGATACTACTTTGTTCATAAATCCCCCTCCATAAAATACAGATAAATTCTTTATAAATCACATCATGTCATAAACTGATACAATTAAATAATTTACTTTATTTTCACATCAGCTACTAATGGATAATGATCTGATGGATATCTACCATCTATATTATAATTAACTATTTCTACATTTTCTATTTCTATATCTTCTGATACGAATATATAATCTATATGAGCTCCATTCTCATTTCCCTTAAAATTGCTCATTGTTGACTTACTATACAAATTTTTATTAAAACCCTGTACAGCCATAAATCTCTTATTATTTATTTTATTTGTTGAAAAATCTTTTATTAATTTAGTATTAGGTTGAGCATTAAAATCCCCCATTACTATAATTGGTATGTTTTCTTTTTCATCTTGTATTTTTATAAATTCTCCAATTTTCTTTAACTCATATTCTCTTGCTTTTGCAAAAAAACAATCCAAATGGGTATTATAAATTCTTATTTTTTTTTTATTTTCTAGTTCAACTAAAGCTGTAGTACATATTCTCGGAAAAATAGAGTACCATATTGACCTACCTTGTTTATCAGGATTTCCAGATAACCAAAATGTTTTATCTTCTATAATCTTATGCTTTTTATTTATAAGTATATCTGTTCTTTCCTCAAATAATTTTTTACTTCTTGATTTACCAATAATATTATATTGATCAAAATTCTCTGAAAGATCTTTAAACATGTCATTTGTAACTTCTTGGGTTCCTATTACATCACAGTTATAATCATTAATTATTTTGTACACAATATCTTTTCTTTTGTACCATCTATTGTTAAAATCTAAAATTAAATCACATCTTAAATTAAATGTCATAATTCTCATAATTAAACCAACCTCTAAACTATAAAATATTACTAGCTTCCATATTAAATCCTAAAACCAGCTTATTTGCTCTTTCTCATATCCTCTTTTGTAAGAATTGATAATATCACTCATCTTATATAAGATACCATATTTTTCACACTCTTTTTCAAACAACCCTCTAAGCTTTTTTGAATTTATAGAAGGATATTCATATCTTTCACCGTAAGTTTCAATATATTTTTTTACAAGTTTTTTTTCAGGGAATATTTTCATTATGTTTTCATAATAATATTCTCTTTGATTCTGTCTCAATGTAACCCCCATACCATATGAAAATATAAATTTTGCTCCACATTCATGTGCTTTTCTTACTATATTTCTTATATTATCTTCATTATCATTTATAAATGGTAATATTGGCATAAGTAGTATTCCTGTATATATTCCATTGTCGGTTAATTTCTTAATTGCTTTAAAGCGCTCACTTGAAGCAGCTACATTAGTCTCTATTTTTTTGCACAAATCATCATCAAATGTTGTAATAGTGATTTTAACTAATGTTGGTGAATGAGTATTTATTTTTTTTAATATATCTATATCTCTAGTTATTAAAGGGCTTTTTGTAGCGATAGAAATTCCAAAATTAAAAAGATTCACCTGTTCTAAAGCTTTTCTAGTCAATCTTAATTGTTTTTCTAGTGGATTATAAGGATCACTCATTGCTCCAGTACCTATAACCCCCTTTCTTCTTTTCTTTCTTAGTTCTTTAGCTATTATATCAATTGCATTATCCTTTGCCCTTACTCTATCAAAATCTATTATTCCATAACACTGGCTTCTTGAGTCACAATAAATACAACCATGGCAACAACCTTTATATATATTCATGTTATAGTTAAGCCCGAACCATGAGTTATTTTCAATATATTGTGAAACTATTGTTTTTGCCTGTATATATTCCATATTCTATCTAATCCTTCATATTTTTTTATTTTTATACAAGATGAATATAATAAAAATCTACTAATATACATAGTGAACTTCTACTATCTTTTGTCTATATATTTTTATTTTTTTTCCATTGAGCATATCTATTAAAATATATTTTTATTAACCCAGCTATTGGCATAGATAAAATCATACCTAAAGCTCCAAAATAACTTCCTCCAATCAATACCACTATCAATATCCATACTGGAGTAAGACCTATTTTATCTCCAACTATTTTAGGTTGAACAAAATTCCCATCAACTTGTTGATATAAAAGTAATAACACTGCTCCTGTTATTCCTAAACTCCAACTGCTAAACATGCCTAAACCCAATGCCAATGCTGCTCCAATTAATGGACCTATATATGGGATTATATTAGCAAAACCTGCTACACATCCTATTAAAATAGCAAATGGATGATTTATAAGTAAAAGCAATATTGTAGACACTATTCCTACTATGATAGAATCTAATATTTCTGCCACTAAAAATTTCCCTACAATTTCATCTAAATCTTTTAAAAATATAGTTATTGCTTTTCCAACTTTTCCTGGCATAACTACATCTCTAAAACCTCTAAAGTTATGAAAAAGACTTTCCTTATCTTTAAGAAAATAGAATGTTAGTATAACAGTTAAAACAAAATCTAGAACAAATGAGCTTATTTGAGATATGCTTGTTGCAATAAAGCTCAATACACTATTACTTATTAAAGATAGATTATTTATTATTGTTGAAGTTAAGTTCCCTGTATTTGATATATCAATATTGTTTTCATTTAATTTTTCTACTATATCTTCAACCCACGTGGATATCTGATTATTAAACTCTGGCAATCTACTAAGAAGGATTTCAATATTCTCAACTATTGGCGGTACAATAAAATTAATCGTTATTACTGCAACATATATTATTACTGCAAAGATTGATACTATACTAATTATTCTAAATCCGTTTTCTATATTTTCTGACGCCGCTCTTTTACTTATCTTAGTATAAATACTCCCCAACACACTTTGTATAAATACAACAGGTCTAAACAATAAGTAAGATACTATAAACCCATAAAACACTGGAGCTATTATTCTAAAAAATCTCCCTACATATTTACCAATAGAACTTAAAATTAATTCTCCATTATTTATAATCCTATAACCTAAAAATAACAATAACCCAACTATTACTACATATAATCCATATCTTATGTACTTTTTATCCAATTTTACTCTTTCTATCAATTTTTCACATCCTCTTTTGTTAACCTATATAATTATTTTTTATTATAACTAATTTAATAGTATTTTAAGCCTTTTGTTTATTTACACAAATACTAAATAAACTATACTCATGATATTTATCATTAATTTGCTTTTTGCTATGGTAAAAAGTTCTTCCTTTTATATTTATAAGCCCAACATCTTTCAATAAGTCTTGTAAGTCTTTAATTTCAAATCCATTATACCCATTAAAATCTTCATCTAAACTATGAAATGTTCCATCATCCTTTGATAATTCAACTATTATTAACTTACCATTAGGTTTTAATAATTTACTTAATTTATATAAAACATCTTTTAAATTTAATATGTGATGCAAAACCATAGATGTGTAAATAACATCGTATTTGTTTTCACCTTCTATATCTAGTACATCTTTTACTAATGTTTTCATATTTTTTATATTTTGGTTTTTTATCTTCTTTTTTGTTTCTTCAATCATACCTTTAGATAAATCTATCAATAGAATTTCTTCAAATTCCTCCTGTAAATTAAAGGATATTAATCCTGTTCCACACCCAAATTCCATTGCTCTACTTATATTATTTCCATCTAAATATGAACTTATTTCTTCCGCTATTTTTTTAGCTCTATTAATTCTATAATTAGTATCCCATTCAGCAGCTTCCTTATCAAAACACATATAAACTCCCCCTAAAGCTAGTAAAACCATACACTAAATTTTAGTGTATGGTTTTATTATTTTTATTTATTATATCATATCTTATATAGAACCAAAATAATGATTAAAACTAAGCTACCACAGTTTTTTCTTCCTCTTTATTATCAGTAGTACTACTTACAAGTAATGCTACTACTGATGATCCTGTAACGTTAGTCATTGTTCTAATCATATCTATTATTGCATCTACACCCAAAACCATTGCCATTCCTTCTATGGGTAGGCCTAGGCTAGTTAAAACTACTGTTGTTGATATTGTAGCTGCCCCTGGAACTCCTGCAATACCTATAGATCCTATTATTGTAGTTATTACTAGTAGTACATAATGAGCAAAAGTAAGTTCTATTCCAAAAATATTTGCTACAAATATTGATACAATTGCTGGATATATTCCCCCACATCCATTCATACCAATTGTTGATCCCATTGATGCAACAAATGTTGCTATGCTGTTAGGGATTTTTGCATTCTCAACTAGACTTTTAATTGTTACAGGTAATGCTCCATAACTACTTTGAGTTGTAAAAGCTACTACTTGTGCTGGGTAGATTTCTTTAAAGAACTTAATAGGATTTCTTTTACCTATTGTAGCTATTAGTGTAGTATAAACTCCTAATATTTGTATTAAACATGCTATATACACTGCTAATATAAATGTTCCAAGAGGTATTAAAGTACTTATTCCATTGTTTGCTGATACAGATGCCATTAATGCAAAAACACCATAAGGAGTAAATCTTAATATGATTTTTGTTACTCTAATAAGTACAGTATTTAATCCATTAACTAAATCTTTTATTGGTTTTATTCTCTCAGGATTTCTTTTCTCTTCTATTAACATTGCAACTGATATAAATAATGCAAAGATAGTAACTGGTATTACTTTACCTTCTGCCATTGCTGATATTGGATTTGTTGGCAGCATGTCCATAAACACCTTACTAAAGGTTGGTATTTCTCTTGCCTTAAATCCTTCACTAGCTACAAATGTCATTCCATTTCCAACATTAAATACATTTCCTATTATTATTCCTATTATCGCTGCTATTCCTGTAGTTATTAATAATAATGAAATTGCCTTTATTCCTATAGTTTTTAACTGTTTCGTATCTTGTAAATTTGTTATACTTGCAATTAATGATATCATAACTAGTGGTATAACAAGCATTTTAATGAAAGCTACATACGCTTTACCTAGAGGTTCTATTATTAACGCATCTTTTCCAAAAATTATTCCTAATAATATTCCTAGACCTAAACCTGCCAAAACTCTTAATGAAAAATTAAACTCTTTTTCTTCTAAAAAGTATATAACTCCTATAAAAAATATTGATATGACTATTGGTAAAATTATATTTAAACTTATATTCATTTTTATTCCTCCATTTTTGTTTAGTAAAATTTATAATATAGTAAAACTATGCTTGTATGATTACATCTATATATTTAATAGTTTGGATTTTTACAATAAGTTTTTATTCCCGGCCAGGAAAAACAAAAAAACCTTCTGCCTCTGAAATTTTTCAGAGGCAGAAGGTTAAACTTCCGCGGTTCCACTCTAATTAAGTATATGAATATACTCATCTTTTTTAGGTACAATATACCCTATCTCTATAACGGGAGATCCCGTAAAAACCTACTAAGATAGTTCGGCTTTTCCACTCATAGGAGCACTTCAATTATCTTTTTCACAGGCTCTCTCAGCAATGAACCTTTCTCTGTAATGAATACAATAATTTACTTTCCCTACTCAATGTGTTTTATTCTTATAATTCCTATCAACTTACTATGATATAAATGATTATATATATTTATAATACTTTTGTCAACTTTTTTATATTTTTTGAATTTGAATTTATTTTCTACGATAAATTACACATTTAAAAGTTTTTCTGTTTCGTCTGAATAAAGGTTTGTTCTATAATTATATCAAAATAATCTACTTTTAATAAGTAGAATATAGATGCTATTATTCCATTTTATTGAAACCAATCCTACCTTTATTCATAACTTAGGCACATGAAAGAAAATAAAAAGTCAAAGATGCCATGTATATTTTGTGTCAGACAAGGAAGTGATATTAGTTCATATCATAGACTATGGGCTTATATCCTATAATATCACACATTACATATATGTTTTATCCTAGGGAGTAATATTTATAATAATATATTGTTGCTATAAATGTTAAAATCCATAATCTTAAACATAGAAACTTATAATGGCTTTTAAATATCAATACTTATAATTAGTATTAATTGCAATAATATGATATTATTAATTGATTTTAAAAATAAACATGAATAACGAAAGGTAATAAACAATGAATTTTAAAGAATTAGGAATTAGCCAAGATATAGTAAATATATTAAAAAAATCTAGTATAACTAGCCCAACCCCTATACAAGAACAAAGTATTTTATCTATTAAACAAGGTAAAGATGTTATAGCTGAAGCACAAACTGGTACTGGAAAGACCCTTGCCTTTTTGCTTCCTATGTTTGAAAATATATCACCAAATATAAATTCAGTTCAAGGATTAATTATATCCCCTACAAGAGAACTTGCTATTCAAATAACTGAAGAAGCTATGAAACTTAAAGAAGCTAAGGATATAAATATATTAGCTGCATACGGTGGTAAAGATATAGGATCTCAGTTAAAAAAATTAAAAGGAAATATTCATTTAATAATTGCAACTCCTGGTAGACTTTTAGATCATATTGATAGAAAAACAATAGATCTTTCTAAGCTAAAAACTTTAGTATTAGATGAAGCAGATCAAATGTTATTAATGGGATTTAAAAATGAGGTTGAAACTATACTAAAATCAACATGCAAAAAACGACAGACCCTATGTTTTTCTGCAACTATGAATCCACAAGTAAAAAAATTAGCTTATAGATATATGGTTGATCCTTTAATGGTTACAGTAAAAAAACAAGAGGTTACCCTTGAAAATATTAGACAGGAAGTTGTAGAAACTACTGATAGACGTAAACAAGATTCTTTATGTGCTGTTTTAGATAAAGATAATCCATTTATGGCTATTATATTCTGTAGAACTAAAAGAAGAGCCGATAATCTTGAAGTTGCTCTACACCAGCGTGGATATAATTGTCAAAAACTTCATAGTGATGTTCTTCAATCAAAACGTGAAAGAATAATGAAGTCATTTAGAAATGCTGATATTCAGTATTTGATAGCTACAGATGTTGCCTCTAGAGGATTAGATGTAAGTGGCGTTGGTCATATATATAACTACGATATTCCCGAAAGTGTAGAAGCTTACATACATCGTATTGGTAGAACTGGTAGAGCTGGAGAAGAAGGATACACTTGTTTATTTGTAGATCCAAAAGATTCAAAACTTCTAGATGAAATAGAAAAAACTATAAAATTTAAAATACCTAGAAGAGATTTAAATTTATAAATAAATTCACCTAACCCGAAAAGAGAGGTCTAAGCACCACAAACTCACTGGCTACACATATCATTCTAAGTTATAAAAAATCATTGATGACTAAATTCCAATAACTTGCTTCGCTTCGAACAGATTGGAATTCTTTACGCCCTCAATGTTTTTTATAACAAGAATGATTAATGTTCGCCAGATAGTTTGTTAATGCTTAGACCTCTCTTTTCTTTAGGTAATCTCTTATATAAAAATATAAAATTTAATTTCAATCTTTTTTGAATAAAGTGAAGAAAACATCACTAACTTGTCACTTTTTACTTTCAACTTGTAACTAAATACTATCTAACGCTTATCATTTTATTTTCATTAGATAATTTTATTATTATAAGAATGTTCATCCAACAATAACAATTCATATAAAGTATAAAAAACTTTATATGACTAAATTCCAATAACTTGCTTCGCTTCGAACAGATTGGAATTCTTTACGCTCTCAATGTTTTTTATAACAAGAATGATTAATGTTCGCCAGATAGTTTGTTAATGCTTAGACCTCTCTTTTCTTTAGGTAATCCCTTATTATAAAAATATAAAATTTAATTTCAATCTTTTTTGAATAAAGTAAAGAAAACATCACTAACTTGTTACTAAATACTATCTAACGCTTATCATTACATTTTCATTAGATAATTTTATTATTATGAGAATGTTTATCTAATAATAGCAATTCATATAAAGTGAGGTTCCAACAACATAAATTAGCTAACTGTACAAAGTATTGTAAAGTATAAAAAACTTTATATGGTTAAATTCCAATATAAAAAGGATTCATCTTAAAAGTAATTTATTGCAATTTAAGATGAATCCTTTTATAACTTAAACGAATTTAATATTTATTTAAGCTTATTTTTTTATCTTTGATAAGATTAAATTTATATAACCAAGAATAATGTTGATACATATAGCTAGTAAAAAGAAATAATATGACTTTAAATTAAAATCATCAAATGTAAATACTGTACCAATAACGCCTAAAATCATTATCATTAATACACTTATCTTTTTATATTTTCTATTCTTATACAATAAAAGAATTAACCCTGTTACTATAGATGCAATAAATATAAGTTTTAAGAAATTTACATTTAACATTCCCTGGATCTTTATATTCTTAGCTATAACATATCTATGAACTCCCATCTTGGTTTTAGACAATTTTTCCAGGACTACTGGAGTCACTAATAATATTAAATTTAATATATAAATAATTATATTTAAAATTCTCTTCATTTTTTCCCCTACTTAGGCTCTCCCTTTTCTATAGGATTAGAAGGATCAGCTATCCATTCATACCATCCACCATCATATAATGAAACTTTTTTAAGTCCCATTGCCTCTGAATACCATAAAACTTCAGCTGCTCTCCAACCTGTTCCACAGTAGAAAGCTAGATTTTTATCTGGTGTTATACCCTGCTCTTTCCACATATTTAGTATATCATTAGCATTTTTCATAGTGTCATCTACATTTCTGTAGTCATCAAGATTTTGAGTGTTTGTACCTGCTTTTCCCCATAATGCTTTTGGTGGTCTTCCAGCTATATCTATATCTTTATAGCCTGGAGTTTCTCCTATATATTCTTCCCAAGTTCTTATATCTACTAATGTGTCTTTTGAATCATTTGCTAAATATTCCTTAGCCTTATCTATATCAATTATATAATCTTTATTAACTGGAACAGTTGCTTTAAATGATTCAACTGGTTGTTTTTCATTTTTTTTAGTTTCTGCTTTAAATCCAGCATTCTTCCAAGCATTATATCCACCATTAAGAACTCTTATATCCTTAACTCCCATATATTTCAATATAGCAGCTGCTCTATATGAAGCCATTGGATTTTCTCCATAAAGTATTATAGTTGTATTTACATCTATACCATAATCCATTGCCATTTTTTCTAAATCTGCATCAGATTTTCTATTCCATATAGGTGCTGATTCAAGATCATCCGTATTCATATGTACTGCACCCGGTATATGACCTTCATTATATGATGGTGAATCCTCACCCCAGCTTACTTCTATTACCTTAAAATTATTGTTAGTGTAAGTTTCTGGCTTTTTATCGTTTATAACATCATTTATCCACCAAGCTGGAACTATCATTTCATAATTTTCATAACTCTCCATTGGTAGGCTTTCATCCTTTGCCCAATCAGCTACATTGTAAGTATATAAATTTTTATATCCTTGCTTATCCAAATATGCTGCAACCTTTTTTGCATTTTCTTCATTAGAATCATATAAAACTATATTTTTGTCTTTTTCAAATCCTTTTTCCTTAAGGGCCTTTTCTAATCTTTCTTCTTTATTTTCAGCCTGAGCATTTAACCAATTATAAGAAAAATCTGTAGCTCCCTTTATGTGTCCACCTCTATATTCTTCTTTGGACCATCCATTATACTCATCATTACTTCTAGTATCTACAACCATCCAATCTGCTTTTCCAATATTATCACTTAATTCAGTTGTTGATATAGTTTTAGTCTCTATAGTGGGTAATTTTTCTGCTTCCTTTTCTGGTGATTTAGTCCCACAGCCTGCAAATATAACAGCTGATACTAGCACTAAACCCAAAATATGTTTTAGCTTCATAACTGGAGTTCCTCCTCTGTATATTTAATGTTATTTTTTAACTTAAAGTGTCCAAATATTTAGTTTTTTGTAAACATTTTTACTTTATTCATGTTATCATATAATGTTTTTAATGTCCATAATACCTTATTAATGCAAGCTATTGATTATTTATATATGTTTTGTGTTTACTATTTGATTTTCCAATGATAATGATTACATGATTTTTAGGATTTATTTAAAATATATTATTTAACTTCTAAACTTGCTCTTACATTAATTTAATCAAATTTATAATTATTATGCTGTCTAAAATATATTATTGACTTTTACAACATGATTTGATATAAATAATAATTATATCAAAAATTTTATATTTTAGAGTTTTATAGGGTTCCGTAATTATTTACTTAATTAGTCTGGTCCAAGATAAAGCCCACAGTTTTTACTGTGTACACGGAAGGACAAAAGCCTGGGAGATATTTCATTATATTTCTTAGGCTTTTTTTGCTTTCCTATCATTTAAAGCTCTTAAAGACCTAAAGTATTAAATTTTCTACTACAAACCATAATACTTATTAGACAAGATATAAAAAGGAGTGAAAAAATATGAAATGGTTATTTTTAGTTATTGCAGGCCTTTTAGAGGTATGTTGGGCAATTGGTATAAAGTTTTCAGAAGGATTCACTAAATTTATTCCAAGCATATTTACCATAATAGGTATGATTGCAAGTTTCTACTTCTTATCCTTATCTTTAAAGGAACTTCCTTTAGGAACTGCTTATGCAATTTGGACTGGCATTGGTACTGTAGGTACAGTTATTTTAGGGGTAATTCTTTTTAAAGAGCCAATAGATTTAATCAGATTAATTTGTATTGGATTTATAGTAATAGGCATTATCGGATTAAAACTGGTATCTCCTCACTAAAAACACTTTAAACTCTTTTGTAATTGCCAAAATTACAGCACTTGTTATTACTTGTTTTATAACAAGTGCTATAATTTCAATAATAGAAGCCTATAGTCCTCTATTAAGGCACATTCAAAAAAAAACAAGTCGGTATGCTAGTCTATTTTCTTTTATGTGCCTAAAATAATTTTTCATAACAATAAAATGGTGATTCTTTTCCTAGAAACTTAATTTCACCAACAAAGTTAAATCCACATTTTTTAAATAATGAGTTCATTTTTATATTTACGGAATTAGTATCAGTTTTTAAAAAGTTTATATTATTACTTTGTGATAGTCTTTCTGCAAATTCCATTAACTTTTTACCTATACCCTTATTTCTAACCTTTTTACTAACAGCCATCCTATGTATTACCATAAAGTTTTTCTCTGATGACCACTCTAAATCTTTGTATTCAACTGGTTCTATATAATTAACACATACAAAACCTTGTATTTCTCCCTTTGAGTCATGAACATACAACTCTTCATTTTCTATGTCTAGTATAAAATCTTCAACTTTAGGATAACTTTCATCCCATTGATTATTATTATAGGACTTCATTTCTTCTACTGTTTCCTTAATAATTTCCATTATATTATCTAAGTCACTATACGTTGCTTTTCTTATCATATAATTTTTTCCTCCTATAGATTTAAAGTATTTAAGTTTTATATACTATAAAATAATAAAAACTAATAAAACATGAAGTCTTATTAGTTTTTAAAAGTTATTAAATATTACTTAAGAGTTTCAAAAACTTTTTTCACCTTAGGAACAACATAGTGGCTACCACCTTTTTCTTTAGCATCCTCTACCATTGCTACTACCAATAAATTATTCTCATTTCTATTAGTTGTCATTGCTGTAAACCATCCTAATTCTGTACCCTTAGTATCATCTTGAGTAAGTTTTATTTCAGCTGTACCAGTTTTTCCTGCTATACTTAATCCATCAATATGTGCTCCATGTCCTGTCCCATTAGGATTATCTACAACTTGAATCAAATCATTTAAAACAATATCAGCTGATTTCTTTGAAATTACATTATTTTTCCAAATACTTGGTTCAACTTTTTCTTTATATTCAAGAGATGGTTTTAACATATTTCCATCGTTTAAAAACAATGTATACATAGATGCTAACTGAAGAGGATTAAGTAATATTTCTCCTTGTCCATATCCACTATCAGCCAATTGTATATCTGTTTTTATTTCTCCATCTATAGCAAATTGTGATTTTGACATACCATATTCAAATGGAATACTTTCTCCTAATCCTAATTTTTTTAAGTTATCTGCAAAAACATCTTTCCCTATATTAACAGCAGATTGAGCAAAATAAATATTATCAGAATAAATTAAAGCATTTAGTAAATTAGTATTTAAACCATAATCCTTTACTCTTGTTACAAAATATCCTCCCCAACTACTATCCTTTTGCCACTTAAGACCACTTATATTTTTATTCTCATCTGGATCAATTGAATTAACATCTAATCCTATAGCCGCTGTAAATGGTTTAAATACAGAACCCGGACATAAATTACTTTGAAATCTATTATATAAAGGTTTTTTACTATCCTCATTTAAACTTTTCCACTTATCTTCTGACATTCCCATAATAAAATCATTAGGATTATATGATGGACTACTGACAAGAGCTAATACTTCACCAGTGTTAGGATTCATCGCCACAGAGGCTCCTGCATCATTTAATAGTTCAGTATATACTAAACTCTGCATTTCACTATCTATTGTCAATTGTATATCCTTACCATTCTTAACTTCCTTTGATAATAAGGTAACCTTTTTCTTATCATTCTTATCAACTATATATATTTCAAATCCATCTATTCCTCTAAGTTGTTCTTCATATATTTTTTCTAGTCCTGATTTTCCAATAACGCTATCGCTACGATATTCATCATCTTTATATTTTTCTAGTTCTTCCATACTTATGTTTTGGACATAACCAGTTAAATGCCCTGCCCCTTCTCCTAATGGATATACCCTTGCAGCCTTGTCATTTATCATAACACCTTGCATTTTTAAAAGTCTATTTACTCTCTCATCCTTTTGAGCTATAACCTTTAGAGGTATAAACATATCATCTCTAACATAAGATGCGCTTAACTTCTTATTTATATCATCAATTGACATCTCCAGTATATCTGATATTTCCTTTAATATCTGATCTTTACCTTGTCCCAATTTACCAGGTATAACACCAACCTCAGAATTGTTTCCATCTATAGCTAATGCAACACCATTTCTATCTAATATATCTCCTCTTTTAGCCTTGTCTTTACTTACTTTTACTTTATCTTCTTCACCTAGTTCTGGAAAGATAGCTTGTGAATTCCATACTAGACTATATTTCTTTTCCCCCTCGTTTTTTCTCATATTTATACTATTAGAAAACTTTAATTCTCCGGATAACGTATCCATAGTTGTATCAAAGTTTAATATTTTCTCATCGCCTTCTTTTGATATGTTGTTAATTTCTACTTTAATGTTGCTGGCTTCAATTCCATTATAAATATTTTTATTTCTTAAAATAAAGTCATCCTTAGAATATTTTTCTTTGCTTTCATTACTAATCATTTCATACATAGCTTCATAATCTTTTTTATTTAATAACTCTATGTATTCATTGAGTCCATCTTTTGCCTGTGACGAGTTTTTATTAACATAAACTATTACCATCCATGCAATACCTATAATTAAAATTATAGACACACACATATATATAATTTTTTTATTCACAATATAATACCACCTTTTTAAATTTACTATATAATATTGAACTTATGCTATCTTATTTATATAATAAGTGCAATTTGCACCTGTAAATTAAATATTCATTATCCATATATTTTTTGAAGCATAAAAACATATGCTTATGCCTATATCTTTATGCCTCATACTAATTATAAATTTCTAAAAAAGTATACTCATAATAACTGTATTCAGGTATTCACCATTTACATAATTATCTTTTTTCAATATACAATCTACTTCAAATCCAAATTTTTTATACAATTCAATTGCTACAGTATTCTCTTCGTTAGTAACAAGACTTATTTTTTTAGTAACACCATTGGATTTTGACCAATCCATAAGGTAATCCATAAGTTTTACACCTAGTCCTAGCCCACAATATTTTTTAGATACAACAATACCAAAAGTTCCAACATGTTTAGTCCTAGCCTTTTGTCCTGAAGTAATTGATGCTATACTTATTATTTCATCATTAACTGTTGCTACAACTACTATTGAGTTGTCAACTTTTTTAGTAACTTCTAAAAACTTCTCATATTCATTTAATGACATGCTAAATTCATTTTTCCCAAAGGAAAGAAAATTTGTTTCTCCTCCCACAACATTATAGAAATCTATCATCTGTTGTGCATCTTCTTTTTGGGGTAATCTTATAATAACTTCTTGTCCATTTTTCAAACATGTTTTTATCATTTTTTCATCACCTTTAGTTAAATTTTTTTTAATATAAAATTAAATACTATGTTGCATAGTTTAATATTAACTTCATTTTATATTATTATATTAAAAATTCAAAGTATTTTTTTAGAATATTCTATATATTTTCTTTAATTACAAATATATACTTTATTAACTTGTGGTAAGTATTACTTATTTTACATTATATAAATATTGTATTACAAAATATGAAATACTAAAATATGAGGAGTGATATTATGTTTAAAGAATTTAAAGAGTTTGCTATAAAGGGTAACGTATTAGACTTAGCAGTTGGAGTTGTTATTGGTGGAGCATTTGGTAAAATTGTAACATCCTTAGTAAGTGATATTATAATGCCTATAACAGGAATTTTGACTGGAGGTATAAACTTCAAAGACTTAAAATTTGTGTTAAGGGAATCTAAAGGCACGCTTACTCCTATTACCTTAAATTATGGTCAGTTTATACAAAATATAGTTGACTTTTTAATAATAGCTTTTTCAATATTTCTTTTTATCAAAGGAATAAATAAACTTAAACAAGAAAAAGAGACAATTGAAGAAATTGATAACGAAATTAAATTAAATCATCAAGAGGAGTTGCTTACAGAAATCCGTGATCTACTCAAAGGTTTACCATCTGAAAAATAATTAAAGGTGTTGCAACCTAGCAACACCTTTAATTGTTTTTAATTGAATTCAATTTTTATTTTACTCTTTTTTAATTATATGATCATATATAATTTTAATAGTTATCTATAAAATTCTTGAGTTGCATAAACAGTGTTTCCTACTTTATACACTCCAACTCCAATACTTGAAAAGTTATTTGATAAAATGTTTTGTCTATGTCCTGGAGAGTTCATCCAGTTAGTCATAAATTGGTTTGCTAAAGCATTAGCATCAGATACTCCACCTATGTATGCTATATTTTCTCCCCATGAGTTATACTTTACTCCGTCTTTTTCCATTTTAACTGTTATAAGGTTTCCTTCTGGATCTTTATGGTCAAAATATTTTCTATCACCCATATCTTGAGATTTGATTCTAGCATAATTTTCCATAGTACTATTATATGTTAGTGCTGCTACTCCAGCTTTTGCTCTTTCCTCATTTACTTTTTGAAATATCATAGACTCTACTTGAGCCATAAACTTATCGTTATCACCTGGTTCTTGTACTGGAGGAGTTACCTCTTCTACAGGTGGAGTTTCCTCTACTACAGGAGGTGTCTCAACAGTTGGTGGTGTTTCCTCCACTACAGGTGGTGTCTCCACATCTTGATCATTATTTTCTGTTCCACAATTGTTTCCTTGATTGCAATCTGGTTTATTTTCATTTTCTCCAGCATTACATTGATTATTATTTGTGCAATCTCCCAAATTAGTGCCATTTACCATTCCTTCAACACATTGATTGAAGTTAAGTAATTGATCTTTAATATTCATATTGCAATTATTTTTAAATAATCCCAACTTTTGTAATGCTTCTTGCATTGATTGACATGTGTTTTGATTATTACTGTTTATACCTAAAGTTCCATAAGGCTTGTCCCCATTTATTTGAGAACATATGTTTTGTTTGTTAGTACAATTACTATTACTTGGGCTTTCTGCAGCAAATGCTGTAACACCTATGCCCCCTATTAATGTAGTCGTTAATACCATGGCAATAAATTTGTTTTTCATTTGTACCACTCCTTTTTATTTTTTTGAACTCATTTATTAAGTTCAATATCTTATTAGTTTTGATACCCAGTAAAAAATATTTGATTATGTACTGAAAATAAATACAAAAACAAATTACTTTTTTAGTTATCTAAGTACTTTTTTTAACTTTCTGACACTGCCAACTTATTTATAACATACTTCCCCCCCTATTATCATGTGGAATTCTTTCCATAGCTTCATATATAGTCATATAAAAGAATTATTATCCTAAGATAAAAAGCTTAATTTTTTAGCTCTTTTAAGTCTACGTCTTAATTTCAATAGGTTTTTCCATTAAATTCATTACCTATATTTACTAGGTATATTTTTAGATTAAACAGTTTTTCATACCACTTTTTATGTTTAAGCCCATCACTTTAACCATTAATTACAAAGCTTTCTACATAAAGCAAAAATCACAGTATAGATAAAAACTCTATACTGTGATTTATTACATAATGTATTAGTTTGTAATTCAACGTCTTTTTTTCTAAATGACTAAAATTCAAAAGTATATACTTAAGTTTAATATAGTTTTTTATATATTTTTATCATATCTTCCTTGTTCATCTCCACGTAATTATTGTTTAATAGCCTCTGTTGAGATTTAATAACCTTTTCGCTAAAACTATATATTTCTTCTTCTTTCATTCCATATTCCCTTAAAGGCTTAATATGTATTAAATTGTTTAATACATTATAAAGCTCATTATATACCTCTTCTTTTTTACACTCTAATATATTACTTAAAACTTCATTTAATCTATTAATCTTTCCATTTGGATTCTTTTCATTATAAAATTTAAATACTTCTATTAAAAACTCATAATTAGCCTCTCCATGAGGTACATGATAGCTTCCACCTAAAGGATAAGATAATGCATGAACTGCTCCAACACCTGCATTTCCAAAGGCTATTCCTGCATAATTACTTGCTATTAAAAATTGTTCCATTAGTTTTAGCCTATACTCTTTACCATTTTTAATAATATCTTTATATCCATTTAAAATCATCTTTATGGCTTCTATGCTAAATACTTCGGTATAATAATTTGCTTTTGGAGATACAAATGACTCTATTGCATGAATCAATGCATCTATTGAACTATATACAAAAAATTTATATGGTACACTATTACATAAATCTGGTATTAGCACTGCATGATCTGCATAAAGTTCATCTACTGCTAAGCCCATTTTAGTCTTTTTAGACTTTATCTCTGTTATTGATATATTAGTTACCTCACTCCCTGTTCCACAAGTTGTAGGTACTATTATTAATTCCTTATCTTTCTCTATTTTAATTTCTTTATTAAATAGTGCCTCAGTATTACTTACATCTTTTAATGCAAGTAATTTTCCAATATCTACTATAGATCCTCCTCCTATAGCAATGACTCTTTTAAAATTCATAAACTTTAAATCTTTTAACATTGAATCTATTACTTCATCATTGGGTTCATTAAAGTTATAATTGTCCTTAAATATATAATTACAATTTAAGTTTAAACCTTTTAAAAAGTCATTATATATTCTTTTATTGGTAAATATTAAATCTTCTTTTGTAATTCTAAATTCTTCTACGAACTCCAAACAGCTATTGAATTTATGTATTTCCGGTTTTATTTCTAATAATTTCATGTTTTTACTCCTTCTTTGGTAAATAAAATAATTAATTATTTTATTTTAAAATTAAATTTATATATTCTTCATGATTATCTTTATATAAAACTTCTAATGCTTCAGTTTCTTATATGTTTTATTATAACCTTCAGATATACATATTTAACATCACAAGAGAATTATTGTCAATGAATTCAAAAGTTCCTAGAAGTTTTTTATTTTAAATGATAACGTTTTTATATATTTTTCTTCATTATATGTTAATCTTAATATATTAATATGTATAAAAAATAGCTAAGCCATTTTTAAGTTACAAGTTGAGGTTGAAAATAGTCTTTATTTAAGAAGCTTTCCTAAGAAGATTTCATACTTAATTTGTAACTTACAACTTGCAATTTGTCAGTGATTAAAGATATATTTAATCCTAAGTTTTATTAGCATTTTAGGATTTAAAGACTCTATAAATCCTTATAAAAGAACAAAGGGATGTTACAAAATTATTTTTATAAACATCCCTGTATTATTTATATAATTAGTGGTTTCCTCCATTAACTTGTTCAACCCATGATGCTCCTGAAGGAGCTGGATTTACTGGTGTTGGTAAATGAGCCTTTGCAACTCTTAAAACTGTTAAAAAGTCATATCTATAGGATATAGTATTATCTCCCCAATGACTTGATAAAACATTAAATGCATTATGAACATCTTTTACCATTTCATCCCACTCTGCATCTGTAGGAGTTCCATTCTTATAGAACAATCTTAATTCTTTCAAATAATTATCTACCTCATCCAAAGTTAGTTTTTCATCATAAATATTTTCAGTTTCATTATCCATTTGTGTTATTATATTTCTAATAGTCTCAATATGATTTGCAAATCCTGAAAGTTCAAAGTCCTTATTTAAATCCGTTGAATTCATAGCTTTTTCCCTATTAGTAGTAAATAAATTTCTTTGAAGAAGTCCATATACTCCTCTATTATAAGCATTGTCTACTAAAACGTATTCAGCCCAAGGGTCTTTAGCTCCTTTTATAAAGTTATCAAAATCATTTTTAGGAATTGCATAAAGAAATTCTCTAGTTAAGGTTATTGAAATGGCTGATGATATAGCCGATGAAACATAACTAGAATCATCAGTCTCGCCAGTTTTTAATGTTACATATGATGAGTGCTCTGCATCACATGGTAAATAATCCATATATTGTTTTTTAACCTCATTAAAATTTCCTTTTTCCTGTTGAAACGGACCATCTGGATGTTTCTTTTGTATTGGCCAAGACCATTTTTGCCCATCAATAGTTACTATATTTTCCGTATATCCTGATTCTATAGGAGCTAGTCCACAAGTAAAGTTTTCCTTTATAGATAGCCCTACCATGAAATTAAGATTTATCCTGAACAACTCTTGTGAAGTTCCAATACCCATTGCTAAATATTTAGATGGCATCCAAATCCTTAATCCATTTACTCCATTTACAGGCATTGGCATCTTTTTAGGTAGTCCCATTATTAATTGTGTTTTACTATTTTGATTTAAAGCTATAAGTTTATTCCCAGTATTTGATTTGACTGTAGCATTATAATATTCCTTAGGATTATATATTAAATCAGAAGCATTTAAATCTTTTTTCCCTTTTATAAATGTACTAGGTAATCCTTCATATTCTGGATAATCTATGCTTCCTCTAAATTGATTTGGCATTATATTTTTAGGAGAAACTTCATTTCCTTGCTTTTCTACCTTAACTGTAAAAACTCTAGTAGTATTTAATCCAAGTAATTGTTCATCTTGCTTTAAATTTATAGTAACTTTCTGTCCATCTTGATTAAAAGAACCAGCATTTTCTACGGATAATATTTTAGCAGTTGTATCAAAGCTTACTCCCCAAGTTGAAAAGTCATTACCAGCCCATATATAGTTTTTGTTTGGATTGGCAACATACACTGCCCAGGTAACATTAGTATCATCCTCTGAAATAACTTTGTATCCTACTGCTGGTTTACCTATGGCCTTGTCTGGTAAATCTATATCTATTTTAGTTTCATTCTTAGTTACTTTATGAGTAACTGTTTCATCTATAACTGTTATACCAAATTTATTTATTAATTCTGCTCTATAAGTGTATTCACCATTAGGTTTATCCTTAAATATCTTCTCAGCTTTTTGTGGGTTAGGAGAATTGTTAACTAATTTCTCATCTACTATCAACTTATCATTTTCATAAAGTCTCCATCTATCTGCATTGTTACCATACCAGATATTCATAGAAATAGTATAATCTGTTTCACCACTCCACTTATCTTTTGTTAAAATTCCTTTAGCTGGCACTCCTGTAGCATTATCTACTACTTCAAATGTAGTATTTTTATTCATATCTTTTGTTTGTGCCATTGCTGGAACTGGTACTGAAAAAACTTGAAAAGTAATAATAGTAATAGTCACTAATTTTGCAATTATCCTAGCACTCTTACTCATGATTTTCCCCCTTAAAATATTTTTGGACCTATTACTATCTATTCATTGAAGTATATAAATATGTAATATACTAAACTTAATCAAAACTTAACTCCATTTTTATAAGTTTACCTTCAAATTTGATATCACTACTTTAAATAAATGAAGCTATCTCAAAATAACATTGAGATAGCTTCAAATTCAAATTGTATACTTGTTTTTATTACAACCCTTATAATACTCTGCTATAGAATTGGCGGCTTTCATTCCACTATTTACAGCTCCTTGTATCCATGCGTGTACTGGCGAAGCATGTTCACCAGCAAAGTACACCCTATTTTCATATTCTGGTTTTACTATTGCATGTGAGAAAAGCCTTTGCTGTTGAGGCATAAAATAGCAAAATCCTCCATAAAATCCTTGTTCTTTATCCCACTGAACAGTTTTAAAATCTTCAACTATGGGGTCAAGATATCCACGTGAAAGCCCTTGAACCTCTTCTACCTGTCTTTTTATTGTATTAATACGTGGTCTACTGTCTATATTTCCTAAACGTACAGCATCTTGACCTAAATTGTAAGATGCCAAAAGAACTCCATAATTATCATATGAATCCTTTTTATTTTTCATATTTGCATTATCACTATTTTTATATCCTGGATACCATATAGTTGAAATTGGTAAATCCGTGTATGAACCCCCCTCTACTATTTTACCTTTCGCTCCTTTTTCCCAGAAACGTTTATTACACATAAAAAGCGTCTTTTGAGATGAGGTATAGCTAACTTCTCTTATTGCTTGCATTTTTTCAGTACTAAACATAGGATCTACCTTCACATTACGAAGGCTAGAAAAAGGAATTGTACAAATTGCAAAATCAAAGGTTTCACATAAGGATTTTGAATGTTTTTTATCAGTATATTCAATTATAACTTTATCATTGTATCCTTTATATATACTAGTTACTGTTTTTCCATTTTTCCATTCTACTGTTCCTAAATACTTTTCAGGAATATTAGGATAGTCCTTTGGGTTTTTAGATGTTAAAGATTTATAAAAAGCTAGTGGTAAGTTAACTGATCCCCCCTCTATTTTATATCTATAATATGCATCTACAGTATATTCTTGCTGCAAAATTTCAAAATAACTATTGTAGTATAAAGCTCCTATAATAGGATAAACATTTGAAATTAGTTCTATTGCTCCATTGCTTAACCCCATATCTTCTAGTACTTTTCTTATACTTAAGCTATCTAAATACTCAATTTGTGGTGAATACTGCTCTTTTATTTGTAAAAGTTCTTTTCTTATATTTGGGTCTAGCTTTAATAAGGCAGGTCTTAATGCATATTCCATAAGATTTTGCCAAGATACATTTCTTTCCCACGGAGCTAAATTAAATTCTGGATAAATTTTTTCCATTACACTTTTTCCTTGGGCATCATTTTGTGCACGTTTATTCCTTACATACACAAATGTATCTTCACTTGTTTGAATAAATGGACTTGTTTTAATATCAAATAGATTAATATAATGCCATGTTGTTTCATGACTTACAGGTATACGCATAGCTCCAATCTCACCATAAAGTTTTTTATCTTTATCGAAATAATAAGTATAAATTCTCCCCCCAATACGTTTTTCCTGCATTTCAAATATAGTAGTATCAAAACCAAGTTTTCTAAGTTCAAAGGCTGAAGACATGCCTGCAAGTCCTCCTCCTATTATCCCTACTTTAACTCCTTTACCTTCTCCAAGGGAACCAATTGTTGTAATATCTTTTGGTGGTCCAAGCAACTCTATTATATTTTCAAAGTCTTCAACATGATTCGCTTCTTCTAATGCACGTCTTATCATTTCATGTCTTTCCTCATCAGTTGGATTGTTGGGCTGTATATGTTTAGTGTCTGTAGACAAATAATTTCAACTCCTTTTAATATTAAATAATTATACTTTGATTACTATTTAATTCTTTATAAATATATTTTTATAGTTATAAAAAAAGACCAGTATACTTCTCATCTTATTTGCCAAACACTTCCCAACTTCTATTAATTTTTGATACTGTTACTAAATGTGTGCAAAAATTCTTAATGTGATTAAGCTATTAGCTCTTTATCATACAATTTCAAAATTTTCATCTCATAATTAAGTGCTGTATTGCTCCCAAATTATAACCATAGTTTTTTCTAATAAAAGAACTATAAAAAAAGCATGAAACTATTAAATGTTTCATGCTTTTTTGTAAAATTCTCTTTTTTATACGTTGTGTCTATATTCATAAGGAAGCATCTTCATTTCCCCAAATTCCTTCATTTCTACTACTAACTGTAGGGAATCTTTTAGTATTGCTGTTTGCATTTCTATATTGTTTGGCTCTCCAGCATTTGATCCTATTGGAACGTGTGCTGCAGCTATACGAGGTGCTCCTTGTTGTTTAGCAATTGGAGGCAATGCAGCAACTATTATTGTGGACATTCCAGCTGCTTCTATTGATCTTTGAACTATTGTTGCAGATCTATGACAAGTTCCACAACCTCCCGTTAAAAGAACTATATCTACTCCTGCATCTTTGAATATTTTAGCAATGGTTGGTCCAGTTTCATTTTTAAACTTTTCAACATTTCCACCACCACCCATGAATCCAATAAGTACTGGAGATAGGCTTCCTATGAACCCTTCTTTAACTAGTTCATGTAGTCTGTCTATAGGGAGCATTGAGTTTACGTCTTTATTAATGTCGCTATTGTCAAATCCGCCATGTGTAACCATTAATTCTGAAGATGGCGTATTTATAGGAATTTCTCTAAATGTGTAGTCTCCAGCTGTATGGAAAGGTTTTTGTGTTTTTATATGAATTCCTCCAGCTGTTGCAAATCCAACTTTACAATCCTTTAGTTGTTTTGTAAGTGGTGTCCAAACTTCAGGTGGTGTTGTTGGAGCAAAAATTTCTGATTTCATACCTTCTGCAGTTGTTAATTTCATCTTATAATCTCCTCCTGTTAATATTCATTATAATACTTTCGCATAACTTACATATATTTCTACTTCATCATCAATTTCTAATTTCTTATCTGTGAAAACAGATCGAAGTGGTAAATGAAGAATCCCCATTTTGCCCTTAAGTTCTATCTTCGCACTCATTTCTGTTATTTCTACGATTTTACCAGTTAATAGCTTAGGTTCTATTTGTACATCCATTGTCGTTTACCTTTCTTCAGTAGCTATTTTTTGGTTTGCATCTATTACTTCTTGGCTCCATTTACGCTCTGCTGGCTCTATTTTAACTCCTGCTATTTTATTTTTAAGCATAAGCACTGCACGTTTCGCATCATTAGATGTTATTGTGTTTTCTCCAAGAATTTCTGATTCAAATCCACCTTTATCTTTGTTTACTTCAATCATTGCATCCATGTATTTATTTCCAACAACTAGTTGTCCTTGGTAAGCTGCATAAGTCATACCTACAACATTAATACCACGTTTTCCGATTTCTTCTATGTTATATGAGAAGTCTATATGATTGTTTCCAAATCCTTCTGTAGTTACTATAGCTCCGTCCAACTTCATAGTATCTGCTAATGCACCTAATCTCTTTGATACAAATGCTTTTTCATCATTTACTTGAGGACTTCCTATAAATACAACTCCTACTAAATCCAATTCTTCATCTGCTGCAAGTGCCTCTAGAACTGGCTCTCTAAAGTAATGCCTTGTATCTTCTTTTGATGCAGGTCCTATGCATGTAAGTGCATGTATTCCCCCATCTCTTACCTCATTTACAGAGAACGTAACTGGTACATTTCCAAGGTCAACGTTTTGTCTTCCACCAGGTACTCCTGCAGGCTCAGTAGGTAGCATTACATTATCATGCATTGCACCTTGTCCCATTATTTCTTTAACAAGAAGAACACGAGGTCTGCCATTTCTTTTCACTTGATCACAGATTTTTTCTTTTACTGCTTCTGAAGCTGGAATTTCTTTTAATATTTTTCTTATTTCTTGAATTATTACATCGCAAGCTTTATGTGCTGCATGAGGCCCTCTTCTTTCCATTCCTGTTTTTTCTTGAATTGTAGCGTGAACTCTTACTATAATATCATTTTCATCTGGACATCCTGGTTTTCCATAATCTATTTTTTCATCAAGGTATCCTTCACAAGAACCAAATTCATGTACCTGTACACCTGCTTCATCTACCCCTGTAAGCATGAATACCATGTCATTTAATATATGAGTAGTTCCTTCTCCTAGCTGTCCTTCTACCTTTGTAGCTACTGGAATAACATCCATTATTGTATTAGAATATACATGTCTATTATCAGGAGTTATTATATCCATTTCTATTTTTTTAACTAAAGGATCTGCCTTTAAAGCATCTTTACAAAGATCTTCTCTAATAACTAGAATTCCATCTTTAAATGAAGTTTCACTTCCAAGTTTTACTTCTTTAACCCCAAATTCTCTTTTCACAAGTGTTCCAACTACTTCATTTTCTATCTTTTCTACTTTTGTAGGTTGTACTGGCAATATATTTCCCAATGTTCCAAGTGGAAGTTTTAGACTGAGTCCACTCATTTGCTCTACTTCTATATGTAAAACTCCGTCATTTACATAAACTTCTTTATTCACTTTATTACCTCCATCATGATTTTTTTTAACGTCTTTGGTTTTTTTTAATGTTCCTTCTAATAAATCTGCTGTAAGAGAAGTTAATCCGTCAATATCTTTAACAAGCTTTGCCCCAAGTACTTCTCCTATTGTCAATGTATCTTCTGTTATACTTATAAGTCCAGATTCCTCCATATCTTTAAATATACTTGGATCCTCTAGGTCCCCTGGGCTTATAACTGTACCCTTTGTTGTTCGACAGCATACTATTGCTGGAGAGTCTTTAAATTCATGTGCAAGTTCTCTTGTAATAGACATAATTTTCCTCCTTTTAAATTTTAATATATTATAACCTTTAAACTATATATTAAGGTTTCTTTGATAAAAAACACCTTATATAACAAAATTATTTTAATCTTCTTATCAATGAATGATTAACTGTTCTCATCACATGGTCTGTACAATGATATACAGGCATTTTCAATTTTGGAGCTACACACATTACTGTATTTGTACAGTCACTGCAATTACTTATTAGAACTACTTCTGCACCCCTCTTTTTTAAAGATAAAATTTTTTCAGCCTGCCCTGGACAATTTCCTGGGTTTTTACACTTTAATGTTCCCTTTGACTCAATAGCTTGTTTACATTTTTCTACTCCAACTACCTTTGCATTCATTTTTCCTGCTATTTCTCTAAGTCTATCTTCATTTCCACCACAGGCACAAACAAGAAGTCCCATATTTCGTTTTTCATTCATAAACTCCATAGTCACTATTATTGCTCCACTAGTCTTTGTTATAACATCATCTAATTCGACACTATGTCCGGTAAAAGGTCCGCCCATTATTATTTCGCCATAATTTCCATCTATTCCACCGGCTCTTTCCAAAAGTTCTTTTACTGTTGTGCCTAAAGGCACATCCATGAAAACATGTGCTTGTTTTTCATCTTTTAACTTTCCAACCACAGTGATATTTTTTGATATTACTGGTTTTCCCAATTCAACTGCCTGTGTTATTCTGCCGAGTGTTTCTGCATTTAATACTACTGCTCCTGCCTCTAAAGGAAGCTGATCTGTTTCTAATAACACTCCCAGCGTTTCCCTTATAACAGCTCTCTCTTCTCCCATAGGATATATATCTTCTAGTTCTATTATTTTTATATTATGTTCACTTTCTATAACTTTTTTAAAAGCTTCTATTGCATCCTTATTTTTTTTCTTTATTGCAAGTATTCCTTTGTTTGCATTAGTTGCTTTCATTGCGTAAAGCATTCCTCTATATATAGACTGTGGATCTTTTATTATTTGTTTTATATTGTGTTCTAGGAGAGGCTCACATTCCACTGCATTTGCTATTACTGTTCCACCCTTTAAATCCGTATCTAGTTTTATATGTGTAGGAAATCCTGCTCCACCCATTCCTATGATTCCAGCTGATTTAACAATTTCTACTATGTTATCAAGCTCTTTAATAGTTTCAAAATCTCTGCCTTGTATTGCATCCGCATCTATTATAATAAAGCTATCTGTTATTTCTGTGATTTTTCCACTAACACTAGAGTGAAGATCCGCTCCAAGACCATTCGCCTTAGCTATTAAGGTTCCCTTTTTAACTCTCTGACCAACACTCACTATTGGATTGTCTACAATCCCTATATTTTGTTTCAGCAAAATCTTATAGATTTTTCTCAAAGTTATTCCTCCCAATAAGATTATAGTTTTGATAAACTTTTAACTTTTTCTTATACACTATATTAGCAATTTGAATGCCAAACTTTATAAAAATTATTTAAAGTAATTGAATTAGCTCCTAGATTCTTTATATATACACATTCTCATGAATAATTTTTTTATTTATTTCATAAACTTATAGTGAACGTACTTTTTTAAATTCAAAAAATGCTATTTTCAATAAGAAAACTGTCCATATTTATACACCTCTCTATAAAAACTCATAGCTATTGCATTGAATACCTTATTATTGGTTTTAATTTAGAGAACAAAGTGCCCAAAATAATACAATGTATTATTTTGGGCACTTTATTTTATATTCATCTATCTTATGATATAGAGTTCCTCTAGGTATATTCAATAGCTTAGCTGCTTTTGATTTATTATTTTTACTGATTTTTAAAGCCTTTTTTATATTCTCAGTTTCTAATTTCTTAATGGCTTTTGTTAAATCCAAAGGATATTCTTTAAAAGATTCGCTTTTTTTCGCTTGTGAAAGTATATACTCAGGTATAGAGTTTTTTTGTATCATTCCATTTTTGTTTGTAACAATAATGTGTTCTATAACATTCATTAGTTCTCTAATATTTCCTGGCCATTTATATTCATTTAAAATATTCAATACGTCTCTCTGGGTTCCTATTATTTTTTTGGAATTTCTCGTTGAAAATTCTTTAATAAAATAATCTATAAATATTGGAATATCCTCTTTTCGCTCTCGTAATGAAGGAAGATTAATCTCAACTACATTGAGTCTATAATATAAGTCCTCTCTAAATTTGCTTTCCCTCACCATTTCTTGCAAACATTTATTTGTTGCTGCCAACACTCTCAAATCTAATTTAATATTTTTTTCTCCACCTAATCTTACAATTTCTCTTTCCTGTAAAACTCTAAGTAATTTTGCTTGCATATGTAAGGGCATGTCTCCTATTTCATCAAGAAATATAGTTCCTTCATCAGCCAATTCAAATATACCCATTTTCCCCTTTTTATTGGCTCCAGTGAAAGCTCCTGCACAATATCCGAAAAACTCACTTTCAAAAAGTTCTGAAGGAATTGCACTACAATTCACCGGAACAAACAGACCTTTTCTTCCACTTAATTCATGAATTCCTCTTGCAAAAACTTCTTTTCCAGTTCCACTTTCCCCTGTGATCATGACGCTAGCATGTGTTGGTGCAATCTGCCTTGCCATGTCAATTTTTTTTACAATATTAGGACTCTTTCCAATTATGTTTCCGAAAACACCAGAAATCTTTTTAACTTCATTTTCCAGAAAAATTAGTTTTGAATTTGCATTTTCTAGTTCAAAGTAAAGTTTGATAAGCTCTGCAAAATCTCTATCTGTAGAAACTGCCCCTTTAAAAACCTTCTCTATGTATAAAGGCATTGAATTTGCCAAAATATAAGAGTTTTCCCTAGGAGAATGATATTTATTTTCAACGGATACACCTGTTTTTCTAACATTATTTACAATTGCATCTGGAAAAATATCCTCTATATTTTCACCTATAATATCTTTATAAGCTATATTATATAATTTTTCTGCACCTTTGTTCCAAACAATTACAATGCCATTTTCGTCTATAACACAAACAGCTTCATAGATACAATCAACAATAGATTTTAATATCCTATAGTCTATATTGTGAAATCCTTCTCCAATACATAATTGTTTTTGCCTCGCATCCATATTTTCCTCCTTATTCTTGTAAACATTGTTAAAAAAAAATACGTTCCTATATTTATTTATATTACTGTAAATGTAAATAAATTTCAATTAAAGTACTATTGTTTTTTCTTATACTCCAAAGGTTACCAATCAGTATGGTTTAATATAAGAATTTTTGTTGAATATAAAAAACAAACTTTAAACAAAAAAGATGACTAATGCTTCTCTGCAATAATCATCTTTTTCATATAAGTTATTCTGCACTTGTAAAAAACTTAATTCATTACGTATTTTGAATGACCTAACATACATGAAAAATAAATCTACTTACACTTTTATATCTCTAACTTATATTTAGAATAACAACTATAAAACTTTATAAAACTATTTCTTTACCGTTTTTCTTTCCACTAAATATGGAGTTAAATTGATTATTAAGTCCTCATCAATTTCATCTTTTATTGATTTCATTAATAACTCAAAAGCTTTTTCTCCCATATTATATATAGGCTGAGCTATTGTTGTTAATTCAGGTTCTATAAAAGAACTTATTCCTATATTGTCATATCCTAATATACTTATATCTTCTGGTATTTTGTATCCGTTTCTCAATAAGTATTTCATTCCACCAATAGCCATAACATCACTACTATAAAAAATTGCATCTATGTTTATTTTTTTATTAATCAAGCTATCTGTAGCTTCTATTCCGCCTTCCATAGAAAAATTCTCTGTTTCTATAAGATCTTTGTTGAAAATTTCATACTTTTTAGCTATTTCCTTAAAATATTCTAATCTTGTATTAGAGATACCCTTTTGGTTTCCAGCTACAAAAGCTATATTTTTATGTCCTTTTTTTATTAAGTACTCTACTCCTAGCTTAATTCCATTCTCATTATCACAAAATACTCCATTTATGCCATCTTTGCCATACACCATTCTATCTGCAAGAACAAATGGCACTTTATTACTTTTTAAAAGTTCTATTCCTTTATTATTTTCTCCACTTGGGACCATTATAACCCCGTCTACTAATTTACTTATCAATAAGGTTATATACTCTTGTTCCTTTTTACCACTATTAAAGCTATTACATAATATCATACTATATCCATACTTTTCTGCTTCTATTTCTATTGCTTTTGCCATTTCTGAAAAGAATGGATTTTGTATATCTGGGATTATAAAACCTATGGTATAACTTTTCTTAGTACTTAAGCTTCTTGCCAAAGAGTTTGGTATATAGTTTAAGTCTTGTGCTGCTTTGAATATTTTACTTTTTGTTTCATCTGAAACATTTATAGGTTTACTGTTTAAAACCATTGATACTGTTGTTTTTGATAAATTTACTGCTTTAGCTATATCTAATAATGTTACCTTACCCATTTAGTGCACCTCTCAATTAATACTACTAAAGTAATATTACCATAGATTACTACTATACTTAACCTTATCTACTTATTATCTTTAAGTCTGCAGCTATTTCTTTTTCTACTGTTTCACCATTATATATTTTCTCTGCTAATCCAACTCCTAATTCTCCAATTAAATCTGGTTGTTGTGCTACAGTTGCTTTCATCTCACCTTTTTCTACAGCTTCTATTGCATCAGCATTTCCATCAAAACCTATTACTATTGCGTTTATGTTGCTAGTTTTTATAGCTTTTGCTGCTCCAAGTGCCATTTCATCATTATGAGCAAATACCACCTGTATATCTGAATTACCTTGTATTATATTTTCTGTAACCTGTAAACCCTTTTGTCTATCAAAATCAGCTGCTTGACTTGATATAAATTTTATATTTTCTTTTCCATCTAATATGCTATGAAATCCTGCACCTCTATCTCTTGTAGCTGAAGCCCCTGGTATCCCTTGTAACTCAACTACATTTATTTTTCCTTCACCACTTAATTGTTCTAAAACAAATTCTCCTGCCATAGCTCCACCTTTTATATTATCTGAAGATATATGGCTTGTTATTTCTCCTCCATTAGCTTGTCTATCTAATGTGATTACTGGTACACTTTTCTTATTTGCTACTTCTATTGATTTAACCACCGCATCACTATCCGTTGGATTAATTAATAATGCTACAACCCCTAATTGTATCAAATCTTCTACATTCGCCCTCTCTTTTGCAGGATCATCTTGAGAATCTAAAACTATTAATTCATACCCTAATTGCTTTGCCTTCTCCTCTGCTCCATTTTTCATACTTACAAAGAATGGATTATTTAAAGTAGATACAACCATACCTATCTTTTTATCTTTATTTATTTTTGAGCACCCTACAAATGAACCCAGGGTAATAAGGGTTACCAAACCCATTGCTAATATCTTTTTACTAAATTTCATGATATTGCCTCCCTATAAGTAATTCTGTGAATTATCACGCTAATTTTTCATCTAAACTTACTGATTCTAAAACTCTTATTTCTTATTTCTTTTCTTATCTAATAATACTGCTATTAATATAACTAAACCCTTTACAATTGATTGATAGAATGGTGATACATTCATTAAGTTTAGTCCGTTATTTAACACTCCTATAATAAGAGCACCTATTATTGTTCCTGTTATTCTACCTTCTCCACCTGCTAATGAGGTTCCACCAATAACTACTGCTGCTATAGCATCTAGTTCAAATCCTGTTCCTGCATTTGGTGAAGCTGATCCTATTCTACTTGTAATAATAACTCCTGCCACTGATGCGGAAAAACCTGAAATTACATATGCTAGTGTTTTTATTTTAGTTGTATTTATACCTGATAATCTTGCTGAATCTTCATTTCCACCTAATGCATATAGATATCTTCCAAATCTAGTTTGAGATAATGCATATGCACCTATTAAGAAAACTATTATAGTTATTATAACTGGGATTGGCATAAATCCTATTTTTCCATTACCTATTTTTACAAATTCTTCTGGTAATTTTGATATGGGTGTTCCATTGGTAAATACTAATGTTACTCCTCTAAAGATTGTCATTGTGGCTAATGTTGCTATAAAAGCTTGTAATTTTCCCTTCGATATTAAAAGACCATTAATTAAACCTATTCCTATTCCAACAAGTGCTGATACTATAACTGCTAATGTTATATTTCCTGTTGACTTAACTATAGATGCTCCCAGAGCTCCACTTATTGCCAAAGTCGAACCTACTGATAAATCTATTCCACCAGTTAATATAACAAATGTCATTCCAACTGCAATTATTGCATTAACAGATACCTGTGTAAAAACATTTGTTATATTTGATAGTGTTAAAAACTTAGGTGCTACAATCGTTATCACTAGGCATAATAAAACCAATCCTATAAGAGATTTATATTTATCTAAGTTTTGATTAACTTTTACTTTCATTTTAAATTCCCTCCTATACTGATTATGCTAAAGCTAATTTCATAATATTTTCTTGAGATGCTTCTTTTCTTGATAATTCTCCTGATATCTTTCCTTCACTCATAACTAATATCCTATCACTAATTCCTAATACTTCTGGTAAATCTGAGGATATCATTACTATTGCTTTACCCATTGATTTAAGCTCATTTAATAAGTCATATATCTCTTTCTTAGCTCCTACATCTATACCTCTAGTGGGCTCATCTATTATTAAAACTTCTGGTGATAACATTAGCCATTTAGCTAATATTACTTTCTGTTGATTTCCGCCACTTAGATTCTTTATTAACTGTTCTCTATTTGGAGTTTTAATATTTATCTTATTAATATAATAATCTATATCCTGATTTTCCTTATTTCTATCTATCTTTCTTAAAGAATTTTGGTATTTTTTAAGATTACAAAGAGACATATTTTCTCCTACTGATAATCCTAATACACATCCTTCTTTTTTTCTGTCCTCTGATAAATAGCAAATTCCTTGACTTATAGCATCTTCGATATTTTTAATATTTACTTCTTTTCCATTAATCTTTATTGATCCTGAAGTTTTCTTATATTCTCCGAAGACTGTTTTTGCAAGTTCTGTTCTCCCTGCTCCCATAAGACCTGCAATTCCGAGAATTTCTCCTTTTCTTACTTCAAAGCTAGCATTATTAACCCCTTCATTACAGCTTAAATTTGAAACTTCTAAAAGCTTATCCCCTTTTTTAGCTTCTTTATAAGGGAATTGTTCTTCTATTTTTCTTCCCACCATCATAGAAATTAATTTATCATTATCTATATCCTTTATTAAGGCATTTCCTGCATACTTACCATCTCTTAAAACTTCAACCCTATCACATATTGTAAAAATTTCTTCCATTCTATGAGATATATATATTATTGCAATTCCCTTTTTCTTTAGGTTTTCTATAACTTTAAAAAGATTTGTTGTCTCTATATCTGTTAATGCTGTAGTAGGCTCATCCATTATTATGATTCTCGCATTCTTTGTTAATGCTTTTGCTATCTCGATCATTTGTTTTTCCCCAACATTTATGTTAGCTACTAACTCATTAGGATCAAGATTGCAACCTATTTGCTCTAAAAACATTTTACTTCTTTCTATCTGTTCCTTCTTATTTATCCTTCTGGAAAACTTACAGCATTTCTCATTTCCTAAAAACAAATTTTCTGCTACTGTAAGATTATTTAATGTACTTAACTCTTGATGAATTATTGTAACCCCATACTCTTCAGCTGATTTTATTCCTTTTATATGAGCTTCTTTTCCTTCTATAAATATTTTTCCCTCATCCTTTTGATAAACTCCACTAAGTATTTTCATTAAGGTTGATTTACCAGCTCCATTTTCTCCCATCAAAGCTGTTACTTCCCCACCATATGCTTCTATGTTAACTTTATCTAAAGCTTTAACTCCAGGGAAAATTTTCGATACATTCTCCATTTTAAGCATTGGTTTCTTACCATTCATTTTTAAAGCCTCCTTTTAATTAAAATACAACTCCTGCTTTTAAAATTATATTTGCATAAGGTGTTTGTTCACCTGTTCTTACTACGGCTTTACATTGCTTTAAATTTTTCTTTAATTCTTCATGAGAAATAAATGTTATCTTAACTTGTCCTATAATTTCTTTTATTTCTTCATATAATTTAGGACTTATATCCCTAGTTTCAGTTGCTATAAGCACCTCTTCTATTTGTAGTTCTTTAAGCGTTACCCTTAATGTGTCTATAAATGTTGGTACTCCCTTCATTAATGCTATATCTATTCTTTCTGTTTCATTTGGGATTGGCAATCCACAATCCCCTATTGCTAACATGTCAGTGTGGCCCATTTTTGAAATTACAGATCCTATATTGCTATTTAATAATGTAGTTTTTCTCATAACACTTATTCCTCTCCGTAAACATCTATTATTTCTTTTAAATATGGTATTGATGGTTGAGCGCCTTTTCTTTGAACTGATATTGATGATACCTTGTTTCCAAAAGTAACAGCATCTATTAGAGTATTCTTATTTATATTTTCAACATTTAATCTTGAGCTTAACCCTCCAATAAAACTATCTCCTGCTGCTGTAGTATCTATTGCATTTACCTTATAAGCCGAAACTAATTCACAGAAATCTTTTCCTATTATTGCTGCTCCTTTAGAACCTAAAGTTATTACTACAAATTTTACTCCTTTTTCTAAAAAGTCTCTTCCTGCTTTTTCAGCATCTTCAATGCTCTCTACCTTAATTCCTGTTAAAACCTCTGCTTCTGTTTCATTTGGAACTATTATATCTGTTACCCTTAAAAGATCTAAGCTTATCTTTTTAGCTGGTGCTGGGTTTAGAATTGTTATTTTTCCTAACTCCTTGGCTTTTTTAAAAGCTTTTAATGTCATTTCTTCAGGAGTCTCAAATTGTGATATTAATATGTCATTGTTTTTTATTGTCTCAACTGATTTATCTATATCTTCTTCATTAATTGTCATATTCGAGCCTGAAACAACAACTATTGAATTATTACCATTTTTGTTTACCATAATAATAGCCATTCCTGTTGCTTCTTTTTCATCCTCAAAAACAAATTTTACATCTATATCATCTTTAATTAATTCACTTTTTAATATTTTACCATTATCATCTTGTCCAATTTTAGATATCATAGATACCTCTGCACCACTTCTTTTAGCTGCTACCGCTTGATTAGCACCTTTTCCTCCTGGTATCTTTTCAAAGGATTTTGATAAAATTGTTTCCCCAACTTGAGGTAAATTATCAATCTTTAAAACTAAATCCATATTCATACTTCCAAGTATACAAACTTTATTCATAAACTCATCTCCTTGTAGTGAATCGGTTTACTAAACCGGTTAATTATATAATACACTGTCTGTAAACGTTATTCAAGTGTTTTTTATTTTTAATAATGATAATAAATAAGGAAAATCTATATGTTTCTTATTACATCAACTTTATTAGTTTTTTAGTTCATTAAATTATTTTTACACTGACAAAACTATATATCCTATATTTCTAAAATGTAATTTAATTTTTTGTTAGGTTCCTGAATAACTAATTTAATATAAATTTTTACAAGCTTCAATATAATTTATACTTCTTTAAAACAAACTAATATATTCGAAATAATTATTTATTTTAAAATACAATATATTCCAAAAATAATCTTGACTTTTACATTATGCTATTTTATAATTTACATATATTGGTAATTGCCTTTATATTTATTACAATTATGAAAGGGGGAATAACAATGAAATTATATGGTAAAAACAAAAAATCAAAAAAGGAATTAATTCCAACATACATCTATTATGCAGGAGATTGCCTATAAAACTTAAAATTTAATAACTGGAAAACACCTTAGTAATTATTACTTTGGTGTTTTCATTTATTAAAACACTATTAAAGAATATTATTTTGGAGGTTTACCTTTGTGACAAATTTAAGTGATACTAATATTGTTTTTTCAGAATATGTAAAGTTTATAAAAAATGATGACAATACAATTATTATTAATGGATTATCAGGTGTTTGGGGATTAATTGATGCTCCTATGTTAGATAAAGTTAATTATTGTATAGATAATAAACTTGCTCCTATCTCATACATAAATAGTCTTAAAGATGACTCTTCTAAAAAACAACTAACTGAAGTTTTTAAAGCATTGATAGATGAAGACATGCTAAAAAATTTAAATAATAAAGACTTTGAAATCTCTATTAAAAATGTTGAATTCAAATTAACAAACAAATGTAATTTAAATTGCATTCACTGTGCTGCTTCTTCAAAAATAAGTAATCCTGATATATTAAACACCCAACAAATACTATCAATTCTAGATAAAATATTTAAATTAAATATTGATGAATTACTTTTAACTGGTGGTGAACCTTTAATTAGAAAAGATATAAAAGAAATTCTTGGATATATCAAAAAAAATTTCAATGGCACAGTAAACTTAATAACAAATGGTACTTTACTTGATAAAGAAATGGCCCATATCTTAAAGGAAAGTGTGCAAAGTGTTTCAATCAGCATTGATGGTTATGATGAATCCTCTACTGAATTTGTAAGAGGTAAAGGGGTTTATACTAAAATACTTCAAGCAGTAAACAACCTTAAAGAAGCTGGGTTTCATAAAGATACCATTCTTCTTAGTATGACATGTACCGATCAAAATTTTAATCATAGAGATGATTTTGATAAACTATGTGAAAACTTGAATGTTACTGGCTTTGTGAGACAGTTTTCAGCGCTTGGTAGAGGCCTGGATAATTATAAAGATTTAGGATTAAAAGACTATCTTTTACTTACTCAAAATTCTAACACTGACTTGGAGACAATTAGAGAAAATATAGAATGTAAAATCTTTTGTAAAGCTGGGCTTGTTAAACTTATGATTGATGACTTAGGAGATTTATATCCTTGCCTTATCTTAGATGACAAAAAATATAGATTAGGAAATATTCTCACTGAAAACTTTAACGATATATTTAATTCAGAAAAATATGCTCACTTTATTAAATCCCAATTAAAGACAAGTGTTGTAGATAATTTATCCAAATGCAAAAACTGTAATGTGAGATATTTTTGTATGGATCGTTGTTTAGGCATGACTAACTCCTATTTTGACAATGATCACATCTGCGAAGAAAGATGCAAGCAAATAAAACCTTATTTAACTAAAGTTTTGTGGAGTTAATAAAATAGAGTTCATTTTATTGCAGCTAGGATTAATAGCCTAATTAATTTTAAAATCTAACTATATTAAAATTAATTTTTTCTTTTTAAATTAATTAAAGGTAATAGCATAGATACTGCTATTACCTTTAGTAATGTTTCTGAATTTAGACTTACATCAAAGACTATATAAAATTTTCTTCATAGCAATCTACATCTTCTCTAGTATTTATTGCTAAAATATCATCCTGCCGTGAGTTTTATTTATGGATACGATTCTATAAATCCCGTTCTATATTCCATAACTTCTAATTTACATCTATTTTTATTATTATAAAGTAAAAAAATAAGCTATCTTAAAAATCATTTTAAGATAGCTTATTTATGAAAATATTAATTATCTTCTATTGTTTTGCTCTTTTTTTGCTCTTCTACAAGCTGCACATCTAGTTGGCTCGTTATCGAATCCTTTTTCTTTGTAGAATTCTTGCTCACCTTCAGTGAATATGAATTCTTGACCACAATCTCTACATACTATTGTCTTATCTGCCATTATTATTTTCCTCCTTAAAATTAAAGACTCTATTTGATTAATGTATTCTCTAATTAGGAGAAATTACTCATCTATATCAAATCTTTATTTTATTTTTTATTTTGTGGTAAATATTTATTTACCTTACTCATTTATTATAACACATCCATACATTAATGCAAGTGTTTTTACTATTTTATTTTAAAACATTATTAAATAAACTTTTTATACCATTTAAATTCCACACTTCTCATAAATAACTATACCATCCTTATCAACTTGTTCTATAAAAAATCTATCTTGTATTGTATTCATATGTGAGTAATCATATTCTAATAGAGTTTTAGTTTTTGTCTCTACAGCCTCTATAAATTTTGCTAATGGTTTTTCTGAATATACTGCTAAATCAATATCACTTTTTAAGTTATTATCGCCTCTTGCTCTAGATCCAAAAAGAATTACTTTATCTATATATTCATGTTTTTCACATATTTCTATTATGTGTTTAATTATCTCTTTATCTAAATTCAAATCCATCATTCCTCTAAAATAACAATTTTTCAAATTAATGCATCTATTAGCAAACAACTACATCCATCACAACTTAAGATGTATTTATATCATATAGTAATGTATTCTAGTAATATTGTTCCAGTGCATTGGCTTACATATCTGTCTATATAATTATTATACCCTAAACTAACATTCTTTAACAGTTTAAAACAGCCCAATTATAGATGTACAAAAATATCTGTAATTATAGAAATAATAAAGGTAGATAGTAACCTATCTACCCCTAAATTATTACTTTATTGCCTTTGAAACTTCTGTAAAGATTACACCTAATCCATATGCTCCTGCATCTGGATGTCCTAAGCTTCTATCCCCAACTGTTCCTGCTCGTCCCATACGTGCTACGATTTCTTCAGTTTTCTTAGCACCCTCAACAGCTGCTTTAGCTCCTTTTTCAAAAGCTTCTTTAAAATTATCATTTGCTTTTGCACAATCTGTCCAGGTATCAGCACATGGCACTAATGCATCTATTAAGGTCTTATCTCCAACTACAGCTCCTCTGCCAAAAGAACGTTCTCCTGTAGCTTGGATTCCTCTAACTGCTGCTTGCATCATTTCTGCAAATTCTGAAACTGTTAACTCAACCTTTTCTCCCACTTGCTTTCCTGCTGTTCTAAAAGCCGATCCCCATATTGGACCTGACGCTCCTCCGCAGTATTCCATTATTACTAATGAACATGCATTTAAGAATTCACCAATGCTCATATGTTCTTCTAAAAGAATCTCTTTCCATTCTCTCTTTAACTGCTTAAATCCTTTAGCTATACTCATACCAAAGTCACCATCTCCAGCATGAGAGTCTAATTCACAGAATGGTACTTCGTTTTTAATAATAACCTGGCTCATATTATCAACAATATAAATCATATTATCTAAACTTAATTTTTCATTATTAATACATGAAAAACTTTCACATATTTCTACATCAAAAGACACATCCTCTTCTGTACAACAACAAGTTTCTAAGCTAACATATTCAACAGCTTCTACTGGACCTGAAACCTTAAATGCTGGAGTATCACTTTCTTCTGATAATAGCTCCTTAAGTTGTGCATCCAACTTCATTATAGATACAGAAGCACCTTCCATATCTATACTTGTCATATAATTTCCTACAAAAGTTCTACATATCTTAATATTTCTCTTTGCTAACTCTGCAGTAACAGAGTTATTGAATAAGTATAGTTCTTGTAGTGGAGTTCCTCCAAAGCCATTTATCAAAAGTGCAACCTCTTCATGATTTGTACCATCAATTTTCATATCCTTTAAAATAGAATCTACAATTCTTTCAGCTAATTCATCAGCTGTAGCCATTTTTTCTCTTTTAATCCCAGGTTCACCATGAATTCCAACTCCAAATTCCATTTCATCCTCTGCTATTTTAAAAGTTGGAGATCCCTTAGCTGGTACAGTACATGATGAAAATGCAAATCCTAAACTTCTAACATTTGAATTGGCCTTTTCAGCTATTTCTTTAACTTCTTCTAATGACAATCCTAACTCTGCTGCAGCACCTGCCATCTTGTGTACTAATACAGTTCCAGCAACTCCACGACGTCCTACAGTATATAGACTGTCTTTAACAGCAATATCATCATCTACCTTAACATAATCAACTTTAATTCCGTCTTCATTTGCTAGATAAGCCGCATTCTTAAAGTTCATCATATCTCCACTATAATTTTTTATAATTAATAATGTTCCTTTTTCACTAGCAGTTGCTTTTATGGCTTGATAAACTTGAATTTGAGATGGTGATGCAAATACATCTCCACATACAGCTGCATCTAACATACCTTTTCCTATAAATCCTGCATGAGCTGGTTCGTGTCCACTTCCACCACCACTTATTAAGCTAACTTTATTAGGATTGATATTTTTCTTTTTCATAACTTTATATTTTCTTACGAATTCTAATTCTGGATGTGCCATGGCTATACCATTGCACATCTCCATTACTACAGTTTCTGGTCTATTTATTATCTTTTTCATTAGTTATACTCCTCTATTTGCCTTGTAATCTTTCCCTATCTTATCTGCCGTAATAATTGCTGCTGCTACTGCTTCAATAGTTATTGGGAATGGCATAGAATGAACTGATTCTTCTTTAATACATGACTTTTTAGCAACTTCCATAAGTTCATCTTCTGTAATGGTGTCTACCCCAATGTCTGATAAACAAACTGGCAGTCCAACTTCTAAACAAAAATCTAATACTTGATTTAATTCTTCTTTAGGTGCATTTTCTAATACTAGTTGTGCAATAGTACCAAATGCAACTTTTTCACCATGGAAATACTTATGAGTTCCTTCTAATATAGTTAATCCATCGTGAATTGCATGAGCTCCAGCTAATCCACCACTTTCAAAACCAATACCTGATAAAAGGATATTTGCTTCTATAACATTTTCTAATGATTGTGTAACTAAGTTACAGTCTGAGGATACTTTTGCCGTTGCTCCATCATTAATAAGAGTTTCATAACATAACTTTGCAAGTGCTAATGCTGTATTAGTTCCCTTAGCTTCACCGCATAATCCTTCTCTATATCCACAAGGTAACCCTGCATTTACGTTGGAATATGAATTTGAAGTTGCTCTTGCTTCAAAGTATGTTGATAATGCATCTCCCATTCCTGAAACTAAAAAACGAGTTGGTGCTTTTGCAATTACTGTAGTATCTATTAAAACCACGCTTGGACTTTGCTTAAAGTAAGCATAATCATCAAATGCTCCTTCTGGTGTATAAAGTACAGCTGAATGGCTTGTTGGTGCATCTGTAGCAGCTATAGTTGGAACTATAATTACTGCTTCTCCTTCTGCAACACATTTAGCAGTATCAATTGCTTTACCTCCACCAAGACCTACTGTACAATCACATTTATTTTCTGCAGCAATTTTTTGTAATCTTTCCACTTCTTCTCTAGAACATTCTCCTGTGAATCCGCTTTCAACAAAAGTAATTCCAAATTTTTCACAAGTTTTATCTAATTTATCTTTAACACGTGCAACATCATCTTTATGTGCTATTAATAGAGCTGATTTCCCAAAACTCTTAACAAAATAGCCCAAATTTAATAGTTCATCCTCACCCTGTACATATTTAGTTGGGCAAATAAATGCTTTTCTCATAATAATCTCTCCTCCATATCTAAAAAATCTTTTTGTTTTTAACTTGTCTTTATTATAATATCGTTTACGAAGAAATACATTAGACTGAAATGACAAAAAATTACGATTCCAGACCGTAATTTCTTGTCATGAAACCGATTTATTGTAATTTTATTATTTTTCGAATATTCAACAAGTACTTTAAATAGATAAAAAAAGTTGTTTAAAAATGATATGACTCATTCTTAAACAACTTATTAATACTTACTTTCTTTTACAATACTTCCTATAAAGAAGTGGCGTTATCCCTTCATACCGTTTAAATATTTTTATAAAGTAACCTGATTCACTAAATCCAAGTTCATCACTAATTTCATTAATATGCATATCTGTTTCTTCTAATATGCTCTTTGCCCATTCAATCTTTAGCTTGGATACGTATGTTGAAAATTTTTCTCCAGCTTCCTTTATAAAAAGCCTACTAAAATAGCTTGAACTAATATGACAAATCTTAGCCGCCTTTTCCGCCGTAACGTTTTCACTTTTATGTTTATAAATATATTCTATTGCGGGTTTTAAAGTGTTACTTACTGTAATCATATCCTCATTACTAGAAGGTTTTTCTCCAATATACGCATTTATTATAGCATTAGACATTTCCTTTTTTGCATGTTCAATATTTTTTATTGTGTAACCTGTTAAGATATTTGAATCTATTTCAGATTGATTTTTTATGGTATTTCGATACATCTCTGAAATCAAGTTTTTATCTAGCGCCTCTTCTACTAGATAGTTACACAAAGAAAATAACATATTTGCTATTTCCTTTACTTCTTCATAAGATAAAATAGGCAATTCATCATAATAATTTTTAAAGTCCTCTAAAGCTTTTTTAACTATGAAGTTATTAGATGTACCTACTATTTGCTCTAGTATATCTGAAGCATTAGTATCTGATAATTTTACTTGCCCTGCCATAACCGCTCCAATATATTTGCCATCAATTATTATTGGAATAGCTATATCTACTATATTATAATGACATAAATATATGTATGGTTCATTTAAACGAACTGCCTCAAGCCCACCTCTTGAATCGCACTTTTGACAATACTTCACAAGCTCTGGATTAGCTCTTACTGCTTTACAAAATCTATGACATCCACTATGCTTAGTAACTGGATTACCCTTATAGTCAACAATTATTATTGCTACCTTTGTAACTACTGCAAGAGATTCTTGTAAATTGACCCATTTTTCTAAATCTATAACCTTGTTTAAATTTAAATTATCTTTTATCAATTTTTACTACTCCCTTACCCTTATTCATATGTATATATTTATGTCTTATTTTATCATATTATTTGAATTGTTATATATATTTTTGTAATAGAATCTAATTTTGTAGGTGCAATTTGGATTGTAGTATTAATTTTAATTTTGGGTAGTTTATTAAGCTACTTAATCAATAGGTTTGGTAAAAATAAATAATATATTAAATATATTAAAGGTTAAAGCAAAAAAATATTTTCACTTTAACCTTTTTTGCTATACTCTTATAATCTAAAACATGTTATTAATATTAATTATACGTATATAATAAATATCTCTTTATTTTCTACATATATTTTTTCATATTTATATTCTTTATTTTTATTGAAATTATATATCACTAGATACCCTTTATTCATAGAATGAATATTTAAATAATCACATAATTGCTTAATACCATCTTTGTGATATTCTTCTCCATGCCATATTTTAAGTTCTGATATATATTTATGTTTATTATAAGTTACAACTACATCTAATCTTTTTTCTTGAGATACCTGCACTTCTTTAAAATCAAATCCTATTCCATTTATGATTGGTTTTATAAATGCTAAAAATAATAATCTCCCATGATGCTCTATAAATTTTTCATCCTTATTACTATACTGTTCCTTCATAAATCTTTGATAATTCAAAAGAATTTTTTCAAAGTCTAATCCATTATCAGAAGTTAAAAACTTTTCTCTAAAGTTGTAACTAGAAATATTCTCACTTTCTCTTGCCTTTATAGCAGTTAGATGGTTGTATATATATTGTTCAAAAATTCTATTATGAATTTTACATCTATTATTTTTTTGTTTTATAAAACCATATAGTTCCCCTAGTGAAATTAATCTATCACTTGGAACATAAACTATTTCTTCTCCTGAAAGTACTATTTTTTCAATAAAGTTTCTAAACTCCTTATTATTGTCTAGATTTTTTATTAAAGAATCGAATAGAGTATTTCTTTCATTTAAGAGTATTTTTACAGCTTTGTCAATATTATTCAAATCCCAACTATTCTTAAAATTCCGATCCATTATTTGACTTAATTTGCTGACTAAAAAAGGATATCCGCTTGTATAAAAATATATTTTTTCAGATATATCTACCGTATCCATTTTTATATTTTCTTCCTTAGTATAATCTTTAAGCATAGTCTCTATTTCTAAAGGATTGAACGTCATATCCACATCAAAATTTACAGCAATATTCCAAGGGCTATTATATTTTTTTTCTTCATTTGGTCTAAGCTTTAACTTTAAATTCTTTATGTCATGTACTCCCGCTAAAATTACAGAATGAAAAGTATAATCCATATCATCATTTGCAAGTATATATTTATTTCTAAGCATACCTAAAAAGCTTAAAAACAATTGATTATTACTAGCCTTATCAACTTCATCAATTAACAAAACTACTGGCTTATCACTGTTTCTTATGAATTCCGTTATTACATTTGATAGCATTTGTAAATTCTCAACGCCATAACTTAATTTTTCAATTTCTTTAGCCTTTTCTGTATACGTAAAGTTTAACATGTCACTAATTAACTTTAAAAAACCACTACTAAAAACTTTCTCATTTTCAAATATACTATCTCCAATTCCCTCAAAACTAGTTCTTATAATTAAATATTTATCGTTACATTTCTTAGTTATCTGAGATAATAGTGTAGTTTTTCCATATTGCCTAGGTCTATTTATAACAAAATAATCTCCTTGATCTATAAGAGTCTCCACTTCTTTAAGCTTATTTTCAATACTGACCATGTAATGTTTTTTACTAATACAAGGACCTGTTGTATTAAATCTTTTTTTCATAAAATTCACACCCCTATAGCTTTTAAATCTTCATTATTTTTCTTATATATATTATATCTTAGTTATTAATTATTATATATGCTTTAGGAAGAAAGGTATATATATCCTAATTTATTCATAAAAATATAAAAACCATGCATAGCATGGCTCTATAACTAACTTCATATACTTTAAAAGGTGATAAAAAATATAAAGAAGTTCTAAATCTATTATGATTAATTTGTAAAAGTAACACTTAACATTGATGCTTTTCTAAAGGTTGATATATAATTGATAGATTTGGTAAAAATAAATAATATTGAAATATATTATAGGCTAGAATAAAAAAATAGAATCAAAATTTCACCCAAAGAAAACTATTCAAACAACAATTAATTATTCACTTTCTATACAATATAAGGCACATTCAAAAAATAACAAGTTAGTATGCTAGTCTATTTTGTGCCATACTGCGTCAGCGATATCAGCCCATAGTCTATGCTATGAACTAATATCACTTCCTTGTCTGACACAAAATATACATGGCATCTTGAACTTGTTATTTTCTTTCATGTGCCTAACTAAAAATACCTTATGTTAATTACTGGAATTAATTTTAATATTTCATAAAAGTTATAAAAAAACTAGTTCCTTCTCCCTTAGTACTTTTTACATCGATATATCCATTATGAGATTCAATAATAGATTTGGAAATCGCTAACCCTATGCCTACAGAATCTTTTTTATTTGGACTTTTATTCTTATTAAATCTTTTAAAAATATTAGCTACCTCTTCTAGTTCAATACCTTTTCCTGTATCTTGAATGATTACTCTAGAATATGCGGGATTGTCATATAAATAGATTTTAACTTTTCCATTTTTCGGTGTATGCTCAATACTGTTTTTGATAATATTAGAAAATGCCTCTTGTATCCAAAATTTATCATGTAAAAAACTAATGTGTTCATCATTATTTAAACTTAGCTCAATATTAGCATTATCAGCAAAATCCTTAAAAGTATATACAACTTCTTCTATAGTTTTGTTTAAATTATCTTCTTTTTTATAAAACTCAATTGCATTTGCATCTAATCTTGCTAATTTTAATATATTTTGTATCATCATGTTCATATTATCAAGCTGGATACGATTATCCTCTAAAAATTGTACTCTTTGTTCTTCTGTTAATTTTCTATTTAACAATATATCATTGTATAACATTATAGTAGCAAGCTTTGTCTTTAGCTGATGTGATATATTTTGTAATAACTCTACAAGATACTGCTTTTCCTTTTGTGTAGTGCTAATATTATTCCTGATAATACTTCGAACATTAGAAAATGCTACAGCTAATTTAGAAAAATCTCCTTCTTTATCCTCATTAATTAAAGCACTATAATCATCATCTAATATCTTATTAGCTGCTAACGATATATTCCTTACTTTCTTAAAAAAGTAATTATACTGTATATAATTTAGTATTAATAGTAGCGATGCAAGAACTACACTTACAATAAATATACCATAGTTATTTCTCAAATTTGGAAATAAATTGTTGTTAAGTGTGCTTGCTATGCCGTATTCTTTTAAAATAATATTTCCAGCTTCTTTATCTTTATTGCTAATATTTTGGGTTATTAATGGTATTAATTCTTTTTCTAATTCTGGATTAAGTGTTATTGTCTTTGATACCATACTTCCCACTATATCTATATAATCTTGTTTTTGATTATTGGTATAAACTACATACAGTAATCCTTGAATTATTATAAAAATAGTAAGAAGTGATGTTAATATAAGAGTACTTTTTTTAACTTCAGAATTAACAAAAAGCTTATTCATATTATATCGCTCCTACTTTAACATTCCATGTATAACCTAGTCCACGCTGGGTTATAATGTATTTTGGATTTTTAGGGTCATCCTCAACTTTTTCTCTAAGACGCTTTATATATACAGATAATGTATTTTCATCAAAAAAAGTGTCCTCTTCACCTGTAATGCTTCCAAGAATATAATCCCTTTTCAATGTTTTTTGGGGATTATGAATAAATAATATTAATAGCTTATATTCTAATGCTGTTAAATTCAAAACTTCTTCTTTCTTATATACTTGAGTTGTAGATGTGTTAATTGCTATATCTCCACTTACTAATTTATCTTTCGGCACATCTAATAGGTTTGAACGTAACTGCACTTTAATCCTTGCTAATAATTCTCTAACACCAAAAGGTTTAGTTAAGTAATCATTTGCCCCTATTTCTAATCCCAAAACAACATTCACCTCATCATCTAAAGCTGTAAGAAATATAATAGGTATATTGGATTTTTCTCTTACATATTTGCAAAAATCATAACCATTTCCGTCAGGCAAGTTTACATCTAATAGTATTAAATCAAACTTATCTTGGATAAATTGTTCCTTAGCATCATGTATAGTGCAAACTCTCACTATTTCATAACCTTCATCTATTAATGAAAATTCTAGTGCATATCCTAAGGAAGCATCATCTTCTACAAATAGTATTCTAGTCATAAAAACCCTCCTCTTTTTCTTACTCCTCTCTAATTACTTCAATTATATTATTTCTTTGAATTTTTCTCATAGGAAGTAACGTAGATAAATAGCTTATTATTATGGATGCTAAAATTGTAATTACACTTAACCCCAAAGGCACCTTCCACTGAATCCCAACAATCCCCAATATAGCTTTATATATAATATAAGAAAAACCGCAACCAATTAGCGCTCCGGATATACCTCCAAATAGCCCATAAAATAATCCTTCATACATTATCATCCTTTTCAAATCTTTTTGTGACATACCAATGGATTTTAGCATTGCTATCTCCTTACGTCTTACAGTAATATTCATTGATATTGTATTTATGATGTTTATACTACTAATTAATGTAATCACTGAGATAAAACCATATACTAGTACTTGAATCATAATCTTATTATTTTTATTTTGTTGATTAATATCTACAAAATTAGTTAAATTACTACGTGGATAATTTTGCAAAATGGTATTTACTTCTGATGCAGTTTTTAAATGAATGGAATCATCTTTTAAAGAAATACCAATTGAATTTATTTGAGTCTTTGTTCCTATTATTTTTTCTAATACCTGCTCTGTAGTAATAAGGGTTATTCTATTTTTTTGGACTTCCCTTTCTAAAACATCACTCTTCATAATGGCCATTACTTTTACTTTATATTCTTTATCCTCATTGTGTATAACAATTTCATCGCCTACCTTATAGTTAGTTAATTTACCTATATAATGTTGTTCATTTTCATAATCTCTATTTACTCCGTCAGATATTAAAATTACACCATTTTCTAAGTTCATATTATTAATATCTATACTTCCACTTGTTAGGTATTTCTCCGAAGTATCTAATGCCAATTTATCATATGCTTTAATATCAGTATCTATAACTTCTTTACTAACTTCCCCAAATTTTTCTTTTTTAGAAATATTTCCTGCCTCTTTTACTTTTTTATCTGATGAAATTTCTGACATACCATAAATACTTTGATATTTAATATAAACATTATCTACATTATCTACTTTGTTAATTTGCTCTATTAAATCATAATAAGCTTGCTCATCATAATTTTCATTATTTAGAGTAACTTCTAAATCCATATTTAGATTTTCTACATCAGTAAATGTTAATTTAAAAGCGTCTTCCATCAAAGAAGTAAAGGTAATAAACAACACCGAGCTTACAATAATCGACAATATCATAATTCGGCCTCTTCCTGGATTACGCCTTACATTTTTTACCGCAATTAATATTTTATACTTAAATAATTTTTTTAATAGTCTATTTTTCCTTCTTTTAATAACTTCTTTTTTAATAACCACTTGACTGTTTATTGCAATTAAAGGTGAAATATTACCTACATAATTTGCCGGTGCTAAGCTAGATATATAAACTGCTAATATAGTAATTAGAGTGCTTATGGCTAATACTCCTATATCAATACTTACTATTGATATAGTGTTTGCTCCCTTTAATAATAATTTTAAAATTACATCTATACTATAGATTACACTTATACTTAATAACATACCAATTGGTATTGCAATAATAAGTAAAATAGTGGCTTCTCTAAACACTATAGCTTTAATTTGCCTTTTTGTTGCACCTATGCTTCTAAGCAAACCAAATTGTTTCATTCTCTCTGCAACATTGATTTGGAAAGAGTTATATATAACAATAATTGTGGCACTTACTACAATAGCAATTACAATGCAAATAATAATCAAAATTGGTTTTTTCGAACCTCTTCGAATTGAATTTATAAGTTCGTTATTACGTATTAAATTATCTTCACTGGTTAGTGATGAAAGTGTTTCAATAGTTTCATCAAAATTTGCTTTAGAATTTATTTCAACTAATAATTCTCCATTTTGAGGATTTTCACTAAAGGTAATTAATCTAATAGTTTTTGATTCTTGTGAATAAGACTCATTTTTTAAAATACCTACAATTTTATATTGCTTTCCATCAATAACTATCTCTTTACCAATATCTAAATCACCTTTTATGTTTGGCTTTGCCCAATCTTCTATACATATTTCGTTATTATTTTCAGGCATCCTACCTTCTTTAAGACTATACTTTAATATTTCAGTAGCACCTTTATCAAGATAATATCTATCGATATATATATCTTCATAGTCTATTCGATTATCACGAGACATAATACCATAACGCTCTACATTTGGATTATTTGATACTTTTGTTAGTATTTCATCTGTATATGTTTTGTATCCTAAATGAAATGAATATCCTGTTGCTTCCTTAGTACTTTCAATCTGTGCTTTTTCAGTTCCCTTCATAAATAATAAAATAATTGATATAAGGGAAATTGATAAAATAATCCCTATTAGTATTAAAAGAGTACGTTTTTTATTTTGCTTTATATATAGTGTACTCATAGTTTTATAGTTATTTATCAAAATATCCCCCCCTTATTTTCCCTTTTTATTTAAATAGTTATCCCTTATTATTTTCCCATCTTCTATGGTAATCACACGATCGGACATAACGGCAATATCAGGATCATGAGTTATTAGTATTAGTGTTTGATTAAACTTACGAGCGGTAAGTTTAAGTAAATCAATAACATCTCTAGTATTTTTTGAATCTAAATTTCCTGTAGGTTCATCTGCGAGTATAATACTTGGTTTATTAATAAGAGCACGACCTATAGATACTCTCTGTTGCTGTCCACCTGATAATTCTGACGGTAAATGATTTCTTCTATCTTGCAGATTAAGAATAGTTATAATTTCATCTAAATAATCTTTTTCTATTTTTTCATTATCTAATATAACTGGTAATTCAATATTTTCTTCAGCATCAAGTACTGGTATTAGATTAAAAAATTGAAATATAAAACCTATCTTTCTTCTACGAAATATTGATAATTCATCATCGTTATAATCATATATGCTCTTTTCATCAATGATAACTTTACCTTCAGTTTGTCTATCTAGTCCTCCAAGTAAATGTAGTAGAGTGCTTTTACCAGAACCTGAAGCACCTACAATAGTTACAAATTCTCCTTTATTTATTGAAAGATTTATATTTTTCAATGCGTCTATTTTGTTTTCACCACTACCATAAGTCTTTGTTAAATTCTCTACTCTTAAAATTTCCACAATGTCCCTCCTCTAATCTTTTATAATTGCATAGTTTATATCTATATCTTCTATGTTTGATAATTTTTGCTCAACTTCTTTTTGATCTTTAATATTTCTGTAATCCTTAGTCCCTTTTTTAAATCTAATAAGAATCATACTTGTTTCTTCACCATCTATTTCTTTATAGGTATCATCATCTGTTATTATTACTTTACCTCCATTTGGTACATAACCTATACGCCAATTCCCCCCATATGTTAAAGATAACTCTTTTCCTTTAATATTTATTATTTTTTCTTTTTCTGCTTTTTCACCATTTTCATCAACATTATATTGCTCTTCAAATACAAGACTTTTCCCTTCCTCAATATCTGGTAAAGTTTTAAGTAAATCTGATTCTAGACCTTGCACACCTTTTCTTCTTTCACGAAATATTTGATCTTCTAACATAGATTTTGCTGTATCTTTAGTCATTACTAAATATTTATTAGTATATTTTACTTTTTTACCATTATCATCTATTACTTCTTTACCATTATCATCTACCACTTCTTTTTCTTCAGTAACAATTTTATATTTATAATCTTTTGTATATTTAGTATTATCTTTATAACTGTCCTTAGCCTTATCAACACTTTTATTATCTCCGCTTATTAAAATTGCATTAAAAGGCATTTTTTCTCCCTTTAAATAAACCTTTACTGCCTGTGCTACTAAAACGAAACATATAATAATAGATACAATAACAACCCCTGTTACAATCCATTTACTTGATTTTTTCATAAATCTGATCTCCTTTATTTTTTTATTTACTACGCTTTTTATTCTATTACACAAATTTATTTAAAACCATGACGTTAAGCTTACAATATAAAAATCAATCTTACTGGTTTGTAAGATTAATTTTTATGCTAATACCATCTATTTTTTACGTAATAAAAAAAACCATACTTACTATTTAGTCAATATGGTTAAACCTAAATTGGAAAATAAAATGTTAAAAAAATATTAGAAGAAGCTATAAAAATACACTCACAAATACGTCCAAACCATTCTTGCCCTTCTCAGCAGTTCCCACTGCCAAGCTTGCAATGTACTTTCGTCATCAAGTAGCAAGCAAAAATCTGGACAATACATTTCTGTATCCTCCAGACTTTACAATTCATATAATATATTTTTATATTATAGAAGATTCCTTCTATTAGACGTCTAAATCTTCAAAAAGCTTGTCTAGTTCACTGTCTTCATCTTTTTCTATTGGTGCTTTTTCTGAATATTCTTTATCTAATTGGCTTACACTCTTGGCATCCACTAAATAATCAACCTTTTTAATAAGATACCCTAATGCAACTAAACATATTCCATAAAATATATACGGAGTAACTGTAGTTAAATAATAATTAATAACTTCTGCTACTTCACTGCTAGGATCAAATCCCTTTTCAATTAAGCTAGATACATACATATGTGACTTATATATATTAAATATTGCAAATATACCCATAATCATTGCTATTGTATTTAATATAAGTGTAGCCTTTGGGGTTTTATTTCTTTTTTTTAATCTCATGATATCCTCCTATTTGTGTGATTTAAATCTAGTAAACATATATATTCATTTGATTAATGAATTACTAACTTCATTTAATCGCTTATTTTTTGAATGACAGAACCTAATCAGTTCCACCATTTTCCTTTATAAATAATAGTTTTCCAGATTTTAATCCCCATATTTCATCCAAATATGTACATACTTTTTTTGAATGAGTTACGATAATAACACATTTATTATGATTATGGGCTAATGATAATAAAATATCCATTATTTTTTCTTCTGTCTCATTATCTAAATTTCCTGTTGGTTCATCTGCAATTATTATATCTGGGTTATGTGCAATAGCTCTAGCTATTCCTATACGTTGCTGTTCACCACCAGATAAATTTAAGATTTTTCTATTAGCTGTATCTAAATCAATTCCAACATCTTTTAATAAATCATAAACATAATTATTTTTATTTTTTTCCTTTACATTACTTATATTCATGGATAATAGTATATTTTCTTTAGCTGTGGCATTTAAGAGTAAATTATATCCTTGAAATATAACTCCAATATCATTTGCTCTATATAGATCCTTATCTATTGACTTTAAACTTTTATCTTTGTATAAAACTTCTCCCTTAGTACAGGTATCAAGGCCTGATATTAGAGAAAGCAATGTGCTTTTTCCTGCTCCTGATTTTCCAACTATTCCATAAACTTTTCCTTTTTCAAAGTTTATATTTATATTTTCAAAAACATCTTTTTTTCCACTTTCATATCTATAACTTACATCTTTTAAACTCAATAAACTCATATCCTTTAATTCCTTTCCGATAATATTTTTCTTGGTTCAAATCTCATTATATATATAATTCCAATACCAATAGATATTGCTCCAAGTAACAGTGCTATTAATATTATGCCCATAATTGCTTCACTGCTAAGATGTACATTTAAATTAGTTATTGGCTCTACGTTTGGAGATGCTCCCCCCATTCTCATAGTCACCATGCCTCCAGATGCTGCACCCTGCTTTTGAGCCTCTATTTGGCTTTTTAAGAGAATATTTGAAATTGGTTGGGCAGATAAACTAGCAATAGACAATCCTACGACTAATGAAATAGCTATTGTAGATAATGTTTCGAAGATTAATCCAAGTGCAACCTTACTTTTTTTCATTCCCATTGCTCTAAGAACACCAATTTCATATTTTCTTTCACGAATTCCTAAGATAGATATTAAAATTAAAATACTACCGCCAAATACTAATACTAATATCATAAACATATTGGCTACTTTTTGTAATCCTTCAACAGGCTTAACAATTTCATCATAACTTTGAGAATCTGTTGATACATCATATAAATCATTTAATCCCAATTTATGTGCTTCTTCATTAAACTTACTTAGTAAATCTGGATCTTTTAAGAAGAATTTTGCATCTACAAATATTAAATCATTATCTTTTAATACTTCTTGGTTATATGTTTTTAAAGTGTCGAAAGTTGTTATAATATCATTCTTTCTATTCATCATAGGATGTTTAAAACCATAATCTTGAGATTTAGTTCCATCATAATAAATTCCAGAAACAGTTAGTTCTAATGGATCATATTTATCAGGATCATCTGGGTTTTGAACTTTAAAAGTATCTCCTACTTTTAGATTGTTTAATTTAGCAAAATCTTCACTAACTATAGCTTCCTCATCTTTCTCTGGCATTTTACCATCAGTGATTTTCCTATCACCTTTTTTAAATTCTTCAAGTCCTGCAGAATCAAGTCCTCCCTTAATATTTAGATTAGAATCTTTTGCATTTTCAGATCTTTCTTTTCCTCCTATAGTAGCCATTCTAGTACCACCAGAATTCTTATTATTTTTTTCATATTCATCTTGGTCTAGTGATTTTAACTTATCACTATAACCACCGTAACTTGCAGTAAATATCGAATCTTTTAGATATTCAGATTTAGATAATTTTTCTAGCAAATCATTGGTAGGCCTAATAGATTCCATTGAGTTGTTACCCTCTTTTTGTACCTTTTCCATCATTTTTTCTTGATCAGGCTGAATAAATACTTCTGATCCAAAGCGATTTTTATAATCTTTTATGATTTCACTTGAGGTAGTATTTATAATAACTGAAATAGCTACACATGAAAGTATTGCAATCATTATAACACCAAGTAAAATGTTTCGTTCTTTGTTTCTTGTTAAATTTTTTAATGCATTTTTTAAAATATACATGTTCTACTCTCCTTTTATTGTTTTATACTGTATAGCAAGTATAACAAATATATTGTTTACTCAATGTTAACTCATAATATAAAATTATTTTTAAAATTATCTATCTTTATATTCCGAAAAGGATAAATAAAAACAAGATCCTTTATTTATTTCACTATCTACAATTACAAAACCATCACACAAATCACATACATGGGACACTAAGCTTAATCCTATTCCATAACCATCCTTATTTAATTCATTAATTCTATATTTATTATCAAATATTTTTTCAATAGAATTTTTATCCATACCGATACCCTGGTCTTTAACGGTAATGATAACCGTATTATTTTTATTTTTAACCGATACTTCAATAGGTTTTTCTTCTCCATATTTTACTGCATTATCAACTAGATTACTTATAGCACGATAAATCCATCTTTCTTTGGCTAAAATTATAGTATTACTTTCATCATCAAAATCAAATTGAATATTCTTATGCGTTTTCCTATATCCATCACAAATAGATGCACAAATTAAGGACACATCTACTTCTGTCATACCTTTATCAACTTTTACATCACTTAAAGTTAAAACATCATCTATACTATCTGAAATATTATCTATGAATTTAAGATATTCTTGATTATTATCTATTTCTAAATTAGTCCTTAAGATTGCTATAGCATTTTTTTGTTCATGTGATAAATAGGAATTTAATCTCTTATATTCATCTAAAGTTTGATTAAATTTATCCTTTATATTTTCATAGGCAATACCAAAAGATCTACTTATCAATGCTGGATCAAAGTCGTCCTCCGGTATATTAAGTTTATTTACAATATTTTCAATCTCTTTATCATGAATCTTATTTAAACTTATCCACAACAAAATGGATGCTATTATAAAAATAGAAAAAAACATCAAAATAGTACTTGCTATATTTTCAAATCCACTCCTTAAATATACTCTTCCAATTTCGGTGGCATCAATTAATCTGTCGGATCTTACAATTATCCCATTAATCACTTCTGCATTTTCATATCTATTGTCTAATAAATTCTCTGCATAGGATATGCTATTAAGACTTTTTCTATTTTCTTCCACATTATAAGTAGCAGCAAAAAATTTAGTGCCCCTCATCGATGTACTTTCTTCTAAATTAGTAAATGAACTCTTAACCCCGTAAATTCCAAAAATCAAAACTAAAGTTAAAATTAAAGAATATATGGTTATAACTAATCCACTTTTTAAATTTACTCTACGCATAAAACATATCCCTTTCCTCTAATATTAACTAAAACATCATCTCCATACACATTACTTAATTTCTTCTTAAGCCTTGCAATATGCACTCTTAATACAGATGAAAATGGGTCAAAATTTTCATCATATATATGTTCTGCAATTTCCTCACTAGATACTACCGCCGGATGCTTATAACAAATATACTCTAAAATATCAAATTCTTTAGCAACCAGTGTTATTTGTTTATTTTCTATATGAACAGCACGGGTAATAGGATTTAGTTGTAACTTTCCTATATTTATACTTGGATTTGTACGACCATGAAATCTTCTTATTACAGCATGGATCCTTGCTCTTATCTCTAATAACTGAAATGGTTTTGTTATATAGTCATCAGCTCCCGTATCTAATCCTAAAGCCAATTCTGCTACTTTGTCCCTAGCTGTTATGATAATTACTGGAGTATGTATTGAAGCTTTACGTAAACACCTTAATACTTCTATTCCATCCATATCGGGAAGATTTAAATCTAAAAGAATAACATCATATTCATTCACACTTGCTTTTTCTTCCCCCTCTTCTCCTGTATTTGAAACATCTACTTTAAAATTCATCTTTTCTAAACCAATCTTCATTGAATTAGCTAATTCTATATTATCCTCTATAACTAATATACGCATTTTTGTTCCTCCTAATATATTATCTAAATATTAACTTAACTTTTTTAAAATTATAACCTAACCTTAATTATTCATCAAATAATTAAAGCTAATCTCAATAAAGCATAGCCACTTGATTTCAAATATTAAAATATTTCACTAAATAAGTAAAAATGTATAAAAAAAAGTCTCAAATTTGTTATTGTTAGTTTCCAATAAAAACACTAAACAAATGAGAAACTTTATATAATTATGATATTAAAGAACAATTTAAAATTCAATCCTAATATATAACTATATAGGTTGTCAACTAGAAAATTTTATTCTCTTTTCGATATATCTATCAGACCTCCACAGGTAAGAACACTTACTTTCACCTATATCTTACATATTTACTTTCTCTATTTCGAATAGTTCAGAGCTTTACTTTGTGTGGTAAGTTCACCCATAAGCACGTGCCCAGGCTAGGTACACCACAAAAAAATCCACGACATTTCTGTCGCAGATTTTTTAGTAAAAGTGATACGTTGCCATGAAATTAAAGTCATAATTTACTTTAGGTGAACATACCTTAAACAACATGTTTAGTATAACTATTTCATTGATTCTATAATACTTTCAACAAGTGAATCCATGTCTGTCACATTATTTTCATTCATAGAAGATACAAGAGACACTTTCTCTTCTATAACTGTCATTTCCTTCATTCCATATAGGAACTCACCCATTAAATCTCCAGATTTACATGCCCAGGATCCATTTTCAATAATTGCCAAAGTTCTCTTTTGAAGATTAAGTGCCTTCATATCCATAAGATAATTATGCATAGGTGGATAAATACCAAGGTTATACGTTACAGAAGCTAAAATCACATGACTAACTCTGAACGTCTCAGAAATTAGCTGAGACACATGAGTGCTTGAAACATCATACATAACTACATTTTTTATTCCCTTTTCCACAAATTTAGTAGCTAAAGAGGTAGCTGCACTCTCGGTATTACCATACATTGAAGCATAAACTATCATTACTGCTTTTTCTTCTGGTTCATATCTACTCCATTTATCATACTTATCAATAAAATATCCAAGATCTGTACGCCAAACTGGACCATGTAATGGACAAATCATTTTAATATCAAGTCCAATTGCCTTTTTTAACAATGCTTGAACATGGGTGCCATACTTTCCAACAATATTTGTATAATATCTTCTAGCGTCATCAATCCAGTCACGTTCAAAATTAACTTCATCATTAAATAACTTACCATCTAATGCTCCAAAAGATCCAAAGGCATCAGCTGAAAAAAGAACACCGTTTGTAGTATCAAATGTAACCATAGCTTCTGGCCAATGTACCATTGGTGCAGCTACAAATGTTACTTCATGTTTTCCAAAAGATTTTGTATCTCCATCAGCAACTTCTTCTATTCTTCCATCAATTTTAAATCCAAATTGTCTCATTAATAAAAAAGATTTCTCAGTACTTATAATCTTAACATCAGGATAACGTAATATTATTTCCTCAATAGAAGCTCCATGATCAGGTTCCATATGATTTATTACTAAATAATCAAGTGGTCTACCGTTAAGAACTGCTTGTACATTTTCTAAAAACTGTCTACATATTGACCAATCTATAGTATCAAATAGCACAGTTTTTTCATCTAATAATAAATATGAATTATATGAAACACCTCTTGGAATTGGATGAATATTTTCAAAAAGAGCTAGACGCCTGTCATTTCCGCCTACCCAATAAAGGTCTTCAGTCACCTTTCTAACACAATACATAATTTAATCCTCCCTTTTACTATAAAAAACTTAAAATTTCTGCTATAAAATTAGACCTCTATAAAATTAGCTTTTTCTTCACCACAATCTGGACAAATCCATTCTTCTGGAAGAACTTCAAATAGAGTTTCTGGCAATATATCATTTTCTATATCTCCCACAGCTGGGTCATATTCATAGCCACAGCCATTACAAACATATGTCTTCCAAGTAGGAGCAACCTTTTTAGGAATATACTTTTTCATTTTCTTCATAGGAGGTGCTTCTTTTTTAGGTTCACCATTATCTAAAGCTGCTGTCAATGGTGGCATTATTTCTAAAAGATCTCCAACAATACCATAGTCCGCATTCTTAAAAATTGGAGCATTAGCATCGTTATTAATAGCAACTATAGTAGTCGCATCCTTTATACCCTTTAAATGTTGACCAGCACCTGATATACCACATGCTATATAAAGATTTCCATTAAATTTTTGTCCTGACATTCCAACATAACGATTTAAAGGCAAGTATTTTAAAGTTTCAGCTACAGGACGAGATGAACCAATGGCTGCACCAGCTTGGATAGCTAAAGCTTTAGCAAATTCCATATTTTTTTCTTCACCAATTCCTCTACCTACACTAACAACACGGTCTGCCTTAGATATTGGAGTATTTATATCAATACCAACAGTAAAATCATAACCATCTGCTTTTAATGCTTCTACAAGCTTAGCAACTCTTTCTTCAGCATCTCCCTCTTTTATAATCATTTTCTTACGAGCACCAGTCATTCCTCCAGCGGGAGATTTTTTAGCTCTACTTTCGTTTTTAGGCATTTTACCAATTATATGAGATGCAATTACCATTCTTTGAATCTCATTTGTTCCTTCATAAATAGTACAAATTTTAGCATCACGATATGCTCTTTCTACATCCATTCCTTTAAGGTAACCAGATCCTCCAAAGATTTGTAATGCATCATTTACAACCTCTAAGCATATATCAGATGCATATTGTTTAGCCATAGCAGCTTCCATAGAATAAGGTTCATGATTTTCCTTAAGTTCAGCAGCGCTATATACTAAAAATCTAGCTGCTCTTAGCTTAGTTGCCATATCAGCTAATTTAAATGAAATTACTTGTTGTTGGCATATAGGCTTTCCAAATTGTATTCTTTCTTTTGAATATTCTAAAGCATTTTCATAAGCTCCCTGAGCTATACCTAAAGCTTGAGATGCAATACCTATACGCCCACCATCTAATGTTTTCATAGCTATTTTAAAGCCTTGTCCTTCTTCACCTAATAAGTTTTCCTTAGGCACTTTAACATTATTAAATACTAATTCAGCAGTTGCAGATGATCGAATTCCCAATTTATCGTAATGATCACCAAAAGTAAATCCTTCCCATCCTTTTTCAACTATAAAGGCACTTATACCTTTAACTCCTATACCTGGAGTAGTTACAGCAAATACAACATAAGTATCTGCCTTATCTGCATTAGTTATAAAAATCTTTCCACCATTTAAAATATAATAATCTCCTTCTAGTTCAGCAGTAGTTTCAGTTCCACCAGCATCACTACCAGCATTTAGCTCAGTTAAGCCAAATGCACCGATCTTTTCCCCCTTGGCTAGAGGAATCATATATTTTCGCTTTTGTTCTTCAGTTCCATATGCAAAAATTGGATATGTTCCTAGAGAAACATGGGCTGATAAAATTACACCTGTACCACCATCTACTCTAGAAAGTTCTTCTACAGCAATAGCATAACTAAGTATATCTAGACCTAACCCACCATATTTTTTAAGATACGGAGTACCTAATACCCCCATTTTACCTAACTTTTCTATAGCCTCGGTTGGAAATTTACTTTCCTTATCCAACATAAATGCTTGTGGCTTTACCTCTATTTCTGCAAATTCTCTTATTTTTGCACGAAAAGCTTCGTGTTGTTCTGTAGTATTAAAAAACATAAATTTGCCTCCCTTTTACTTGGTGTTTTATTTTAATTTTTATAAATTTTGTTAATAAAAAATTATAATCTTAAATAAAAAAACACTATATATCTCTAACACAAGTTAAAACTAAAGATGCTTATATAATTTAAATTTAAGAATTTATTAAATAATCCTTTTTATTTATTAATAATTATTATTATAAAACTAATAATAATTATTGTCAAATTTTTCTGTAAAATTATATAGTATCCTTAATTGTTATTTTCTATTAAATGAAATTGAATCAATAAAATAATCCATAATTACAAAATCACAACTATTGTTTTATTTCATAAAATGTATTGAGGTGAATTTGAATGATGAAAGATTTTGAAGTATATAGATATTATTGCCAGGCTTTAGACTTAAACTTTTCTAAAAATATCATGGAGAGATTAGGTCAATTTGGAGATGATGAAGCTACTGGAAACAGATCAGCAGGCTCAAAAGCCTCCTATGATGCTGCAAAATATTTATATAGTAAATTTAAGGAAGCTGGACTTACAAATGTATCAATGGATAAATTTCAGGTTAATGGCTGGACATACAAGGGTGCAAACTTATTGTACAAGGATGATAAAGGCTTATTACAGAAAATTGTTTTAGGAGGATATGCTTCCAATATTAAAGCTGTCAATGAAGAGGTAAGTATAGTTGATGGTGGAAGAGGTACTATAGATGAATTAAAAGCTTTAGGAGATATAAAAAATAAACTGGTTTTAGTGTCAGTAATTAATCCCATGACTGACTACTGGATCAACCTTCCAGCATACGAAGCTTATCTTCATGATGCAAAAGGTATATTAATTGCCTTAACCTATAGCATCGAGCATGATGATATCTTAATTTCTTTTGATCTTCAAGCTCCAGCCTACTGCTCTACTTTAGCTATAAGTATCAAAGATGTGAAAAGATTAAAAGACTTGATTTATGATAGTACTAATAAAGAAATCAAAGCTATTTTTAATGCAAATTCTACTGTTGAACCTTATGCAGATTCATATAATGTTGTAGGTGAAATCAATGGAAAAAGTTCAGAAATAATATATTTAATCGCACACTATGATGGTTATTATCATTCCTTTTTTGACGATGCTAATGGGATTTCAGTAATGCTTGGCATAAGCAAAGCCATAATAGACAGCGGCTATACTCCTATGAAAACCATAAGAATTTTAGCTCAGGGGGCTGAAGAATGGGGTCAAGGTTATAAGGATTACGACTGGGCATGTGGTTCTTATTATGAGATCGAAAAAATTCATCCTGAATTGAAAGAAAAAGCTTTCGCATTAATTAATTTTGATGGAAATTTTCCAATAGCTAAAGAAAGGAATTTTAGGATTTACAGTTCGTATGAATTATATAAGTATGTTAAAAATTTTATAAAATTGTTTATGTCTAAGAGTGACTATAATTATGAAGTAATTTGTCCAAGTCTTATTCTTGCAGATGATTTTTCGTATTATAAAAATGGAATTCCAACCCTTATGCCAGGTGAAGATTTTGAAAACTCCATATATTTTGAAAACTATTATCACAGTTCAATGGATAGTGAAAAAGCTGGATTTGACCTACGAACCTATGAAATGATTCATAAGCTATATGGTAGAATTATTTTCAACTTGGATTTTTTACCAATAAGACCTTTGAATTTCAATACAAGGTTTGAAATTATGAAAAAGGAGCTGTTAACTCCTATTATAAGTAATGATTTAGAAGAGACCATTAATGCTATTTGTTGCACTTCAGAAACTCTATCCCAGGCAATCCAATCTATAAATTCCTGTTATATTGATCATTTTAAAATCAGAAATTTTATATCCTGTAAGTCTATAAATAAAAACTCCTATAGTATTAATCTTATGTTATTTGAATTATTAAAAAAAATTCAGGATAGTTTTTTAGCATTTAACTGGGAACAGAGTATCCATACCCTTACATTCCCTCACTCTGTAGCTATGAAAAATATAGATTTATTGATCAGTGCTATATCAAGTTTAAAAACAAGAAGTGAATCTTTAAATGATATAGTAGAAAAATATATTAAGCCTATTGATAATAATAAATATGTTTTTGAATTTAGTAAGAAAACTTATGATTTCTTTTCTTATAGAATACCTTATGGAAATGGCGATTCATGGGGAAGTAATATGATAAAAAAGCCTAATGAAGATTTATATGATTTAGCACATTCACTAAAATCTAAATATTACGAATCCGATCCAAATGTAGATGATGAAATTAGAATTTTAGAAAATTCATTGAAAAAACAACGTGATTATTTAAAAGAAATTTCTGGTAAAGAGATTGAAGATATGAAAGTTGTAATAAAATTAATGAATAATATTATAGATGCAATAAATTAAGAGTACAAAATTATAGAAATTTATAACAAAGGACTTTCAAAAGTAATTGATGTTATTAAAACTCTCTCTAGTCAAATAAATAAAAACAGTAATAATAGTAGTTAACCGCCATCGTCAGATGGTTTTAAAAAGAAAACTAAAAGTCTAAGATTAAAATCAGATATTGAGTAGGTAAACCTCAGAAGTAATTTTCTGAGGTTTTTTCCTCTCACAGAACCGTGCATGCTGGCCTCGCGCACAGCTCTTGTTAATGCAAAGCATTGTAAGCTAAATCCACTATTTTTTATTTCAGCTGTCTAAAATGCAACTCACTAAAACTGATTAAATAGTAGTTAATATCACTAAATTAAAGCTCTCTAGCAACTTTATTTATTTTGTCTTGTAGATTTAATAAGTTTTTTCTAATCTCTGAAAAATTACCACTTAATAATTTCTTATTTTTGACAACAACCTTACCATCAACAACTACCAAATCTACATTTCCTGCATTAGCAGAATAAACTATAGCCTAATTTTATTATTTTCTAGAATGATGGAGGTGTTACTGCAAATATAACTTCACAATCTTCATCTGTATTATTCTCCCACTTATGATTTGAATGCGGTGGTATTTTCACACTATCTCCACAGTTTAACTCAATAACTGTGCTCATTAAATGGAAACTTACACAACCTTTCATAACATAAGCTACCTCTTCTCCCTTATGACTAAAAAGTTCTTTTGAAGATGACTCTCCTGGGGGTATCTTCATAATCATAAACTCTATGGTTCCTTGCGAGTTCGGAGTCAATAACTCATAAGCAAAGCTATCATTCTCAGCAAACATTATTTTTTTACGACTATCTTTTCTAACTACTAAATTCTCAGTTGAATTATCATTTATGAAAAAATTAAATAATGGTATATCCAATGCACTAGAAATTTGCTTTAGTGTATTTATAGATGGGTTTGCCTTCCCCTTTTCTATTTGACTAAGTAACGAAGGAGTTACACCTGTTAAGGTAGCTAATTCTTTTATAGTTAACTCTTTTCTTTTTCTATACTCAGTAATATTTCTTGATATGTCTACTTCATTCATATATTAATTACCTCGTTCATGTATTTAAAACTATTATTACATAATTATATCAATGTAACTCATTCTTAGCAATTTAATTAAATTCTATTTATTTTTCATAAAAATAATTAAATATTATTGACGTAAATAATAAAAAATGTTAGCATAAATTAAATAATGTTTAATTAAACTAAATTAAATTAAGTATTATTTAATTTAATTTAGTTAGCAAATAAATTTTAATATAAACTTCACTTCTCTTAAGTAAATGTATATAAAAATTCATCTTTAGGAATTAAAAATAAGAATATAAGGATGGTTATGATTATGTCTAATGCAAAAGTTTTAAACAAAGAAATATTAACTTGGATCGAAGAATATCCTTTATTACAAGAAATAATAGATTTAAAAGAATCAATGTGGATAAATCCACTTTATACTGCTTTTGATAAGGGTATGGAAAATGTTTCTCTTTCTGAGGCTGACGTACTAGATGCAGAGGCAAGATTAAATAGATTTGCTCCATATATAGCTCAAGTGTTCCCTGAAACTCAATCAGAAAATGGAATAATAGAATCTCCAATAGCTAAAATAGATAAGATGAAAGCTAAGTTAGAGGAAATCTGTGGTGAAAAACTTGCTGGAAACCTATTATTAAAATGTGACAGTCACCTTAAAGTATCAGGATCTATAAAAGCTAGAGGTGGAATATATGAAGTATTAAAACATGCTGAAGATTTGGCCTTAGCAAACAACATAATATCATTAGAAAACAGCTACGTTAAATTAGATAGTGATGAAGTTAGAGACTTCTTCTCTCAATACTCTGTAGTAGTTGGTTCTACTGGAAACTTAGGTTTAAGTATAGGTATAATGAGTGCTAAACTCGGTTTCAAAGTTACAGTTCACATGTCTATGGATGCTAGACAATGGAAAAAAGACTTATTAAGAAGCAGAGGTGTTGAAGTTATAGAATACGAATCTGACTACAGTAAAGCTGTTGAAGAAGGTAGAAAACAAGCTGAAGCAAATCCTAATAGCTACTTCGTAGATGATGAAAACTCTAAAAACTTATTCTTAGGATACTCTGTTGCTGCTAAAAGATTAGATAAGCAATTAAAGGATATGAACATAAAAGTAGATGCTAATCACCCACTATTTGTATACTTACCCTGTGGTGTTGGTGGAGGTCCTGGTGGAGTTGCTTTTGGGCTTAAGCTTTTATACAAAGATAACGTACACTTCTTCTTCGCTGAGCCAACACACTCTCCATGTATGATGATAGGATGTATGACTGGTAAGCATGATAATGTATCTGTTCAAGACTTTGGAATAGACAATATAACTGCTGCTGACGGATTAGCAGTTGGTAGAGCTTCTGGATTTGTTGGTAAAACATTAGAAAAATTAATGAGTGGATGCTACTCTGTTACTGATGAAAATATGTACATATTATTAACGAAGATGGCTGATAGCGAAAATATATTCTTAGAACCATCTGCTCTTGCTGGTGTTCCAGGTATTATAAACATACTTACTTCCGAAGAAGGCAAGAAATATTTAAGAGCTAACAATCTTCAAAATAAGATAGAACATATAATTCATATAGCTTGGGCAACTGGAGGAAGTATGGTTCCTAAGGATATTATGGATGAATACTATAACAAAGGTGTTTCACTACTTTAAGTAGTAAATAAAAGATATTATAGGGTATAGCCCGTGGTATTTGTTACACAAAAAAGCCACTACTTTTTTTAATACATATTATTCAAGTTAATAATATATATTTGATTTTCATTAATTATAAGTACAAAAAAACAACTTAAAATACTTCATGTATTAGAATAATGTAGATATTTGTTATTGCTTATATGAAATGATTGAACTTAGTCGAAAAAAATGTTATGCTATCAATATTAAACTTAGTAAAATGTCTTTATTACATAAGAATCAAATGTAAAATTTCAATTATTAATAGAATATATTAAAGTGCCTATTTTTATAGGCTCTTTTTTAGTTATAAAGAGAGGTATACTATGCTAAAAATTGATAACTTATCCTACTCATTTCCTGAAAAGGATCTATATACCAATATTTCATTTACATTAGAATATGGTCAACACTGTGCTTTTATAGGAACAAATGGCAGTGGAAAAAGTACGCTGATAGATATAATTATGGATCCTGAAAAATATATGTTCGATGGTACGTTAGAGATGTATCCAAATTGTAGAATTGGGCATGTAAGTCAATTCTCTCAACTAGATAAAACAAAAGAAATTACAGTTTTCGAATATATAGGAGAAGATTTTATTAAACTACAAAATGAAATAACATCTATTTGTACTGAAATGGAAACATCTTCGGATATTGATACTTTACTAGAAAAGTATCAACAAACTTTAGACGCATTTAATGCAATTAATGGGGATGATTTCGAAAATATTATTGATAAAAATTTAAATCTTGCAAATTTAATCAATTATAAAGATTTAATGATATCTGAACTTAGTGGTGGGGAATTCAAGCTTATCCAAATAATTAAGGCAATGCTAAATAGTCCAGACTTAATTATTATGGATGAACCAGATGTGTTTTTAGACTTCGAAAACCTTAATTCTCTTAAAAATCTAATTAATTCACACAAAGGAACAATGTTAATTATTACGCACAATAGATATCTACTGAATCATTGTTTCAACAAAATTCTTCACCTTGAAAATATGGAGCTACAAGAGTTTGATGGAAGCTATATTGATTATAACTTCTCATTACTTCAAACTAAAATTGAATTACAAGAACTGGCTGCTGCTGATAATGCAGAACTTGAGAGAAATGAAATCTTAATAAATAAACTAAGAGTTATTGCTACTGAGAATGCTGAATCTTTTAGAGGGAAAACTCTAAATGCTAGAGTTAAAATTCAAGAAAGATTAGAAAAACGTAGAATTAAAGCACCCTTTGTAGATATTAAAGAACCGAATATCAGTTTAGTTACAGATAACGAACCTGAAGAAGCCATTGCTTTAAAAGTTAATAATTACAGTGTTGCCTTTGATGATGTACTTCTAGAAAATGTTAACTTTGAGATTAAATCTAATGATAAAGTAGCCATTATTGGTTCAAATGGTACCGGAAAAACGACTTTACTCCAAGAAATCTTTGAAAATAATCATGATTCTATTGAGATAAATGAACACATTGAAGTAGCTTATTTATCTCAACTCCAAGGCAAAACACTAAATGATTCTAATACGATACTTGAAGAGTTCTTCGATGCTGGTTTTAAAACTTGTCAAGAGATTAAATCATATATTTCAAACTATGGTTTTGAAGAAGAAATAATTAATCAAAAGATAGGGGATTTATCTGGTGGCGAAAAAAATATGCTTCAATTGGCTAAACTTTCTTCTAGTAAAGCAAATATGTTGCTTCTTGATGAACCGACAAGTCATTTAGACACCTATTCACAAGTAGCCCTAGAAAAAGCCATAAAAAACTATAAAGGTTCGATTCTCATGATTTCTCATGATTTCTATTCTATAGTAAACTGTATGGATTTTGTTTTAATCATTGAAGATAAGACAATTAGAAAAATGAGTATGCGCAAATTTGTCAAAATGATTTATGCTAATCATTTTGACAAAGACTATTTAGAAATTGAACAAAATAAAAAATTAGTTGAAACTAAAATAGAATTAGCTTTAAAAGATAATGATTTTACGCTTGCAAAAGCTTTATCTGAAGAGTTAGAAGCGCTAATTAAGTTACTCCAAATTTAGTTAGGCCCTGTAAAAAATTTTGTGTAAACTGAATAAAATAGACTTCTTCTTGGCAATAATTAAAATAACAAATTATTACAAGAAGGAGTTTTTTTTATGGAAAATGTGTCGAAAGAATTATTGAGAGAATACATAAAGGACCAGAAGTTATTCAGATTTGGTAATCAATCAACTGAATATAGTTTTTAGTAATATTCTTGACAAAAATGCATAACAAAAGGACTTTAAAGTTAAGATATACTTAACAAATAAAGTCCTAATAAATATTTGCCTTGTTGCATATTATTGCCATACTCTGGTTATAATATACAATATGAGCAATAGAAAAATTATTGCATATTACTACAATTTCAGATGAAATTGTTTAATAAATTTAAATTAAAATTTTTGATTATTTCTAAGAAAAAGTTAGGAATACACAAAAAGATTTACGCCCTCCTATTAAACATAACTTTACACTCTTTCTAATCGATTCTTAATTTAAAAGAGCTTTCTTTCTTAAATTTTGAAACTCAATTTTAAGAGTTTCATCATTTGCCTGATCATTTAAGCTTTTTTGCCATGCGACATAATATTGCATAATTTTATCTTTGTACTTTGTCCAATCATTTTCATTGATTTTCAAAAGTACACACCCACCTACTTTTGCTTGCTGTTCTTGTGTAGCTTCCTCTACACTTGTCGTTTCAACAATTTGAATAACGTCTTTTGGTAAAGAAATTCCCTTTTCTACATTACTCCATTCACCTTGCACACCAACAACTACCCCACCAGCTACAAGAAGCAAAGAAGCAAATAAAAGTAAAAAACCTTTTTTCAAACTTCCTTTTTTGAAATAAAGATATCCAAATAAAATCCACATTGCCCCAATAAATCCCACAGTACCTATAACAGCTAATACATTCCCAATCATTTCCATTTCATACTCCTTAATTGATATTTTTACTCGCTACTAAATATTACATCATTGTCTAATAAATATTAACCCATTAGAAGCATCTATACATTTTTCTCGAATGTCATTTCTATACTTCAGACTATGTTTTTGCCTCTTTTAACGATAGGTCTATTGCACAATTATTAACCATTATTTCTTAAGAACACTACCATATCATAAATAATTTCTAAATAGGGAGGTATATCACTCTCTGAATTTAAGCTAAATAGTTCATGCATTTTACGTTCATTAATAAACAAGTCCATAGCATAACCCTTTACAGCTAAACTACTTTTATGTATTTCATTAAGTGGAGTATATATATACTTTTTATCTTCAGCTAAAAAGCTGATTATATGCTTATTAGTTAAAATCAATTGTATTTCAGCTGTCTAAGATACAACTGACTAAAACTGATTAAATGGTAGTTAATATCACTAAATTAAAGCTCTCTAGCAACTTTATTTATTTTGTCTTGTAGATTTAATAAGCTTTTTCTAATCTCTAAAAAATTACCACTTAATAATTTCTTATTTTTGACAACAACCTTACCATCAACAACTACCAAATCTACATTTCCTGCATTAGCAGAGTAAACTATAGCTGCATAATAATCATATATTGGTTGCATATTTACTGATTTTGTTTCTATCAAAGTTAAATCAGCCTTTTTACCTACTTCTATTGAACCAATCTCTTTATCTATACCTAATACTTTAGCCCCACCTATAGTTCCCATTTCTACTAACTCTATTGATGGTAATAATGTTCTATCATTATTAAATAATTTATGGACTTTTCCTACTTGTGACATTTGAGTTAATATGTCTAGAGTATTTCCACTCATAGGTCCATCTGTTCCAAGGCCTACATTTATTCCTTCTTTTTTCATTTTTATTATAGGTGCTACTCCTTTTGCTCCCTTAGCATTAGCACCTATATTGTGAGATACCCCTACACCGTTTTCTTTTAAAATCTTTATATCATCATCATTAACTAAAATTGTGTGAGCTGCTATAAAGTTAGAGTCTAAAACTCCAAGTTTATTTAAGTATTCAACAGGAGTAAGATTATATTTTTCCACATATTCTTTTAACTCATAATCCATTTCTGCTACATGCATAGTAATAGGAACATTATATTTTTTACTTATATTATAAGCTTCTTTTAAAGATTCATCAGTATTAGTATAAGGAGCATGAGGTGCTATTCCCGGAGTTATTAAAGCATCATTCCTCCACTTTTCTATAAAATCTACTGAATAATTTAAACCACCAAAGGCTTCCTTAGAATCTGGAGAAGGAAAGTTTACTATTGTTTCACATAGTATTCCTCTCATATTTAATTCTTTTGTTGCCTTAGCTACCTCATCTTCAAAATAGTACATATCACAAAAAGTAGTTACTCCACCTAATAACATTTCTGCTACAGCATATTTAGCTCCTATATAAGTTAACTTTTCATTTACTAACCTTTGCTCTAATGGAAACAAATATCTTTTTAATCTATCCTTACAATCATCAGCTAAGCTTCTAAAAGGAACCATGGACGCATGAGTATGACAATTTATCATACCAGGCATTAAAATTCCATCTTCTCCATCTATAACTTCAATCTCATATTTATTCTCCTTAAAAAGACTTTCCTTACAATCACTATTACCAACATAAATTATTTTATTTCCTTGAAAAGCAACTACACCATTTTCTATAATATCTTTATCTTTATTCATAGTAATAACCGTAACATTTTCAAATATAGTTACCTTATTATTCATTCCATATCCTCCAAACTTTAATTAAGGCACATGAAAGAAAATAATAGACAAGCATACTGGTCTATTATTTTTTTGAATGTGCCTTAAATAAAGGAATAATACTACAGTTCCTTACATCTATTAGTCCTTTATCTGTGATTTTTAATGCAGGACTTACTGGTAATGATAAAGTGCTAAAGGACATTATTTCATTCATATGATTATAACCTAATTCCTTCATAGCCTCTCTAACCTTCCCTAGTTTTTCTCCTATAACTTCAATAGGTTCATGGCTAACTATTCCACCTATGGGCAACTCTAGCTTTGCCATAATCTTATTGTTATTTGCAACTACATACCCACCATTACAAGATATAACTTCATTTGCTGCTAATACCATATCTTGGAGATTTCTTCCCATTACCATAAGATTATGATGATCATGAGCCCAAGTAGTAGCTACTGCTCCCTCTTTTATAATTTCACCTTCTACTAATCCAAAGGCTATATTATTATTTTTTCCGTACCTTTCAAATACAGCAATTAGTGCACAATTACTATGTTGCCACTCTAAACTATTATCAACAATATTTAAAGTAACTTCTCCTTCTTCTGTAAAAGTAGTGTTTTTCATTACTTTCATAGTTCTACAAGTAACCTTATTTTCATAATTCTTTGGTGCTTTAACTAATAAATTATCTTTAGTAATTGGTTTTAATTTTACACTATTATAAAATTTCTTATCAAATTTACTCTTCTCTGTAAAATATTCTTCCTTTAAACCTTTGTCTTTATTAAATATAACTTCTCCATTTTTATAAACTTCATAAATATTAAAGTTATCTATATCTTCTAATAAAATAAAATCTGCTATCTTTCCTGGTGCTATTATTCCTCTATCAAAAAGATTCATTCTTTTAGCTGGAGTATATGTAGATACATATATTGCATTTTCTATAGACATTCCAAGCTTTACAGCTTCTTTTACTAATTCATTAAGATGTCCTTTAGTTAATTTATCAGCCATTACATCATCTGTTACTAATGAAAAATGCTCGTATAAATTATTTTCTACTAAAAACTTTATATTTTCAGCAGTCATTGATTTATGTTGCATTTCTATAAACATACCGTTTCTTATTTTTTCCTCAATAGACACTACTGTTTGTTGCGTATGGTCTCCATTAACACCTCTATAAATATAAAGGGATAAATCTACACCCTCAATTTTAGGACAATGACCTTCTAAAGGTATTTTTTTATCTTTACAGATATTAATTATTTCATTTATACTTGAATTTTCATCTTCTATTAAATCCTTAAAATTCATTACTTCACCAAGACAAAGAATATTATCATAATCTAATAACTCCTTTACCTCATTAACAGTAATTTTACCTCCAGTAGTTTCTAAAATACTAGAAGTTGATGGTACTGAACTTGGTATACCATAAAATATATCTAACTTCTCCTTAGACTTAATAAATTCATTTATTCCTTGAATACCAAAAACATTTGCAATTTCATGAGGATCAGCTACAACTGTAGTGACCCCATGTTTTATTGTAGCTCTTGAAAATTCACTTGGAATAGTCATTGAGCTCTCTATATGCATATGTATATCTATTAATCCTGGAATCATATACCTATTATTACCATCCATGATATTTTTAGATGTTAACCTCTCTTCATAATCTTTACCTATATGAATAAACTTACCATGATTTATTACCACATCACCTTGTATAAACTTTTTAAAATAGCTGTTATATACTTTTAAGTTTTTAATAATTAATTGTACTTTCATTCTATTCTCCATATTCTAGTTCATTATTCTATTCCACTTGTTAATCCATTCATTCATTACTGAATTAACAAATTTAAAGTCTATTACCTTAGCCTTATTAACTACTGGTCCATATGTTAAGCTTGCTGCTTCCTCTTCTGTTAACTTAACATTTTTATTAACTGGTGATTCATTTAAAGCCTTAGCTGTTCTTTCTTGAACCTCTTCACTTAATGCATAATTAATAAATTCATAAGCTAAATCTTTATTCTTTGAGTTTTTGTTTATATTAATTGTATTAAAGTTTAAGTAAGTTCCTGACTTTGGTATTACATTTATAACTTCTGGTTTTGCTTTTGCAATTGTTCCATAAGCAAAATCTGATGCTACTGCTGCTACTATTTCACCACTTGAGAACATATTTGCTAAATCTGAAGATTTGCTATAAGTTTTAACAACATTGGGCTTTAAAGCTTCTAACTCTTTAAATGCAGCTTCTCCATTATCAGTTTTAACATCAACACCGGCTTTATCTGCTGCAATTTCTACAATTGCTGGTCCATTAGTAGTTGTAATATCCGGTATAGCTATTTTATTTTTTAGTTCTGGCTTCCATAAATCTTCCCATGAATTTATTTCTATTCCTGCTGATGGGTCTACTACTATTCCTATACTATTTAATGTATAAGCTGGTCCAAATCCGTTATCTACTGTATTTTTAGCTTTTTCATTCATATTATTAGCATTTTGAATTTTTGAATAATCTATTTTTTCAAATATTCCTGCTTCAATTCCTTGTTCTGCAAAAGATTCTGCTAAATAAGTTAAATCTATTTGTGAATTTGGATTGTTTTTCATTTTAGTTAATCTTTCTGAGTTATTACCTACCTCTAAAACTATTTCTACTCCATGCTCTTTAGCAAATGGATCAAATACTGTTTCCTTTAATACATCTTCACTTAATCCCCATGTTGAAATTACAAGTTTATTTCCTGATGCTGCATCTTCTGATTTTCCACATCCAACTAATGCTGTTGCAAATATTATTCCAACTAATAATGTTGTTAAAACTCTCTTCTTCATAAAAACTACTCCTTTATATAAACAAATTTTATCATAATAAAAATTACTATAGTATTACTATTTTATCCGCTGGCAATTGAAGTTTTACATTTTGACCCTTTTCGTATACAATGCTATTTTCACTATTTACAATTAAATTACCCATAGCTGTTTTAACATCATATTGATATGCCTTACCTAAGAAAGTTCTTATTTCTATAGTACCTTCTACAGTGTTTTCTAAAGCTTCATTAACTATCTTTATATCATCTGGTCTTATAGTTCCCATAGCTTCATTTTTCTCTTTTCCTTTATTAACCTTTAACTCAATTCCACTTTCACTTTTATAAGTACCTTCTGATACTTTAGTTAAGTCTATGAAATTTTCAAAACCTACGAATCTTGCAACAAATTCTGTTGCTGGATTTGAATAAATATTTTCTGGAGTATCAAATTGCTCTATTACCCCTTTATTAAGTACTGCTACTCTATCTGAAATTGAAAAACATTCTTCTTGGTCATGAGTTACAAATAATGTTGTTATTCCAAGCTTTTGTTGAAGCTTTCTTATTTCAACTCTCATTTTTAATCTTAATTTAGCATCTAGATTACTTAATGGTTCATCTAGAAGTAAAAGGCTTGGCTCTATAATCAAAGCTCTTGCTATAGCAACTCTTTGTCTTTGCCCTCCTGATAACTCCTTAGGATATCTTTTTGCTAAATGACTCATATCAACTATTTTTAATATTTCATCTACCTTTACCTTTATCTCATCCTTAGGCATCTTCTTCATATTTAATCCAAAGGCTACATTTTCTTCTACTGTTAAATGTGGAAATAATGCATAGCTTTGAAACACTAATCCAAAATTTCTATTGTGAACAGGTATATTAGTATAGTCTTCATCTCCTAATAAAAACTTTCCTGCTGTTGGTTCTATAAATCCAGCTACTACTCTTAATGTTGTAGTCTTTCCGCATCCACTTGGTCCTAAAAGAGATACTAGTTCTCCACTTTTAACCTTTAAGTTTAAATTTTCTAATATGTTATTTTTCTTATCATATGAAACATTTATATTCTGTAAGTTTATTAAATCCATCTTTTTGCCCTCCAAGTAATTTTTAGCTAGAACTTTATCCTGCAAAATTGTTTAGTCCTAATGTTTTTTCTAATATATACATAATTCCCATAGTTAATATCATTAATATTACTGACAATGCTGATACTGTTGGATCATAGTTATATTCAACGTAATTCATCATTGTTGTAGGTAATGTACTTACACCTGGACCAGTTAAAAATATAGATACTGGAACGTTATTAAATGAATTTATAAAAGCTAACATAAATGCTGCCATTACCCCTGATGTTATGTTTGGTAATACTACCTTAAAGAAAGTTTTTGACTTTTTGCACCCTAAACTTATAGCTGCTTCTTCTATTGAATAATCGAATCCCTCTAAGCTTGATCCTATAACTCTTATAATATAAGGAATAATTACTAGAGTATGTCCAATAAATAAACTAGCATATACTGAAAGTTTTAAGCTTACTAATAAAAATTGGAATAATGCAAATCCAACTACTATTCCTGGAACTATTAGTGGTGAAAAGAAGAAGCTTTTAATAATAGCTTTTCCTTTAAAGTTATATCTGCTTAAACCATAAGCTGCTGGCATACCTATAATTAAGGCAGCTACTGTAGCTACTCCTGATATGAAAAAGCTTGTACCCATACTTTTTATAAATGATTGTGATTTAAATACTGTAACAAACCACTGTAAGCTAAATCCCTTTGGAGGAAATGCTATATAGTTTTCTGTTCCTATACTTGTCATAGCTATAATAACTAATGGTGCAAATAGGAATATATACACTAAAACAACGAAAGCTGTTAAAACTTTATTCTTCTTCACCTTATGAAACCCCTCTCTTATCTAATCTTGACGCTAGGAAGTTAATCCCCTTTATTACCATTAAAGTAACTACAATCATTATAGTTGCTACAACTGCAGCTCCTTGCCAATCTCCTAAAGTCATAGTCTTTTGATATATTAAAGTTGCTAAAACTGTATTTTTGTTTCCACCTAATAATTGTGGTGTTGTATATGCTGTTAATGAACCTGTAAATACTAAAACTATTCCAACAATTAGCCCTGGTAAGCTAAGTGGAAATGCAACCTTAAAGAAAGCATTTAATTTATTAGCTCCTAAGCTTTCTGCTGCTTCTAACAAGTCATTATCTATATTTTCCATAACTCCAACTAATGAAATAATCATTAGTGGCAAGAAAATATAAACAGTACCAACTATAATAGCGCCCTCTGTGTATAGAAGGGATATGGGCTCTTGTATTAAATTGAATCTAATAAGTAAAGTATTTATTAGACCTGTCTTCCCTAAAATACTCATCCAAGCAAATGAACGTACAACTGAATTTGTTAGTATAGGAAATACTGTTAATACTATAAGTAATCCTCTTACTTTATTAGATACTCTTGATATATAGTAAGATACTGGTACCCCTATAAACATACAAACTATAGATGATACTAAAGATATCTTAATAGTTCTCCAAAATATTGACATCATATAAGAATCTGTAAAGAACTCCTTATACGCACTAAACATACCATCATTAGTGTTTGTAAAAGTAGGAATTATTGTCTCCAATAATGGAACTATCATAAAATACGCTACCAATACTATACAAGGTATAAATAATAAATAATGACCTTTTCTCTTCATGCCTTTCCTCCATCTCTAAGTAATATTCTTCAATCACTTTTCAACTTTTTTCAACTTATTTCTACATAATTTAATATTATTCTACTTGTATTTACGAACATTGTCAACCATGTTTATTTTATTTTTCGTGTTTTATTCGTTTAAATCCTTTGATTTTTATTTTTTATAAATTTTTGTTCTTAAATATTAGTTGTTGTCAAAATAGTATGAATTTTACAAAAGTGTTTATTCCAAAATAATTTAAATATAAAAACATACAAAAAGACAATAGTTAACTTTATCTATATACTTAACTATTGTCCTAATACTTTTTTATTTTAATTATTAAATAATCCAGCCCCTTCTATTATTTCCTGCTCTGCTAACAAACTTAAAACAGCTATATTATAATCACTTAACTTTTGTGCCTTTTTTATTTTTTTAGCATATTTTTTGTTATCTGAAAACATGTAAATCATATATCCCCATAGCTCTTTCATCTTAAATATTGCATTTTTATCTTCGTTAAATAATTCTATATATTTATTTAAAATTTCATTATGAAAATCTTTTAATACTTTTTTATCTATGTTAGCATTGTTTTTTATCAAACCCATTAACCATGGATTGGCTAATATACCTCTTCCCAGCATTACTGTTTTTAATTCTGGAAAAGCTTTTATCAATTCGTTATGATCATCAACATTAAAAATGTCACCATTATAACACACCGAATTACTACTTAAAGATAATGCATCTTTAAATACTTCTAAATTAGGTTTATTTCCATAAAAATCTTTTTGTGTTCTCGGATGGATAATTAATTCCTCTAAAGGATATTTATTGTAAATTTTTATTAGCTCATAAAATTCTTCTGGACTATCTTTTCCTATTCTGGTTTTTATAGAAATTTTCATATCATCTATTTTAAATATTTCATCTAAAAACCTGTCCAATTCTTCTCTTTTGGCTAAAAACCCTGATCCTTTATTTTTTGAAACAACCGTTCCAGCAGGACATCCTAAATTTAAATTAACCTCGTTATAACCTAATTGTTGTAATTTTCTAGAGGTAATAATAAAATCTTCTGAATCGTTAGTAAGTATTTGAGGAACTATATTCATCCCTTTATTATTTTCAGGCAAAACATCTCTTAATTCTTTAGTCTTAAGACTTCTACTTTTATTGGCAATAATAAAAGGTGTAAAGTACTTATCAATATTATTAAAAAATTTTTCATAAGAATTTCTATATATGTATCCAGTAATTCCTTCCATTGGTGCTAAATAATATCTCATTTAATAACTCCTTTATAAACATTCTAAAAAACATTATATCAGCCTTCTTTTTTCTTATCTACTTCATATTAATTATATTTTCTTTTCACTCACAACTTAACAATGAAAATATACTTTATCATATTTAATAATTAATATTAAAAAATGTCTCAGTTAATGTTTGATAAATATAAAACCCTTACCACTCTTAATGATAAATATATTGGAAATAATAAAACTTAAAGATAAATTTCTTAATAAATGAAAAACCCACAACAAAACTGTCGTAGGTTTTAATGGTGGAGGCGATCCTTGACCTTTGAAATCCACCATAAGTATATATTTTTCATTTACTCTTTGTTATCTTATAAATAGTGCTACATAAACTAATTATTTTTTTCAAGCCATTCAAAAATACGACTAATAATTTCAAATATTGGTTTAGGTACACTATATGATGCCTTCATAAGCTTACTACTTTCTTTACTTAAGGTTGCTATCCACTCTGTCTTTGCTTCTTTTCCACCTGATATTTTCTTTTCTTCTGGTCTAGTAACTATATTTTCAAATATTTCTTTCCAATTATGTGAATATATAACAATCTCTCTACACTCTGCAAAAGTCACACATTCCCATTCAGTAACAGATTCTATATCCTCACCTTTAGAAATATTTTCATAATTTCGTTCATCTGATTCACTCTTTGCACGTTTATATACTGACTTTGGAATTCCTTTTATAACCCAATTATCACCATAATATTCTGCTAATGCATTTGATAATTTTTCTTTTAAATTCATTTCAATTGATGTTAAATATTCTCTTGATTCTGCATTATATTGCTTTGTTTCATTTTCAATATATGTTTGTAACCCTTCTGGGATAAAGTCTGTACATTTATCTGCTATAACTTTCTGAAAAGCTCTCCAAAATTTATTATCTGCACCTCCACCCAAAAAGCCCTTTAAATCCTTTCTTTCTTCCTCTATAATCACATTAAAATAATTAGTCAAAGGTTCTAGATAGTATTCAACCTCGCTAATTATAAAATCAATACTATCTTTCTTTGCATTAATTTTATCTTGTGCAATTAAATGATTAACTATATCATTTATAACCCTAATAATTCCTTGTATTCCTCTATTAATTGCTAAAATTCCTGTTTCCCCAAAATTCCATTCAGAAGTTGAATGAGTTTTTACGTATTTCAAGCAACCTTCTAAAAATGGATAAAACAAATCACAAGTATTTTGATTATCTCCTAAATCAAAACTTCCATCTACAAGAATTGTATTATTTTTTGTATATGTTGTAAAAAAATCACTCTTTTTTAAAGCAGCCTGTATTGCCTGTATCGTAATACACTTTGTTTGATTTTTTTCATCTTCACCAATAACAATTCTTCCTAGCAAAGGTGATGTAGGCTCTTCACCACACATCTGTGCAATTTTTGAACGAAGTGCTTCCCTTTGTTCATTGCAATTAGGTGAATCCCATAACATATCGCTATTTAATGTTACTCTTAATGTTTTAGAAACTGCCTTCTGATTTTCATTAATATCCATAAACAGCTTTAACTGTTCTTTTCTTTCCAAATCAATAAAAGCAACAACTGGTATTGTATTTTTACTAGCATACTCTGTATCCGAATAACCATATAAACGATGCTGACCATCAATGATATAAGCAGAATGATATCTCTTAGGTAAATGTAAAATACCTAATTTCGATAATGATTCCTCCACTCTAGTTGATGAAATATCAAATTGTATCCCTTTTCCTCTTGTGTCAATACTTATTATAATAGAATTTGGAAAGTATCCTCCTACATTGATAAATGCTTGTACCTCTTTAAGCCTTTTCTTCTTAATAACTCTTTGGTAAGTTGGCATCATATTTTTATTAGCTTCATTTCTATGCAATACATAACCTATCTTTAAAAGTTTTTCTGGTTCAATTGAAAAAGAATAATAATCATATCCCCCCATTGTTCCTTTAATAGCTGGTATCTCTGCTTGCATATTTTTTATTTCAAGATTTGCTAACAAACTGCCCAACAATTGATATCGAGCACAAGTTCCCAAATGTTTCACTAATTCTGAGTAATATTGAATAATTGAATCGCTAAAATATATTATTCCCCATTCTTCCATCTTTTGCAAATCTGCTTTGCTCATTATATAGTTCTGAGTCGCCCAAATAAATTTAACCTTTCTTTTCGGGAAATGTTTTAATGCCTCTTTACGCAAGCCATCCATTTGCCCATGTAATGCTTCAATGTTCTTTTTAAACACACCATCTTTAAATTTTTCTGCTGACTTACATTCTACAATAAGTATTGTTTCATCATCAGCTGCAAATACATCAATTTGTTGGGTAAAATCAGGATTTTGAAAATCATATGTCATTTTAAAATTTCTATCAGTATTAAGATTAGTAAATCCCATTTGAGCAAAAAGCAACCATATTTTATCTTCAAATTGTTCATCATATGGCTTTTCTTTTCTAACTTTAATAAATTTCGGATCAGCATAATCTTTTACATATTCCCATCCCTCTGACTCAAGTTCTTGCAAGGCTACTTTTCTTTGCTTATTTTCAATAAATCGATTCTTTCTCAAATTTTTTGCCTTTACTAATTTTTCCCCTGTTACAATTTTATCCCAATTTGTCATATGCAAAACCTCACCAAAAATTTATTTGTTAATAATATTTAAACTATGTTAGCACTTACTATTAACTCTAAGTACTTTTTTCTTCCCTTTCTTGTTCCAGATATTGAGCAATATCTTTCTACTGTATCAAGCATAAACCCATCAACATCTTTATATAAAGCTCTAACAGCTGGATGGTCAACATTTGTCATAATAATTTTTACGCCTCTATCTTTTGCTCTTACTAGTGCATTTGATAACCTTATTTGATCATTCCAGCTAAACATGTCTGCTGTATAACTGACAAATCGCTTATCTTCATCAATGACTGCATAAGGAGGGTCACAAAATATAAAATCATCCCTTTCTGCCATTTCAATCGTAATTTGAAAATCTTGACACACTAGTTCTGCATTTTTTAATATTGTAGCTTTATTTTCGAAATCTTCTGCATCAAACACAATATTTTTAGATGTACCTATTGGAACATTAAATCCACCCTTACTATTTACACGATATATTCCATTATAACAAGCTCTATTTAAATAAATCATTCTTGCAGCTGCAGTTACTCTTTTTCGTGTTTTTAGTTTTCTGACCTTATAATAATAATCTGTATTATGTTTTTTAGCATGATTTTTTAAGTTTGTACATACTGCTTGGCATTCATCTCTAACTGCTATATATGTATTAATTAACTCTTCATTTGCATCACCTAGTAAAGCATCTCTAGGTTGCAAATAAAAAAATACCGCTCCGCCTCCCAAAAATGGTTCAATATATCTGTTATAATTTCCTGGAAATCTTTCACTTTCATTTTTTACAAACCAGTTTTTTCCTCCAGCCCATTTCAAAAAAGTATTATTCATTAATCTTTCTCACTTCATAAATATTCATAATTGTATTAACAAATATTGTAACAACATTTGTTAGTATTTTTGATAAAATTTCATCTTTATATAGTAGTTTCACTTGTTCCTATAAATAATTCCATCTTTTATAATTATCAACAAAAACAATTTCTACTTTTAATTAGAAAGCAGAAGTTAATTCTACCTTTCTGTATATATTTAGATTTTTTTCAACCTACGTTACATATCCAAATTCCCTTATATTATACCTCTTTTTGCCTATTTTGACAAATCATTATTGATATGACTTGCTTTCATCATACATAAGACCATTTATAAATTTTCTACATTTTAAATATTTATTTTCACAATAAGAATACAGACGATATTTTTTATAGATAAATTCTCCTTGTATCAGCTAGATAATATTCAATGTATTTTTTTCTGCATTTTATTTATAATCACATTTTTTAGCTAACCTTAATATAAAAACTATCACTCCCTTAATACTACTTATAACTTCAACTCCACTCCCCTTATTTTTAAGCAAATAAAAATCCACATTGAATGTGACTTCAATGTGGTCTTTATAAACAACTACTTTTTCTTTTAAATTTTTCTTGAACAAATACTTGTAATATATAATTTATCATATTACTTATATATAATATTTAATTAAAATTAAGTTTACTTTGAACTAACCCTTAACAATAAAAAAACACATCTATCTATAAGTAGCTATTTAAGCCACTTACAAATAGTCGTGGATTTATTTGGTGGAGGCGATACGTGACCTTTTAAATCCACTTCACATAACTATATAAGTAATTTAATTAATAGCGTACTACTAGATCATGAATTTATTATTTATAAATTTCTCTATCAATTAATGTCTCAATTTTATCATCGCATCCAATTACTTCATATCCAAAATCTTTAAATGACTTTATATTACCTTTTATAGTCTCATACTGTATTGCTATACAAGTTAATTTTTCAGCTCTACTCATAGCAACATATGCATTCATTAAAGCTTCTTTATCATCCTCATTTACTTCAGTATTTTTGTCAATCATATAGTCTAAAATTCTGCTAATATCACTTCTATCTTCTCCATTACCATATACTAATTTACTTTCTAAATATAATGTTGCCTTATGTGTTTCTCCCTTAGTACTCATTATGGTATTCACATTATCAATACTAATAATTCTATCTACTTCCCCTATCTCTTCATGTTCTACTGCTACTTCATCAGTATTACTTTTGAATTTACTTTTCAGTATGTCATTATCGTAATTAATCTCATTAACTTTATTAAATAATTCTCGAGTTATCTCCAATATATCTTCTATTACCAAATTAGTATTAATACTAAAATTCTTAATCCACTCTAATACCTTAGAACGATATATTATAAATTCATTAGCATATTTGTCTTCCATAAACTTAGTAAATTCATCTTTATTAATCTTCTTCCGATTAATATCAACAGATAGTAAAATTATAGAAATCAGATAATCATAAAAATCTTTCGCATTATTTATACTATTTAATTTATTAATAACTTTTTTATCTAAAGATATATGCTTATTTCCTTTTGCGTTATATCCTTTTACGTAAGATGCTATTGATTTATTTGGATTACTAACTGAAAGTGCTAATTTACCAATTACCTTTATTCTCTTACTTCCATCATCTTTAATATCATAATAATTCAATATTTCTAAATATTTGGGCACAACACTCTCTATATTAGAATCATCAAATATTATTATATGAGGATTTAAAGTTTCAATTTCTTCATTACCTTCCATTTCTCCAATTTTTTCAACCCTCAAAGGCTTTAAAAATTTAACCACTCCATTACCATATCTTTTACTAGAATTAATTACTCTAGTATTATCATTAAATATCCAAGTATTATTACTAGAATCAAAGTTACTTATACTTTGATTTTTATCTCCAAACCTTTGAATACAAACTATATCTTTATCAAAAATATCCGCTATTATTTTCATTTGTATTTTACTTACATCTTGCATTTCATCTATAAAGACATATTTAAACCTATTGGAAAAATAGTTTTTTATATTTGGAAATTCTTTAGTATATAGCCCAGCTAAAAAATATGCATCTTCATATCTCAATATTCCTTTATTCAACGTCTTGTTTACCATAACATCTTTTAATTCTCTATAGTAAAACTTATCTGATAATGACCTACCATAATTATCTCTTATATCATTATTATCAAAATCAAGATGCTTATTAGATATAAATGTTATAAAATTTTTTTCATGCGACTCACCTGTATAGTTACCAAATCTATTTTCAATACAATATTGTATTAAGCTATCTATTCTAGGATGTTTTGTTTTTGATAACTTTCTTATCTTATCAAAATATATGTCATCGTCTATGCTCTTAACATTCTCCCCCTTTTTGTGTTTAAAATATGGTATAGTTAAGTATTTATCTACAAAATTTTGAATGGTTCCAAAGTAGTTTGGATACTTAAACAATATATCACTCTTATCACCTAATTTGCCCTTAATTTCCTCTATCGCTACATTAGTATGGGTTAATACACATATTCCTTGACCATTATTTAATGGCATCTTTCTAGATAATATAATCAACTTAGCTAATAAGACTGTAGTCTTTCCGCTGCCCGGACATGCATTTACATCAAATGATTTATTGAAATCTTCTATTATTGGAACTCTCTCCTTCTCATCAAAAACATTTGTTTTACCAAAAAGTATCTCCTCTGCATACCTAATGTCTGCTTCTGTTATTTCAATATTATCAACTATTCTACTCATTACTCTGTAACCTCACTTCTACTATTAGTCACATGATATATAGAATCTAATATATACTTTATATGTTCATCTTCAAGAATCTTACTAACTAAATCATTATCCTCATTTGATTTATTTAATAAAATTTTTGATAAATATTGAGCGCAGACTGCTTTAGATGCATTTCCTTTTAGTAATGGTTTATATATTTTATATGCTATATCCATCTCATCTTTACCATCTCCAATAGATTCATCTATTCCTTCTTTAGCTTTATCAATATATTTATTTATATCAATACTATCAACAACACCTTCATCTAATTTTATATCTTTTGCTATCAAAACCGCTGCATATAAATATTCTTTTATACAGCTTAACGCTAAATCAAATTCCATAGTCCAGTTGTTTGTAAATGCTTTTATATCCTTAAAATTGTATTTTTCTTCTTTTTCCGCTTTTATGATTTCCTTGAACTTCTCGTAATCATTGTCAACAACTTCAATTTGAGCTTGATACTCTCCCTTTTTAAATCTCTCTGATTTTTCTTTACCTAAGATTTCTTTTACTCTTTGTTTTGCATCATCCTCTTTTGTAAAATATTCATCAAAATCATTTGTTTTATATATTTTATATCCTTTAAATTCACTATTATTATCATCATCTTGATAGTACTGTATAGGTCTTACATCTAGATCTGTAACAATTGAAGTTGGTATTCCTATTGTTTTATCTCCTTCCTTTGAAATAAATATATTTGAGTATCTTAAAAAAGCTACATTTCCTACATTAACAATAGAAACTCCATGCATATATAATGGCTTTTCTATAATTTTTGCAATAGTTGGTATTAATATATTCTCTGCATCACCTTCAACCATAATTACACCTTTTGCAAAAAATAAATTTGCTTTTGTAGAATCTAAAAATCTTTCTAAGAATTCATAATCCCCTGAAGATAACCGTGTATATTTATTATTTAATGAATATGCATTATTATTTCTGCAAAGAATTAAGCTATTTAAATTAGCTATTGATGCTAATGTTATACTGTGGGTTGTAAGTATAGTTTGTGATTTAATATTTTCTTCTAAATGTTTTATTATTCTTAACTGGGCTTGTGGATGTATGTGGGCTTCAATTTCTTCAATCAAGGCTAGTCCGAATTCATTGCTCTTTTCTTTTATATCCAATAATAGCATTTCCATTGCCATGTATAATTGATTTAATGTTCCTAGCCCTACCTTATCTTCATCAATCTTTAACATAAGTCTAGATAATATTTTATTTAATTCCATTTCGGATATATTAATATTCACGTCATATTTATCTTTATCAGTCCCTAAGAAGTTACTTAACGTATCTGATATTGAACTTATAATACTTGATGGATTATCTTTATAATCAAGCTGTACCTTAATCTCTTCTGTTGTATCACTATCCATATCATGATTGTTATCTTGAGATATACTTTCTTTAAAATATTCCTCAATGTTCCTATTTGCACTTTTCATAATTTCTTCTATTTTATGTGTACCATCTTTATTTTTAAATATAGGATGACTTTTTAATACTTGTGCAAACCTAGATCTATAGCCTGGATTTAGTTCATGTTCTGCATCTCTTAAAGGCTTTAAATATGTAACTCTCAAATTTTCCGATGCTTCAAAGTTAACATCCAGATCTTCTTTACCTCCAGTTTTTCTTATTGTTATCTTATTATCCTTTATTCTTGCTGTTAATCTTACCTCTAATTTAGCGTTTCCTTCGTCATCTATATATATCCATTCTAAAAACCTTCCTGCCTCTATATTAGATAAGCTTTCAAATGTACATTCTATTTTTAAATAATTAGTTCTTATACCATTTTTTCCTCTATAAAAATCATTTTCTTCTAATCTAACACTATCGTAGCTTTGAGTACCTAGAACTAATTTTATTGCATCTATAATCGCTGTTTTACCACTATCATTTTCCCCAACAATTAGATTCAGCCTATCACTAAATAATACTGTAATTCCAGCATCTTCATTTTCTTTTGTCCCATATTTTCTAAAATTCCATATTTTTAATTTAGATAAAAACATACTATATCCCCCTTTATTTCTTTTAAATATATTTCAAGTAAAGTTATTCAACTTATATTCTACACCACATGGTATTATTTTCAAATGCATAACCACCCCCATAGTTTAACTATATTTCCTATATTTACAATATTTAAATACTATAATAATTAATTTATAAAAATAAAAATCCACGACATCTCTGTCGTGGATTTCATGGTGGAGGCGATGGGAATTGAACCCCTGTCCGAAAATAGTGACCCTAAGGCATCTCCGAATGCAGCCCAGTGATTTAGAATTTCCTTCATAAATTCCGTTCCTAGGTCAAAACTTTCCTAAGCTAAGGTTTCACTAATTGGTCCCCTATCCCAAGTCGTGGGGCTCTTAGGTAGGACGAATAGCTATATTAAGTAAATTCTTTATTATATTTTTAATTTTAAAAGTCTTAATATATACTTCTATTAATCTTTATCAACAATATTATTTTTTAACTAATATAGACCTTAGTTTCTATAGGAATATTATCATATATCCATTTAGCATTTTCTTTCGCAAGTCTTATACAACCATCTGATATTGACATACCAAGTCTTCCATCTCGTATACTTCCATCAAGATTATAAAGAATTGAATGAAATAAATAATTTCCCTTGAATTGTGTATAGTAAAAACATTTATATCCCTTATTTACACCAAAGTATAAACCTTTAATACCTATAACATGCGTTCCTTTTTGGTGTAGGTGTTGATGGCTTACCAATACTATAAAAGTTACCACTATTAGCAAAGTTTATTACATCTTCAGTATATTTATCACTTCTCTTATAATTATTTAAAACTCTTTCAATAAATTTCACATTAATAACCTCACAAAAATTGATTTATAAATTACTAAATTTAAAACTTTACGACAAATTATCCTAGAGTTTATTCATAGAGACTAAACATAGTTATCTCTCTTAAGGTACATTCAAAAAATAACAAGTCAGTATAATAGTCTTATTTTAAACTCCAATTAATTTCCTCACAAAATTTGTTTTAGGATTTTCTATTATATCAGTAGAAGCACCAAGTTGTATTATTTTCCCCTTATCCATTACAAGCACTCTAGTTCCAAGCTTTAATGCTTCCTTAATATCATGAGTAATAAATACTATTGTCACATTAAGCTCCTTATATATACGGGATATTTCTTCCTGTAATAGCTTTCTAGTTATTTCATCCACTGCTCCAAATGGCTCATCCATAAGTAAAATATTAGGCGAAGCTGCTAATGCTCTTGCAATACCAATCCTTTGACGTTGTCCTCCTGAAAGCTCACTTGGATAACGATTAAGCATATCCTCACTTAATCCAACTACCTTAATTAACTTCTCTACCTTTAATGATATTTCTCTTTTACTCTCCTTTTTTATTAAATTAGGCACATAGGATATGTTTTTTCTTATATTCATATGTGGGAATAATCCAACTCCCTGAATTACATACCCAATACTTCTCCTAAGTTCAATTTGATTCACCTTTGAAATATCCTCACCATTAATATAAACCTTTCCTTTATCTGGTGTAATTAATCCATTTATAATCTTTAATATTGTTGTTTTACCACACCCTGAGCTCCCTATTATGGTTAAAAACTCTCCTTTCTCTATATCTAAATTGAAATCATTTAAAATTTTATTATCTCCATAGGTTTTGAAAACACTCTGTAGCTGTATAACATTTTCTTCTTTCATAAGCTTTTTCTCCATTTCAAATCTTTATTTTAACAATCCCTTAGCTTTTAAGAATTCTTTCGCTACTGTCTTTTCATCTTGTCCTTCTGATTCCACCTTATTATTTAATGATATCATTTCCTTCTCAGTTATAATATTTTCCATCTTCATTAAAGCTTTTTTAAGCTCTGGATGGTCTTTAATCACATCATTACGCACAACTGTTCCACAAGAATAGGTTTGATAAAAATTTTTATCATCCTCTAAAACCACAACATCAGAGGTTTCAATTTTTCCATCTGTTGTGAATATATTCATTACATCTATTTCCTTAGCATTTATTGCTTTATATTTAAGTCCAATATCTAAATCCACTGATTTCTTAAAGCTTAACCCATATTTATTACATAAATCCTTAAAGCCATCATCTCTTTCATAAAAATCATATTCCGCTCCAAATGTAAGATCTTTAGAATAGGCCGCAAGGTCTGAATACGTCTTAATATTATATTTTTCTGCAATATCTTTTCTTACTACCAATCCATAAGTGTTGTTAAATCCATAAAGTCCAACCCAACTTAAATTATACTCTTTTTCGTATTTCTCATTAAGTTTCTTATATAAGGTTTTATCATCTGGAATTTCCTTTTCTTTTAATACAAAACTCCATGCTGTCCCTGTATATTCTGGATATAGGTCAAAATCCCCCTTTATAATGGCAGGATGAATATTACTTGTTCCTCCTCCTACCCCTTTTGTTATTTCAACCTTTAAATCAGTATTGTCCTCAATAAGTAATTTTAGCATTTCTCCTAAAATAAACTGTTCACTCATTGGTTTTGTTGCTATTTTAATAGTTTTACTTTTTTTTGAGCATCCTACTAAAGTAGTAAATAAAACTATCACCATTAATGTTGCCAAAAATTTAATATGCTTTTCAACTAATTTCATTACTTAATCCTCCACCTTCTTTTAATTATTTTTTCACCATATCCAATAAGGAAATCAGCTATTAAAGCTATTAAAGCTATTAATAAACTTCCTGCAATTGTCATGGCAGTGTTATTTGTGGTTATACCTCTATAAATTGCAACACCAAGACCTCCCGCACCAATAAAGGATGCAATTCCTGCAAGGGCAATTGTCATAACAACCATATTTCTAATACCTGCTAAAATAACTGTGATAGCTAAAGGAAGCTTTACCTTATATAAAATTTCAAAGGATGTACTACCCATTCCCTTAGCTGCTTCTATTATTGATGTATCTATATTCTCTATTCCTGTATATGTATTTCTAATCATTGGTAATAGTGCGTATATTGTAAGTGCAATTATTGCTGTTGTATTTCCAATTCCTGAAAAAGGAATTAAAAATCCAAGTAGTGATATTGCTGGAATTGTATAAACAAAATTTGTTATACCAAGAATAATTGGAGAAGTTTTTTTAAACTCACTAATTAAAACTCCGAGTATTCCCCCTATTATTGTTGCAATTATTATGGATATTCCTGAGATTTCTAGGTGTTCTAATATTAACTGGTGAAAAAAATCTCCTCTTTCCATATAAATCTTTAAAACTTCTTTAATCATTTATCCCTCCTAAATTTCTTTTTATTAATCATCAATCTTAAATTAGACAAAAGAAATCATTCGTTATTATATTATTCAGCATAAAAAAAAAAAGTTCTCTGAAAATATTTTTAGAGAACTTTTTCTTTAAAAAGCTTTTTTCCTTAATATTAGATAAATAAAAAATACTAAAAGGGAAGCAACTAATAATCCAATAAATAGCCATTCTTTATTTAAATTATATATAAAGGATGAAACTATAGGACCTAGTACATATCCTGTAGACTCAGACGCTCCTACAAAACCAAATACAACTCCTTTTATGTTTTCATTTTCTCCAAACTCCAAAAGTGAATTTTGAAGGGCTGAATTTAAAAAAGTTGCTCCTAAAAAATACACTACAATTATTATAGAAAATAGAACAGCCCCTCTAATAAACGATAATGCTAATAATGCCCCACTCATAACCATAAATGAAAAAAAGAATTGTTTTTCAACTCCTATTTTATCGCTAGTCCATCCTCCCAAAGGAGCAAAAACACCAAATATAAATAAATAAATTGATATAATTGCGGAACTAAAAAAAGATGATCCACCTAGAACTTCTTGCGCATAGAATGGAAAGATAGAAACTATACATCCATATATAAAATCTCCTAATAAAGCAATTACTCCTAGCATAATAATTTTAGGGGCAAGCTTATACTTTTTTATATCCTCAATTATTACTTTAACCCTACATCTAAGCTTTTTCTTTGATTTTTTACATTTTTTCATTGTAACTTCTGGTTTCTTAATTTTTAGCCCAAGAAATATTAAACATACTAATATTCCAATAGAAGATATGTAAAACACCATTTTATAATTATTTAATTTTGATACAATAAAGCCACCAATAATTGCCCCTATGCTTCCACCAAGGGTAAATACTGCTGAGGCATATCCTGTGCATTCTCCTCTTTTCTCTGGTGCTAGAGACCTAGATAATATTAAAAATGTAGCTGGTGCTGCTATTCCAAGTACTGTTCCCTGTATTATATAAATACCGCTAGCTAAAATTTGAGAATTTACTAAGGTGTATGCAAAAGGAACACAAGCCATTAATCCTAAAGAAATCATGAGTAAAAGTTTATCTCCTATAGTATTAGCTACCATACCAAAAGGCATTTGTGCTAGTGCTTTTCCCACACCATATAAAGACATTACTATGCCTATCATAAGAGTATTTATTCCTATAAAATCAAAATATAGAGGAATTATAGGTATCATAAAGCTGTAACTAATTCCAAAGATAAAACGTAAAATACAAAAATGTAGAAGTTCTTTTTTCTCAAATAAAATATTGTTTTTAATATTCATATCAAACTCCTATAATAATGACATTTTTCTTTAGTATCTTAATCTATTTAGTTTATTATGCACTCTCTATTATATTTTAGACTTATTATAAAAAAGCACATATAAAGCTGTAATTAAAAGTGAAACTATTAATAGCCCCAAAAACAGCCATTCTTTATTTATTTCATATACATATGATGAAATTAATGGACCAAGTGCATACCCAAATGACTCAGATGAACCCACAAATCCAAATACAAAGCCTTTTATCCTAGGATTACTCCCAAATTCTGAAAGTGAGCCTTGAAGTGCTGCATTTAAAAAAGTAGCTCCTAAAAAATATATTATTATTGTTATTGTAAAAACTGATACATTCCTTATTATTACTAAACCAAGTAAGCTTAAATTCATTACACTAAATGAGAGGACTAATTGTGCTTTGTTTCCTATCCTATCACTTACCCACCCAGCTATTGGTGCCCCTAGTCCAAAAACTATTAAATATACTGATATTATGGAGGAGGTGTATAGAGTTGATACTCCTAATACAGATTGTCCATAAAAATGAATTAATGCTACAACACAAGAATATATATAATCCCCTAAAAATGCCATAGCTCCGAGCATTATAATTTTATGTTTTAGTTTGTATATATTTATTTCTTTTAGTATTTCTTTTAAGGATACTTTACTTTTATTTACTTGTCTTGCAGGTTTTTCTTTTGGTATTTTGAAAATTACATATATTAATGTTAGTAGTATACCAAATGAGGATATGTAAAAGACCCTATTAAAATCATTTAATTTTGTTACAATAATTCCAGCTATAATAGCTCCAACTCCACCACCAAATGTAAAAACTGCTGAGGCTAAGCCTGTACTCTCTCCCCTTTTTCTTTTGTCTATGGACCTAGCTAATATTGAATAGGTTGAAGGAGCGGCCATTCCAAGTATTGCTCCCTGTATTACATATATACTTCCTGATAATATATTATTTTTTACTAGTGTATAACCTATTGGTACAAGTGCCATTAACCCCAGAGCTAAGGTTAGAGCTAACTTGTCCCCTATTTTATCTGCAAATATCCCAAATGGAATTTGAGTTATAGTTTTGCTTAATCCATAAAGAGAAATTATTATTCCTATTATTACTGTTGAAAGTCCTATAGATTTATAAAATAGTGGTATTATAGGAATCATAAGACTGTAGCTTATTCCAAAGAGTAATCTATAGGTACAAAATCTTCTTAATTCCTTCTTTGTAAATAATACACTTTCTTTAAATTTCATAAAAATCTCCTAGAATGCAATAAAATTTATTTTTATTTATTGTATTCTAGGAGATTTAATGTTATTACTATTCTCCGCATCCATCTACATATAAAACACTAACCAATATGCTTTTCTTTCAGCATCTATTTTTCTTAATTTTCAATAAGACTATTAGATATTTTACCTTAATAGTTTTAATATTCTTTTTAATTGTAATTGCTCTATAAATAATATTACTTGAAAACTCTAAGTAATTTATATACTTTATTCCTTATAACACTTGCTTAACTAAACTAGAATAATATTTAACAAGGTCATTATTCTTCTAGTTATATCAACCACAAATAACTTTAAACTCTGTTTTTTCTTTAGAACTGTTAATTAATATGTTCCCATCATGCATTTCTATTATTGTTTTTGCAATAGCTAATCCTAATCCTGTTCCTTCTTTTTTATTAGATTTCTTTTCTATTCTATATAACCGCTCAAATAATTTCTTTAAATCCTCTTCTTCTATCATATCTCCATAATTTATAAAACTTATTGAAGCCTTATTATTTTCCTTTTTAATATTCACATCTAAATATTTCCCACTACTCCCATATTTAATAGCATTAGATATTATATTTTCAAATACCCTTGCTAATAAAATAGGATCTCCATGAATCCATATTTTAGGTTCTTCTGATGATATTCTATATTTCATATTATTCTGTTGAAACAAAGGAATGAAACCTATAGTTACTTGTTCAATTAATTCATTTATATACACTTTAGTTTTGTTTAATTTAATATCTCCATTGCTTATTTTGGTAAATTCAAATAACTGATCTACAGCACTTTTTAATTCATTAGCTTTACTAAATGAAACTTCACAATAATGATTTAACTCATCCTCACTATTAAATTTTTTATTTTTTATTAACTCTAAAAACCCAATGACAGAGGTGAGAGGAGTTCTTAAATCATGAGATATATTTGTTATTAAATTATTTTTATGCTTTTCCCATTGTCTTTCCTTTTCCATAAGAGCTTTTATACTAAGGACCATTTCATTAACATCTTCAGCTAAATTACCTAATTCATTCTTTGATTTTATAGGAATATTAATCTCCATATTTCCCTTTGCCACTTTATTTACACTAGATGATATTTCTTTTATGTAATTAGTTATTTTATCCATTTTCTTTATAAAGATTAAGCTCATAATTGCTATAAAGATAATAAATATTGCTGCAATAAATTTAACCATAAACCCAGTATCCGTATTATATAAATTAATAAAATTCGTGTAAAGTTTTGAGTTAGATATATGTAATATCAGAATTATTCCAAATAACATTAAAAGAGTAATACCCATAGAAGATAATATTGCTATAAAAAAGTTTATAAAAATGTCTAATTTAATGCTTCTACTCTTCAATTTTATAACCAACTCCCCATACTGTTTCTACTATTTTAGGTTCCTTTGGATTTTCTTCAATTTTTTCTCTTAGCCTCCATATATGAACCATCACTGTATTATTTCCTTCAAAGTATTTTTCTTTCCAAATAGCCTTAAATATTTCCTCAGAATTAAATATTTTCCCTTTTTCACTAGCAAGCAATAGCAATATTTCATATTCAATAGGCGTTAGCTTTATCTCATTGCCGTACAAGTGTACCTTATGGTTTCTTTTATTAATACTTACACCTTTTATTTCAACTGTATCATTTTCTTCATGCTGTTTAATATTTTCATTAAGATAAATATATCTTCTAATTTGAGCCTTAACCCTTGCAAGGAGTTCCATTGGATTAAATGGCTTTATCATATAGTCATCTGCACCCATAGATAATCCGTTTATCTTGTCCATATCTTGAGATTTAGCACTTAACATTATAATTGGAATATTGTATTTTTTTCTTATTTCCATACAAACCTGTAACCCATCTATCCCAGGCATCATTATATCTAGAACCGCAACATGTATTTTTTCTCTATGGATTATATTCAGTGCCTCAGTACCATTATTTGCTTTAAATACTTTATAGCCATCATTTCTAAGGTATACTTCCATAAGCTCAAGTATTTCTTCTTCATCATCAACAATCATTATATTAAACATTTCAATCTCTCCCCCATCTTTTGATTATGTTTATTTTACCACAATAGACAATAATCTACACTTTTACCCCTAAGAAATTAAAATAATAAATTAACCAAATGAAAGCTATGTTTGCAATAGTCACTACAGTAAAATATATTTTATCTCTTTTACCACATACCCTTTTTATCCAAAGCCTTATTATATTTATCAAGCCTACTACACTTAAAATTGTTGAAAACATTAAAAATGATAATAATATATATAATAAATATATAAATGAAGAATCATTCGTAACTATTATAGAAATTGCTAATACCAAAGCTCCTATAAAGCCAGTTATGTTAAGTAATGATATTATAAAGTTTAATGAACTGTTTCTCTTTATTTCTTTACTTTTTTCTTTTACATTTCTTTTAAACAATCTTTTTATTCCCTTTAAGATATTGATTGATATATTTACAATGAACACTACAATAACTAATATAAATAAAATTATATTAAATATTCTTCCATCATAAAAATTTATCTTTTCAAAGGAGTTATGACTAACATCATTAAAAGCATAAGTAATCCTTTCATTACTATCTAATTTAAAAGCAAAATCTCCCTTTCCATCTTCCCTTGCAAACACTCCATGTTTTATTTCAATTAGCTTTGTTATGTTTTCTTCCTTTGCACTTGTGTATTCCTTAAGAGTTAATGTACCATCCTTGTTATCTGTTATTCTTAAATCCATAGTTGTATCCAATAAGAACCCTATTTTCATTATATTGCTTTTGGAAATTCCATCATAACTTCTATAGGTTCCTTCATATTTACTATAATCTTTATTAGATTTTGCCTTAAGCTCGCTATATTTAGTACTCTCTTGTGGGTAAAATTGATTTAAGAATTCATCCTCTATATTAAAAGGAAGTGGATTTAGGGAGTTTGTTGCTACGTATATCCCTAGCTTTTCCTTTGGCATTAAAAACACAGTGGTAGTAAACCCGGGTAATCCCCCTTCATGCTTTAATATTTCTTGTCCATTCCTATTACTTCTAATAAATCCATAACCCATACCTGGTAGAGCTTCATTGTTAGCAAATTGCTTCTCTTTCATTTCCTTTGCTGTCTCTTCTTTTAATATTCTACTTCCCTCAAACTCCCCATTGTTTAAATGCATCAACATAAAATTTTCCATATCCATTGGAGTTGCATTTATTCCTGATGATCCTGATGTATATTGATAAGCTAAAGGTACTTCATTAAATGAGCCATTGTCATACTCATACCCTGTAGCTGTACTATGATTTTTCACTCTTACTAATGTATTATTCATTTTTAAAGGTTCTATTATATTTTTCTTTATATATTCTTCATAGCTAATACCTGATACTTTTTCAATAACATAGCCTAAAATATTATATCCTTGATTTGAATATCTACTAACTGTATTTGGTTCTCTCACTACCTTTGGCTTATGATTATCAAAATAGTATTCTTGGGATTTTATATTCTTTTCATTTCTTGTATTCCCATTAATTTCACTGGCTTCATCTACTCCACTTGAATGAGTTAATAAATTTGCACAGGTTATTACTTCATTATAATTATTGTCAATTTTATATGGTGCAATATACTTTTCTACATTTTCGTTTATATCTATTTTTCCTTGCTCATATAATTGCATTATGGCTGTAGCCGTAAATAATTTACTTACTGATGCAGCAGGGAAAAGAGTTTCATCTGGATTAACCTCTATCTTTTTATCTAGGTTACTATATCCATATCCTTTTTTGAAAACTTCCTTTCCATCTTTAACAACTACCACAGCTGATCCTGGTATTTTATATTTTTGCATATTTGATGTAAAAAACTTGTCCATAAACTCTTGTACATCTTTGCTATTACTTATATCTTTACTTTTCATATCTTGCTCAGTTAATGCTAAAGCAACATTTCCTTTTGTACATACCAAAACAATACAACATAATATTACTGTTAAAATTTTATTTATCTTTTTCTTCACAATTAACCACCCCTTAAACTCTTTAGTTACATTCTATATGAAGAAAAATCTTTAATTTTAACTTTTTTCTTACGGAAATTTAAAGATTTTATAATTATTATTTTTTAAATACACTCCATATCCATTTTCCTTATTAGGATTAGGTGATTATAACATTGTATTTTAAAAACAAAAAAATCCACGACAAAACTGTCGTGGATTCTAATGATTCAGGCGATACGTAACCTTTGAAATCAACCATTTTATCTAATCATTCATTTATACTTACAATTCTAAAAAAGCTTCAATATTATCTATATTTTCTTTAATACTATTTTCTCTCATACTTAAAACCCGAAATCTCAGTATATTTTATTACTTTCCTATAACTTTTCTCATATATAGCATACCTTCGTTTTTAGGTCCATAAACATCTGGTAAAATACCAACTGGAACGAATCCGTTCTTACCATAAAAAGCAATTACGTTATAATCACCAGCATAAGTATGCATATACATACAATAAACATTTTTCTCTTTTGGATATTTTTCAGCATACTTTAACAATTTTGAACCATATCCAATATTCCTTGTACCCTTAATTACACCCATTTTAATAACTTCACAGCTATTAAAACCTTCATTTATTCCATCCGGTGCTTCATCTATTAAAATTGTAATAATACCTAAAGCACTGCCCTCTTCATCAAATCCACAAAAAAACTTTGCACCATTGTAATATAATCTATCTATTCTTCTTTTCAACCATTCTAAATGTTTCTTATTTCCCACATTAAAAAGGCTATATTCAACTTCTCCCATCAATTCATAAAATATTGATATTTCATCTTGTAATATTTCTCTAATCTCCATATTTCACATTTCCCTTTCAAATACAATATATGAATATGTTACCTTATATTGTTTATTATGTAAATGTGTACATTAACACAACAACTGTCCAGCAAACTTACTATTATTGGTTATATAGCAAAAAAATCCACAACATTTCTGTCATGGATTTTTGGGTATAGGCAAAGCACGATATTCGTATCCTTGATTTTTTTATAAACCCTTATAGTGTTGTTGTAGAAGGTGGAGAAGTTGTTAAATAGAGTTTTAATATAAACTTTTGACACATCCACATTTTATTATTTATTAAGACACATTCCAAAAATAACAAGTCAGTATGCTAGTCTATTTTGTGTCATTTTTGACTTGTTATTTTCTTTCACGTGCCTAATAATCTAGATACCCATGTATAACTATAAATCTATTCAACTTTATATTTTAAATTCAAGTCTATTTAAGAGCTTTTTTTATATCTGATATTATTAACTCATCAGTTAAATGATAGCGTCTATATAATTCTTCTATTGATACACTATCAGTAAATTCTTTTGAAGCCCCAAAGTTTAATACTTTCATATCTTTATCTCCGTAAAATCTTGAAATCTTTTCACCAAATCCACCATCAAGTATTCCATCTTCTAATGTTATTACTAACTTATGATTATCTAATAACTCAGTTAGTAAATTTTTATCTATTCCACTTATAAATCTAGGGTTTATTAATGTAGCATTTATACCTGTTGTTTCTTTTAATTTTCCTTGTACTTTTTCTCCAAGATGATAAAAACTTCCTAGACCAATTATTGCTACTTCACTTCCATCTTTTACTTTTTTATAAGTGTTTAAGTTGTCAAAGCTAAGCTCAACTTCAACGGTAGCTGATACTACACCCATGTTCGGAACACGTATTGCTACTGGATATTTATCTTGTTCTATTCCCCACTCCATCATAGCAATGTATTCTTCCTTATTAGTTGGCGCAAGATAGACTATGTTTGGTATATTAGATATTAAAGGAATATCAAATATTCCATGATGTGTTACATCACTTCCGGTTATTCCTCCACCATAAACCATGATAAGTGCAGGATTATTATTTATAGCAAGATCTTGAGATAATTGATCATAAGTTCTTTGTATAAATGAACTAAAAAATGATGCAACAGGTTTACCTCCTTGTGATGCTATACCTGATGCAAGTGCTATTGCATGTTCTTCAGCTATTCCAACATCTATAAATTGATCTTTAAATTCATGTCTAAATGAGCCTAACCCAACTGGACCAGGAGTAGCAGCTGTTATTGCTACTATGCTACTATCTTTTCTAGCTTTTTGTGATAAAAATTCACCTGCTATACCTCCATAAGTTTCACCATTATTTTTAACTAGCGGCTCTTTAGTTTTTAAGTCAAATGGCATTACCCAGTGGAAGGCTTCTTTATTTTCCTCTGAATCTTTATACCCTTTTCCTTTTACTGAGTGTATATGAACTACAACTGGATGATCTATATCCTTAACTTTTGAAAATGTTTCAATTAATGATTCAATATTATTTCCATCTTTAACATAATAATAATCAAATCCTAAAGATTTAAAAAAGTTATTTTCTGATTTTCCGTAAGTTTCATGAAGTAGTGCTAAGTTTTTATAAAGACCTCCGTAGTTTTCTGCTATAGACATATCATTATCATTTACTAGTATTATTATATTTTTTCCTGATGCAGCTGCATTATTTAGTCCTTCAAAAGCTTCTCCACCACTTAAGGAACCATCTCCTATAACAGCTATAATATTTTCATTGCCGCCCTTTACGTCGCGAGCCTTTGCTAATCCACACGCTAAACTAACTGAAGTTGATGTATGCCCTATTGTAAAAAAATCATGTTCACTTTCATCAGGTGAAGTGTATCCTGTAACACTTTTATATTCAGCTGGATTTATAAATGCATGCTTTCTTCCAGTTAAAATTTTATGTGTATATGATTGATGAGAGACATCATAAACTATCTTATCTATGGGTGAATTAAATACACAGTGTAGTGCTATAGTTGCTTCAACCATACCTAAATTTGGTCCAAAGTGCCCACCTATTGTGCTTACTTTTGTTATTATACTCTCTCTTATCTCACTAGATAATATTTTTAGTTCATCACTAGTAAGTTCTTTTAAATCTTTTGGTCCATTAATTTTATTTAAAATATTTAGTAACATATTAATTTCTCCTTTATTTGTAATTTAAATTGCTTGTGCTTGCTATATTGATTAGTATACATCTTAGAGTAAACTCTAAGTCAATAGATAATTTAAAATAATTTTACTTTACTTAGAGTTCACTTTAAAGGTTATAATATGATATCATTTATGTAAAGAAATCTAGTGTAAGTAATTAGATATTCTAAGGAGGTAATACTATGCATTATACTATTAAAGAGGTATCTAAAAAATATAATTTATCTACTCATTCTCTTCGCTATTATGAAAAAGAAGGTTTACTTCCTTTTGTCGAGCGTAATGAACAAGGTAATAGAATCTTTAAAGATAAAGACTTTGAATGGCTTGATATAATATGTTGTCTAAGAAATACTAATATGCCTATATCTAAGATTAAAGAGTATGTTGATTTGTGCCTAGAAGGTCCTGAGACTATATGTAAGCGTGAAGATATACTTTTAAAACATAAGGAATATATAGAAAATGAGATAAAAAACTTTAATTCTTATCTTGGAATTGTAGATAATAAGATAAATCATTATATTAAAGAGCAAAAATCTATTATATGTAAATAATTTACATTATTATCTTTCTATAGTTTGTGTGCTGTTAAGGGATTTACTTTTTCAAGTTCCAATTTAAATAGAAACTATCTTGAAAAAATTATACATAGCAATGAAGATCCTATCTCCTCTTTAATATTATTTATTGATAAAATATCAAAAATAGTAGCCCCACATAGAATTGCAAGCTACTGTGATACCAGTTGCCTAAGCAACTAGAATTGTATAAGTAGAGTGCACCAACACTCTACTTTTTTATTATCCACATTTCATATTTATGTTATATCAAATTTTTATAAAAAATAAACATATACAATTATTTTGTATTTAAAAATTTCTATCTAACTAACATGTAAATTCCTACTTATTTACTTTTAATTATACTCAAAATATCTGACTTACTTAATATAATATTTTTTATATAGTTCTAACTGAATCTCTTTTCTCATATCCCAAATATTGCATTCCTGATTGGATAAAACCACAAGACTTATATCTTTTTCTGGGTAATAAGAGAACATAGCTGATACACCATAATTGCAACCATCTTTATATATGCAGAATGGTTCTTTTTCATCATTTATCATAAAAAATTCAAATGCATATCCATTTCTTTTGTATAACCCTGGTATTTCATAAACTTCTTTTGCATCGCAAAAATTACAGTGTGCATGCATTAATATATCTGAGTATTCCTTATTAAGAAGTGTGCCATTTTGAATACCAATTAAAAACCTATTCAAATCTTCTGCAGTAGTATATGCACCACCATCCGCTGTTCCTATAGGAGGATAAGAATAGATATTCTTTTTATACCCAAGAATATTATCCTCTTTATCCGTAATATTTATATATCCTTCTGCAGTATTCTCATTAATACCATCCATAGAGAAAAATCCTGTACCACTCATGCATACCTTTTCAAATATATTTTTAGCTACATAATTTTGATATTTCATTCCTGTTATTTTTTCAATTACAAGACCAAGAAGTATAAAAGAGCAATTGCAATATCTAACATTATTGCCTGCTTTAAAGTTTGGTTCCTTATAAGCAAAGTTTTTTAAGAAATCTTTGCATTCTCTTATTGCATAATTAGGACTATCGATAAATAATGCTTCATAGTCTTCTCCTGCTTCCTCATCAGCATCATCAGCAATACCTGATGTATGATTCAATAATTGTTCAATTGTAACATCATCAGGTATTTTTGTTCCCTTCAAATCAATTATATTTACGATTTTATCATCTAAATTCAATTTCCCTTGTTCAACAAGTTTCAGTACAGCTACTGCCGTAAAAACTTTAGTCACTGATGCTGTATCAAAGCTTGTATCAACTTCATTTTTTATTTTAAATGCTCTGTTTGCATAACCATATGCCTTTTCAAATACTGTCTCACCTTTAATTTTAAGCATACACACTCCACTAAAATTTTGTTCTGTGGCATAGTAATTACATATTGTTTCCATAAATTTTCTCATGTTATATCCCCCCACTTCCAACCATTAAACTTAATCATTTACATTAACGTATATTAAAAAGATAAATTAACACTACCCAATCTACTATTTACCATAACATTTTTGGTTAATATTGTATATGACGATCATTCTACCTTATTACTTATGGTTATGATTCAGCGTAACTACTCCAAATGAAGTTTTGTCATTTTTAATTATCCCTATTTATATGTTATCATTATTTTTAGTTGCTTAACTTAATTCTATAAGCAGAAATTTTCCTTGTATCAACAAATCCACAGCTTTTATAAAGTTTTATACCCCTTACATTCCAATCAGCTACACCTAAAAATATTTTTTCTGCATTTCTCTTTTGATAATAACTAATTGAAAATTTAAAAAGCTTCCTTCCATATCCTTGTCCTTGATATTTTTGATTTATAAAAAAATCATCAATCTCGTTATCATGAAGTCTTACAGCACCTATTATGTCTTCATTATCTAATAACATAAATATATTATCTTTCATTGTTCCAAGCTCTTCTATGGTGTAGCAATCTCTAGGAGGATTAAACCCTAAAGCCTGGCGCATCTCTAAAAATGCATCTTCATAAGCATTTTTATATATTTCATAATATTTTTCCTCATAATTTACTACCTTTAAATCATTCTCTACTTTTCCACCGTTGTAGTCCATTTCAGTGGCGCTGTACCATTTTTCAAAGCCTCTATTAATAAAGAATTTGCTTGTATCATTCTTCTCAGTTCTAACCTCTAAAATAATATTACTGATATTTTCATTATTGCAATATTCTAAAATCTTTAAATATACTTCTTTTCCTATTCCTCTTCTTCTATATGCTTCTGCTACATATAAAAGTATCTCTACTTTTTTGAGTTTTTTATTATACATATTAAGAGCTGCAAATCCTTGTATACTATCATTATCTTCATACACTATTCCATAAATATTACTATTTATTTTTTCTTCTAAATTCGCTTCATCAAAATCTCCTACTTCCCTGCTTAAAAGTTCTTTTATTTTATAACCATCATCCTTAATTACCTCTCTTATCATTGCTTATGCCCCCACTTTTAAATTAATAATTACATACAATTATAACATATTTTAGAAATAGTATATTACTTGTGACACCTAAGCTCTTCAAAAAAGTATTCTTCAGTATCAGATATCATTTCAAAAAACAAATCCCCATCATCTGGTTCAAATAACCTTAGCTTAATTTTTGACCCTTGCCATATATTCATATATTTCCCCCTTCTTTTTCAATCAATTTGAAAAACAGGTATAATGAGTATATGATTACTCGTTATACACTAAAAATGCCTTTTACAGTTTCTTTGCTCGTGTTGCGATATAAGTAGGTGCCAGTACTGAGCCGAAGTGATAATCTTCATATAAATCAGTCATGCAAAAACCAGCTCGTCCCTGTCCACCAATTAATGTATCCAAAGAATGGCTAAACATTAATCCATCTTCCTCAAGAAGCTTTTGAAGCTCTTCCTCTGTGCATGTTTTTAAAGGATTCCAAGGAATCTTATTTGATACCTTATCATTCTCATCAAGAGCAAATTGAAATGGATTTCCGAATCCAGACATCAAAATGCCGCCAGGCTTTAATATTCTATAACATTCTTTCCAGACGTGCTCTACATCCTCCACGTATTGCACTGAAACAGGATTGAATATAATATCAAAGCTATTATCATCAAATGGAAACCTTTTTGATATGTCTCCTTTTATTATGTTAATATGATAGTTCTCTCTTTCAGCAACTAACCTTTCAGCTTCAAGTTGTTTATCTGAATATTCGAGTATTGTAACGTTTGCACCTAGTGCTGCAAAAACAGGCATCTGTTGACCTCCTCCACTGGCAAGTCCAAGTAATCTCTTTCCTATTACAGGCATATACCATTCTTTAGGAACTTCCTTTTGGCATGTTAAAACCAAATGATATTCTCCCTGAAAAATCTTACTAAAATCTTCTTGACTAATTGGTATAGTCCATGTGTCGCCCTCATCACTCCACTTGTCCCATACTTTTGAGTTATAATCAGTATAGTTATTATGTATATTCATTGCACTTCTCCCCTTTTCTTTAATCTTAATCCTATATAAGTTTATAATTTAAAAACTTACTCACTCTCTCATTTGACTACTATAATAGCACTAAGTTTATGATAAACTATCTAATATCATAATAAAAGGTAATTAATTGCTATAGTTATTTTATGCACAAAACCCCTGCAAGTCTAAAACTTACAGGGGTATAGTAATAGCTATTTTTTTATATATACAATCTTTTTAATTGTGTCATAAGAAAGATTATATTTAAGCATGAGCTCTTCAATGGTTTTACCATTTTCTTTTTCAAATTTAATCTGTTTATTTCTATTAATAATCTTTTGCTTTGAACCAGTTTTACTTCCCCATGGGTTTTTGTGACCTTCTGGTTGTGGGATATATAATATCTCACCAGCAATATATTTCTGAATCTCATTAAGTAAATTCTTCGGTAATATTTCTGTGGCGTTTATATATTTCATTCTAATTGCTCCTTCATCAAAAAATGGTTCAGGATGCAAAATCAGACTTATTAACACTTCAAATTAGAATGAATACGGCGATTATCCTTGTTCTCTATGCAGTTATCGCCATTGTCTATAAGACTGATTCTGCATAGAGTTTTATTGCTGATATAAACTTACCTCTAAAAAATCCTAGATTCAAACGAAACATTATCAACTTTTTCCCCTCCCAGTATTAGTTATATAATACGTACATTATAAAGAAGTTTTAAAATTCACGCATTTAATGCAACAACCTTATGTATAATATACACAACTATAACATATAAATCCAGTTTGCTTCTATGAATGTTTTATAAAGTTTAATCTTTTCTCATTTTTATCCTCCCTCATCTGATAAATTTGATTTTACTATCAGTAAATATCATAAGTAACAAGGATATATTTTTAATTTTTTCCCAACATTCCTTTATATCCCCTCTTAATTATATTTCTCTAATATCTATAATACTACCAATGATTAAATTATTGTAATTATTTTACATATTGATGATTTTATATAAACATAAAACTTATATACAAAAATTAAGGTATCACAAATTATATTGCAATACCTTAATCTAACTTTTATAAAAAATTCTTAAAATTTATCTATAAACATCTATCAAATTTCCAAATACTCTTCTAACTTCACCAGCAGGTATAATGACTCTTCTATAATTTTGATCAAATAAAGGTTTCAGTTGATTACTCATATAGTTAATTGTATCAGTTAAAGCCTGATTTCTTCCAATATTTATAACACCTGCTGATTTTAATACAGGTTTTATAAGATTTTTATATGCTTCTATAGCTTTTTCAAAACTTTCAGTATTTGAATAATCTACATTTGAAAAAGTATCCATAATTTTTTGTGCATATTCTTCATTAGTAGCATCTTGTACATTTTGTATGGCACCGAATCTATAATCTTTTGTATTCTTGTAGACATTGTGGAATTAAGTAATTTTTGTTGATCTATATTTAAATTTTTTCCTGCATAAGTGTTTACCTTACCTTTTGCTATTCCCATTTCTGCATAACCTTCGTAATCTAAGCCACTTCCTGTATTAACTAGAATAGAACTTGCACAGTCCATAACCTTTGAAGAGTCCATTAATTCTTTAAATGTAAAATCTACTTCATTTACATTAAACTTAGTGTTTAAGTTTTCTATATCATTAGAAATACCTCTTGAAATATTTTTTTTCATCTCACCAACAAGATTATTTATTCCTTTTTTTAATGATTTCATATCATTCTTTAAGCTACCACTATCACTAAAATTCTTAGCTATTTTTGATATAAAATTCTCTACATAATAATCATAGCAATTTACATCTTTTCCTTGAGCTTTAGCAGCGAATACATCTAAATAATCTTTGTTTAAAGTTTCTTCTTTAATCTTGCAATAACTAATTACTTCAAATTCATTTCCATCCTTTCCTATACACTTTTCATGGTCTATATTCTCACCTGGTATAAATGTTATTTCAGATGGTGCTTTATCCGCTCTATTAATATCATTATTTTTAATCCTTAAAGCTTGACTTGTATCAAATTTGATTCTTGTTAAATTTGTTATATTACTAACATTCATAATTCTAACCCCCTATATATTCAAATGTAGTATATATTAGTAAGTATTCAGCTTCTACTTTTACGTTATATATCTTATACTAATGAACAAAATTCTTTAATACACTAATACTATAACTTTGTATACCTAATTATATTTATATTGTAAGACTAACTACATCTGAACACTCTTTCCCCATATCTTGATTAATATCAACTATCATTTTAGTAGCATTAAGTTTAGTTGAATTAACATTGAATAAGAGTTTATTAATAGTATTTTCGTAATACGTTTTGAAAACTTTACCTAAAATTCCATTTACTTAGACATTGTCTATTTTCCTAATATTTAAATCTTATATGTTCAAAACTCTATTCTTATATATGCTCTTTACATTTATAATTTATATAATATATTTTTAATTTTTTATTAAATTATCTCTTAAAATAAAAGACCAGCTAAGCAAAGTCAAGTGAAATATAAAAAAATATTTTTCGGAATATTTTGCATAGCAAATAAACCGTTTTAAAACACGAACGGTTACAAAAAATGTAAAAAACTAAGCTGTATGATTTAAGTACATTCTACAATGAATTTTAGGGTGTCTTTCCTCATACGGCCTTTTATTTTTTATCACAGAAAATATATATCTAACCATTTTATGCATTATTGCACCTAAAGCAACTTTTGGCTTTTTTGTTTTTAATTTATCTTTATAATATTCTAAAATTATTTCATTATTAGCTTCTCCATTACGTTTTATACCAATTGAAGAAAGTGCTGCTGTATATATTGCACGTCTTCCGATACTACTACCACGCTTGGATAGGCTATTCCTTGATCCTTTGAAATTTCCTGATTCATTTATAGATGGATCAATTCCAAGAAAAGCAACTAAATGTTTAGATGTTTTAAATCTTCTGAAATCGCCTATTTCCGCAACTAACGTTATTGCGGTTAATATTCCTATACCAGGAATTGTTTTTAATAATGAAATATTTTCTTTAATATCACTATTTAGTTCATCTGAATCAATTAGATTATTTATACTTTCTAGTAAAGATTTAATTTCCAAATTAATAGCCTTAATTAATGAGATGTTGGCTCTTATTTTTATCGATAATTTATCTAAGTCTACTCCGATAGCCATAGCTTCCTCTGCTACTGAAATTAACTTTAAATAGATATTTTCACACCATTCATTACTTCTTCTAGCATTATCTCTTAATAAATCAATAATATTATCTTTAGGAGCTTTTACTATTAATAAAGGTGATGGATATTTATTTAAAATAGCTAAGGATGTTTTAGAATTTGAATTCCTAAATATTGTATTATAGTTTGGAAATATTACTCTTAAATCAGCTGATAGTCTCTTTTTATATTGAGAACAATCATCCCTAAGTTTGTAATATTCTCTAACTAAAGATTTAAGTAAATAATAATCTAAATCAATATCAGTGGAATACTTAATATTTTGGAATTTACCTATATGTGCAATTGAGATAGCATCTTTTTTATCATTTTTGACTTTTCTTATTGAACTATTTTTGTTAGAATTTGTGATGAGTGGATTAATGATGAATACATCATTAAAAAATTTCTTTAAATAGTGGAAAAGAGCTATATGGTAAACACCTGTTGATTCCATAAATATTGCAGGTTTACTTGAAAGGTCCTTTTCCGCTTTTTTAATTTCTTGAACTAAATAGTTAAATCCTTTAAGATCATGATTTATTTTAAAAACCTTTTTATAAACATTGCCATTCGGTTCGATGATTGCTATATAAGAAAATTCAGCCGAAACATCAATTCCTATTGTTAAATTATAAGTGAATGCTGCCATTTGATTATCTCCTCATCTGTAAAATTTGAGATAGAATAGATTATCCAATCTATCAGTTAGTCTATATCCTTGTTTGTGACACGAGTAATTCCTATTCAGGAAACTCAACCAGCTAATTATAGAATTCTATCTGATGGAATGATACGCTTTTTAACGGGTATAGTTTCGAAGAAACTCCCAGGGGCTGGTCATCTATCTTCTATTCAGTACTATTTTACCCGGTTAAGTTTCCTTTAAAATTCAAAGAGAATGATCTTACTATTATAAATTTGAGATATGTTTTTTAAAATAATAAAAATAAAATAAGCTACAATATTCGTGTAAAGAGATATGAATTCTCTAATGAATTTTATAGCTTAATCATACAAGGGGCTGTTGCAAAACTAACTTAAAAAGTTAGTTTTGCAACAGCCCCTTCTTATTTTCTAGTCTTCAAAGCATCAACAACTAAAATATCAGCTGGAACCCACTTTGGATTATCTAAGTCACTAAAATCAATCCACTTAGCATCATTATGAGCATTTAAACTTAAAGTTCCACCAGAAATTTCACAAATAAAACAATGCATAGTAAGATGAAAATTAGTATAATCATAATCAATAGTTGTTAAAAAATCTAATATATTAATATCTAACTCTAACTCTTCCTTTATCTCACGACTAAGAGCCTCTTCCCTAGACTCGCCACTCTCCATCTTTCCCCCTGGAAATTCCCACATGTTAACAAACTCACCATAACCTCTTCGAGTAATAAATATCTTATCATCTTGCTTTATTACGGCTGCAACTACCTCTACTGTCTTCATATTTCCACCTCTACTTATATATTGTTAGTGTAAAGTTTATTACACTACTTTCTTTAAAATTTCTTTATATATCAAGGGTTACAAAGCTTTTTTGCATAAAAAACAATGCCCTCCTTTTTTATGTTACAATTGTAGGACTTTGCCTATTTTTTCTAGACATATTCTTTAATCTCAATGTTGATATTCTTATCTTATCATGTTCGCTAGGTTGTGTCGAATACCCTTATGTGGTTAAAAACCACTCATAATATCATTTATTCTATTGTACATAAAAGTATCCTAAGAAATGTATGTTTATTTTAATTTAGAAATTTCTTTTCATATCCCTACCCCCTATAATGTATAATTATGTAAGGGACTTCTCAACCCTTCTTACCAATTAGATAAAATTAATATCTTTCTTCTAAAATTCATTGTTTTGACTTATCTTTGCGTCTGGGAAAATATAACACTTGATCATATAATACCACAAGAGTATCTGGTATATCTACATCCACTATCCTAGAAGATTCCTTCAAGGTTAGAGAACTAACTATTTAGTTTCACACACTAGATTCCATTCAATTATTTTAATAATACGTAATTTTCTACTTTCCCTCTGCAATTAATGGATTTCTTGCATCTACTACCTCCATAAGTGCTTCTGGTTCTGCAGTTAGTTTTATATTTTTATAGGTAACCTTTTTCAAGATGGATATCCCTTTCTTATCTAATCCATCTTGATATTCTAGAGCTAGATTTCTTCCTAAAAGATTTTTACTTACTGCATAGTTTATTACTTCATTGTTTTTTATTTGTTTTTGTTTTCACCTATATATATGACTAGGACATATAAACTGCAGTAATTTTTTTATATGATCATCACTAAATCTATTTTCAACATACCCACATAGCAGGTGTTTCTCTAAATACGAAAAGGCCACATACCGGAAATCTAATCCAATATGTAACCTTTTTGTTTTATTAATATAAGTAATACCTATCAACTAATATCCACAGAATAATTTGAAACAGTTTTTCCTGAAAGATCTTTATAATAGAATTTAATATTTGTATTACCACTGCTATTTATTAAATTTATAAGCAATCCATATGCCCCATTGTTTCCTTGCTTCATTGATCCCATATTTGCATATGTAAAATTAATAGGAACTGCTGAAGAAGACTTGGAGCACTGTATGGTATCACCTTTCACTTTAACTGTACCATAATTTGTGTCTCCTTGAGAATGATTATGTCCCCAAAGGAATATTACGTTTTCATAATTATTAAGAAGAGAAAGGAGTTTTTCTGCACCTCCAATGGTTCTTTTCCCAAAATAATGAATAGGGCAATGAGAGACAACAAAAACCGGCTTCGATGAATTTATTTTATTCAAGGAAGATTTAAGATTCTCCATATCACTACTTGTAAAGGATTTACTTGATGAATCCATTACATATACAGCATAATCATTATTGTTAACAACTAATCCGGAATCATATTTTCCTCCCTTACTTTTATCATGGTTACCTTCTGCTAATATGGATGGGGTTCCACTAAATTCACTCTTCACAGCAGAGACACAAGATTCTGAATCAGTCTGACCTACATAATCACCACCGAAAATCATATAGTCCATTGAGGTTGTAGTACTCTTCAAACTAGATAGCCATTTTGTCAAATTGGAAATATCATGGTGAATATCTGAAGTAACTCCAATATATTTGGTATCCCCTACAGTTTGGGAATAAACTGGTGTTGGTGCATAAAAACTAACTGTTAACGTTAATATAATAAAAAATATTAGTTTGTTAAATTTTTTCATTCTCATGTAATCTTACGCTCCTTTCTATTGTTTTAATATATACTTTTCATAATCTGACATAAAATATCTATTAAATAATGTTTTATGTTCATTTATAGTATTAATAAAAAAACAAACATTATTCTTGAATTTTACATCATCATCTTTATAATCATATATTCCTTTTCTACTTTATCTTGAAAATTAAAAGTTATAATTTTATATTTATAAAAAAATGAGTATCTCACTTTCTAGTGAAATACTCATCTTTTTGGTGCTCTATAGCTGAAAGTATAGATTTATCTAGGCAATTTAAAGCTTCAGTTAATTCCTCAAGCTTTTTTTTTATCCTTTAAAACTATTATCTATAGCTTTAATATTTCATTTTTGTTAAGCCCTAATGATTTTTCATTATATAAATATCCCCACAGTTTCCTAGTTATTTTTTAATTTGATAAATATAGGATCTGTTATACAATTACATAACAGATCCTATATATTAAATTAGTTTATAATTATAGCAGTTTTATCTAATATGTTCTCATAAATCCATTGAGCATTTTCTACAGCTAATCGAATACATCCATGACTCAAAGCCATCCCAAGTCTATCATCAATTATTTGAGTTCCTGCTGCATTAAATAAAATTGAATGATAATAGTATCTACCTCGAATTCTAGTAGCATATTTTACCCTATAAGTATCAGAGCCAAAGTAAGGCTTTCTACCATTAACATAAAAAGTGCCCTTAATAGTTGGTGTACTAGGTTCACCTATTGTACATGACCACTTATACAATAAATTCCACGAACCATCATAATTTTTTTCAAATATATAAGTAAGCTTATTTTTTAAATCTGTTGTAATTAAATTTATAGTGGGGCTTTTAATTTGATTATCATTTACAAACTTTGTCATATCCGTGTAAAAATACTTAAAATTATATTCCTCAGGTGGATCTCCATCATCAGAAAGGAAATAGCTAAATATATACCCTTCTTGATTATCATACATAACATGGCTCCAGTCTCCATTTACAGATAACACTTGTACTATAGATTTTTGAGGGATTATAATTACTGGATTTGACTCAGCAGATGGATAAGACCTTAAAATAACATTTGTCCATGTATATTTTGTTTGGGATAAATAATCACTATATACATACCCTCTTTGTCCATTATATGATACCTCATACCAATCTTCTTCAGCTTCGTTAACTTGAACCTTAGACCGTGCAGGTATTACAGTTATTACATTTGAGGAAGTAGACTTTTCTTTTCTTAGATTAGTATTAGCTAAAGTGTATTTATATAAATTTTGTTCTTGTCTATTATAGTTTCTCATACTTCACCCCTAAATTTACTTTTTATAATATCTTATGAGACTTTTTCTTTATTTAGCACCATTATAATCAAGACCTAGCTGATACAAAATTTTAACTTATTTCTATAAATTCCTATAAATATACATAAAAAAATCCACGACATTTCTGTCGTGGATTTGTTGGTGGAGGCGAGGGGAATCGAACCCCTGTCCGAAAATAATGACCCTAAGGCATCTCCGAGTGCAGCCAAGTGATTTAAAATTCCCTTCATAAAGCGCCCACTGGCAAGCTCTTTACTTCGGTAGCTTCATAAATTCCGTTCCTAGGTCAAAGCTTTCCTAAGCTCGGTTCCCCACTAATCGGCGCCCTATCCCAAGTCGTGGGACTCTTAGGTAGAACGAACAGCTATATTAAGCTGCTATTGCAAAATTGTCTTCTGCGTTTACATTTAGTGCATAATTTTTCAAGGCGGGCTCATGCTTCCCTCCACTCGCTTCCTCAAGACCGCTTACCCCCGTCGAAACCATTACGCCCCCATGGTTGTAAGTACATCTTATAAACGCTTCACCAAATTACTATATTCAATTTTCAATATACCTTATTTTAATACAATAAAGTAATTCTGTCAATATAACCTGATCTGTAATTAAAAGTTACTTGTGCCACACATAAAATATATAAGGCTCAAAATAGCATTATGTATTTTATATGATGTGACACAAATAAACTTTTTATTGTGTGCTATCTTAGTTTTATAATACTACTAAACTCTAAAATATACAATGTAATTTAAATGGATATTAATATAACTTCTTCATCAACCCTCTAATTATATGTTAATCAATTAACTTAACTAACATTCTAATCGTTATAAAAATCATAAGGCACATGAAAGAAAATAACAAGTCCAAGATGCCACGTATATTTTGTGTCAGACAAGGAAGTGATATTAGTTCATAGCATAGACTATGGGCTAATATCACTGACGAAGTATGACACAAAATAGACTAGCATACTGACTTGTTATTTTTTTGAATGTGCTTAACTACTATTAATGCAAATATTCTACTCTTAGTATACTTATTATTTTTATCATTTTCATTAAATATCATCGCAAGCATAGCTGTATCAAATAAAAAAAGTGTAATGATAGACGAAACTTTTTCATTTAAAGGGCTAAATTGTGCTATCACTATGCTCACAGATAATATTACAAAGCTTATTGAGAAGAGTATAATTACTTTATACTTCTTTATGCTATTAATCATTTTCTTCACTCCTGTAAAGTATTAGAAAGCTCCTGATCCTCCTCCCCCTCCCCCTGAAAAGTCACTTCCACTAGAGAAACCTCCAAAACTATCATTGTTATTACTATTGTTTTGTATATTCCTATTAATATCACTATCAATATTACTCCATATATACATATGTGCTAAAAATAATGAATAGTCATTATTACCATTATCCCTTAAATTCTCTGTAAAGTCCTCTGTTTGCATTTTATCTATTTCTAAAGCAGCTCCATATATCAAAGCTTCTTCAACATTAGATATACCTTCTAGATCTTCATGCTCTTCTAAATGATTTATAATATATTTTCTATATGCCATCCATTTAAGTTTTTCATTTAATGCTTCATTACTTAAGACCTCATTACCAACAATTGTTATATAATACTCTAAATCTCTAAAATCTTCTTTAACCACCTCTTCCCACTTAGAAAACTTCTCTTTAAATTCCACTGCGCCTTCATTTGAACCTACACTTTTTTCAATATTATTAAAAGTTAATACTCCCTTTTTTTCGTACAAACTCATCCATTCCATAAAGTATCTTAAATGTGGTTCTGACACCATTGATATTTTTTTATTTCTTTTAAAATATAAGAATTCATCTAAACTACCATCATTAGAAACTTCCTTCTTGCCCATAACATAATATCCTTTTTTACACAAATAAAATATAGTTACTGGAATTATTGATGTAGAATTCATAATATACCTTGTATTATATAATAAATTAACCATTGCTGGCGAAAGATTACTAGGTGGATTTTCTAATATATTCCCCTCAAAGAATTTAAATTCTTCTCTATATTGCTCAACTGCTTCCTTAAGTTTTTTAATATTTCTTGAATATGCAAATGTTCCAATTGATACTGCCATAATTATTATGATCAATATGGCAATAACCGGAATTTGACTTTCACTAGAATTATTACCCTTTTCTGATTTATCTTCGTATGGAATAGGTTCTTTATTCAAAAATTCAGGCTGAAATTGAACCTTTATTCCTAATAAAGATGTAAGATTATCACCATACAAATGGATTCCATTTTCATCATAGTTTGTTGTAAATTCTCCTCCGTCTAAATATGAATCATACTTAAAATTATCCATATTAAATTTTGAATCTTTTAATGATAGATTTATATCTACTGATTTTACATTAATGTCTTTTTCCACCTTATAAAAGTTCCAATTAAGCTCTGAAAAACCATTATATCTTTTTGCAGCATCAAGAGCAGTGTAGTTTAGTATAAAGGTCTTTAACTCATCATTACTTTTAGAGAATATCTTAATCTCAGTTTTATCACTTGATTCATTAATTTGATAAGTATTGTTTTCTGACCCATTACCTTTCTTTAGTGGAATTATATTATTGTTTTTATCTTTTAAAGATATACTGGAAATTTCATAACCATTACATCCCTTTTTTTCTAGGTTTCTATATACTCCATTAAAGTCACCACGAAAGCTGTAACTTAATTCCTCTTCAATATCCACATTACCTATTTCAGTTATTTCAGCTTTTATTTTAAGACTATCTATGTCATAGCTTTTTGCTTCAACCTTAATACTGAAAGGCATTATGAAAATTAATGCAAGAAAAATTATTGATAAAAATTTTTTCAAAAACCCTCTCCTCCTTATAATTTAATAACTTCTTATAGCATGGTTCTTCATTCATCTGGTGTCTTTTCTACCATCTAGATGTTAGATAAATTAAGAATACCATCATTTTCTTAATTCCACCTTAAAAAACAATAATTATTAGCTTATATAGTATCATTTACCAGTAAATACTTATGTTTTATTATTATATTATTTATTTTCTACATAAATTATTAGACACATAAAAGAAAATCACGAGATAATTCCCGTGATTCTTCAAAGTATTATTTTAGTTATTTTTATCTATATCTTGCTTTCATTTCTCTTTCTATGTCTCTTTTGTGAGCTTTTTCAAGCATGCTGTCCCTTTTATCGTAATTTTTCTTACCCTTAGCTAAACCAAGAGCTACTTTTACTCTTCCATTTTTTAAATATAAGGACAGTGGCACTAAAGTATATCCTTCTTGTGATGTTTTTGCTAAAAGATTTAAAATTTCTTGTTTATGAAGAAGAATTCTTCTATCTCTTAATGGATCAACATTAAATAAATTTCCTTGCTCATATGGACTTACATGCATGTTTCTTATATAAATTTCATTATTTCTAATTTCTCCATAAGAGTCTTTTAAATTTGCCTTGCCTTGTCTTATAGACTTAACCTCTGTTCCAACTAGCTCTATTCCTGCCTCAAAAGCTTCCTCTATAAAATAATCATGTCTAGCTTTTCTATTCTCAGCTAGAGTTTTATTATTCTTTACTGAATTTTTTGCCATAAAAATCACCTCTTTACACTTGGTAATACACTAACTATGTGTAAAATATCATTATCTATTATAATACCACATTTACAATATTTCTTATATATATTTATCATATTTTCATATAATATATGCCTTATAACTTTTTAAATCAATTAGAATACTCTTAATGTCAAATACTTGTTAATATAAAGATTATACGAGATATATTGTTAATTTATTAGATTAACAGAGTTTTTAAGACTATACTAATATTCCAAAAGTATGATTTTTATAGTATAATACATTTTAATAGAGTACACTAATTTTTCTATTACGGAGGAAATTATGGATAATTTATATGTTACACCCCTTAATGAGAATCAAGCTATAGAGGTATGTACTTGGGCTTATGATGAAGAGTTTAAGGTGTATAACTTATTTCCATGGCATGTTGTAAAAAAACTTTCTCTTGACTTATCAATTGATGAAATAAGAGAAGAGGAATTTTTAGCTATATTGAAAGAAGCTGATTTAATAGGCTACGGTAGACTTCATCTTTTTAATGATAAGGTCTTTATAGGTATTGGATTAAGACCAGACTATTGTAGCAATGGACATGGGGAATCTGCTATGGCTATTATAATAAAAGAAGCCCAAATTCGTTACCCAAATGCCCCAATAGCATTGGAAGTAAGAAGCTTTAATGAACGTGCTATTAAATGTTATAAAAAGGTAGGTTTCAATACTAAATATAACTACAATCGTATAACCCTAGAAGGGGAAGAGAATTTTATATACATGGAATACACAAATTCAAATATAAACGCATAACACTCTTTAAGACACATGAAAGAAAATAACAAGTCCAAGATGCCATGTATATTTTGTGTCATACAAGGAAGCAATATTAGTTCATAGCATAGACTATGGGCTAATATTGCTGACGAAGTATGGCACGAAATAGACTAGCATACTGACTTTTTATTTTTTTGAATGTGCCTAAATCAGCCACAATACAACTGAGCCTCAGTTATATTGTGGCTGATTTTTAAATTATATTAATATAATCCTTATTTAGGAACACTTTCCCAGTCTTTTAAAAACTTTTCAATACCTGCATCTGTTAATGGATGTTTAGTCATTTGCTTTAAAACATTAAGAGGTACAGTTGCAATATGTGCCCCTATTCTTGCTGCATTTGTTACATGAATTGGATTTCTTATACTTGCTGCAATTATTTTTGATTCTATTCCATGAATCTGAAAAATTTCTACTATCTCTTCAATTAAATTCATTCCATCCATTCCTATGTCATCTAATCTTCCAAGGAAAGGACTTACATAAGTTGCTCCAGCTCTTGCTGCGAGCAAAGCTTGAGCTGATGAGAATATTAATGTAATGTTAGTTTTTATGCCATTTTCAGTTAATATTTTAGTTGCTTTTAATCCCTCTTCACACATTGGTAACTTTATAACTATATTTTCATGAATTTTCACAAGTTCCAAAGCTTCTTTAACCATATCCTTACAATTCAAGCTAACAACTTCAGCACTTATTGGCCCGTTGACTATAGAAGTAATTTCTCCTATAACTTCCTTAAAGTCTCTTCCACTCTTAGCTATTAGTGATGGGTTAGTTGTAACCCCACTTATTATACCCATTTCGTTAGCTTCCTTAATCTCGCTAACAATAGCGGTATCAATAAATAATTCCATAGATTTTACCTCCTAGGTGTTAAATATGTATTTATTATATCATATTTAAGAAAATGTTTACAGATTATACTTCATCTCATTACTGTCTAAAAGAGTTTTTTATTTCTAATTGAAACCCTTTAATTACATGATAAAAATTATCAACAAACAGTAATTTTATGATATATTATATATAAGAACTACAGAAAAGGAGTTGATTAAAATTACATTTTCAAATCTTAGTGATAGAAATAAAGGAATAGCTTTCATCATTTTATCAGCATTTGGTTTTGCTATGATGTCAGCATTTGTTAAGCTATCAGGAAACCTACCATCATTTCAAAAAACATTTTTTAGAAATATTGTTTCCTGCTCAATAGCTTTTATTTTAATATTAAAACATAAAGAAAGTTTCTTTGGGAAAAGAGAGAATCAAAAGGTTCTTATTTTAAGATCTTTATTTGGCACAATTGGAATAGTTTTAAATTTTTATTCTATAGATCAATTGGTATTATCTGATGCTAATATGTTAAATAAATTAAGCCCATTTTTTGTTATAATATTTTCTGCTTTAATGTTAAATGAAAAAATAAATTTAAAGCAATCTATATCTATATTAATAGCTTTTTTAGGAGCATTGTTTATAATAAAACCATCGTTTAATTTAGATATATATCCCGCATTAATAGGTGTATCTGGTGCAATATTCGCTGCTGCCGCTTACACATGTGTTAGGGCTTTAGGTGGAAAAGAAAAATATTACACTGTTGTATTTTATTTCTCATTCTTTTCAACTATTGTCATATTTCCATTTATGTTAGTTACATATACACCTATGAGCTTTATTCAGCTTGTGTATTTGATTTTTGCAGGTGTTTTTGCTAGTATGGGTCAGTTTGGTATAACCTTAGCATATAAATATGCTCCTGCTAAAGAAATATCAATTTTTGATTATTCAAATATAATATTCTCTGCAATAATAAGCATACTAATCTTTGGAACAGTTCCAGATTTCTTAAGTGTTATAGGTTATATTGTAATATTTGGTGCATCCTTATATATGTTTATGTATAATAAAAAATTAGATAAAGCTAAAAAATAGTATAATTTCACAAAGTTCTATTATTGTCATTTGGAGGAAAAAATGCATTATATAGTGTTTGATTTAGAATTTAATCAAGGGTATAAATCTAAAGAAGATGTTAAACCTATATCTAATCCCAAGTGCCCATTTGAAATAATCCAAATAGGGGCTCTAAAATTAGATGAAAATCTTAATGAAGTTTCATCCTTAGATATATTTATAAAACCTGAATTATATACTGAGCTTAATCCTTTAGTTGAAAAACTTACAGGTATAAAAATAGAAACTTTAAACAATTCAAAACCTTTTAAGGAAGTTTATAATACATTATCTAATTTTATAACTCCTGATGATATTTTAGTTGTTTGGGGTGTTTGTGATGTAAAAGAGCTTTTTAGAAATATTTTATATCATAACTTGGATTTATCATTAATTTCTAATAAATATATTAATATTCAATCTTATGCTTCTAAGTATTTAAAATGCACTAAGGGTGTTAATATAGGACTTAGCAAAGCAATTCATAGGCTTGAGATTCCTATTAAAGATGAATTTCATAATGCTTTTAATGATGCTTACTATACAGCAGAGATTTTTAAAAAATTATACAATAATAATATAAAGACTCAATTATACAGTTTTAACAAAAGACCCTCTACTAATAACACAAAAAAACAAGCTATAGATATTAATGAATTAATAAAACAATTTGAAAAGATGTTTAACCGTGAAATGACTAAAGAGGAAGAGTCCATAATTAAACTTGCTTATTTCATGGGAAAAACTAATCAATTTCAAGTCAAAACAAAATAATTTTTATAATTATATATAAACTCTAATAAAGTTGGTAGTTTTGTTTATATATAACCACCAAATTTATCAGAGTTAAGGCACATTCAAAAAACAACAAGTCAGTATTCTAGTCTATTTCACTTGTTATTTTCTTTTATGTGCCTAAAACTTTTTTAAAAGTAAAATTTTTTATTTAAAATATTTTTCTATTGCTGATGTAGGTATTGATAATTCTATTTCCCCAATAACCTTTAAATCTACAAGAGATTCTACAGAAAAACTTAAAATATCTTTGATAATTACAGGAGCATTAATAATAGTTACCTTTGTATTAATGCATAATTCAGTATAATTTTTTTCATTTCCTATAGGTATATCTAATATTAGTTCCATATGCCTTTCTATGAACTTTTTTATAATAATACTTTCATTTTTATCATCTTTAAATTTTATCATATATGGAATTTTCAACAAGAAATTAACCTTAAAAAAATTAACTTTATCTATTGTTGGAGTTATTTCTTCTGTACCATGTACTATGAATCCACGTGAAAATTTAATATCTTCTAGGACAAAACGCCCAATATAGTCATTAGGTATGTCCGCTATAACTTTTTCAAAATATATTTTTTCTTCATAGTTATTAAATATTTTTTTTACACTTATAGATACTTTTTCTTCTTCGCACATTTCTACTATTTGTTCTACCTCATTGTTTTTATGCTTTTCTTCTTTGGTATTATTAAAAATAAAAGCTATGCTGTAAGGAATAGTATCATTGCTGCATATAGGTATAGTGCTAGTAATACTGTTGCTTAATGTATCAACTATACACATTTCTCCATTACCATTTGTTTTCTTATTTATTATAATAAATTTTTCTTTATTTATGGTTAAAAATATACTTTGAGGATTAAAATAATCTTTTGAAATATGCTTTACTCTCTTATTTGTTCTTATGTCTATTACTTCTATTCTATTTAAGCCTACATTACATGCATATAAAAAATTATTTTTTAAAGCTAAATATGTTATAGATGAGTTAAGTGGCAGTTCTATATGAATTACACTATTGTCACTAATATCTATGACAGATACATTTCCTGAATTTCCGTAAACATCTCCTTTATTTGCAACATAGCATTTTCCATTATCTTCGTCTATTGTAATAAAATTTGGCTTCACACCTACATTTTTTATATTTGATATTAAATTAAGCGTAGCTGTACTATAAATTTTTAGTTCTTTAGTGAATAGGTCCAAGATGAATAACCTATCTCCTTTTTTATCAACTTGTAAATTATCTACTATTTTAAATCCTTTAATTTCTCCTAACCTCTTATCTCCATCCATATCATAAATTAAAACTCTTGAAATATCAGATATATACATTCTTTTATTAACATCATCTAGTACTATATTACCATTATTGCTTATATTTTTAATCTTAACTTCATTGTCTATAGTAGAAATTATTGCAATCCCTTTTTTATCACTCCCAACATAAATTCTACTATTATTAAATACTGTCAGGCTGAGAGGTTTAAATGGTAGCTCTATAGATTTAAATATATTATTTTTCTCTATATCAGCTATATATATGGTATTATTATTTAAATTTGATACATAATATTTCAAATCTTCTTTAAACATAAATCTTACTATTACTCCCTCCTATTTAAAATTTTACTTAAAATGGATCTATTAATCTCCATGCTTAACTCTTTTTTTAAACTATTATTTTCCTTGTTTGCTTTTTCTAATATAGCACTAAGCTTATCTTTCTGTTTATTCATCATGTGCATTTCTTTATTTGTATTTTCTAGTACATTCCTAACTTCATCTCTGTCCTTAAGTATTATATCTAAATATTTAATCACATCTTCTTTCTCTTCATTTAACTTAACTAGTTGAATATTAGATTCTTTTTTTTCATTTATAGCATTATTTAGACTTAATTGAATTTGTTTTTTCTCCTCCTCACTTTTATTAAATTTTAATAATATGGTATTTTTGTCTTTTTTCAGAGTATTTAACTCATTATTTTTTTTATCCAAGTCATTTTGTACTTCTTTGTATTTATTGTTCAAATCAAGTAACTCAGTATTTTTGTCATCAATATATTTTTGCAGTTCTTTTACAACATTTTCTTTGTCAGCTTTAGTCTTTTCTAATCTATCAGCAATTTCTAATACCTCACCTTGTAATTCATGATATGTCTTTTTAAAATTGTTTAATTTCCCCTCTAACCTCTTATATCTAGTAACCATATTATTTAATTTACCTTTTAATTCATCACACAAATCTTCTTTTTTTTGCGCTTCTACCTTTAATAAATTTATAGTTTTGCATAAACTATCTCTTAATTCATTATCCTCAATTCCTTTGTTATTTATCAATTCAGTTTTTACATATTTTTTTAAGTTATGTTTTTGCAAGTCAATATTTTTATTATAATTTGGTAAAATAAATTCTACTTCTTTTCCACTATATCCAATTATATAATTACATTTTATTTTACTATTATTCCAATTTAACCATATACTTTTATATAAGAATAAGTCCTCATTGTATTTTTTTTCTGTTGTTATAGGAACACTCCAAATTTCATTAAAATATGAAGTTACTATTGTTTCTTTCTCATTCCACATACTACAAAAAACTGAATCCTTAATTAAGATTAATATATTATCTATCTCTTCATTAGTTTCATATATAGTTACATAATTTAATTTTCTATCCAATTGGAAATAAATGTCTTCCAATATATATTTACTATTTTCTTTATACAAATTCAAAATATGAATTTGATTTTCAAACATACCACTACAAATCTTTACTTCCATTCCATTTAGTGAGTATAGCTTTTTAGGCTCACTCCATTCTTTATTTGTATACTTACAGAACATAATATCTGTTTCTTGATTTTTGCAATTTTTTATACACATATAAAACTCATTTACATTAAAGTTTTCTACTTCATAACAATGACCAAAAGTATCTTCAACTGGTATTGCTGCTACTATATTAAAATTAGATTCTTCTTCATTACCATCCTTACTACTATCAAAAGAACAATGTACAATTTTACCCAAATCTGGTTCATTACATTCAATAAGTAGAAAAAATAGATTTACACTCTTTTCAGATATTTTTAAATTTAGCTCTTCTACTTTATGGTCACCAAATTCATATAATAATTTTCCTAGCCACTGATCCCTATTCCATAAACAATACTTAATCTCACCTTTTTTTTTATATACTATGTGAATATATTGTCTTTCATCTATAGCTACACTAAAATCCAACACATCTGTATCTATTTTAGCCTCTCTGGTCCATTTATTTTCTGAATACATACTACTATAAATCATATTACCATTATCATCTAATTTAATATTCCATAAGTTGTTTTCATTGTCGCTAAAAAAGCTTGAGTTTACATCTTTCATCAATTTATTCCCCCCCTTTTATATGAATAAGTTTTACATTTATTTAAATTAATTAATCTACACAATTGTTTTATTATATTGAAGCATTTCTTATTATATAATTATATTTATTATTTATGAATATATTCTTATATCCTTATAATATATTTGATAAAATATCAACTATTACTACATTCTAATTTGTACTTTAACCCTAAAATGTATCTCATATATATAACTTAATGAGATTAAAACTTTAAATCTTTGGTATTTTTTAAATCAAACTATTTTAAACTTCAATATAAACTTATAATCATAACTCATACTCTAATTAAAATATTTTATTTTATTTAATAATATTGTTATAAATGTAGTAACATGATTTTACATAATTTCATATTAATATAATAAAACTCTTTTTATATAGAAATTATTTTCTAGTAATTTCTATATAAAAAAATTTAAGGAGGCTTTTTTATGAATTCAAAATCTAATTACAAAACTCATACTTGTTTCGATACTAAAGACAACTCTTTAAAATGTTGTAATCAGGAACATTGTCATCCTGGACATCCAATTCCTGAAAAGTCAATTTTAGCATGTGGACAATCTAATGGTACATCTATACCTATTCCTAATCCTTCAAATTCAATTTTTCATCCTCTATCTGTTGCTAGTGTTACACTTGACACTACTTGTCTATGTAATCCAAGTGTAAAAATAGATTTTAATTCTATAATAAATTATCAGGCTCTTATAGGTGCCTCTGATACTTTAACTACTCCTTTTACAGTGACTTTCCAATTAAACAAAACTTGTGGTGATGGAGCTAAGATAGCCCTAGGAACTTGGGATTACTCTTTTGGTGATCTTACTCTTGGTGTAAATGTAACTAATTCTTTCGGTTTCACTTATTGTGAATGTAATACTTGTCCTGCTTGCTGCGTTTATAACGTAGAAATAGTAAGGGTTACTGGACTATCATTAACATTAGCAGGAGTAGCAGTAGCTCTTACAGAGAATGCCGCAATAAGAAGCGCAATTATTTCAGCAACAGGAACTGAGCATTAATAGATAATTTAAGTCTATATATAGTAAACAGACCTAAATATTTAATGCTCTAAGGCTTATTTTCTGTAGTATTACCTTATCAAATATATTATTTTCTTAAATAGTAACAAAATTACTATTTTTGTATAATATATATTATGTATATATTTATTACAATAAAAGGAGGAAAGTGCATGGCTAATTTTTCACTTCGACCTGGCCTAATAACCAAAGAAAGTTGCCTTCCAGAACCTCTTGAATTGGTATGTGTAGAAGTTCCAAAGGTATTTGACCAGTGTCTAATTAAACGATGTTTAAAATTTAAAGAAGGCTGCGATACCAAACACACTGATGAAGAGTTAAGAAGTAATCCTTTAGATAATCCAAAAATTTTCTTAGGCTGTAGAGATTTTAATATTAAACTATTATCATTCGATAAAATTCCACTTAAATGTGAATGTGGATATAATAGATTGATTATTAACTTTACGATTTCTTTCTATGCCGATTTTTTAGATGATTGCGGCAACCATTGTTCAGAATTATTTGAAATAAACAGAACAGAAACGGTGCCAAGATTGTATTGTCCAGATTCTATAGCTAGAACATCTTCAAATTGTGTAACAAATTCTGAAGATGCTATAAATGATATGTTAAAACTTGAATTAGTAGCTGAATGTCTTGATGGTTGTTTTACAGAAGATTGCAATTGTAACTGTGTATTAGATGTTACATTAGGATTTTTCTTAATTGTTAAATGCCAACTTGTAGTTCAACTATTAATGCCTTCTTATGGTTATTGTCCAGTTCCAAAACCTTGTAAAGAAAGACCATTAGAAGATCCTTGTAAGATATTTAACAAAACACCTCCCCCAAAATTTTATCCTGATCAAAGGCTAAAGCCTCTATGTCCTACAGATTGTGAAGAAGATTTTCCATCATGTGACGAAGAAGATCCATCTTTAAACTTTGATTATGATTGCGACTGTGATTGTGAACAATAAAAAACAATTGTTTTATTAAATATAGTAACATCATTACATTATTTATCATATTAATATAGTAACTACTAATAAAAAAACTTGTAAAAAATAATATTTTGTAGAAAATAAGGAGGTTTATTTATGAACTCAAAATCAAAATCTTTCAACTGTGATTGTTCAGGTGAAATTAAACATGATTCTAGGTGCTGTAATCATGAACATTGTGATTGTTTAGAGGAATTCAACCATAATCATAGGTGTTGCAACTGTGCACACTGTACTCCTGGACATCCAACACCAACTGAATCTTTATTTACTTGTGGACAAGGCAGTGGCGTATCTATACCAATACCTACTCTTACTTCTCCACAATTTGCTCCACTACCAGTAGCTAGTGTTACACTTGACACAACATGTTTATGTAATCCTTCAGTTAAAATAGACTTTAATTCTATAATAAATTATCAAGCTCTTATAGGTACAGCAACTATCCTAACTACTCCTTTTACAGTAACTTTCCAATTAAGTAAAACTTGTGGTGATGGTGCCAAGGTAGCTCTAGGAACTTGGGATTACTCTTTTGGTGCTATTTCTCTTGCTGTAAATGTAACTAATTCTTTTGGATTCACTCATTGTGAATGTAATACTTGTCCAGCTTGTTGCGTTTATAACGTAGAAATAGTAAGAGTCACTGGAGCTAGCTTGTTAAATGTAGCAGCAGCAGTAACTCTTACAGAAAATGCTTCAATACGTAGTTCAAATATCACAGCAACAGCAACATCACACTAATTAATAATATAATCAAAGTTTTAATGATTTAATCGCATGATGATATTAATTTTCTTCTAACAAACTATACTTTTTTATATAACTTAATATATAAAATTATAGAAAGTGTGCCAAAAGTATAAAACTACTTTTGACATACTTTCTTTTAATAATTTTAAACACAGCTTTATCATATGAAGAATGTGAATCTTGTACTATTTAAAATTAATCCTTACCTCTTGATCATGTAACAATTTAAAGTTTTCATTATTATACACACCTATCCCTTTAATTTTTGAAAGGTCTATATCTTTATCATGAAAACTCATAATTTCAGTATAAGTTCCATTTATTCTATCTACGTAAGGAGTCATACCTCCATCATAATCATCATTTATTCTCTCTCCATTGCAATCATAGAAAAAAATTGATGGGTTAATTAATACAATTCCCTGTTTTTTATAAGTTACCTTCATAATATTTTTCTCAATTTTAACTTCTTCTACAACTATATTTCCCTGCTCTCCAGTGTTCAATTTACAAGGTAACTCATTGATATTTGCCTTACTTTCCTCTATAACTATTTTCTCAGATTCTTCTGTTTGTCTTTTTTTTTCCTCTATGGGTATAAGTGTTATATACTTCATATCTTTATTTTTATTTACAAATTCAAAAGAATTTATAGCCTTTCCATTAGACATTCCTCTTATACTGCTACTTATATCATCTAAATAGTTACCATTATCATCAAACAAAGCAAATCCACAAGACATACCATCATTATCTATATTCTCATTTAAAACTATCTGATTGCCAAAAGGAGATATTGACACTTTTTCAATGGTTACATCATGCTTAATTCCATTAACATTAAATATAACATTTTTATTTGGCTTAACTGATAATGTATCTTCTTCTATATGTGCTTTATCAACATTAGTTGATATATTCCATTGTCCTTTTTCACCAAATATCTCTGAAGTATATACTTCTAGATTGAACTTTTGTGGTATATTAATTTGAGATATATTTTCTCTTATCATTCCCTTTAATATTTTATCAGATTCAAAATAGGCATCAACATCATTATTATTTCCTGTATCTAAATATTTTTCATCTATTTTATATTGAAAGTTAGGAGCTGTAAACATTGGCGACCATAAAGTTCCTTCTTCAATTTTAGATATAGGTTTATCACTTTCTATTGTGTAAAATATATTTAAAAAATTATCATCAATTGCAATATTGTTAATAGTAAATTTTATTCCATTATCTTTAGCCATAGAACCAATATAATTGTTGAATTTTTCAAAACTATCTTTACTAGAAAAATATTTAGAATCTGCTGCTCCATTAAAAAACTCAATAGTACTTCTAATAAATTCCTTTCCTTGTGATGTATTAGCTAAAACTGTAGTAAAACTCAAAGTCATAATTATAAAGGAAGCAACTAATACCTTTAATGATATTCTTTTTTTTAGTTTTTTACTTTCTAAATTTTTTAATGTGTTGTCCATACTTTTATCTATATTTTCTGGTATTACCCATTTTTCATTATTGATCTTATTTTTTATTATTTCATCAAAACTATCCAATTCAATCCCTCCTTTAACATTTATCTAACAAACCTCTAAGCTTATTTTTAGCCCTACTTAATCTTGACTTAACAGTTCCTTGTGATATATTTAAAACTTCACTTATTGCCTTTATACTCATATCTTCATAATAAAAAAGAATAAGTACTGTTCTAAAATCCATATCTAGTTTATTAATCTCATCCATAAGTTCATAGATATTTTTATCTTCATATGTAAGTTTATATACTTCCATATTTTCTTGAAGATCTATTTTGTTTTTTTTATTTATTAATCCGTAACATTCATTAACAAGAATCCTCATTATCCACGACTTGAAACTATCCTTGTTTTTTAATTTTTTTAAATTTTCATATGCTTTTAAAATAGTCTCATTTATAGCATCTTCTGTATCATGTTCATTTTTTACAATTCCCTTTGCAAGTCTATATAAAGGTACTTTATACTGTTGAATTATCTCCATAAATTCACTCTTATCCATTGTTCCTGCTTTTGTTACACTCTTTTTTCTAACATCATAAAAATTCAATATTTTACTTCCATCAACCATTAATCTTTCACCTCCTACACTATTAAGATAAATATTAAAGGTTAAAAGTTCCCATTATTTTAAATTTTAATTTATAACTTAAATTATGGAAATATTTCACATGCAAATTTATCATATTTCTATTTAATTTATTATCACCATTTACCAATACATAAAATATTATAACCTATTAAAAAGGGTACTGAATTTAATTTCAGTACCCTTTAAATATTATATTATGATATTACTTGTACTTTATAAACTACTACTATAATTTCCCCCTGTTTCATTGTGTTTAATGCAAATCCTGAGGCTGGATTATAGGTTGGTTCACTTACACCATTTACTGTTACTGATCCTAGTACAAATATTGAATTTTGAGGGGTTGGATCTAAGAAAACAATATTTGTAGCATCTATATTACCAGTGTTTGTTATTGTAACTGTATAGGTTAATTGTTGTCCTATTGTTGCAAACTGCTTATCAACTGCTTTTGTTACATTCAAACTTCCTAATGCAATATTGGTTGTTGTTGTATTAGAATAGGTTGTTTGATTAACTGGAGGTTGTTTTGGATCTACAACAAACTTAAAGCTAATAACCGCTTGGTTTGTTACCTTATTTGTCGGTGGTACCGATACTACATCAGCTGTAAATGCTACTGTTACTGCATTACCTATTCCTATATTCCCAAGAGTAAATCCTACTGTTGGATCAAATAAAGGTTCATTTACTCCATTTACATATACAGTTCCTGGCTTAAATGTTGCTCCAATTGATGGTGTATCTTGGAACATAACATCATTTGCCACAACATTTCCTGTATTAATTAAATTTATAGTAAATGTTAAAGTGTCTCCAATAGTTGCTATTGGCTTATCTACAGATTTTGTTGTAGTTAACTCACCTTTTACAACTTGAGTTGTTACAGTATTACTTAATAAAGTGCTAGTTATAATTGATCCACTCGGATCTATCTTATAACTAAATTCAACTTGTGATTTATTATCAACTTGTGGTGGAGTTGGTAAAGAATTTATTTTAGCATCAAATGTTATTGTAACTGTTTGATTAGGAGCCAAATCTCCTAGCATAATTCCCAATGTTGGATTAGCTAATGGATTTACAACATCATTAATTCTTACTGTCCCTCCAACATACATTAATTCTTGTTGTAAATCATCATAGAATTTTACATTAGTAGCTGTTACATTTCCTATATTTTTAATTACAGAAGTATAAATCACAGTGTCTCCAACCTTAGCATACATCTTATCTACTGTCTTTGCATTTGATAAACTTCCCACATTTATTTGAGTAGATACAGTATTAGATGTTGCACTTATTGGTACATCGCTTCCTAAAGGATCTATCTTATATACACCACTTACAAATCCATAGTTTGTTACTTGTGGTGGTGTAGGAAGTGATGTAACTTTAGCCTTAAATTTAATTTCACTTGTAACACCAGCCAAAATATCTATTAATGTGAATCCTTGTATTGGATCATAATCTGGTTTTGAAACACCATCTACAATAACACTTCCAGCTATAAAGCTAGCTCCATTTGATAAAGTATCTATAAATGTTAATTGTTTGTTAGTTGTATTTCCTGTATTCTTTATTGTTATTGTATAATTTAGTGTATCTAAAATTGTTGCATATTGTAAATCAACAGTTTTACTTGCTGTCATGGATCCTATAATTATTCTAGTTAATACACTATTAGACTGAGTGGTTTTAATTAAGAACTCACCATTTGGATCAATCTTATATGAGAATGTTCCATTAGCAAAGTTTAATACAGAACTCTTTGTTGGTGTCATACTAACTGTTACTTTAAATGATACTGTTACATGCCCTAAAGTAGGGATTGATCCTAAATTAAATCCTACTGTTGGATCATAATTTGGTTTACTTTCAGAATCAATAACAACTGACCCACTATTAAAAGAAATATCTAAATCAAGTCCATCTGTAAAAACAACATTACTTGCATCTACATTACCTGTATTTGTTAATACAACTGTATAAGTCAGTATATCCCCTTTTGTTGCATATTCCTTATCTACTTGCTTAGTTATAGTTAATTCGCCTTTGTTAATTTGAGTTGTTGCCACATTACTACTAACTTCTACAATGATATCACTACCATTAGGATCTATACGATAAGAATAAACTAAATTGGCAATGTTGCTAATTAATGAAGGTGAAGGCACACTTGTTACTATAGCATTAAATTTAACTACAGATACTCCTCCTGGAACAATTGTACCTAATGAGAAACTTTGATATGGATCATAACCAGGCTTTTCAATATCATTAATAGTTACTGAACCTGGTATAAATGCAGTGCCACTTGGTACAACATCTCTAAAGTTTATATTTATAGCATTAACATTACCTTCATTAACAACATTAATTGTGTAGGTTAAAATATCATCTATAGTAGCATAAGCCTTGCTTACTGCCTTAGTTATTGTCAATTTTCCTAAATTTATTTGAGTTGAAACTGTATTGCTTAGCTTTTCATCTGATTTAGATGGATTAGCTGGGTCTATTTTATATTCATAGTTTACTGATGCAGTATTGTAAATCATATAATTATTTGGCATTGAATTTACAGAAACCTTAAATGTTACTGTAGTAATACTTCCACTTGTACTAAATGGTTGTATAGTATCCAAATTGAATCCTATATTTGGATTGAATGTTGGCTTACTTTCACCATTTACTATAACTGTTCCATTTTTAAAAGTTCCATTTGATTGAATAATATCTTGGAATAATATATTTGAACAATCAGCATTTCCAATATTCTTTATAGTAACTGTATAATTTAAATCGTCTCCAATTGTTGCATATTGCTTATCGACTGATTTTATAGCTTGTAGTTCGCCCAAATTTATATAGGTTGTGGCTTTGTTTGATGTTGTAGTCTTCGTATCTGTTGGATCAGTTGGTGTTAATTTATAACTAAATGTTACATCTGCTGTGTTTTCAATTTTTCCTGAAATCGGCAATGAATCTACATGAATATCAAAAGATACCACATCAACTTGGTTTGGAATTAAATCTGAAATACTAAATCCATCAATAGGATTGAAAGTTGGTTTACTTACTCCGTTTAATACAACTGTCCCAGTTTTAAAAGATGTTGATACTGGAACTATATCTTTTAGTGATATACTGGTTGCATTTACTGATCCTGTATTTCTCACATTTATAGTATAGCTTAAAGTATCTCCAACTGTAGAATAAGCTTTATTAACTGATTTTGTAACTGTCAATTCACCCGTTGCAATATAGGTTTGAGTTGTATTTGTTGTTAAGTCTGTAACATTTATAGTTTCTGTTCCAACTTTATATTCATATTCAATTGTTGCAAAGTTTTTAACTATATTATCACTTGGTCTAGTGATAACAGTTGCTGCAAATTTAATCACTGATACAGTTCCATTTCCTGGTATATCATCTATTGTAAATCCATCATTAGGATTAAATCCTGGCTTGTTTACATTGTTTACATAAACTGAATTAACATTAAAGTTTATATTATTATCTAATAAATCTATAAAATATACTCTTTGAGCTGGTACATTACCATCATTTTTTAATGTTACTGTAAAGTTTAAAGTATCTCCAATTTTAGCTATATCTTTGTCTACTGCCTTTGTTGCAGATACTATTGTGTCATTTACATTAACGGTTGTTGTATTAGAAGTTGCATTCTTAACTATTGGTAATCCATTAGGATCTACATAATATGAATAGCTTACAGACCCACTATTGTATAATTTACCTGAAGCTGGTATAGAATTAACTGTTACAGTAAAACTAACTGTGGCAAAAGCACCAATAGCAATATTACCTAGTGAGAATCCTGTATTAGGATTAAGTGTTGGTTTGCTTACTTCATTTACAAATACTGATCCATAATTAAATAATGATTCTGTTTGGATAGTATCTTGGAAATTTACATTATTTAAAATTGTATTTCCCGTATTAGTTACAACGAAACTATATTTTACTGTATCGGTTAATCTTGCATAGTTTCTATCTGATGTTTTAGTTATTGTTAGTGATCCTACATTAATATAGGTTGTTACTGTATTACTTGAAATAGTTTTTGCAATTGTCGCTCCATTAGGATCTATTTTATAATTATAAGCTATACTGGATTGATTTGTAACAAATCCATTAGGTGGCAAACTCTTTACTGCTACTTTAAACGTTACTGTTACATTTGTATTTGTATTTATAGTTCCTAGGGAGAATCCTAAATTTGGATCATAATCTGCATAAGATTCTCCATTCACTTTAACTGATCCTGCTACAAACTCTGTATCATTAGAAATAAAATCTGTAAATGTTGTATTAGTCAAATTTACATTACCACTATTTGCTATTACACAGGTGTAATTTAAAGTATCTCCAATTGTTGCATAAACAAGATCTACACTCTTTGTATTAGTTACATCCATATTATTTATTGTTGTAGTTACACTATTACTTGTCTTAGTTTCACTTATATCTGTACCACTTGGATTTATACGATACTTAAAGCTAATATTAGCAGTATTCGTTATTGTATTTGGATTTGGAATACTAGTAATCTTAGCTGTAAATTTAACTATACTACTTCCTCCAGCAGCTATATCATTTAATACAAATCCTAAATTAGGATTAAAATCTGGTTTACTTACATCATCTATTGATACTGAACCTATATCAAAAGTAGCCCCAGTTGGAATTATATCTATAAAGTTTATATTAGTTAAAGTTGTTGTTCCTGTATTTTGTGCCACAACTGTATAGGTTATAGTATCTTCAATTGTTGCATATAGCCTGTCTACGCTCTTTGTTAAATTTGCTGATCCCATATTAATTACTGTAGTGGCATTATTACTTGTTATTGTTTTAGTTACTGGTGGCTTAGTTGGATCTGGTGTATAGTCAAAAGAGGCTAACCCATTATTAGTAACAACATTCGGAGTTGGTACACTATTAACTGTTACATCAAACTTAATTCTTACTACTTGCCCAACAACAACTGATCCTAAACTAAAACCAGTACTTGGGTTATAACTTGGTTTACTTATTCCATTGACTGTTACAGATCCTTCCACAAAGGAAACTGCTGATGGTACTATATCACTAAATACTGTATTATTAGCTGTTGTATTACCTGTATTAGTAACATTTATAGAATAAGTTATAGTATCTCCAATTGTTGCATAACTTTTACTTGCACTCTTTGCAACAGACAAGTTTCCTAACAAAACTTCTGTTTGTACTTGATTTGAATATTTTGTACCAGTAATAGTTGTTGAATCTGGATTAACTTTGTAACTATAGCTCATTTCTGATGCATTAAGAATAAAACCTACTGGTGGTACTGTGGTTATTGTTGCTGCAAATACAACCCTAAAGGTTTCACTTGGTTGAATATCTCCTAATAAAAAGCTGTTATTAGGATTATAATCTGTATGGTTTACTCCATTTACATATACAGATTCTGGGTAAAAAGTTAAATATGATGCTACTTCATCAACAAAACTAACACTAGTCAATGGAACTGTACCTGTATTACTAATAAGTGTTTGATAAATAATGGTATCACCTAGTTGAGCATATAATTTATCTACACTTTTTGTAATAGAAAATTCAGCCTTATTAATTATTGTTTGAACAGTATTGCTGGTAACTGTATTTGTTATATGAGTCTTATTAGGATCTGGTAAATAATCATAAATTAATTCTGATGTGTTATAAACTATATTAGGATTTGGCACACTTACAACTTTAGCTGCAAATGTTACATTAATTGTACTATTTGGAGAGATTCTTCCTATACTAAATCCCACATTTGTATCATAACTTGGTTGAGGCATACCATTAATTGCAACACTGTTAGGTACAAATGTTGTTCCTGGTTGTATATATGCAAAGAATAGGGTATTAAAAGCATCTATATTACCACTATTAGTCATATTAACTGAATAATATAAAATATCATCTATGATAGCATATGGTTTATCTACTGTTTCATTTATTGTTATATTTACAAAATTTGCTCTTGTTACAACCTTATTAGAATCTTTTTCTGTTGAAATAACCGGACCACCTGGTGTAATTTGATATTTAAATGGAACTTGAGCTATATTTTCAACTAATTCACCAGGTTGTATTTGATTAATTTTAACTTTATAAATTATTGTTACAGTTTGTTTTGGTAAAATACTATCTACTGTAAAACCATCAAATGGATTTAATAAAGGTTTTACAATTCCATTTATTTTAACACTACCCGCTACAAAAGAAGCACCTGGAATTGGTGGTTCTAAAACTTGAAAATTAGTAACTTCAACGTTACCTATATTAGTTAAGTTAAGTGTGTAAGTTACTATATCATCTACATTAGGATAGTTATTATCATTTGACCTTTCTCCTATAATTTCTCCGTATTGAACTTGAATAGAAGTTACATTACTAATAACTGTTTTCTTTATTAAATAGGTATATTGATTAAACATATAACTAAAAGTAACCACAGAATTATTAGTAACAACTGTTGATGGAGGTAGTAAATTTACTGTTACCTCAAAAATAATTTCTATTTCCTCATTTACATTAATATCTGGAAGAATAAAACCTGTATTAGGATTAAAACCAGATTTTGTAACCCCATTAATAGTAACTGATCCTTCATTAAAAGAACAATATTTACTTACAATATCTTGAAACAAAACATCTCTTGCTAGTTCACTTCCTATATTGGCTATCTTAATTGTATAATTTAATGTATCCCCAATAAAAGCAGTATATTTAGATGCTGTCTTTACTATGCTTAATTGCCCTGACTGAACTATTACTTCAAGTGTATTAGTTGTTGCAAAGTTTCTATAGGTTGGTGAACCTGGTCCTGAAGTAAACTCATAATTATAGTTAACATTATTTTTAAATTTTGCACCTGTTGGTAGTGAGTTTACTCTAACTGAAAAAAGTATATTAATAACTCCTGAAGCATCAATAGTTCCAGCATTAAATCCTTGTGTTATATCCGCTCCTGGCTGAGATACCTCATTTACCTTTAATGAATTAGGTATAAAAGAACAGCATGGATCTAAAAGATCTGATAATATTAAATTACTTGCAGCTAACCCACCTTTATTTTTAACTTGCACAGAATAAATTAATTGTTCTCCAACCTGCACATTATACTCATTATCATCATCTGTATCATAAGAAGTTAAAGTTGCTATAATATTAGGAGCCTCTGCTTCTACTTGCATTCCTACTGCAACTAACTGGACTCCATCATTAGTTCCACTTGCAGTAACTTGCCCTACTATTTGATTTTGGTTTACAACTAACGTACTACTAAGATCAACATTAGTTATATCCCACTTATTTCTTGCACCTAAAACTTGAGTTGGAACAAATGCATCATGATTATTACTTCCATTAGTGCCACTAATATCAATCAATCCTACATTCGTATCTAGTGGATCGCATATATTTATCTGTCCAGCAAAAAATCCATTATTGGGATTATTTGGAGATGTACCTGGATTTAGATTTGGAGTACTTACAATATTACCTAAAGTTTTTAATGATGCAAATGTTGGCCCAGCCTTAACAGTTTGAACACCGGTTAAAGGCTCTCCATTTGCACAAGCTATAAATAATCTTCCTTTTAAGTGTCTTTCTTCTGGTGCAGTTGAAAATCCCACTATGGTTGTTTGTAGTGGATTATTTTCTTTTGCAGATGCTATTCCTGACAAAAACATTATTCTTTGAGGGACTATTACATCATTTCTATACACTACTACTAGTGTCCATCCTGCCCTTGTATTGCTTAAACCTATTGGAGGTATGCTTGTTGGAACTTTTGAAACAGTATACCACCCATCTAAAGACTCTTTAACTATATTAGTTACGTCCGCACTTCTAAATCTATCAATACTTCCAGAATCACCAGTAAAACTTTCTACATTTTGAGGATTAACTGAAACTTCACCCTTAGGTGTTGTAAAAACTATTGTATTATCTTGTATACTTCTAACATCTAATGCTCCATCTGAAGAACTTTTTACAGTTGAATACCATATTAATTCAGCATATAAAACAGTACTATTAGATAAAATATTAATTTTACCCTTACTTTCTGCTTCATTCCAATCTCTTGTTGTTTCTCCTGATATTTTAATCATATCTGATGTGTTTACTGATTTTGTTGTTGTATCCCCACATAAAACCAAGCTATTTCCTGTTGATACTATAATAGCTTTATCAACAACTGAAAATCTATTATTTAAAGCCATATTTACCTCCTCTATTGACGCTTTATCCATTATACATGGATTCTTATACTACTTTATATTTTATGGTATAAGAAGATTATTGTTACACTAGTTAGTTAAGTGTCATATACCAATAATATATATAAATTACTATTGTTTATTTGATCTTAGGCACATGAAAGAAAATAACAAATCAAAGATGCTATATTGACTTGTTATTTTTTTGAATGTACCTTAAATATAATGATAAAGGAGATTAAATTATGCCTTCTGATATACTAATTCTCAGCATTGATAAAACTGAAAATGTTCCCTTGATTGTAGGTGGAACCAGTAGTTTTACAATTAGTGTTAAAAACCTTAGTTCTGATTCAAAGTTATATAACTTAAGTTTATTTCTTGATTTACCTGATGGTATGAGTATTTATTCTTCCACGTTACCATCCACTTCTACAACAACAAATGTAGACGGTAGCTCTAAGTATTCATGGATAAGTCTTAAAGATCTTGCCCCTATGGAAGTTGACTTTACTTTTAGCATAACAGTTAAATGTGCTAATACATTTAAGAATGGTACTAATATACCTTTTGGCTATTTATTTACTGGTATAAATGTTAAATGTCAGGTTGATACAAAGCCTAGAGGGGACTATGATATTGGTAATTTAAAAATTACTAAAGAAACATCTATGACTTTTAAAACCACAAGATTTTTATGTTCCGTATCTACTGCTGGAAAAATATTAAAAGGAGCTGGCACATCATTAGCATTAAATGATTACACTCAAGTATATTCAGCTACCTGTAAGTTTTTTAACAATTCACTCACAACTTCTTTAGTAAATATATCTATACTTTTAGAAAATGGAATTAGATACTTAGGTAATATTTCTGTAACTGGTACTGATTCCTCAAAATTTACATCCCCAACTATAAGTACAATAACTTTTAATAATAAACAATACACAAGACTTTATTATGGTGCTATTTTACTTTCTCAAAATAGTAATACATCTGTTACTTTTAATTATGCTGTCTGGAATAGATATGATAATAATTTGGGAGATTTAATTTCTCACGGAACTAAATTAGAGATTTTAGTTGATATATCTTCATCAGATGAAACTACTAATAGTAATACTAGTTTTTCTGCTATGGATTTAATAATCTCAGCTTCTGTCAATAAATCACCTGTAGATGTAACTGATAATGTTATATATAGCTACACTTATTCAGTAGGTCAATATTATGACATTCAAGATATAACCACAAACTATTTTTTGCCTGATGGTGTCTCTTATCTCTCAACTTCTGTCACACCATTTTCAATTGAAGATAGTTCTGTTTTGCAAGGATTTAATTTAATTTATAAATTTCCATTTGCTATGAAGAATTCTCAAAATACAGTAACAATAAATGCTAGAATTGATTCTTATTATAGATATAAATTAAATAGTAATAATACCCCTTTACCCGTAGTTGCCTTTGATAACTTTAAAGCAACTACTAATATAATTGGAACCAAATCTATTGTTCTAATTGATGTTACTGATAGTTCTGGTACTTCATGTAGCATAAAAACTGCCACAATAAAAAAAGAATTTTTAAAAGGTTATTATAGAAATGGTGCCGCTAAAACTTATAATGTATTAGCTCCTGGTGATTTAGCTGAATATAAGTTAACCTATGATTCAACAACTTTAAAAGCAATTCAAAAGCAAATATATATAGATGACTTTTTCCCATTATCATCAGATCCAATAGATAATTTAACTTATAATTACACTGGATATCTTCCTTTGTTTAATAACCCTAATCTTATTGACCCTCATGGAGTTGATTTTGATTATGGAGATATCCCTGGAAATTCTTTATCCTCTACAACATTTAAAGTTCCAATAAAGCTACTAGGATCTCCTGGCCAAAATATAAACTTAATGAAATTAACCGGTACAAATACAGCTGGATATTCCTATAGCAATAGGGATCAGGTATTGATTAATATAGGGACTCCTAATATTCAACTAACTAAATCTGTAACTGGTCCTAATAAGACTTCTATTAAATCTGGAGAAGTATACACCTATACACTAAAAATATCTAACACTAATACTTTAGGAACCGAAACAGATGCTTTTGACTTTCTATTAAATGATACTCTATCATCTTGGTTTACTGTTAATGCAAATTCATTTAATGTTACAGGTACAGGTTCATTTTCTAATCCAACATTAGATGATACAGGAATTAAACTAGCAATTAACAAATTAGCTCCTGGACAGTCTATAACTTTATCTTATACTGTTACAATAATAAATACTATGTCTCCTGGCGTTAGCATACAAACTACAGCTACAACCACAAACCCATATTCTCAACAATATATTGAAGGATTAGATAATTTTCAATACTCAAACTTAAATAAAACAGCATCTGTAACCATATCCTCTTCAAGTATTGGCTTAACTAAAACAAATAATTCTTCAATATTTAAAGTTGGTTCTGATATAATCTATACAATAACACTTACTATTCCCATCGGAACTATAGCTTATGATGTTTATGTAAAAGACACGCTTCCTAATACTTTGCAAATATACTCTGGTTCTGCCTTTAGAAATGGTGTGCCAATTACAATAAATGTGTCTAACAATATTTTAACCTTCCCTACTGAAAGTATTATCGATGCTAGAACTTCAGTCCAAATTATGACTTATACTATATATTGTAAAATTATAAATGGAACAAAAACTGTAGGTACTATAACATCAACTCAAACAAATAACTATCAATCTATTTATAAACAAAAGTCCGACGGATCATCTATAACAATTAACAAAAACCTAACAGTAACAATAAATCATCCAAATATTGTTTTAAATCTAAACTGTACCGATAGAAGTAACTCTACTCAATATACTCAAACTGCCAATATAACTACAGATTCAATACTTGATTTTAAATTAGATTTTAAAAACAATAGTAATATTAAATTATTAAATGGAATAATAGAAATCCCTATAAATAATAACTTTGCATTTTCTTCAATTAATACTACTTTACAATGTTCAGCATACTATAATAACTCCACTCAAAAGATTATTGTAAATATTCCCGAATTAAATTCCTCTATATCAGGTATTATATCCTTTACTCTAGTACCAATATCTACACTTAGATCTGGTACTTCTGTAACACTGCAAGCTACCGCTACTCAATACTATAATGATATTTCAACAAAATTATATGGTGGTGAAAAAAGCAATATTATAACTTGTGTCTTACCACCTGGAACATCATTATTACCTGATCCCAATAATAGAGTTAATGATTCAACATCCTATAGAACAACTATTCCTGGTTCTACAGTAACAATAATAAATTATTTCAAGAATTCAGGTGGAGGGTATGATGACTATACCTTAATAATTCAACCGGTAAATCTCTTTTATACACTGTATATTAATGACGAAAAAATCGCTGATATAAATAATAATACCCTATATCAAGCTGATCTAAATATAATGAAAAATGTAGAGGTGCTAGAAACAAGAACAATAAAAATTATAACCACTATACCTTTAAGTTCCCCAATGGGTTCAAGGTATGATTTTATTGTAACTGCCCGTTCTAAAACATCTCCTTACCCTGAAAAAACTGTTTTAAATATAGATCCTAGTCATTAAACTTCATCCAACCAGAAAAAAGACTGTAGCTTAAATTTCTTAAAAAATCTTTACTACAGTCTTTAATGTGCCTTATAATTTAATTAGCATTTCTAAATCTATAAAAAAGCACCTATTATTTAATAAATTATAAGAAATATTTTCTATCCTATGTTCAATATTTTTAATTTTGCAATATTGAATACCATTAGGAACTAGTAAAAAACATGAGAATCCTCTTGTATAAGTTAATTTTTTATTTCCTTCTCTTATTCTATTACATAAATATTTATATTCTATAAAATATTTTATTTTCCCTATAATAATGAGTTTGCAAAGATTTAACTCTTTATGAAAATTAGTTGAAGCAACAGGAGTTGAAACAATTTTAGTATTAACAATATTAACTTTAGTCTCTACTTCCTTAATATTATTGATTTGAGGAAATTGCGAATCTACAAAAAATTTATTTCCAATATTTATTTGTTTAAATAGATTCATCTTAACTAAAGTTTTTGTATGATTACTCTTTATTTTCACCCTCATTGGAGGCTTTTCTGTGTTGTAAATATAATCATAAATACTATTTGAACTATTAGTTATTATTCTTTTGCTATGTTGTAAAATAACAACTTTAAATGATATAACTATAGTATCTTTTGAATATATTGTACCTAAATTAAACCCACAACTAGGATCAACACATCTTTTTTTTGTTTCGTTAATAAAAACAGTATTACGTATAAACCTTGTATCCTCTGGAATCAAATCTCTAAAAAACACATTTGTTACATCTATATCACTTATATTTGATATAAATATTCTATATGTTAACACTTCAAATATAGAGGTAACTTTTTTGTCTACACACTTTTTTACCTCTAACATTTTATTAATCAGTTCAGTTGAAACATTATTACTAAATATAGTGTTACTTATTACGGGTCCACTAGACCATAGTTTATATTGAAAATCTATTCTACAATTATTAATAACTCTCATAATACACTCCAGTTCCTATCATACGCACTAATCATAGATAATACTTTCGCAAATATATTTATATAAACTTATATATAATATTAATATTCATCTAAATATTGAATTATTATGGTAACATTAATAAACAGTTTATTTCTTGATATCATAACCCCTGTGGCATCCTCTATAAGGTACCTTAAATTAATAGGATCTTCTTCATTTATTGGGTTAGGTAATATAATAAAAGTACTAAAAGGTATGTTTTTTTCTATACAACAAATTCTATTATTACATTTAAAACACTTTAAATTGATTTTTGCAATTATCTTTCCTACTAAAATCAGTTTTTTTCCTGTTAAATGTTGCCCTTCAATTGATGTACCTATAACAGTATCTATTATTTTAGAAGATAATATTTCTAATTTTGAATTTATGACTTCAATACTTTCACAATCTATCCATCTGCAATTTATTGTAAAATTATTGTATACATTAAATTGTGTGAAATAATTTGGAACACAATTCCCTTGAATATCTATATAATTTGGAAGTATTTTATCTATATTTACTAAACACATACCTTCCTCCAATTTCTATTGCTATATGTATTATATGAACTTTAAATCATATATGTGCTTTTAATGGTTTATTTTATAATATATTCCAATTTATATATTTTATTTCTTCTAAACTCATATCTAAATTAAAATAAATTCTATCTTAATTACTATTAGCCCTCTTTATAACCTTGCACAAGAACTTATTTGGTAAAAGCTTAGATAAAGTAACAAGAATTTTATTATTATACCCTGGAATAATTACTCCTTTATTTTTCATAAAACCTCTATATGCTATTTCTGCAACCTTTCTAGATTCCATAAGTATAGGTTTAACCTTACTATTTTTAGTAACCTTTGCATTAACCTGAAAATTTGTATTAGTTGGTCCTGGACATAAAACACATATTTTTATATTATCTTCTTTAAATTCTTCCCTTAATGCTTCGGTAATATTTATTACATATGCTTTACATGCATAATAAACACTCATATAAGGTCCAGGAGAAAACGCTGCTGTAGAAGCTATATTAAGCACTCCACCATTAGAAGTTTTTCTTATAACTGGTATAAATAATTTCATCATATGTGTAATTGACCTAACATTAACATCTATAAGATTTAAATCTGTTTTAATATCTATATTATCAAACTTTCCAAATGATCCACACCCTGCATTATTTATCAAATACTTTACTTTAAGATTTTCATGTAATATTTTAGAGTATAAATTTTCTATGTCTTCACTATATGCTAAATCACATTGAAAAGCCCTTATATCTACCTTAAGTTTATTACTTAATTTCCTTTTAATATCATTAAGTTTTTTTTCATTTCTAGCAACCAAAATTAAATTATAATTATTCTCACCAAAAATACATGCTAAATCATAACCAATTCCACTACTTGCCCCTGTTATTAAAACATACTCTTTCACACAACCACCTCTTACATAATAAATCTTTTATATGCCTTAATTTATTAATTTCTTTTTATTTAAAAGAATATTTTTTTTCAACTTTCTACTATATTAACACTTTTTATCTATATTTTAAATGTGCCTAATATGAAAATCTTGTTAAGAAAATTTCATCTTTCGTTCTAAATTTCAAAAATCTCTTTAACCCTATATTTTATCAGCATTTTACACTTCAAAATTTCTATACCATAAAAAGAGAGATACATTTACACTAAAGCAAACATATCCCTCTTCAATACTAAATTTAATAAGGCACATTCAAAAATATACATGGCATCTTTGACTTGTTATTTTCTTTCATGTGCCTAAACTTTTTTTAAAACTTGCTACTATTCTAAGTTCTCTTCTTCCTCGGCTAATCCTGCCTTTATAACTTCTTTCATTACTTCGTCTACAGTTACTTCATCCTCTTCTTCTGCTTCTTCTTCAATAAGTTTGAAGTAAACCTCTCTATTTTCTATATCAACTTTATCAACTTTTATTTTAACACTATCTCCAAGTCTATAAATTTTCTTTTTTCTTTCTCCAACTAAAGATAAATGTCTCTCATCATATACGTAATAATCATCATGTAAATCACTTATATGAACAAGTCCTTCTATTGTATTTGGAAGTTCTATAAACATACCAAAGGATGTAACTGAAGATATCATTCCATCGTATTCTTCTCCAATTCTTTCTTGCATATACTCAGCTTTCTTTAGATCATCTACTTCTCTTTCAGCTTCTTGAGCTAATCTTTCCATATCTGATGATTGCTTTGAAGAATGTTCTACAATATTTGTAAGTTTTCCAATTCTTTCTTGACTCATTCCACCATTTATAAATTCTTTTATAATTCTATGAATTTGAAGATCCGGGTATCTTCTTATTGGTGATGTAAAGTGGCAGTAATATTTTGCTGCAAGACCAAAGTGACCAACACATGTTGGAGAATATTTAGCTTGCATCATTGAACGTAGAAGCAATGTAGATACTACTGTTTCTTCTTTTTTACCTTTAACTTTTCCTAATATCTCCTGAAGAGCTCCAGGATGAACCTCTGTGCCCATTTTAAAGATATATCCTAAATTATATACAAATTCACTAAATAATTGTAATTTTTCTTCATTTGGATTTTCATGAATTCTATATACAAAAGGAACATTGCACCAGAACATATGCTCTGCTATAGTTTCATTACAAACAAGCATAAACTCTTCTACAATCCTATTTGCTATAGCTCTTTCATAAGGCTTTATATCAATAGGTTTTCCTAAATCATCTAGTATAATTTTACATTCTTCAAAATCAAAGTCTATTGCTCCTCTTTGAAGTCTCTTAGTATTTAGTATTTCACAAAGTTCTTCCATTGCCTTAAAATTATCTACAAGATACTCATATTTCTCTATAAGTTCTTTATCATTATCTCTTAGAATCTTAGTAACATCACTATAAGTCATTCTGTCATTAGTTCTTATAACACTTTCAACTATTTCATGATCTAGAACTTTACCGCTTTTATCTATAGTCATTATACAAGATAATGCAAGTCTATCTACTTTAGGGTTTAATGAACATATTCCATTAGATAATTTTCTTGGAAGCATTGGTATAACTCTATCTATTAAGTATACAGAAGTACCTCTAGTTAATGCCTCTTTATCTAGTGGATTTTTCTCTCTTACATAATGAGTAACATCTGCTATATGAACTCCTAATTTATAATTTCCATTTTCTAATCTTTCTATAGATACAGCATCATCAAGATCCTTTGCGTCTTCTCCATCTATTGTGACCATAGTAACATCTCTAAGATCAACTCTCTTTTTATATTCGCCTTTTGGAATTTCTTCATCTATATTAGCTGCAAATGCTTCAACTTTTGCTGGAAATTCTTCTGGAAGAGCATGTTTTTTTATAATTGATAGTATATCAATTCCCTTATCTCCCTTTTTACCTAAGATCTCTATAATTTGTCCTTCTGGATTTCTTCTTTTTTCTGGCCATTTTGTTATTTCCACCATAACAACATCACCAGTTTTTGCTTCTCCTTTAGATGATTTAGGTATGAATATATCATTTTGAATTCTCTTATCCTCTGCCACTACAAAGCCAAAGCTTTTAGAGTCCTCGTATACACCTAGTATTTTGTTATTCACTCTTTCTAATATTGCTACAATTTCACCTTCACATTTTTTTCCCTTAATATCTTCTTTTAAAATTTTTCCTACAACCTTATCTCCATTCATTGCTCCATTTGTGAAGGATGACGGTATAAAGATATCTTGCTTATCATCATCATCTGGTATTAAAAATCCAAACCCCTTTGAATGTATTTGAATTTTCCCCGTAACTAATCCCATTTTTTCAGGAACCCCAAACTTATCATTTCTATTTCTAACAATGAGACCTTCTTTTTCCATAGTTTTTATAGTCTTTTTAAATACTTTAAAGTCATCTTTTCTTATATCAAATATCTTTGAAAGCTCTTGTAAATCCATTGGTTTATATACCTGTTCTTTCATAAAAGAAAGTATTGTTTCCTTTATTTTCATAAATTCATTCCTCCGTTTTTTATTGTTTTAGGAGTCTTTCTTCAACTCCTACTAAAACTTTGTTATTTGTCTTGTAATAAATTATTATAAACTGTTGTTATCCTTTATATTATACCCATATAACATGATTTCAATATATTATCATCGTATCAAATGAAAAATAAAACAGGTGTATATACCTGTTTTATTAATACACAATATATATTTTCTTAATATTTACTTGTATAACTTATTTATTCCATAACTACCTAACATACAATTATTATAATCAAAAAAACTTAACTTACAACTAATTTGTCAAGTTGAATCTTTATATTAGTTAAACAAGCCTAATATTAAACCACCATATTCAACAATTAATGGACCAATTACCAATGACATAATTGCCATAAGCTTTATTAGTGTATTAAGTGTTGGTGCTACTCCATCCTTTAATGCCTTTCCAACAATACCAGCTTCAATTGCAGAATTGTAAGCATCTTCACCATTTTTTTCATAATTTATATGTTTTTTCATATCATTAAATGAACATCCTGTATTTGCCATAAATACTGCTAGAAGAACTCCTGTTACAATCCCCCCACATATAAAACCACCTAATGCTTCTACCCCTAAAATAAATCCAATAAATATTGGAGATGAAATGGCTAGTATAGCTGGTTTTACAGTCTCTTTTAACGCAAATGATGTAGTATCATTAACATATATTTTATAGTCTAGCTCATAATTCATAGCTATTTTGTTATCTGTTTCTTTTACTTTATTAACTATTTTATTCGCAGATTTCAATATTGATTTTAACATCAATGAACTAAATAAAAATGGCATAGTTGCTCCAGCTAAAACCCCTGTTAAAGTAATCGGATTTAGTATATTTACTCCCTCGAGACTAACTAATTGAGAAAAACAAATAAATAACACTAAAGATGTTAATGTTGCTGAACATATAGCAACTATCTTACCCTTAGATAGTGTTGTATTTTCCATATTATCTAACTTATCAGCTATTGTTATTTCATTATTTGTAATACTCAAAATCCCGCTTGCATTGTTATAAATAGTACTATAACCATTAAGTGATATGGTTAATCCTATTGTACAAATTATTCCTATAACCGATAAAGATATTCCATATAATCCACTAGCATTATTATCTCCACCACCCATTATATAATATGAAGTTATTATACTTAATATTATTACTACTATAGGAATAACTGTAGATCTCATTCCTGTAAATATTCCTGAAATAATTGTATTAGATGTGCTTAGTTCACATTCTCTACTTATATTTTTAACTGGCTTATATTTTGATGATGTGTAAAATTCTGCTGATTTACTTATTATTAATCCTGCCAAAACTCCTGATGTAGAAGCTATAAAGCCATTAAAATCTCCAAATAATATTTTACTTAATATTGCTGATGATACTATAACTATAGCTTGTGCTATATAAACACCTGTATTAAGATTGTTATGAGTTTTTTCTAATTTAATATTTCTATTAAATATTCCACCAACTAAAGTTGCAATAATTCCTATTGATACTATTATCATTGGATACACTATAGCTTGTTCTACTAAATCTGCTGCAACAGAAGAGCCCAAAGTTATAGTAGCAATTATTGCTCCCACATATGACTCAAACAAATCAGCAGATACCCCTCCAATTTCTCCAATATTATCGCCAATATTGTCAATTAAAATCAAAGATTTTTTTATATTTATATCCGCTTTTAATGATAAATTAGAACTTATATTACATGATTTTGAATATATTCCTCCACATATCCTTGAAAATAAAGATATATAAGATGCACCTAACCCAAAGCCTGCCAAGTTTTTCACATTGCCACTAAAAACCATATAAATTGTAGCTATGCCTAATACCCCTAAGGCTACAACTCCCATGCCAATTATAATTCCACCTGAAGAGGCTATTTTTGAAGCATACTTTATTCCTTTTTTAGTTCCTTGTGCCACTTTTACATTTGTAAATGTTGCAATACATACACTAATGTATACTATTACCATAGAAAAAAGTGCTCCAACTAAAAATGATATTCCTATTTTAATTCCTGTTAATAAAGATACAGCTACTGCAATAATTACACCAACTAATAACAAATAGATGTATTCTTTCTTTAAAAACAACTTAGAACCATGTTTTATAAGATCTGATGCCTGTAATATTTCAGGTGTAACATCTTCCTCATTATGTATTTCCTTAACTAAAAAAAATGTAAATATAAGTGCTATTATTCCACTCATAGCTACATATAATACAACTGCATTCATAATTTATTTTCTGCCTCCTAATTACAATACTAAAATTTTATCATAAAATGAAGTTCCCACTTAGTTCCTCAACATAATTATATTTCCACTAAAGCAATATAAAAAAAAGCCAACTTAACTACTAAAATACTTTAATAGGTCTTTAAGTTAGCATGGTCCTATGATTATTTTATTAAATTTAAAGCTATTGTATTTGCAGCAAATAATACTGCCAATGCCACTGTTGTTTTTGAAAGTAGTGCTTCCTTAGTTCTTGATTTGTTTTTGCTAAAGAATGTCTCAGTTGAACCTGTTACAAATCCTTTTAAGCCGTCCGCCTTACTTGGTTGCATTAATACAACAACAATTAACAAAAGAGCTAATACAACTTCTGCTACAGATAAAAATGTATTTACCATTGCACTAAACCTCCATTTCTCCATACCATATTATAATCCTATATAATATATTATCATATATTTACATATAGTACAATGCCAAAATAAACTGCAATCTCAAGTTTATTATATTTTTTTCTTTTATATAAAAAGCGAAGTATTAAATTACTTCGCTTTTGTTTAAATAATCTAGTTTTATATTATTTTTTATTTTTTATATTATAAAATGCATCTCTTCCTCTATATTCACCCATATCTGCTAATTCTTCTTCAATTCTTAGTAATTGATTATATTTAGCAACTCTTTCTGATCTAGCTGGAGCTCCTGTTTTTATTTGTCCTGCATTAACTGCTACAACTAAATCTGCTATAGTAGTATCCTCAGTTTCTCCTGATCTATGAGAAACAACTGCTGTATATCCTGCTCTTTGAGCTTTTTCTATAGCGTTTAAAGTCTCTGTTAATGTTCCTATTTGATTAAGTTTTATAAGTATAGAGTTTGCTACACCCATTTCTATACCCATATCTAATCTTTCAGTATTTGTAACAAATAAATCATCACCAACTAATTGAATTTTTCCTCCAAGTTTTTCAGTTATATACTTCCATCCATCCCAATCTTCTTCTGCCATACCATCTTCAATTGAGATTATTGGATATTTATTGCATAAATCTACATAATAATCAGCCATTTGCTCTGGTGTTAAAACTTTTCCTTCACCTGCTAAATTATATTTTCCATCTTCAAATATTTCAGAAGATGCTGGATCAAGTGCTATAAACATATCTTCTCCTGGAGTATATCCTGCTTTTTCTATAGCTTCTATTATTATTTTTATAGCTTCTTCATTAGAACTTAAATCTGGTGCAAATCCACCTTCATCACCAACTCCTGTTGAATGTCCTTTTTCTTTTAATAAAGATTTTAATACATGATATACTTCAGAACACATTCTTAGTGCTTCGCTAAAGCAACAAGCTCCAACTGGCATAATCATAAACTCTTGAAGGTCAACATTATTATCTGCATGTTTTCCTCCATTTATTATATTCATCATTGGAACTGGAAGAACCTTAGCATTAACTCCTCCTATATATTGATATAAAGGAAGTCCTAGATATTCAGCTGCTGCTCTTGCACAAGCTAGTGAAACACCTAACATGGCATTAGCTCCTAATTTTCCTTTATTGTTTGTTCCATCTAACTCAATCATAGTATTATCAATAGATACTTGATCAAATATGTTCATTCCTATAAGTTCTTCAGCTATAGTTTGATTTACGTTTTCTACAGCCTTTAATACACCTTTTCCATTGTATTTTTCTTTATCATCATCTCTTAGTTCTACTGCTTCAAATATTCCTGTAGAAGCTCCTGATGGAACCGCTGCCCTTCCTACTGTACCATCTTCTAATGTTACCTCAACCTCCACTGTTGGGAAACATCTTGAATCAAGGATTTGTCTTGCATAAACGTCTACGATTTCAACATAATTTTTCATTATTCTTACCTCCTAATAATCTATAACCATTGAAGTTTTGAAAATAACAATAATAGTATTATCTTAACATTCAATATCAATACATTAATGTTTCTATAGTAATATTTTCTTCAACTTCATTACTTTTTATTCCTTAGAATTTATTTCTTTAAAATTATTATATATTCATTGATAATTATTTTCAATTCATTGTTTTTATCAATTAAATTTTTGTAACTGTTTACCTTTTCCCTTTGTTAATCAGTCTACTATATAGTTTGCTAAATTTTATAAAAATTCAGTCTTTTATTGTTATTTTATAAAATGATTTCAAATATTTTTCATTTAATTTAAATTTTTTTCGAATACTTAGTTACTTTATTAAATTATTATTCATTTAAATATATATTTTTTATTATTTTAAGACACATTATGAATGAAAGTTAATATATTAATAATTAAAGAATATATTATTTTTAGGAGTTGATAACTTATGAAAAAATTTATTTGTTTTGTAACTATACTTTCCACAATTATGCTTTTTGGATGTTCCTCTAAACCTAATTCAGTATCTGAGACTTCTGTGCAATCTACCCCTGAAACTTTACTTTCTGATTCCTCTAGCGATGATACTTCTAAAGATATTCCAAGTGAAATATCCTTAGAATCAACTAATAAAGATACTAACTCAAAAATTGAATCATCAAAACCAATAGAACAAAAAAAATCATCAACAAATTCTAATAAAACTAATTCTAAATCTGAAAATAAACCTGCTACAAACAATAATCCATCTGAAAAAGAATTAATGAATCTTGTAATAAATGGTGAAAATGCCTTAAGATCTATATTTAAAGGCTCTGCATATCATTCTAAAAATATTATAATTAAAGATGATTTTTACTATGGTGAAGTTACTGATTTTAGTTCAAAAGATGATATGAAAAAAGTTTTAAGTCCTTATTTTACTGATAGTACAATAAATACTATATTTGAAAAATATTTAATTGAAAAAGATGGTAAATTATATTTCACAATAGGTGATGGTGGTTTAAGAGTTGACTATAACACATGTAAAAAGGAATTCTCTTATAATAGTAATAAGATAACTATTAAACTCATAGATAATTCTCATGCTGATGATGTTATTACTGAAATTCGAACCCTTGAGTTAATTAATGGGAAATGGTTATTTACAGATTTCTGGTATGTATAGATTCTAAAATCAATTATTTTTATGGCACATTCCTATACTCAATAGGAGTGTGTGTTTTTTTAATCTTAGTATTTAAAACCACATAAATATTAATATTTAAATAACTTGAATATACATTTTTAGCCTTATAAAAAATTATATAAAATTACTTTTAATAAATAAATTTATTGTTTTTTTACATAAGAAAATAGCCATATATAATAGGCGTATCTATTTTTATTTCTACCCATTATACATGGTTATTTTTAAGGATCTAAACTATTTTAATTTAGATTTAAAACTTAACATTTAAACCCTAGCTTCGTTTAAAGCATTGACTATATAGTCTGTCTCCTCTATAGACATTCCATACCAAATAGGAATACTAAGGATCTGGTCAGCTATTTTTTCCCCTATAGCAAATTCTCCCTTTTTATAACTTAAGTCACTATAACACTCTTGAAGATGTATAGGTATTGGATAATGTATTAATGTGTTTATCCCTTTATTTTTCAAATAATTTTTAAGCTCTTCTCTTCTCTCACTTTTTATTACAAACAGATGCCATACTTGTTCTATATCGTGAAAATTTTTGGGAGTGATTATTGAAGGATTTTTTATATTTTCTATATATCTTTTAGCAATTAGTTGTCTTTCATTATTCCATTTTGATAAAGATTTTAATTTAATCCTAAGTATAGCTGCTTGAATCTCATCCAATCTAGAATTTATTCCCTTATATTTATTGTAATATTTTTTCTCTGATCCATAATTTCTTAAAGCTATTATTTTATCATATATATCTTTATCATTAGTAATTACAGCTCCACCATCACCTAAAGCCCCTAAATTTTTACCTGGATAGAAACTATAAGCTCCAGCATCTTTAAAAGTACCCACCATTTTATCTTTATATTTGGCTCCATGAGCCTGAGCACAATCTTCTATTACTTTAAGACCGTATTTATTACCAATTTCCATTATTTTATCCATATTCGCAGGTGTTCCATAAAGATGTACAGGAATTATGCATTTTGTTTTCACTGTTATTTTTTCTTCTATAGCTTCTACATCTATATTCATGGTTTCAAAATTTGGTTCTACAAAAACTGGTTTAGCCCCTACATAAGATACCGCTAAAGCTGTTGCTATATAAGTATTTACTGGTAAAATCACTTCATGTCCTTCACCTATACCATTAGCTTTTAATGATAACACTAAAGCATCTAATCCATTTCCACAGCTAGCACAATACTTAGCACCAGTAAATTTAGCAAATTCCTTTTCAAAAGCTTCAACTTCTTCTCCTAAAATAAAGTTACTTTTATTATATACTTGTATAAGTTTTTCCTTAATTTCTTTTTCTAACTCTTTATGCATTGGGTCTAGATTCAAAAATTTAATATCCATATCTACTCCTATTAAAATTAATCTCTATAACCTTAGTTCATAAAAATCATAAGCTATAGCCCTTCCTCCAAACATTTCTTTTTGTCTTATTAACCCATCATTTAGATACATACCATTATTTTCTGTTGATATTCCAAAATCAAAATAAAGCTTTTCCTTGTAATAATCATTTATTAAATAATAAATAATTATATCCAAGGCTCCAGAGTCCCTTCCTTCTTCAGACACAGCCATGTATTGAGTATGAACTGTACTTTCATTTTCATATATTATAGTACCTGCAAGAATTCTTCCATTCTTATGGCAAGTAAATAACTTTATATTATTTGGAAATTTTTGTGACAAGCTTTCAATTTCAACTCCTGTGTGCACTGGTTTAACATTATGCTTTTCTTTTAGCACCCTATATTCTAAATCTATAAACTCTTTGAAATCAAAGCTTCTAGTAGCTTCCAATCCATTTTTTATAGCTTTATTTATAGCGCATTTTCTTCCTTTTGATAGTTTAATTTTTTCATTTAAAAATATTGTAGATGAGATATCTCTTCGTATAAGTTTAAATCCATATCTATATAAAGCATACAGGTCTTCTTGTGAGGGTAATTTATTATAAATATACGGAATTGGTTTATATACTATACTTTTAATGTGATTCTGCTTACAATACTTTATTATTCCATTGAATATATCTAAAACCTGGCTAGCTGTTACTGATATGTCTAATATAAGTCCTCCAAAGGTTAGCCCTCCATGACTTATAAGTTCTAATTCTTTATTGCTATTTATTCTTACAATTGCTGGTAATACTGATATTATTTTATTACTTTTACTTATTATAAATGAGTGGTCAAAAAACCGATCTTTATGATAATCCATGTAATTTCTATCAAACATAAAATAACCATTTTTAGCTTTAGTTATAAATTGATTCCACTCCTCTTTTCTATTCTCAGTATAACGTTCTATATAAAATTCACTCATGGATTCACCTCTTATAACTCATCTATAAGTTCTGCATATCCAAAACCTTCTTTTCCAAAATCATTTCCATTGTAAAAAATATAAATTTTATCTCCAACTTTTATAGGTGCTGGATAAGCAAATTCTTTCGAATCCCACCCACTTTTTGACAACTCAAAACCAGCCTCTTCATCTTTTCTATTCCAACTTAATCCATCATCTGATATGGCATATCCTGATAAATATTTTCTATCTGTAGTTCCATAAGTGTAAAACATATGGTATTTACCCTTTTCCAGAAAAACTCTTGGCCTTCCTATTCTATATTCTTTATCCCTACACTCAACGCAAACCAAACCTTCTTTAGAAAAATTAACCCCATCATCTGATTCATAATATCTAGTATCATATTGAGGATATGGAATACCATCTATAACTTCCCATCCGTTTCCTATTCCTCCCCAAGCCTTCCATTTACCATTCATATGAATAACTGTGTGTAATGATCTTATATATAACTCTTCATTGCTTCTATCCAACACAGGTGCATTACTATATCTTTTAAAACTTTCTCCATTATCTTCACTAATAGCAAGACCAGTATAAGCCAAGAATTTTACTCCTTTGACTTTTTGAAATCCAACATAATACATATACAATTTTTCATTTACCGATAGAATATCACCTAAAATAACGCCATTATCATCAAATGCTCCTTGTTTACCAATATTTAATATAGGTTTTTTTGAAACTTTCTTTATTTTAGATGGATTTTTAGAATCTAAATCCACATAAAATATTCTTCCAACTCCCTCTTTGTCTCTAAAGCTACTATACACTCTTATTGTATCTTCATTTATTAATATTGGCGTTGGAGTCAACGCTGAGTTATCTGCATACTTACTCTCCCCATTAGGCCCATATATAAGCCCTTTTTTTGTCCATTTCATATATTATCACATCCTAATTTATATCTATATTTTAATCATTAATTAATTTATAAAGCCTTATATCTTAAACTTTTCATATACAGTTTTATTTATAGATTTTCCTGGACTACCTACATATATATTTCCTTCTTCTAATATATCCTTGGCTATTACTGATCCTGCTCCAACAAGAGTATCTTTTGCTATGGTTATTGTGTCAACTAATGTACTATTTACCCCTAAAAAACAATTTTCCATAACTTTACAATATCCAGATATAACAACATGAGAGGATATAAAGCAGTTGTCACCAATACTAGCTCTATGACCTACGTGATTTCCACTCCACATAACCACATTATTGCCTATATTTACATTGTACTGAATAACATTGTTCTCAAAAATAAATGTATTCTCTCCAATCTTAGCATTTCTCCATACAAATGCATTTGAACTTACATAAGATACAAATTTATATCCTTTTGCCTTAACATCATTATATAATCTTGTTCTAACTCTATTAAGTTTTGTAAATGTTATTGCTGTAAACACCTTGTACTTGTCATTTGGATAAAGTTTCTCTATTTCTTCAAGAGGTATAACTGGAAGATCAAATAAACTTTCCTTTGTCATGTATTCTTTCTCAACAGCAAATGCTACAACCTCATAAGAGGAGTCATGGGTAAAATATTCATAAGCTATTTCAGCGAATTCTCCATCACCTATGATTACTATATATTCTTCTTTTAATTCATTGCTCTGCTTAGTTCCTATCATATAAAAACCTCCTCAAGTATTAATTTACACTCTCTAAGAATTTATTATAATCTCTTATATAATCTTCTTCCTTATAATAATCAGAAGCCAAAACAACTAGCACAGCTTCTTCTGAAAATTCAAACATTTCTCTCCATGTGTTTGGTCCTATATATAATCCTAAATTTCGCCTATCTAAATTAACTACACTTTTTTCCTTACCATCATCTAGCAAAACTTTACACTGTCCATTTATGCAAATTAGTATCTGCTGTAGTGTTTTATGGGCATGTTTTCCTCTTACTATCTCTTTCTTTGTATCATACATATAATAAATACGTTTTATTTCAAATGGTATATTCTTAAGTTGCTCTATAGGAACTAAAACACCTCTATAATCACCTATTTCTTTGAAGTTATATAATTTTATATCCATTAAATTTATCCTTTCACAAAAGTGCTTGTACCAAATTTACATGTTTAATAATTGTCTTATTCCATTTTTATAACAGCTATATAAATACTCTTTTGCTTCTTTGGTGTCACTAATTTCAATAGAAAAATACTTCTCATAATCATATATCTTATCCATATTCATTCTAAACCATAGCTTTAAGGTCCTTAAAAAAGTTTCTCTATCCTTTATAAATTTGCCACTTGAATATGAATATGTTATAAGATAATACCAATCTATTGCTCCCCAAATTTGAAGCATACTATCAAATGTATTTTGATTTGAATGTATCCTAAAACAACTTAATGGCTCTCTTATATAAACTGCATTTCCTTTGCTTAAAAGTTTAAGCCAAGATGCAATATCACCTAAACACCTCATGGTATACCCTTTATAATTGAGTAAGATATCCTTCATATCCTTTTTTCTAAACATAACCGTTGAAAATTCACCAATGACATTGGCCATATTCTCTAAAATATATTGTCCTAGCTTCTCTCCATCTATGATTGAAGTTTGCTGTACAAATGGTTTTGTCACTTGAAGATCTTGTAACATAGAACCCTCACCATTTATGACATTTCTATAAGATGTTACAAGAGACACACTTTCATCATTAATAATATATTGAAGCATTATTTCTATCTTATTGGGTGAGAATACATCATCCTGCATCAAAAAGTTTACATATTCTCCATGACAAACATCAAAACACTTCTGAAGATTTACAGCACCTCTTTTTCCAAGAGGACCTCCATTATTGTAATATTTTATATTTTTATATTCTCCTATATATCTATTTACCATGTTTTTAATGTTATCTGTTGTACTATCATCACATATTATAATTTCAATATTTTTATATGTCTGATTCAATGCACTTTCTAATGCTATCTTAAAATAATCTACTTCATTGTAGGCAGGTATTAGAATACTTACTAAGGGATAATTTTCATTATTAACTTGTCTATTGTTTATATATTCTTCTATAAATATCTTATTATACTCTTCATATCCATCTAAACTTACTTTTCCACAATCATGAACAAACCAAGGATTAAACTGATTTAAAACTCCTACATCATAATTTTTTCTGTAAAATTCCATGCATTGAGATATATCATAAAAATGCCAACCCTTAAATACATCTTCTCTCCACTCTACATCTTTAGATGTTATTAATATTAATCCATCTATTGCCTGAACTTTTTTATATTCTCCTTCAAAATTATTAAAGCTTAACAAACTCATACTTCCCGTATGGCTATCAAATACTTTTCCATAGCATAAGCCTTCCCACCATATACCATTAGTAGGAATTTTGTTAGTACCAGCACAACCAAGTAACCCTAAACTCTCATTATCTATAAATATTCTTAAAACATCGCTAATAAACTTTTTGTTTAAAATCCAAACATCCTGATGTAAATATACCTTATATTTAGCATTGGTTGAATTCATTGCTAAATTATATCCCTCTGCTATACTTGAAGCATTCTCTACAGCTATTATATCTATTGAAAATTCGTTGCAAGATTCTAATCTTTTTATATAATCAGTAGCTATATTAAATTTTTCATTATTATTTATACAAAATATAAATGCAATCTTATTACTATCTACGTTTTCTAGTGGCCTCACATTATCTTCTTTACTTTTATTTAAATATTTTATTTGTATCTGGTTTTTACATTGCAAAAAATTTATTAATACTTTATCATAAAGAATAACAACGTGATATTTATGAATATTTTCTTTTAACATAGCTTCAATAAGATCTTTTTTAGAATCATAAACTAACTTTTCTAATATTAATGTTCCATTATTTTTTATAAAATTAATTGAATTCTCCATATCTTTTTCAAAAACACAATTTTTAGTACAATCTATATATATATAATCAAAACATTTAGGTAGCTTGGAATATGATATTGAATCATATTCATATATATTTATAGAAGTATCTTCTTTGTGATCTTCTTTACTACTACATTCTTCTATCATATTTATAAAGTTTTTGTCTCTTTCTAACCCATATAAGTTAGCTTTTTTAAATATATTTTTTAAATATATAAGATTATTCCCAACCCCACAATTTAAATATAAAAAGCTAAAATCATTTCCTGTCTCCTCAATTAAAACATCAGCTAGATTTCTGTTAAGCCTCAATAAATCCTTACATTCATCATTAAATTTATTACAAAATTCACTGCTTTTACTCAATAATTTATATAAAATTGATATATCTATCATCATTGTATAAATACCACCTTTTGATTTTATTTTAAATCCTTACTTTAAGCAGTATTAGTTTCCTATGATTATAGTCTTTAATGTTAATTTAAAGAGTCTGCTATGAAAATCTTGTTTAACCCATTATCATATTCTCTAAGACATAAAGCTTTAAAATCTATCAATAAATTTTTTATTAACTCTGCCTTATAAATCTCTGCATTAAAGTTGTGTATTATAATTATTATTTTTCCACCCTTATTAATATGATATTTAATTTTTCTTATAATTTTTAAATTCATTTCTAAACTTATTTCTTTTAATAATACGTAATCAAATTTGACTTTATTATTTTCCTGAATTATTTCATCTAAACTAGAAGCTATTTTCCCAATGTGGTTTAAATTAATAAGAATATCCTTATTAGCTTCTACTCCATACAAATCTGAATTTTTATATTTATTTTTTATACTTGTTAATGTTCCGCCCCCATTACATCCTATTTCTAAAAATGAAAATTTTTCAAATGTACCTCTATCTATATAATTAGGAACATCTAAATGTATACTTAATAATTGGGAGTAATTTATATTCCACTTTTCCTGAAATTTATTATAGTTAGTTTGAAGTAATTCATTTAATTTTTCTCTTCCTTTTCCAAAAGACACGCTTCCAAAATGGTGAATATATACATCCTTGCATAGCATTAACCTATATCCAGCTTTTCTAATTCTTAGACTATAGTCATCATCTTCAAAATTTCCTGGTGAAAACCTTTCATCTAATAAGCCTACTCTATCTAAAACTTCTCTTTTTATAAGCATACAAAAACCAATTAGTCTAAGACGTTCCTCCCACATTTTTTCATTTGAAATATTCACTCTTTTTGCAAAATCGTTTAAGTTTCCTATATCATATATAGCCCCAATAGCTTGGAAATTTGAACAACTATTAGTTATAGCTCCAACTGCTCCTATAGTTTTATCACTATATAAGCAAGTTTTTAAATTTTCAAGCCAATTTGTGGTAACTATGATATCATTATTCAGCAAAAGTATATCATTTTTCTCGGCAATTTCTATTCCTTGATTACAAGCTGTTGGAAATCCTAAATTTTCTTTATTTAAGATGTATTTTATATCTTGTTGTTCTTTAATCCATTCAATGGTCCCATCTGATGAATTATTATCTACTATAATTAACTCATACTCATCTCTTTTCGTATATTTTCTTATACTTTCTATACATAATTTTGTATATCCAATATTGTTGTAAGTTATAATTAATATACTAGTTTTCATAAATCAGCCCTCATTATATATAATTTTCCATATACCTTTTTCTAGAAATCAATTTTTAAAATATACAGAATAAAAATCCTACATATATTCAATATATGTTTTTCATTTAATAAATGTTTCTTATATATTTAGTAATATTCATAATAGTTTTTTATCAAACAGTGTCTATTACTATATAAAGCATTCCTACTTTTTAAATTATTAGATATAACTAAATTTATTCTAAGCTTTTATTTGAAATTCAATTAAAAATAAAAACTATTAAAGTTTTTTAAATTCTGATAACTTTAATAGTTTTTATTACAAAAAATTTAATTTTAAAAATCATATCTTACCTAGTTAAATCTAAAGTTTTTATTTTCCCACTAAGAAATATTTACTATATTAATGCTATTAAAAGAACCTATGTCTTCTATCAATTAGTTTGCAATCTAAATCTGGTTGAACTTTTCCCAACTCCTTAAATTTTCCATTCAAGAAATTTCTATTATATTCAACTTTTGGTGAATTAGGAACATATATAGCTGTCATCTCATTATAATAGTATGCTGCATCATAATCACCTATTATAGAATAACAAACACAAAGCTGTATACTAGGAATCCAAGTATAGTAATCCTTATGATCTATTCCTAAATTATCTTTTTCATGAATACATCCCATTGCAACCTTATACCAAAAAATAGCTTGATTATATTGCTGTTTTTCCATAAATTGTTCAGCTAATCTACAGCAAATATCAGCCCTCGGAATGTCAAACTCAAAGGATTTTAATATTATTTCCATACATTTTTCCTTTTTATTGGTTAAATTGTAGCATTGTATTAAATTTGCTGTAGCAGTTTTTTTATCCTCTACCCATCCTTTTCCAGTATCCAAAAAATTTTCATACTGAATTATAGCTTCTTTAAATAAACCATTATAATATAATTCATTGGCATAATAAAAATTGTCTCTTACTGAAAATTCAATGTTTTTCTTTTCCATAGCTCTAAATATTTCTAAATTTCTATTTCCATGTGGTTTCATCTTTCCATGATTTATACTTATATCTGGATGAATAATATTTCCGAATACTTCTAGATATTCATGAATACACCCTATCCATTTAAAATCTTTACTTTTTTTCACTAATCTATTTCTTTTTAAAGAATAAGTTGTATTACCCTTTGCATCTCTACTCAAAGAATAATTCATGCTTACTGCATCTACATTATTGTCAAAGGTAACTTTTAGTTCCTCAATCTTTTTTATATTTTCATTTGTTATATAATCATCTGCATCTAGCCAAAAAATATATTCTTTTGTAGCCTTACTAAAAGCAAAATTTCTAGCAGCTGAAAAATCATCTATCCACTTAAAATCATAAACTACAGCATTAAATTTTTTTGCTATTTCTTTTGTTGAATCTGTAGAACCTGTATCTACTATAATTATTTCATCCACAAATGATTGTGCTGATTCTAAACATCGCTCTAATGTTTCCTCTTCATTTTTTACTATCATACATAAACTTATAGTAATACTCATTTTTACACCTCATACTAAATTAATAATGATTAATATAAATTCAACTAAACATCCAATAGAATTGTATTTAATAAAGTTCCTTCTCATTATATTTTAAAATACATACTGGTTACATTTAATAAGTAGTTATAATTCAATGTATATGGAAAAGAAACTCTACTCCTTAATTACTTTTTTAAAAAGCCCTTAAAGTTTAATACTATAAGGGCTTTTGATTTTATAATTATTGTATTTCTACTACTCTAAGATCTGCCTGAACATCTGCTACTGTTGAATATTGAATGTCACCTCCACTAGTATTTAAAAGTCTTATTACTAGAGGGGTTGTAGTTACTTGTATTAAAGCATTCCCATACATTTGACCAGAAACTATTATTGGAATAGTAGTCTTAACTAAAGTTGAAGTTCCATCATTTATTGCAAAAGATATCTGAGTAATATCCCCAGCACCTTCTATACCAATCCACCAATCAATCAAATAATTTCCTGCACTAGAGAATGTTATTTCTCCAGTACCTGTGTTATAGCTAATATCACTTGACAAATTGACAACAATTGTATCAAATATTACTGGTGAATTATTACTAACTATGCCTGATTGCTGGGTTTGTGCTTGTATTAGCAATCCTCCAAGTAGTCCAATTGGTCCTGTTGCTCCAGTTGCTCCTGTGTCTCCTGTTGCTCCAGTAACTCCTGTTATTCCAGTGGCTCCAGTAACTCCTGTATCTCCTGTTGCCCCAGTAGCTCCTGTGTCTCCTGTTGCTCCGGTAACTCCTGTTACTCCAGTGGCTCCAGTTGCTCCTGTGTCTCCAGTAACTCCTGTGTCTCCAGTAACTCCTGTGTCTCCAGTAACTCCTGTGTCTCCTGTTGCTCCGGTAGCTCCTGTTATTCCAGTGGCTCCAGTGGCTCCTGTGTCTCCCGTTACTCCAGTGACTCCTGTATCTCCTGTTGCTCCGGTAACTCCTGTTATTCCAGTGGCTCCAGTGGCACCTGTGTCTCCCGTTACTCCAGTGACTCCTGTATCTCCTGTTGCTCCGGTAACTCCTGTAACTCCGGTAACTCCTGTTACTCCAGTTGCTCCAGTGACTCCCGTATCTCCAGTAGCTCCTGTGTCTCCTGTCGCTCCAGTTGCTCCGGTAACTCCTGTTACTCCAGTGGCTCCAGTGGCACCTGTATCTCCTGTTACTCCAGTGGCTCCAGTAGCTCCTGTGTCTCCTGTCGCTCCAGTTGCTCCAGTTGCTCCGGTAACTCCAGTGACTCCCGTATCTCCAGTTGCTCCAGTGGCACCTGTTACTCCAGTTGCTCCGGTAACTCCTGTTACTCCAGTTGCTCCTGTTGCTCCTGTATCACCTGTTGCTCCAGTTGCTCCTGTGTCTCCTGTTACTCCAGTTGCTCCTGTGTCTCCTGTTACTCCAGTTGCTCCGGTAGCTCCAGTTACTCCTGTTGCCCCAGTAACTCCTGTATCTCCTGTTGCTCCTGTAGCTCCTGTATCTCCTGTCGCTCCAGTTGCTCCGGTAACTCCTGTTACTCCAGTGGCTCCAGTGGCACCTGTATCTCCTGTTACTCCAGTGGCTCCAGTAACTCCTGTGTCTCCTGTCGCTCCAGTTGCTCCGGTAACTCCTGTTACTCCAGTAGCTCCTGTTGCTCCTGTATCACCTGTTGCTCCAGTAGCTCCTGTATCTCCTGTATCTCCTGTTACTCCAGTGGCTCCAGTAACTCCTGTATCTCCTGTTGCTCCGGTTACTCCTGTTACTCCAGTGGCTCCTGTGTCTCCTGTCGCTCCAGTTGCTCCGGTAACTCCAGTGACTCCCGTATCTCCAGTTGCTCCAGTGGCACCTGTTACTCCAGTAGCTCCTGTTGCTCCTGTATCACCTGTTGCTCCAGTTGCTCCAGTAGCTCCTGTATCTCCTGTTGCTCCGGTAGCTCCCGTTACTCCAGTGACTCCTGTATCTCCTGTTACTCCAGTGGCTCCTATTACTCCAGTGGCTCCTGTTATTCCAGTTGCTCCTGTTATTCCAGTGACTCCAGTTGCTCCAGTGGCTCCAGTAACTCCTGTATCTCCTGTTGCTCCAGTAGCTCCTGTGTCTCCTGTCGCTCCAGTTGCTCCTGTATCACCTGTTGCTCCAGTTGCTCCTGTTGCTCCAGTAGCTCCGGTGGCACCGGTTATGGACTCTACTGATTCCAATATTACCATATTGGCCCTTATAGTAGTGGCTTGTCCATAAGTTACTAATCCACTATTTATACTTTTTAAAGTTAATGTTAATGGAACTGATGTTACATTTATATATGCGTCACCAACAACTTCACCAGTTTTTGATGCTGAATTTCCAACTATATTATCTCCTGCAGATGTAGTTATTGAAAACTTAACAGCCGCAGGTCCTAATGCACTTTGCACTGCTACCCACCAAGTAGCATAATACGTACCTATTTGAGATATTGTTACCTCTCCTGTTAACGTGTTATAAGATATATTAGGGCTTAAATTTATTAATACTGTATCAAATATAACATTTGAATTGGGACTTACAGTACCACCTGCTACTCTTTGTATCTGCAATCCTTGTCCAATTATTGCCATTTTATCACCCCACTGTTTTTACTTAACCATCTTCGACAATAGTATTCATTAGTATATTATGATTTATTTTAATTAAGTTTCATATTTTTAATATTGGGCGGTTAATTTTATTTAATCTTTAATAAAGTTAAATCAGCCTGAACACTTGTATTACTTGAATATTCTATTTCTGCTCCACTTACATTTACAAGTTTTAAATGTATTGGTAACTCACTTATATTTATTAATGCATTACCTGTTATCTGTCCTCCTATAAATACACCTGATCCTCCCAACACCTCTATACTTTTATCATTATTTTCTATTGAAAAAGCTAATTCTTTTATAGGTCCAGCACCACCTATTCCAACCCACCAGTTTATAAAATATAAGCCTTCTGTCAAAATTGTTAATTCTCCAGTACAAATGTTATATAAAACATCACTACAGTGATTGCCTATAATATTATTAAAAATTACATTACTCCCATCAATTAAAATATTCGAATCATTATTTTTTAATTGAATTTGTAAACCACATAAATATGCACTTTGCCCAGTGGCTCCGGTAGCTCCGGTAGCTCCGGTGGCTCCAGTTACTCCTTTTGGCTTACAGTGATGTTCTTTAGACTTTATAAGCAAATACGGCTTAAATCCAGATCTACTAGATGAGAATATAATGGTTACATAATTATAAATAGCCTCTAATGTTATGCCATAATTATAACAATTATTTTCTACCCAAAGTTTTACTAAAGAAGTTATATCTAAACTAACATATTTGTCTTTATCATTTACTGAGACTATAATTTCATATTCTGTAGAAACAGTATTTGGTGCTTCATTCCAAGTTACTGTTTTAAAATCAAAGGCATCAGTATTTCTATATAATTTTACTTTTGAAATAGAAGTCATACCTGAAATGTTTACAGAATCAGTATGAAGATATAATTTTGCACTTTCTATTTCACTTTCTTTCAGATTGTATTCATCAAAATCAAACTTTATTAAACTACGTATTGCAAAACTATTATTACAATCACATAATCTCTTGCTAACAATCAAATTGTCACAATTACTAAAGTTTTCATCTTCTTCTTTTGATACAATAAATGTATCCTTATTAGAATTTATTTTAATGAAACTCAAATTTTCCCCCTCCTTAAATAGTTTAAATTAATATTATAGAGGTAAATAAAAACTTATAATATATGAATTGGTATCTATAGTTATAATGCTGATATTTAACTCATTTAAAAAATATAAAAATTCTTTAATTATTTATCTGATTTTAAAAACAAATATACATACACTTATTTATATTTGTTTATATACGCAAGTCATAAGTTTTAAAATTTAATTATTCTCTTTATATACTATGTAACTGGTTTTCCTTTGCCTACAAAATTTATAATTTAACTTTAATATGATATACTTGCATGTTTTTTAATAAATTTAAAGTCTTTACTTACTCTAAATTCCATGAGTTTTTGCTAGCAAGTACGTACATATATTTGACGCGCAACCAAAAACAAGCTAAGTATGACACTTAGCTTGTTTTTGGTATATTATTTATTTGTAATTTTACATTTCTATATCTAAATATTTTTCCATAATTCTATATTCTATTTACACATTAAACTTTTTAAATATCTTCCCTCTCCTTCAATATGTTCAGGAGCTTGAACAAAAGATTTTTTAACCAAATATTCATTTGTAGCTCCAAAAATTTGATGCCATAACTCATTTAATATTTCTTTCATATTTACTCTATGTTTTATTGATGTAAGATTTGCGGAATATTTTTCAAATGTGTAAAAGAAATCCATTACCATAGGTAGTATATTAAAAAGAATAATATGAGATATTTCTTCAACCATATAAGAATGAAAATTCTGAAATATAGGTATATTAATTGATATAATATCTATTGTAAAATTAATATCTATATACTCCATTTCCTTAAGAAGACATAAGAGTTTCTTTTCCTCTAAAGTGTAGCTACTATAAAAAATTTGTCCATTATATATTCTTAGCATGATTTCACCACACTGATTCATAAACTCTCTATTCATTTTATCATTTATATCAATATATGATAAATTTAAATCTTCATACATTGTTACACTTTTCAATGAATTATCAACCTTTCTAAAAAATCTATAAACATCTTTTCTTATACCATTTGAATCTCCAAAACTATTAAAGATAAAATCTTTTGTTTCATAGTTATTAGTGCTACATAACAAATTATCACTATATTCATGTAGTTTTTTACTCTCTTCATATGCCACAATAATATAGTCTCTATCTCCCGGTTGCTCTTTAGATATACAAAATATATCCTTATTCCCGAAAAAATCTATAGCTATACCATCAAGTATATCATCACATATTATATGATAAAGAATTCTTTTATTAGTGCATTCATGTTTATATTTATCCAATTTACTATATATTTCTTCTTTTAAACTTATAATTTTCTCTCCTATTTTTTCCCCTATGTTCTCTAAACTGTTTTCTAATATAGGAATATCTCTTTCCAAAAATATAGGAAAATTAACTTTATAAGTATTGTCTTTCACATCTATAGCATTAATTAATTTCAAACTAGAAATTATATCATTTAACTGGTTTTCTTTAATATTTAAAATTTTTAGTATTTTATTTTTATCTATTGAAAATTCTTCATTTGATCCAATCACATATATAAACTCTGAAACATATTCTTTATTTAAAACATAATCTGGATTATATTCATCATATTTCCCTAAGTCACCAAACATATAAAAATTCATATTTCCGTTTTTCATATCTGCCTCCAAATCTATCTATTTTGTAACTTAAACATTAAAATTATTAAGTCAAGAATCTTCTCCTATAAATAAAAAGATTCTAAATACCCTCATTCATAATTCAAATTGAGTTACAATAAAGTTATTAATCCTAGACTCATAATTACTAGTTAAATTTTCGTAATATTCCGATAAATCACATGAAGATAATAGATGTAGTTTATTAATTATATTTGCATTTTTTTTATTAACGAGTGGGTATATATACATACTTTTAATCCCCTCCTTATATATTAACCTACCTTAATATTGGGAGCTTATCATATTGAAAATACATATAAATGCTCATATTAATTATATCATATATTCCAACATTTATTGTATGAATATTGAAAATAAACTACTCAATTTGTTTTAATTGAGTAGTTTATATTAAATTTATCTAAGTAATATATGATAATTTCCATTTTAAATTTTATAATTATACCTTAATTTGCTTACCATACCCTCTTCATTGATATAAATTCTTTATCCTCATTATTTACATGCCACATAAATTCCTCTGTAATTATAAATCCTTGTCTCTCATATACCTTTATTGCTCTTTTATTAAATTTAGCAACCAATAATTCTATTTTATTAAATTTATATTGTTTCCTTCCAAAATCTAGTATTTCTTTCACAAACTCTGTTCCCATACCTTTTCCAGTTATAGCTGGTTTCATCTGAACACCTAACATAAATTCTCCATCTTCATAATCAAAACTACAATTTCCTATTAACTCGTTATTTTCATTATATATAACAAATGTGTTTTCTTCTTTATCTATGTTCTTTGACCATTCCCGTTTTGATTCTGTCTTATCATTATCATAAAAAGAATATTCTCCTGAGTACTTCCAGGTTGCAATAAGTTCACCGTGATCTTTTGTAGGTTTTATAAATTTTAATTTCATTATTTATTCCCCCAATGCTTTTCTTAATAACTATTTAAATATATTTTACTATTCATTCTGCTTTATTTAAATCTAATAAATGGTTATTAATTAAAGTTTAGCATACTCTCAAACTTATTAACTCTTCTTAATAAAACTCTAGGTGAATCTAAAAAACAATTGATTTAAATTCCATTCTTTTTATCCTTAAAGATATAAAATTTAATAACAAAAAAGGCTTGTTATACTATTAATTTTTTAGTAACAAACCTTTTTTGTTTATATATCTATTTTAATTTTTCTTTGTTTATAATTCTTCTTATACTTTTCTCTGAAAGATAATATCTCTTAGCTAATTCATCAATTTTTTCTCCATAAACATATCTATTAAAGATCTCACAATCTCTTTTTTTAAGATTGCTTCTTGTGCCATTCTTTTCACCCCAAGATTTTTCATTTCCGTTTTTCCTAGGAATATATAAACATTCACCATCAATATATTCTTGAATTACTTTTATTATTTCCTCTGGTAATACATTTTGGGCTTTAATATATGCCATAGTCTTCTTCTCCTCAATATAAAAATTTGAAGCTATTAAAAAGACTACTACCAAAGTAATTTAAATTATTTTTTTAGTTTTACTTTACCTTCATAGTAGTCACTACTATGAATATATATAATATTTAAGCGTAGGATATTTCATAACCTTCACCTTGCCTTTCAAAATAATCTATATGTTATTTTTTGAATGTGCCTTATATGTTCTTTTTCAGAAAATACCTTTTATGATTTTCTGGACATTCATCTAATATACCAAACACCTCATATCCATGCTTAATATAAAAATCCTTTGCTTGAAAATCAAAAGTATCTAAATGAATTAATTTGCATCCCTTTTCTTTTGCTATTTTCTCCACTTCGTTTAATAGTATAGAACCATATCCTTCTTTTCTAAACTCTTCTTTAACCCATAAAATATCTACATAAAGACAATTCCAACAATACAACACACTATTTATTCCTGCTAAAACATTTCCATGTTTATCTTTTATAACTCTATTAATTGAAATAAAAGGTTTTTCTTGTGTAAAAGGAACCTTTGATAAATTATACTCAACTATTCCATTATCCACCAAGTTACATTCTTCTGATTTACTTTTCTCAATTATATAATCCCTCATATATATCCCCCCAATTTTATATGATAACTATCAACAAGAGTAATCCTCATTTATATACTATTAAATAACCCCTATTTAATATGAAAATCACTTTATTGCTAATAACACTTACATCTTTAAGTACTATTAACCATTATCACTTTTACCTATATACTAAACAATTGTATAAATTATATCATTATTTACAATATAATGTATATATTTTTCAGGTGAGATCAAAGTAGCTATGCCATTCTTTGAGTGACAAGTTTAGCGTATCAAGTGATAAGTTATGGTTGAAAACCACAGGTTTTCTTGAAAAATATTTCTTACTTCATTCCCAATTACAGCTCTTCAATTCTCAATTTCCAAACCTCTTTAACCCTAGACTTCATCAACATTTTACAGTCGGAAATTTTTATACTTTCCTCGTACATTTAAATTAGGCACATGAAAGAAAATAACAATTCAAATATACTAGCGTACTGATTTGTTATTTTTTGAATGTGCCTTATATAACCATAAAATAAAAACTGTAGAAACTTAAAAAGTTTCTACAGTTTTCATTAGATAAGTCCTTCTGCTATATAATTTTCTAAAAATCTTATTAAATAGCTTAAGGTGCAAAAATCTCTATCTATTTTATTTTCCATTATATTAAGTCCTTTAATTAAAACTTCCTCTTTAAAGTTTTCTAACAGTATACTTACATTAAGTAAATTAATGCTTTTATCCTTTGTATCAAGAACTCTTGATGATTTTATAAAGTTATTATTCATTGCATTTTTTACTGCTTCTTCCAATGAAGCGCTTATTTCAATATCAGGCATTTCATCAAAAACCTTTATGTTTGTATTACTTATGTTTAAATTTTGTGCTTTACTAACATCAGTAAATATAAATATTACATTTTTAAATTTTGCATCTCTAAAATCAGTTCCATCTAAGTTTACAGAATCAAATACAGTATTTTCAAAAGATGCAGCTCTAAACTTACTACCTTTTAAATTACTTCCAATGAATTCTGCTTGTTTAAAGCTACATCCATAAAAGTCACAAGACTTAAAATGAGCACCCCTAAAACTTACAAAATTGAAATTTGAATTTGTAAAATTACAATTATAACAGTTACTTCTAGCAAGATTTTTATACATAAAGTTCTTATTAACTTTTTCTATATTATTATAATTGAAGTTTCCTTTAACACTTTGATTTCTAGCCATTGTTGTACCTCCAGTAAAAATATCTCTATTTTTATAATTAATTTTTTCTTATGATTTTCTTTGTTCCCACAAGTTCCATTAATATATAAATCTTTATATATTAATATCAAACTCAACCTTCAAACTCATTAGCCCTAACTTTTAACTTAAAAAGCACTATTGTAATTTATGAAATTTATCAAGACTCTAAACTTTCACCCCATAAAACATAATTTGCCGCTTCCTAAGCACATTTATCACTAAAAAAGTTGTTACTACATCTATTATATCAGTTTTATCCCATTGCTACCATTGCTAATACTTTAACCCTTAGTTCTAGATTAATGTATTACTTTTGGCAAACTCTACTCATTTCATATACTTTAACCCTTATTTATTACTAATTTTTTTATCTCATTACAACACTTTGTACATTATCTCTTATTAAATTCACATAAAATACTATAAAATATCTATATAACTTGCAATTGCTATAAACCAATTTATAATTTATCACTTTTTAATCATAACTTGTCACTATCCAAACTATTTAAGTTTTAACTCTTAACCATTTTCTTTGCTCCATTATAAGTCGCTGCAAAATATCCACCATAAATGGTAAGTAATATTAATGATGTAATTAAAATATATTTTATAATATTTTCATTTCCAACAACTGAAACAACATTTGATACTATTTTAAGCCCTACTATAGAGTGTACTATTGCTAGTGACAAGGGCATCATGAAATATATTCCAACCTGAGTTAATATAGATTTATTAATCATCTTATCATCTACCCCAATTTTTCTTAGTAATTTATATCTTTCTATATTATCAGCTGATTCTGATAGTTGCTGAAGAGCTAATACTGCTGCTGAAGTAATTAAAAATATTACTCCTATATAAATTGCCAGATAAGAAACTACTACACCAATTCCTGTGGAACTTGCTAATATTACTTCTTTCTCAAAAACTAATATAGTATTTTTATTTCTATCAATTAATCCTTTAACCTCTTTATTAAATCCCTTTTCCATAGCAAGTTTATCACCTTTAAAATTTAAATTTAAAGACGATTTAATTATATTTAATCCATCCACCGCAGAATCCTCTACTATAAATACACACATATCATTTGCGTTTTTTATTGTTGAGTTGCTAGTAGTAACCTCTATGACCTTATTTTTTGATGGATCCAAGGATGGTCCGTTAATATTAATTTTTGTTTTCCTATCTAAAGACTCTTGTATTATTTTTGTTAAGCTAGTTGCATTTGTATATGATGCATATTCATGTTTATTTAATTTAATTTCTGCTTTTCCTATCATTCTCATTATATTATTAAAATCTGAAAGTTTTATAACAGGAATACTCTGATTTGTTGCTACTGGATAAAACGAACTTCCTTTTTTCATTCCATCCTCAGTAAAAAAATCTTTAAAACCTATATTACTTCCATAAGTACAATACTTTACATACTTTTCAGCATATTTATTTATATCTAAATTACTTTCTTTTAACGCTTTTTCGATATCTTTATTGCCAATATTACTAGTTAAAGTTACATCAAATTGTGTTAAATCCTTTATATCATTATTTAAAGACTTAGAAACACCTAGTCCTGCTGATAATGTGCATATTGCAAAAAAGATCATTAAACATATAAATGTCATAGATATAAATGTTGTGTTTATTTTACTATTAATTTGTCTTAATACAAACATGTTTAAATCTTTCAAATAACTTTTTTTGTTGCTTTGTGCTATTTTCAACAAAAATCCTGATAATGAAAAGAAAAACAGGAAGGTTCCAATACATCCCAAAATAATAGGTATCAGATTAAATCCATTAAGTTCTGCTACCCCTTGCTTTAAAACCATATAGTAAGCAATTCCAAGTGTAGTTATACTTAATATGAATATAATAAATGATACCCATATATTTTTAATCGTTACTTTTTGATTTTTTCTGCTTGATGTAATTAAATCTATTAAGTTTATTTTCCCTATAGATATAGAATTAAATAAAAATACAACTATATATATCAATCCAAAACACCCAATGGTTTTAACACATGCACTTTTAGAAAATATAAATTTAAAGCTAGTAAGTTTAGTCTGAAACATTTTTGCTGTTAATATTGATAATCCTTGAGAAAGAAACATTCCTAAAATTAATCCTATACCTAAAGATATTAATCCTATTATTATAGTTTCCATAAATAATATCTTTGAGATACTTCTCTTTTCCATACCTAGAGTCATGTAAACTCCAAATTCTTTTTTTCTTCTTTTTATAAGGTAACCATTAGCGTAAATTATCAAGAATCCAAGTATAAACGATATAAACACTGAGGCTACTTCCATTACCTTACTAATCATCTCAAAGCCACTTTCTTGATAGCTATTAACTTCCATCATTACCTTTTGAGACTCTATAGAATTAAATGTATAAAATATACATACTCCAAAAACTAATGTTAAAAAATATATTGTGTAATCCTTTAAACTTCTTTTCATATTTCTAAGTGCTAGTCTAGAATACATCTCTTTGGTCACCTCCTAAAAGAGTAACAACCTCTATTATTTTACTAAAAAACTCTTTTCTTGAATCATTTCCACGAATTAATTCATTAAATATCTTTCCGTCTTTTATAAATAGAATTCTTTTTGCATAACTAGCTGTAAATGCATCATGAGTTACCATCATAATAGTTGCGTTCATTTTATTATTAAGATTTTCTAAACTATCTAGTAACATTTTTGCTGATTTTGAATCTAGTGCACCTGTTGGTTCATCTGCTAATATTAAAGATGGTTTAGTTATTATAGCTCTTGCTGATGCTACTCTTTGCTTTTGTCCTCCTGATATTTCATAAGGATATTTACGTAAAATCTCTGTAATGTTAAGCTTCTCAGCAACATCCATAACCCTTGTATTTATTTCATTGTGGTTTACTCTTGATATTGTTAAAGCTAAAGCTATATTTTCATAACAGGTTAATGTATCTAAGAGATTAAAATCTTGAAATATAAAACCAAGTTCTTTTCTTCTAAATTCTGCAATTCTCTTTTTGCTAAGTTTTGTAATATCATTTTCTGATATATAAATATGTCCACTTGTTACTTTATCTATTGTTGAAATACAATTTAAAAGTGTTGTTTTACCACTTCCCGATGCTCCCATTACTCCAACAAATTCTCCTTCATTTACATTAAAGCTTATATTATTAATAGCCTTTGTAATATTCCCTTTGTTTCCATAATACTTCTCGATGTTTGCTATGTTTAAAATTTCTTTATTCATTAATTACACTCCCTTGCTCTTCATACCTATATATTAAAGGATACCAATATTTTCATCCATAGAATAAGCTAACAGAAATCTTACAATTTTGTTTGTTTAATATTTTTATCACCTCTAAAAATTAAAATATAAAAGCTATGAAATTAGGACATTCCTAAACTTCATAGCTCTTACCTACACTTTCAACTCTCCACATTCAACTTTCAACTTAAGAGAGATGATTTCATCATTCATTCTGAATTTTCAATTCTATATTGTCAATTTGCTGTGTTTTTAATCAAATATAAGCATATTATTTTTAGGAAAGAGGATTGATACTGTAGTTCCTTGATTTTCCTTAGATTTTATCATTATGCTTAATCCTAACTTATTACAAAGTTTTTTGCATAAATATAATCCAATACCAGTGGACTCTCCAAAAATTCTACCATTTTCACCTGTATATCCTTTGTCAAAAGCCTTCATTAAGGATTTTTCACTGATCCCTATTCCATTATCTTCTATGTAGAGAACTACATCATTGTCATTTTTTTCACAATATATACTAAGAATTTTTTCATTCTTTTTCATATATTTTATAGAATTTGATATAATTTGATGTAATATAAATTCAAGCCACTTATTATCGCTATAAACATCTGCATCACAGTTTTCTACAACTACCTTTACCTTATTTTGAATTAAACTATTAGCATTTTTCTTAATAGCTGCATTTATGCTCTTCCTAATATTGAATTTCTTTATTATATAATCTTTCTCAACTTCATTACTCTTAGCATAAAACAACGTTTGTTCTATAAAATTTTCTATTTTTTCTATTTCTTCCTCTATACTATCTGTAATATTAGTCCTATTATTTTCAATTAATAGCTTTGTAGCTGCTATTGGTGTTTTTATTTCATGAACCCATAACTCTATGTACTCTTGATATTCTTGATTATCACTGATAAAAGTTGAAATCTTATCATTCATAGATTTATCTGTTTGGGATACTATATCATATAATATCTTTCCCTCTAAGAATGTAGCTTCCTCAATCATATCAGAGATAATATACTTTTTCTCTAAAGAGCCTAAAGTCTCATATATGCCTTTATAATATTTTCTTTTATTATAAAAATCGTACAAATAAAAAATAATACTTCCAATAAAATTTAAAAATACTGTAAAAACAATAGCATATGTTCCTACACCTAAGGCATTTAACAATATAGATGTAAATATAAGCACACACAAGTGTACTAAAATAAAAATAACTTTTTCTTTAAAATATTCTAAGAATTCCATGTTAGAATATACCCTTGTCCTCTCTTAGTTTGCAAATAACCCTTAGCTCCTATATCCTCAAGTTTTCTTCTTAGTCTATTAACATTCACTGTCAAAGTATTATCATCTACAAATTCCTCAGATTGCCATAAAATTTTCATAAGATTATTTCTTGATACAATATTTTCTTTATTATTGATTAATACATTCAAAATTCTACTTTCATTTTTAGTTAATTCTTCAGTATTATCATTAAATCCAACTTCACTTTTAGACATATTATATTTTATACCTTTATACTCAAAAACATCTAAATTTGTACTTTCATATGTCCTTCTGATAATAGATGAAATTCTTGCAAGAAGAATTTGTGTATTATATGGCTTAGTTATAAAATCATCTGCACCTAAATTCATACTCATAAGTTCATCCATATCACTATCCCTGCTTGTAACTACTATAATTGGAACATTAGACACTTTTCTAATCTCTCTACATATGTAGTATCCATCAAAGTAAGGTAAATTAATATCCAATAAAATAATGTGTGGATTTTCTTTTAAAACTATATCTATTATATTTTCAAAATCTGTTGAAAAACAGCTCTCATATCCATATCTATTTAAAAAAGTGCTTAACTCTAATCTAATTTTTTCATCATCTTCTATGATAAAAACTTTCTTCATAAAAAACATTCATCCCTTCAATAATATGTCAACTTATTTACAATTGTATAAATAATTATAACATAAATTAAATTTATTAATTAATGTTATGAAATTTACTAAAACTAAAGCTCTCCAACCTAACTATTGAAGAGCCTCTAATTTAAATTATTAAATTTTTTAGTTTCACATATTGCTGGATATCTCTTTTTAACATTGCTTCTTTATAGATTAAATACTTCTAATCTATACATACTATATAATTAAAATCATCTATTCTTTTATAAGTTAATTCCTTATTAAACTTTTTAAATTCACCCTCTAAAAAATCTATATGTGAATAATATTCATCCCTTATTTCTTCTATTTGTTCCAATGACAAATCTTTAATAACATTATCTTCATCCTGTTTATTTTCAAACATTAAATCTCCTATTATAATTTTTCCATTATCCTTTAGTACCCTAATCATCTCTTCTATGGCTATTGATTTTTCACTATTATTTAAATGATGAAAAGCATAGGTTGAAACTATTACATCAAAACACTTATCACCATATGGGATTTTCAAAAACTCGCCTAATCTAACCTTTAATTTAGGGTATTTCTCCTTTGCTACACTTAACATTTCTCTGGATTGGTCTATTCCAATAATATTGTAATTATTTTTTAAAAACTTACTAGCTAGGTTTCCTGTTCCAACTCCTATTTCTAAAATGCTTGGATAATTAATGTTTAATCTTTCAACTAAATTAAATACATTTTCTAATATTAGATTGTAATTTTTATAAATTTTTAAGTTTCCCCTATCTTCTTTTACTGACACATCGTAAGTTTTTGCCCAGCTATCAAAATTCCATTTATCTTTCCAATTATTTTTAATATTATCTAGCTTATAGGTTTTTTCTATAATGTCTAATATATTATTATTTATATTACAACCATCAGCTTCATATAAATCATCTATTATTCCTTCAAGTGATTTCCTTATACCAGATAATCTATGAATTTCACCATTTATTATCCCCCATTGTTTGTTGAAATGATTTAAATAATTAGAATTACTGTTACTAGTTAATATTTCTTTTATATCATTAATTGATAATCCTATAGTTCTATATAACAAAATAGCTTGCAATGTCATTATATGATTTTTATCAAATATTCTATATTCATTATTTTCATCTCTCAACGGTTTAATTAGTCCTTTTTTCTCATAATACCTAATTTTATTAGTGGTTATATTAAATATATTAGCTACCTCATTTATATTGTATTCTTTTTTCATTGACTCTCCCCCTCTTTAAGGATATTTTAAACCTTCGCCCAAGGTTAAAGTCAATAATAATAAATCATCTAAACATGAAAAGAGAGGTCTAAGCAATACTAATTGTTCGTCAGATAGTTTGCTAATACTTAGACCTCTCTTTTCTTTAGATAATCCCTTTATATACAAGTTCTAATTAATAAAGTTCCTAAGTTGATAAGTTACATTGTTATGAATTACTAAAATCATAGTTTAAATTTAAATGAATAAACTTTTTTAGAACATATATATTAAATTTTTTTATAAGAATACTTACGATTTATCTAATAGTTTACTAAAACTTATAATTCTATTTTCATCTGAGTAATTTATAATTTAAAATGGAAATTCATAAAAATAACAACTAGTATTCTTTTGATGCTGTTATTTTTTCCTTATCAATAAATTCACTTATAAATAAAATCATTTCTTCTTTTTCTTTCTTTTTTATTTTACATTTATAAATTTTCCCTTTCTTATCTCTTTCACTATTTATTTCTAACAAGAATTTATTTTTTTCATATTCTAAAAAATTAATATTTTTTATCTTATCATATGAAATGATTTCTTTTCTATAAATAATTCTTTTTAAAAATGAATGTTCATCAAGTAAAATTCCATCTTCATAAATATTAACATAATGATTTGTTAAATAATCTATAGGTATGTTAATTATCATTATAAGTATTAAAAACATTGCCAAAATACTTTCTTCTTTTCTATCACTAAATATCACTCTTATCATAGGTATTGTACCTAAAATAGAACATATAGTTCCACTATACTTTACTTCTATTTTTTTATTTCTATCTTTTGACTTTATTTTATATATGTGAAATACTAATATATCACCTATTAAAATGCATATTCCAAACATAAATATTATTAGAATAAATAAATATTCAAATACACTATATTTTTTTACCAAAGCTCCTACTCCAAAAATAGCTATAAGAATTAAAACTCCTATAATTGCCTCTTTATATTTGTTTTTACTTTTTTCTATTTCTAAATTTATCATTGTAACTGCAAAACCCAAAATAATAATACATATAATGATTATAGGTATATCAAATTCCGAATTCTTATAAATGTTCATATTATCCCCCTCGTTTAGATCACTCTACTTCTAAATTATGTGAAATTAAAAATGATGTAGTTTATATATTTACTTAACTTTGTGAATCTTAAAAAAACACATATTTTTTGAATTTCTATCTTAAACGGTACTTTATTATAACAATAAAATTCTATCTTATTATTTAGGTAAATTTTCTTTTATTTTACCAAGGTATTATTTAAATCATATTCCCTTAATACCCTTATCTTTTCTTTATCAATAAAACTACTTATAAATGAAATCATTGATTCCTTGTCCTTCTTTTTTATTTCGTAATTATAAGAATGTTTTTTGTTATTTTCTTTAATATCTATTTTTAAATTAAATTTGCCTCTTTCATATTCTGAAAAAGTTATATTTTCAATGATCTTATATGAAATAATTTCTTTTTTATAAACAAGTCTTTTTAAAAATGAGTTACACTGAAGTAAAATTCCATTTTCATAAATATTAATATGATAATTCATTAAATAATCTAAAGGTAAATTAATTAACATTGTAGCTGGTAATATACCATCTACAAATCTATATTGTGTTTTGTCACATATTTGCATAAATATAATTAAAGTAATAATGATCAAACCTATGAATCTTGTGGAACTTAATTGTATTGATTTATTTTTGATTCTTGAATTTATTTTATACGTATAAAAATTTAATATATCCCCTATTAAAATAAATGTAGAAAATGCCACAATGAAAAATGCGTATATGTATTCAAATACATCAAATCTTAATATACATACACATGCTACATACACAACTGTAATTGATAAAAAAGCCCTAATTATACTTTTATATTTGCTTCTTTCTGCACTTATCATTGCAATTATAAACACCAAACCAAGCATCCATGCCACAATTATCCCAATATCCTGTTGGGAAGTTGTATAATTATCCATAAATTCTCCTTTTATCAAAATAATATTTTAAATGTATACTTATGTTAATAATACTATAAAGCTCTTGTTTTACAAAATTTTTAAATCCTTATCTCAACTATCTTAATATAATTTCCCTATATTTATCTAATTTTTTCTTTTATATACTTTATATCTTATATACAAATTGTTCACATATAATTAGATACTTACAAGGATAAATTTAAATTATTTTATTATATGTAAATTAATGTTATACTTGTAATATTATTATCTACAATATAGTAAAATATATTTTATTTTTGGATAACATGGTTCATAAGTTAGATTATGATATAAATTGCTTTACCACATTTTAAGACAAAGAATATTTATATTAAGCGAGGTGTAATGATGAAACTTGTTGTTATATTTGGACCGCATGCAGTTGGGAAAATGACTGTAGGACAAGAACTTGCAAAATTAACTGGACTTAAATTGTTTCATAACCATATGACAATTGATATTGTTTGTGATTTATTTGAAAATATGCCAAAAGAAAGAATTCAATTAACTAATTTGTTTAGAAAAGAAATTTTTGAGGCATATTCCAAAAGCCATGAGTATGGAATGATTTTCACTTATATGTGGGCACTTGATTGTAAGGAAGATTGGGATTACATTAACGATGTTGAAGATTTATTTACTTCAAGAGGTGCGGATGTATATTATTTTGAATTAGCAGCTGATTTTGACTTACGTATTGAACGAAACAAAACCGAAAACAGACTTCTTAATAAGCCAACAAAAAGGGACATTGAACACTCGGAGTATATTTTCAGGAAGTTAGAGTCAAAATATCGTCTTAATTCATTAGAAAGTGAAATATCCAAACAAAATTATATTAAAATAGATAATTCAAATCTTTCTCCACATGTTGTTGCACAAATGATAAAAAATAAGTTTGCATTATAATAAAAACTTTTAGATTGCTTCAAGTTTTAATAATCCAAGTTAAGGGAATCCTAAAATGAAGTGCACCCCAAATGTTAGACACTGAAAATAAGAAGTGTATAATAAAAAAGGGGTGTATATTTTATGTCCAAAAGAAAAACGTATAGTGGAGAAATAAAACAGAAGGTTATAGAAGATATTAGGAATAATAATCTAAGTTTTAGTGATGCAGAAAAAAAGTATGGAATTGCTGACTCAATCATCTCAAGATGGGATCGGATATATCTTGAAGAAGGTGTGGATGGATTATACAAACAGAGGTGTGGAAGAAAAAAAGGTGGCAGTAATCAAGGATATCCTAAGCAGCTGACTAAACAAGTTGAAGAAGATTTAATCGCTGAAAACCAAAGACT
>NZ_FOKI01000012.1 GCF_900111985.1 Clostridium frigidicarnis
TGAACTGCACCCTGTCAAGTAGACAGTGGAAATAATAAAAACTACTTAAGCGGCTAAAGCCCTAAATTCCAATGGGCTTAGGCCGTTTAATCTTTTTTGAAGTCTTTTAGTATTATAGAAGATAATATATTCATTGATTGCATTAGTCAGTTCTTCATATGTATGATATTTATGCAAATAGTACCTTTCACATTTAAGAGTACCCCAAAAAGCCTCCATTGGTCCATTGTCAATACATTTGCCCACACGTGACATACTTTGTGTCATTTGAGCTTCATCTAGCTTACGCTTAAAACCATAAGATGTATATTGAAAACCACGATCGCTATGAAGCATAGGGCTTGCGCCCGGATTAGCCGATAAGGCTAGGTCTAAGTTACTAAAAACAAGATCATTATTGTTAGAATGGTCAAGAACATATGCGACAATAGAGTTGTCATATAGATCAAAAATGGCACTTAAATAGGCCTTCTGAGAGTTACCGTATTTTAACTCAGTAACATCAGTAAGCCACTTCTGATTCAGCCTATCGGCTGAAAACGTACGATTTAGTAAATTTTCTGCTACCTGCTGCGGAGCAGACTTGACATAACGTTTCTTCTTTCTGCGAATTACAGATTGTAACGATGCCAGTCTCATAAGTCGATAGATGCGTTTATGGTTAAAGTTTTTATTTAGCCTATGATTTAAGTTCAAAGTCATTCTTCGATAACCATAGATACCATCTACTTCATCATAGATTTTAACAATTTCTGCAGTTAACATCGTGTTTTCAGTCTCTTGAACGCTTTTTTCACGCTTTGTCCACTTATAGTATGAAGAGCGTGGAATCATTGCTATTTCGCATAATAAAGATACAGAGAACTTCTCTTTTTCATGGAGCATTGAAATTGCAATATACTTATTTTCTTGTCTTATACGGCTTAATACCGCCTCCTTTCTAGTCCCTCCAATTTTTTTAGGAATGCATTCTCCGCCCTTAATTTTTCATTTTCAGCCTCAAGCCTTTTCATTTCAAGTTTTATTTTCTCTTCGGGTGTAAGCTCAGTTTCATTCTTCTTACCACGTCTATCCTGAAGTGCATTTTCTCCACCAAATTCATATTTTTTAACCCATTGATATACTTGCTGATAAGAAACATTATGCGTCTCAGCAGTATGCTGATAGTTATTTTTATGATCAATACAGTACTGTACAATTTCAATTCTTTCTCTAAAAGACGTACTTCTTCCTTTTGCCATAGATTTTCTCATTCCTTTCGGTATTGCCGTTACTTCTCTATGACTATTATAATTGTTTATCCATCTTTTCAACACTGATTTATCTGTTAATCCATATTTATTCACAAGTTCTCTTTGTGAATATTTTCCAGATAGATATTCAAGAACAACTTGTTCCTTTAGTTCTCTTGAATATTTCTTGTAAGTTTTTGACTCTCTCAATCCATCTACTCCATACTTCTCGTAGTTGTATCTCCACTTATAAAAAGCATAGGTACTAATACTGTAATTAATGCAGAGTTCTTGTATTGAGCTAGTTCCACTCTCATAATCCATTAAAATTTCGTACTTTTCCTCTGCTGTATATTTAGTTCTTCCGGACAAAAAAATACTCCCCTTTCCAGCAACAGATTTTTATTTTTTAATCTGTCTACTTTAAGGGGAGCATATCATTTCTGAATAATACGGTGTTTTAAATAATTATTAAGTTTTTGTTGTTTTGACGTTAAAAAAGAAATTTGTTTCCTAAATGTCTATGAGCAGTATATTTATTCTCAGTATGATTTAGCCTTTGTTTTATAAATTTTACACTATATTCATTTTATTAAATTATTATGTCCCAGTGCTTGAATATTTTTTTATATTATGTTTCCATACAGATATTGATATTATTAATGTAATACAGCATACTATAATTGATAATATATACAAGTATTTTTGGTCATACATTAATGCTTTAGCTGGATAATAGCTTATAAATGAAAATGGAATTATAATTGTAACTATGCCTTGAATAATTCTTGGGAAAATAGTTATTGGATATTTTACAACTTCTGAAAAACTAGTTACAAGTTTAATTGCCATCATTACTTCAGTGTACTTAAAACTAAAAGAACATATTATTAAACTAAAGGATGCTATAATTAAACAACCAATAATTGCTATAAAAAAAGAAATAGCAGTTGCTATAATTATATTTAAGATATTTAATTTTAATAATATAATTATTAAAATTACTATGTTAATAATAAAATTAGGAATTTCTGATTGGTTAAATGTTTTACTTATTATAAAAAATAATTCATTCACTGGTTTTATTAGAACTATATCAAAGTTACCTTTTTTCACATGATATTCTGGGGATGATACAAATGCACTAAAAAACAAGTTATAAAGACTTTGAGATAAACTTACCATAACATATAAGTATCCAACTTGATATGCTGTCCAGCCGTTTATATTGTTAATTTTATCGAATATTGTGAATATAAATGTTAGATTAGTTATTTGTAAAAGAAAATGAGTAAAGAGTTGCTAAATACATTCACGATAAAAAACTAATTTTACCATTATTTTGATTTCCTGCAGATTATTCTCGAGTGCTTCTCTAATCTCTATCATTGCTATCCTCTAATTAGATTATATAAATAATTTTTATTTCATAATAGTAATCAACAATGAGATATCCCAACATTTTTATACTAATTTAATTTTAATATGACCTTTAGCTTTTTTTCCAGTAGTTTCAATCCTCACATTTTTACTATCATTATTTGAAATTGATATAGTTTCAATAACACTTCCACTTTCTTCAAATAATATTTTATTATCGTTATAAATTTTAATATTCAAATCCCCACTCTCAATATTAGAGTCAATTTTCATGTTGTAAGTAGATTTTAAAGAACTTATCTCTCTTAAATCTGTTCCCTCAAGTACTTGAAATTTAACATCATAAATGTTATCTTGGGTATTATCAGTCCACCAATTTGCCGTTTCAGCATCCCAACTTACTTGACTTATCTTAAAGTTATTCTTTTTATTAATATTTACATATGAATAAATCCCTACAATACCAAATAAACAAATTAGTATACATCCACTTATAATTTTTTTCTTTTTTGTCATTGCTAATACTCCCCCTTATTAAACTTTTTTAACATTTATTTTAAAATTTTCATTAATTATCCTTAATTAAATTATAACAATTATTTTATAAATAATAAACAATTATAATATTTTCAAAATTATTTATTAAACCTCTCTTGTATGCTCTAAAATATAATTTTCTACAGCTTGTCTATATTCTGAGTTTGTTACATCATCAATAATATAAGTTTTATTTGTTTTTGGGTTCAATCCTCCATTCCTTATTCTTTCAGAAGCTATTCTTACAACTACAACATTGTAATCTTTTACAAAAAATATGTGTAATCCTGTGTTATCAAGTCTTACGTATAGTTACAAATACTAATACGACCTGAATTTTTGTATTAAAAAAGACACTAATTACTTAATGTCTTTTCTTTCACTTATGCTTTTTCTTAATCCTATAAGAACAATGTGATTTAACTACAACCGTTAATAATTCTTATTCTTTCAATGATGTAATTTTTGTTTATAATTTTCGTAGAATATATTTAGTGAAATCTTTTACTATATTATCATCAATTTGGTTTAAAACTTTGTTTTTTAAGAACAATGATAAGATTAGCAACCCACTAAAAATATTAATATATACATCTTTTAAGTCAAACGTAAAAAAATCATTTACTAATATGTAATCTAAACTACCGTTCCAAAAAATCTTGTCAATTAATGAACACATAGCACCAGAGAATATAAAAGCATACATAATATTAATAATTTTATTAGTCCCAAATTGCTTATTTAGATATTTATAAAACAGATATATTAATATACTCATAATTGCTACTAGTAAAATATGTGTATATTTACCAACGCCTAATTGTAACATAGAATTAAGCCATGAATATTGCCTATTAAACATAGGCTTAAAATATAGCAACGGAGGTAATATGGGAGATATTTTGTCAAAAAAATTGTTGTTAATTACTATTTTAATAACCTGATCTATTGTTACTAAAATAAGCACTGCTAGATATGTCTTTTTGTTTTGAATTTTCAAATTTATTCTGCACCACCTTATATAAATAATCTTCGCATAATTTAACAATTTCTATTTAAAATTGACTAACATATACATACTATAACATATTTTCAAATTCCAAACTATTAAGTTTTATAAGAAAAGTGCGTAGTAAAATTATATGCTAACGTTTTTTGTTCAAGACGCCTAGAAGCCTTGAACAACTACACTTGGCTTCTCAGGTGTGCTTTGCAAGCTTTTCATGTAAAGCAGATTTGAACAATTTATTAGCCAAAGTCCGTTACCATTATACTGGAATCTTTTAAAACCCCAAACCTTTCCTGCTCATTATAAGATGAAATAGATAGATTATGATTAGTTTTTAGTTTTTTTATCTAAGAATTCTTTCATCAATCCTCCTAAGAAAGCTATACGTGTAACTATCAAAATATTTTCCCCAAAATCTTAATGCAGTCGGATTAATCGCTTCATAATCCACCCCTAAACGTTTTATACCATCATTCTTAATTTCCAAATATCCTATTATTTAATTTTCAAAGAACATTGTTTGTATTTTTAATTTTTAAAATTATGTAATCTAATTTAAAATAGTTGAAGGTACAGCTTAAATTGCAAACAAACAAATACCGTAAAATTCATTTCTGAATAATACAGTATTTTCACATCACATAAGTGCTTTATATTTAACTGTATAATTGTTTTAACAAATAATATTAGAACTTTCCAAAAATTTCTCAGCTGTCATAACATCTGCAAACATCCCATGAACAGAGGCCATATATGTTGCATGTACAATTTTAGCTGGAATAGTATCTCCTTTCCATATTAAATCTTTTGTAGTGCAAGCATCTTCTATTAGAGTTACAGCAAGCCCTAGGTCCTTTGCATATCTTACTGTAGTATCAATGCACATATGCGTCATCATTCCACATACCACAATATGATTAATATTATTATCAGAAATAGTTTTAGCCAATCCAGTGTCAAAAAAACTATTAGGAACATGCTTTATAAAAACTTTTTCATCTTTATTTGGAGTCACAAGAGAATTGATTTCTACTCCAATACTTCCTTGTAAAAGGAATCCAGCTTTATTATCTAGATTTATATGCTGAACATGAAAAACAGGTAGATTTTTTTCTCTAAAGAAGTTAAGTATAGCCTTAGCATTATTTGTAGCTTCTATAGGGTGATTTAATTCAGACTTTCCACCCTCAAAATAATCGTTTTGAATATCAACCAATATTAATGCACTTTTCATTCTTATTACCCCCTATCATTAACTACATTATAGTAGTATTAGCGACAAAGTAAATTACTTACTTTTTTGTGGGTAATCAGTAGAATAAACGATTCCCTTTTCCTCTAAAAAAGCTGTCATTCCATGCTCAACCATATAGTCCACACCTATACTTTGTAATATTTCTAAAGCAGGTATAATCTTTTTTCCTCTCTCCTCAGTAAGAAAGTACTCTACATGTAATGGGTATCCATTAAAGTTTACTTTATCAACAAGACCAAATTCTTTCAGCTCTTTCAATTGTTCCAATAGCATTTTCTGACTAATACCTGATATATCATGTTCCAACTTAGAAAGGGATGTAGGTCCATATTTCAATTGCCACAGAATTATTGACTTCCATTTTCCTTTAATTATATCGTGTACTACTTCTAGGGGACATGTATACTCATCTCTTATTTTCAATTTATATCACCTCTAATAGAAAATCATTTCTTTATAGCCAACTTATAATATATAAGCCCATATATTATATTTATTTCAATCTTATCTACCATATTATCAATTTTTAAAGAAGGTTTCATATTTTTTCTTGGCTAAATTTACATAGTGAGACTTAATTTTATTAGTTATGTCACCTTACACATATTTTATAAAAAATATGTGTAAACCTATGTAATTAAGACTTTACATGTATTTACACGCAGTACCAAATACTAATACGACCTAAATTTCTGTATTAAAAAAACACTAATTATCTAGTGTCTTTTCTTTCTCTTATGCTTTTTCTTAATTCTTATATTTCTTCATTCTATATAAGAATATTCCATATTTATAACTTAATATAATTAGAACCCGCATTCTTCATTAACGATGAACAACTTAATTCTATCATTATCTGATTGCCCTTGGATTATTGAAAGACTATTGCAAACTCTTTCCTTTGATACACAATCTATGCACTTATTTAATGTTACACAGGGAGGATTAAACCCTGCCCGTTTTGCATTTAAAGGACAGGATATATTTTTTACTCTTCTTATTGCTTCGTCTACTGTATCTACAACCTTATTCTTTCCGATTACAATTATTACTTTATCTGGTCCAAAAGTAATTGCAGCTACTCTATTCCCACTATGATCCATATTAACAATTCGCCCATCAATGGATATAGCATTCGAACCAGTAATATACCAATCCCTTGTAAGTGCCTTCTTCTTTAAGGCTTTGCATTCCTCTCGATTTTTTGCAAGTTCTTTATCATATACAATATTTCCTCTTTCTATTAGAGAATTTGTAATATTTATCTTTTGGAGTGTAATTGAGTGTCCAATTCCAATAGTAGATTCAATAGGTACAGTATTTAATATACATGATTTAGCATCTTCTAAAGTCTCAAAATACTCTACTTCTATATTTCTTAATTTAAAGTTTTCCTTCAATCTATTAATCTTTTCTAGATTCATCTCTATCCACCACCTTTCATTTACTGCGCTATCATTTACTATTACAGTTTAAAATTTACTAATATATACATATTATAACACATTTTCAACTTCCTCCAAAACCTCGGGATCTAATGCTATATTTAAATTCTTTTTCTATTGTCCTTTTGTAATAATTTACATATATAATTCATGAAGAAGAAAAAGATATAAAAAGGCGAATCCTTGTTATAACAAGGATTCGCCTTTTATACAACTATATTTATTTTTTACTCTGCTACTAATCATAGTATCTGGTATTAAAATTTATGTATAGTTTGGTTCAAATTACTACTTTATTCATATCTTAAAGACTCCATAGGATCCAGCTTCGCTGCCTTTGATGAAGGCATGAATCCTGCTATTATACTTACAACCACACTTACAGATATACCGATAAGCATAGTTTGACCAGTTAGATCAATAAGCTTTGCTCCAAAACTATTGAACAACATACTATTTCCAATTAGGCTTACTATGATAGCACCTGTCACAGCTATTAAACCACTAAATAAACCAAGTAAAGCAGATTCGGAGAAGAAGATACGTTTTATATCTTTTTTCCTAGCTCCAACTGCACGTAAAATTCCTATTTCCTTTGTCCTCTCTACTACACTTATATAGAGAACCACTAGAATCATAATTCCCGACACAATAAGGGAAATCCCTGAAATTCCAGCAAGAGTTGCAGTAGCCATATTTAAATATGATGTAACTTGTTTCAGCATTTCCACCATTTGTGAACTTGCAAACCCTTTATCTTTTAATGTAGATTTAATATTTTCTACATGTTCTTTTTTATCAGTAAATGCATTTATTTGTGTTGGATTTAAAGTCAATCCCTGCTCTGAATATGTATTTTCTAAAGTTTCATATTGTACATAAGCAATAGTCATTCCCTGGGGTCCCATACCTTCTGCTTCATATATACCGGATACTTCTAACTTTTTTTCAATAATAATAGGTTTATTGTCTCCATTTACTTCATTCACATAAACACTTATTTCTTTACCAATCAAGGACTTGTATTCTTCCTCACTGGTTAATGCTTTCGCTAGACTTGTTGTTAACAGAACTTCATTTTCATTTGGAAGGTTTCCTTCTTCTAACTTGTCCTCTTTAACCGATTCTGTCATTGTAATAAATTGCATGATATCTGAACGTTTGTCCTCATATCCTGCACTACTTTTCATAGTAAAAGATGATACTTTCTCAATGCTGCTTACATTGTTGATACTTTTAATTTGATCAATATCTGATTGGTTTAAAGGTGTTCCTTCTGAGAACATAGACATTTGAGGACCTTGACCATTCGCTCCCTCCTCAGCATTTTTAGTAACCTCAATCATTAAGGGATTCATACTAGAACTGATTTCGTCATTAATAAAGCTTGTTACTCCACTACCTAAAGACAACATTAAAATTACGCTTAATATACCTATGGAACCACCTAAAGCTACTAATATGTTTCTTTTTCCATTCAATTTCATATTCTTCAATGCAAGCTTAAATGAAGATAGATAACTTAGACTTTTTGAACTCTCCTTTTGTACCTTTTTAGTAGATTTATAACCTTTCTTAAGATTAATGTCTTCTAAAATTATTCCATCATCAACTTTGACAATTCTACTACCAAAATCGGCAACCTTTTGAGAATGGGTTACTGCTATAACTAACTTTCCTTTTTTTGCTATGTTATCTAATAAATCTAATATTTGTTGACTCGTCTCTTTGTCTAAAGCACCTGTGGGTTCGTCAGCTAAAATGATTTCTGGTTCATTGGCCAATGCACGAGCAATTGATACACGTTGTTTTTGTCCTCCAGAAAGCTGATTTGGTCTTTTTGTCATGTGATCTTTTAATCCCACTTCAGTTAAAAGTTCTTTTGCTCTTTCGTTTTGTTCTTTTTCACTTTTACCAGCTACTTGCATAGCAATTGATACATTTTCTAACACGCTGAGGTGAGGTATTAAATTAAAGCTTTGGAATATGAACCCTATTTTACTTTTTCTGTAATCATCAAGTTCACTTTCCTTCATATTTTTTATATCCTTTCCTTCTACAAGGACCTTTCCCTCAAAGTCAGAATCCATCCCACCAATGATATTCATTAAAGTTGATTTACCACACCCTGATTCACCAAGTATGGATACAAATTCACCTCTATTAAAAGTTAGATTTACATCGTGAAGTATTTTAGTTTTTTCCTGTTTATAAATCGTATAAGATTTATTGATATTTTTGATTTCTAATAAATTCATTGTTAATCCTCCCGACAAAGCCCTTTTTTGAGCATATTAATTTCTAAAGTATAGTTTTTTATGGATTCCTCAAAGGGTAATTCCATTGCGAAATTTTGAATAAGATTTTGAAACGTCACTGCCATGATAATTTTTAAGACATGAAATATTTCTTGTTCTTTTGTAACGTTCAAATTTGTTGTATTTATTAATCCAATGATTTCTGAAAATTGATCATTGCACATTTTCTCGTTCACATTATGGGTCAATGTATTTTCTGTTTTATAGTTCATATTCAAAAAAATGTTTTTAAAAAAGCTGCGGTTTTCTTGGTTTTGAAAGTTTTTCATCATAGATTGAAACATTTCAATAAATGTCTCGAATATATCTCCATCTACTTTCTTTAAGCTCAAAATAAAATTCTTTTGCATTTCTTTACAGTGATTATCCAATAAAAAGTAGAATGCATCTTCCTTATCATCGAAATATTGATAAAAACTCCCTCTTGGTATCCCAGCTGACCTAACAATATTAGAAATCGATGCTTCAAATAATTGAACTCTTGAAAATTCTTTCATAGCCGCATTAATTAACGTTTCTTGTTTACCTACAGATAAATTAAAAAAGGTTTGTTTAGGCATTATTTATCCTCCAATCTAATTAACAAGTGACAACGTGTCGTAAACTAACTATACATGACAGTGTGTCATGTGTCAATAAGTAATATGACACACTGTCACAATATTTTTTATCCTCCTTGAGTTTCCTAAGTTTTTTACTGGAAATATAACCAATTTCAGATGAAAAAGCCTTGAATATAACTTATTTTACTAAGGTTATACTATAAAAAATAAGGTGTTAATGTATGATTAAAAAAATAAATTAATAGTAAAATCTAATTGCTTCCTATAAGTTATTCTTAGGGAAACAGTGTTATATATATTTTTTTTGACTTCAATGATTAATCCTAATGATAAGAAATTTAACCCTTATAGATTTTCAATTAAGGAAAAATTTATCAAGTTTTCACCTAATCAAATGGTAAGTTTTGAAAAAATTAAAGAAGATCTTAAAGTTGCAAGTATTAAATTCATAATAAAGCAAGCTGAAAAATCCGGTGATGAAGATAAATAAAAAACCTGTATCATATTGATTTGTAGAAAATCTTAATGATACAGGTTTTTATTTCTATTTTTTAGTTTTTTAATTTCCTCTATACCTAAGTCAGTTTTTCAAGCTATTGTTTCATCTCATTTTTTATTATTAACTATAAATATTTTTTAAATCCTCTTGATATATCACCATTAAATCCTAATGATTCATAAAATTTATGTGCTCCTTTTCTATCTACACGTGATAAAAGCATAAGAAATGAACATCCTTTTTTCATTGCTTCATTTTCAATATTATCCATTAGCATTTTTCCTATCCCCATGCGCCTACATTCATTTGAGACAATAACATTTTCTATTACCATGAATGTTTTGCAGTCCCTTATAAATTCTTTACATATAATCCCCATAAGTGAGCCAACTATATACCCATTATATTTTGCACATAAAACCATATAATTTGGATTATCTTTCATCAAATCATAGGTTTCATTCATCTTTTTGAAATCAGTAGCAGCTCCATCAAATCCATTATCATAAAGTATTCTTAATTCTTCTAAATCTGCTTTGCATATTGGCATAATAGTTATCATTTTGCCCCCCTAAGTATTGTATATTTCTTTTATTTCTAAAAAATTTAAATATTTAATTCTGTACCCGTTCTAATATATATAATCTTACTACCTAAAACATTTTTCAATTTCTTAAATGCTTTTTCCCCAGTACAATGACCTGTATAAACTTTTTCTATGTTTTCATCTAATATCTTATTTATAAGTGTATCAATTTCATTTTGTGATGCACTTGATGCCTTTATTAAAGGCATTCTAACTAAATGAAAACCACCTATTATTGCTTTTATTTTTAAATTTGGAAACCTATTTTGTACTGTTTCAATCATATTAGCTGTACCATTATGTGAACATCCAGTAAAAATAATTAGTTCATCATTCTCCTTGACAACCATAATTAGTTCATGTTGAAATGTATCCCTAACTACTTTATTTCTGTCTCTAACAAACAGATATTTATTTCCTTCTGGAGCTTCATATGGTTTTTCTATATCAGAAACAATATATATGTTATCCATTATTTCTGTAAATTTATCAACATATTCAAATCTATTTGGATATTGTGTAAATACTTCCTTGTTGATCCTAACACTTTTACTAAATAACATTGTACGAAAATAATAATCTTCATCTATATATCTTTTTGCATATACTTTTGCTTTATCATTTATTTTTAAGAAGGATAAAAGCCCCCCTCCATGATCACCATGACCATGTGAAATAATTGTAGCATCGATTTGCTCTAAATCTATTCCTAGCTTTTTTGCATTAATTATAAAGTTATTAGTTCTACCTGTGTCAAAAAGTATGCGTTTACCATTTGTTTCTATATAAAGAGATAATCCATGTTCACTAGTTAAATTCTTTGAACTATCTTTAGTATTTTCTATAAGTGTAATTACTCTCATATCTTATCTTTCTCCTTTTCAAGCCATGGGTTTTCCATTAAACATCAAAAATTCTTATAATTACTTTAAACTTTCTTGTAATTTAATCTTTTCGTGCAAGATATAATTCTACTGTATCATTAATAATTATTTCATCCCCTAATTCCTCAATAGTATCCCTAATAGCCTTAAATAATGGTATTCTTATTGATTCATCTAAAGCTATATGATCTGAATACGTGTTTAATAATTCTATATATTCAACTCCAGTCATTACTCTAGTATTGTGGTATGTTTTAAACTCAATATCAATAAATCCACACTTTTTTATTTCATTTATTATACTTGAGTACAAATATTTATCTTCATTATTAATTGCTTTCTTACTCCATTGTGGTAGGAACTCATCATAAATAGATTGTATATTTCTATGTACTATGTTGTCTTTATTCTTTACAGATGCTTTATTCCAAAACAAAGCCAGTGCTCCACCACTTTTTATTATTCTATATGATTTTTTATATCCAATTTCAGCTGGTATCCAATGAAAAGCTGTTGCCGAATATAACATATCAAATTTATTATCATCAAATTTGTAATCTTCAAATGCTGATATAATAACCTCTAGATTTGTATAGTCTTTAAATTTTTTCTTTGTATACAAGCCAAGATTTTCCCCTAATTCAACTGCTGTTATTCTACACTGTGTTTTTAGAAAAGGTTCTGTAGCTTGTCCAGTACCACATCCTACTTCTATTATTGATTTATCTTTAGTAAGACCTGAATAGTTTATAATATCTTGAAATACTTTACTTCCATAGTTTGGGCGTCTCTTTTCGTAATTTAAAACTATCTTATCAAATAAGTATTTTTTATCCAAGCTATCCTCTCCACTCCTCATAAAATCTACTTTATTAATTATCTAACCACTTATAGCTTATAATCTTTTTTTATTATGGCTAACATAACATCATCCACAACTTTCCCCTTCATAAAGGTTCTTTCTCTAGAGATACCCTCTTGAACAAAGTTAGCTTTCTTTAAAGCTTTTATAGATGCATCATTACCAAGAGTTACAATAGCTTCTATCCTATTAAGACACATAATCTCAAATCCGAATTTCACTAAAGTTTTTATAGTTTCGGTTGCATATCCTTTATTCCATTCACTACACTTAAATCCATATCCAATCTCACTTCTTATTGAATCATCATCAAAGTCACCTAAATTGCAATAACCAATGATTTTATTATCATCCCTTCTTGCCACACCCCATGTAATCTCTTCTTTATTTTCAAATTCACTTGTATAGTTATTTATTATAGAAAGTGCTTTATCCCTAGTGTTAATTGGTTCATACCAATCATACTTAGCAACTTCAGGATCACTATAAATTTTAAATATATCTTCTAAATCTTCTGAATTTACCTTTCTATATATCAATCTTTCAGATTCTAATTGTGGAAATTTATCAAAACAAGATCTGTCTATTTTCATATCCTTATTTGTCACTTGCTTACCACTCCTCTCAATCTTTAATTTAAGATTTACCCAAATATTTTCTTAAATAGTATCTCTTATGCCCTAATGGATAATCATCTAATATCCCATCTATATGGTATCCATGCTTAATATAAAAACCTTATTCACCTATAAACTTTTCAAATCCATTAGCATATTTAGTAGGTAAAAACTCAACTATTTCGTATTCTGCAATTTCTTTAATGTAAAATGGATCTTCTTTAATTATTCTTTCTACTTTTTCTCTATTGTTTTCCTTACAAAGAATTACTCCACCTGTCCTTGGATTTCTTCTGCCAGAACAAATAAATTTTTGTAAAGCATAATACTTTTCTAAATACTCTACATGTGCCTTTAACTCCTTCTCAACTTCCTCAAGTGGTTTTATATATTTTAACATCAAAATAAACATTATCAATTTCTCCTTTTAAATACTATTGTATATATATTTTTTGAATTGCCTTTTGTGTCAAATTAAAATTTATTTTTTCTTCATCTAAAACACCATACTTGTTTCCTAACCTGTGAGTTTTTACAAAATAGTTTATTTTCATTTTTTGTCTTCCCTCTTATTATGCTAATTCTGCTTTATAATAATATTATAGTGTGAATCTTTACTTTTTTTATTGCCTTTACTGCTATAAATATTGCAAAGATGCTCACAAGTAATATATGTACATAGTACTTGTGAGCATACATGTATAAAAATCAAGTTTAATTATCTTACATACGCCTTCATTATACGCTTGATAAACTTAATTGTACGACATAATAGTTATCTATCGTATACTCTTCAAAACAAAAATATCAACAAAATTATAATTATTTATCAAAAATAACCCATTCATCTGCTAACATTGCATACTCATATGTGTCATTCCAAATAGGATTTCTCTTTTCATCATATTTAAAGAATATATTTTTAAATAAATGTCCTTCTCTACGCATATTTAACCTTTCTAACACTTTCCATGAAGCTGTATTTTCTGGATTACACATAGCGATTATTCTACGTGCTTTTAATTCTTCAAATCCATAATTTAGAATTGATTTACAGCTCTCTGTAGCATAACCGTTTCCATAGTACATAGGATTAAAAACATAACCTATTTCCCATGTAAGAAATTCTTCAGGCTCCTGTTTCTGAAAATACACATTACCTATTAATTTCTTATTATCTTTTAAACAAACCGCCCAAAAGGCATCTTCTTTCGAACGATATAATGCCTCTTGTTTGCATTCATCTTCTGTTAAAGCATTATATGGTTCATATTTAACCACTATTTCTTGTGAAAGATACTCATGCAAACCTTTCCAATCATCTTCTGAGAATTTCCTTAATATTAATCTTTCTGTCTCTAAAATCTTCATCACACCACTCCTTAAATTCATTAGATTGATTTTTAAGTGAATTTAACTCTTATCATTTATTACTTCTTAAATTCTGTGTTTATCAAACCATACACATACATATCTTTACATTCCCCAGTAACATTATGACATTCAAACTGTCTTAAATATCCTTCTTCTTTAAAGTTAAACTTTTTTAAGATCTCTTTCGAAGCTATATTTTCTTCACATACAAAGGCTTGAATTCTTGTTAAACCTAATCTTTCAAAACCTAATGATAGTATTCGTCCTATTGCTTCTGACATAATTCCTTGACGCCAATAATTTTCTGATAATTCATATCCAATCTCAGCTCTTTTACCTTCAAATTCACTTAAGAAAATAGTTCCTATAATTTTATCTGTTAATTTATCAGCTATTGCAAAACGAATAATCCATCCACTAATATATCCTTTATTCCATATGTCTATAACTTTATAGCTTTTCTCTGATGTCTCAGGTCCATTCCAATCAAGATACCTATATACGTTTTCATTTGAATAATATTTTAATAATTCATCAGCATCTTCTTTTTTTAACTGCCTTAATCTAATTCTTTCAGTTTCTATTACTGGAAACTCTTTTAATATTTTTGTGAAATTCATTTTATTCTCCTAACCATATATAAAATTAATTATTTAAATTTAAACTATATAATAATTCATCATCAATAATTTTACCTGTATCCTTAAATCCAAAAGTTTCGTAAATATGTTTACCTATTTCATTTTCAGGATCAAAAGATAAAAATATTTCATTGCAACCTTTAAACCTTTTCATTTCTTCAATAATTCTCGCTAATGCTGCTTTTCCATATCCTTTTCCTTGATACTTATAATCTATCATAAGTCTACATATCTCATAAAAGTTATCTTCATGACAATATCCATACATTGTAAATCCAATCATCTTATCTTCATCATATATTGCTTTAGTAATCCAACCTTTTTCTACTTTTGATTGAGCTAGTGACAAAGCATTTGATGCCACAAACTCTTCACAAAGAGAATGCTTGTTTTCTTTATCGGTAGTCAAAAATATGCACTGAATCCAATTTTCTTTATTAATATCTTTAAATTGTATATTCATATTTTACTTCCTTTCAAATATATCTCGTGTATATAACTGGCAAGATACGTATTTATAATATTTTATACATAGACTATATATAAACAATGTAGTCTACAATTAACTTGTTTTATGATTATAATTAGTAAACAATTTAAGAATATTGTGTTTGTTAAAATTAATGCAGATTATGATTATTTTATTGGCTTATACCTGTCACCATATTTTTCTTTTGCCTTTCCTGTATATTTTAAAATAAAATCAGATTTTGCGTTTGTATAGCCATCTCGGTCATGCTCATATTTCTCTATCAGCCCTAATTTAAGTTTACCATATTTATCAGCAACTTCTTTATGCTCTACAAGGTAATCTCTAAAATATAATTCATTCCAATTGCCGTAGTAACGAATATGCAAATGATATACTTTTTCAGCAAATCCTTTTTTTGTATACCCTTTACAGAATGATAGTTGGCTGTAGGGATTTTTTTGAGAGGACATCAATCCCCAACCGTTTTGCGTTAGAATACTTGTCAACTGTTCAATGTCTGTTTTATTATCTATTTCTAATAAAATATCTACTGTTGGTTTAGTGATCAAACCTTCAACTACACTGCTTCCTATGTGATTAATTCGCTTAATATTTTTTATATCAATATAATTTAAAAGTTCTTGTTTTTCAATTTCATACCAGTCTTTATAGTGAACATTATGTTCTTTTAAGATGATAGGAAATAATTGCCACAACTCTTCCAGTGTCATTTCTGACAGTTCCTTTCCCATATATACCTCCATTATAAATAATATTTTACTTAGTTTGCATTATTGTATTTATTAACTTATATCAAAATAATCATTTTCTAATATTGCATACCAATATTCATCTATCCAACTTCCATTATGAAAATTACCTTTCCTAAAGACAGCTTCCCTTTTCATATTTAATTTCTCTAATAAATTAGAGCATTGATTATTTCCCATCACAGTAGTAGAAAAAATCCTGTGTAGCTTCAAGGTTTCGAATCCATATTTTATTAAAGCTTGTCCTATTTCTATGGCATATCCTTTCCCCTGATAATTTTTATTAATTATCCACCCAAGTTCATATACATTATCATATCCATAAGGATGATATATAACATGTCCTATGACTTTGTTTGTTGAATTTTCTACTAATGCATATACCCTTGGATTTTCACAAGAAATTTTATTAATAAATTCTTCAGTTTCTTCATATGTAAATGGATCTTCAATATATTTCATTACATCCTTATCACTTAAATATTCATATACATCTTTGCAATCACCTTTATAAAACCTACGCACTGTTAGCCTTTCAGTGTGAATTTGTTCAATCATAGTTTTACCACAACCCCATATACATTATTTTGAATTTAATGTTATAATTAGTATATAGCTAAAGCATAATTCAGTAAATACTTTTTAAATTTGAAAATTAATTTTGAAGGCATATTCTATATGAAAAATAAAAAGACTTAAAGAAATCAATAAATACTATTGTCTCTTTAAGTCTTTTTTATTTGTTACCACATCTATATTATTAATTTTGATTAATTTCTATATTTCCTGATCTAGTCTCTACATTTATTTTCTTATATGGTTCGTTTCCTATCTTAGCTGTTGCTTCATTTCCCTTTTTATTTTTATAGTTTACATCAAAATCTGTATCTATATTTCCTGAGGTACATTGTCCATAAAACTCAAAGCTTATATCTTTTGGAAGATTTAACTTTATATTTCCTGAACTTGCATTTGCCTTTAATTCTTCCCCTACTTCTCTGTAACCTATCTTTATATTACCTGAGCTTGCATATACTTCACCTGAACCTGAAAGTGTTTTTATATCTACGTTTCCAGAAGATGTTTTTATTTTATATAATTTAGTTATTAGTGTTTGTGCTTTTATATTACCTGAACTAGCTTCTAAATTAACTTCATTAGCAGTTATACTTTCTTTACTATTGAAATTACCTGAACTTTGCGCTAAGTTTACCTTATCTAAATTCATGACATCTTTTACGTCTATATTACCTGATCTAGTCTTTACTTCTAAATTCTTATTATATTTCTTTGGTATAAAAAGCTCTATTTCATTGTTAAAACTTCCAAAGTTAAATATACCAAATTCATGTTTTGATTTACCTTCTTCGATTGCAATAGTATTATCATATTTTGAAAAAGAAAACTTTTCTTCCTCTTTTAATGTACTACTAGATTTTTGAACAACCCTAAGATTTTCATCATCTGTGGATGATATCACCACATCATAACTAGAAAAATCTAAAGTAATATTTTCACATTTATCAAGTGATATATTATCTTCCTTTTGCACAGTAGTTTTAGTATTTCTTAAATTAAATACCAAGAAGTTTCCACTCTCTTCATTATCATTTACAATTGCATATATAAGAAAGATTGTAAGTGATATTGCAATAATTCCCCATATTGCAATGCTTATTTTCTTTAATTTTTTATCCATAATATTACTCCTTCATCTGGAAAATCAAAGTAATTATTTTCTCTATTGCAGCTGATATAATAAATATAATCCATGAATATCTCCAACTATTAAATCCAAAACTTATAAGAAGGTATATAGCTACAGTAATTGTCCACATTATAGATTTTATCGATGTCATGATTTTCTGTTTCTCTGTATTTGTAGATTTCCATTCTTTAAAATCTTCTACTAAAGTATCATCTGATTTTACATATTTAGTATGAGATTTAGAATTATATATTATAAGCCCCGTTGCTATAGCAACCATTGTAAGCATAACGCATACCGATATCTCTCCTGAAATATGGAAAACTTCAGTAAACAGTATTAGAATTACAACACTCATTATATATAAACCTACTGAAACAGATAAAATCAAAGCAGATTTTTGTTTATCTTTTTTCATTTCTTCATAGTTAAAGACATCATTTTTTCTAAGTGCACTTATAAGTTCATCTACATCTCCAACCCCTGCAATAGCCTTTTTAATAGCTTCTTCTTCACTTTTTCCTTCAGATATTAAATCATTATATCTATCTATAAGATTTGCTAGAACCTCTTCTTTAAGTTCATTTGCTCTAGCCGTCCTTGGTGCATCTTTAAAAAGCTCATCTACCTCTTTACGTAATTTTTCATACATTTTTAACTCACCTCATTAATTAATTTGTCTATTAATTCTTTTGCTTCATTCCAATCAACCTTGTTTTGTTCTAATGCCAAAAGTCCCAATTTCGTTATAGAATAGTATCTCCTTCTAGCTCCAGTTGTTTCATCCCCCCAATATGAAGTTATCATAGAAGCCTGCTCAAGCCTTCTAAATGCTGAATATAAAGTAGCTTCCTTCAATTCATATTTATTGTCTGTCTTCTTTTGTATTGCTTTGTTAATTTCATAGCCATAACTATCTTTTTCAGATAAATTTGCTAAAATTATAGTTTCTGTATGACCTCTTATTATGTCCGAAGTTATAGACATTTTACCACTTCCTAATTATATTTCTTTATTTCCCTATTTATGTATATATTACTCTATATATACCTCGCCTGTCAATGTATATTTTTTAAAAATGTATCTTTAAGAGAGAAGTATATTTTTTATCTAATGACTACCCCCTAGATGAACTTACTTTCAACATTATTTGTGAAATTATTCAAGCTGAAATAATAATCAAATAAAAAATACTTAATACATGACCTTATTAGTTAAATAAGATTATAGTATTAAGTATTTTACCTTTTCATTTTATTCTAAATAGTTTACCTTTTTACCTATTTTTATGGCATAGTCTATTTCGCTTTTTGTACTTTTCCCTATATATCCACCTTTATTAATTACAAATATTTCATCAGCCATATCAATTTTTCTCTTATGCATATCATCAAGCATTATTTTTATATCAGTAGTAATAATATTTTCATAATCACCATCAGCATGTCCAAATAATCCTACTGAAATCACTATGTTTCCTTTTAGTGTTAATTCCTTTTGTACTTGTAAAAACTCTGTCTTAAACTTTGTACTTCCACAAAGAGTTATTACTTTATATTTTTCCACCATTACTAACTCCTTTTTTCTCTATTATTTAAATAGTATTATTACATTCTAAAATGAAATCACCAAATTGTTCCATCTATATTGTTGCCCAATTTTTGTAATCGTTTATTGTTTTGTGATAATAATTTATCTGCCATTTTAGATATAATAGTTTTTTAAATTTATAGCTCTAACAACTCATTTAATGACCTAATTATAGGATATTTGCTATTAAGGTCTTTTCTATTATACCTATCAATTAATATTGGAACCATTCCAAATTCCTCTGCTGCTATAAGATTTGATTCACCGTCATCTACAAATATCACCTCTTCAGGCTTAACATTTAACTCTTCAACAGCTATTTTAAACAAAGTCTTTTCGGCTTTATACGAACCATAAATAGATGACATTATAAAGGTTGAAAAATATTGTTTTAACCCCTTATTGATAAATACTCTTTCTAATGATGGCCATGTATCTGAAACTACGCCTAATAAATATTTTTCTTTTAAATTGATTAAAGCTGGTTCCACATCATCAAAGAACAAAAATTTTTCATCATTATATACATTGTCCCTTGCTAAAAGCTCAATAATCTCTTTATTAATATTAGGATAATTGAGCTCTTTTAATACAATTTCATAAAACTCTTTAAACATAGAGAATTCATGCTCTTCAGTTTCAACTAATAGAATTTTATTAATATGATCGTAAGCTTTTCTCATTGCCTCATACATCTCTTCTTCAGTGCAATGAAATTGTGAATTTTTAATAATATTCAAAAAATTAGGTGTAATAAACCAATGTCCTGTTCTCGGTACGTTTAGAGTACGACCTGAATCAAATAAAATTGCCTTTATGCCATTAATATTCATTATATTTCCCCCTTAGTTACTAACCTTATTACACTTATTGTAATTCATTTTTTTCATACAATTGTGTAAATTAACTACCACTACAAGCTCTACCTATAATTTTAATACAAATTCATTTCTTTCTAAAATTAGAGTATTACAGGCACACTGTATAAAAGGGCCTAAATTTTTAAGCCATTTTTTATTTTCATATGATTTGGCAAGTATAGGTGACTGCCGTATTTCTACTGCCTTCTGTAGAGTGTCACTCCAACCATAATTACAGTTATCTATTATCCATTTTGCAGAATTCGTCTTTCCATTAATTTCTAATGTTTTAAGCCAATAAATTGATTGGCTTATTAAAAATAACCAATCTACAGAATGAATATCTTCATTAGCAACTTGTGCATATTTTATAATTGTTTCTATCATGGAATCTACCTGAGACAACATTTCTTCATCTCTTGGATATGGTAATTCTTTTCTTAAATCTTTTCCATAAATTAAATACCCTTTATTTATCAGCCCTCTTAATGAAAATCCAGATAATCCATACTTTTTATTCAACCTATCTTTTGATGTACCCCAATATATTACATTGGATTCTATATCATTTTTAATTGAATGTTGAGAAATTATTTCTCCTTCTAATACAGAAAAACAAGGATGCTTTGAGGCCTTTAGCTCAGTTCTCCATGATGAAAATTTTTGAAATTCCTCTTCACTTATTATTTTATTAATGATAATAAAAAAGTCCAAATCACTATATCCACTATGAAAATCATCATAAACCGCTGAACCAAAACAATAAGCAGATAATATACTATTGTTTAAAATCATATTTGATTTATTTACAAATTCTTTAAGTGATTTTATTATTAGATCATCCATTACTCAACCTCCCTAAACCTCATCACTCTTTACTTAGTTATGTTATATACCAAGGCAAATAAATCTAATTAAATCCACTATTTAACTTTTTATAATTTCATTTACTATAGGAATTTTTTGTTCAATTCTCAATTTACTTTGCGAAATATAATTTTCCATCCATTGATTCATATTAGAAAAATCAACACTACGTTGCAATCCTATATAAACAATAAGCTCTCTTAGTTGAAGAAAAATAGGTATTTGTTTTAACCAATATTCATCTATATAATTTTCTTTATAGTAACCCTTCATGAAATTTTCCATAAAACCATATGTTTGAGCTTGTCTCTCTTCTATGCTATCATCTAAAAATACATAAATAATATAAAATAATTGAATAGCTATATCTTCTACAAACCAACTATATTGGCACTCATCAAAATCAAAAATATTAATTACTTTGTCACTTAACAGAAAATTTCCAACATTAATGTCTCCATGTATAAGTCCAAATGAATCTGACTCTTTATTGAGCTGATTAATTCTATTTACTATAGACTCATAACTTTCATACACCTTATGCTGGTCATCAGGAATATATTTCTTTATATTTTTCAAATAGTAATTTTCTCTCCATTCATGTCTTTGAATTTCTTTTGATGATGGTCTATATTTCTTAGATAAGAAATGTATTTTTCCTGTTGCTCTACCACATTCCTCAAATAATTCGTCATTACTAAGACATTCAGGATATCCAATCTTCTTGCCCTCAGCTTTTTCAAAAGAAGTAGCAATAAAATAGGAATCATCTATATCAATTTTCTCTGTTAATTTGCCATGTATGGAATAGACAGGCCTTGAAGCTGATACTCCATTATTAACTAAATATAAGATCCAATCCAGTTCACCCTTCACAAGGTCCTCTTTTCGGTGTGAGCTATGAGTTAACCTTAAAATATATGATTTGTTTTGTCTTTTATATTCATAAACATAATTTTGGAAACTTCCAAGTAAATTTAGTGTAGAAGTATCTATACCAAATCTACTTGCAGATTCTTCTAAAATTTGTTCATTAAATAAGTTCTTTACTTCCTTCTCCAAATTCTCCACTTCCTTATTAAAATAATCAGGTTTTTAACACTAAAATTTTCAGCAAAATTTTTAAACTCTAATCCTTTTTTACAATGAATTTATCTAAAAATTCTGATATATAGCAACTTAAAATAACTAATAAGATATCACTTACAATCCTTATAATAGACCCAATTAAAGTCCCTTTAAAAATAAATGGTATAAAGATAATAAAAACCGTCCAATTAACACCAAATATTATAATTCCAAATTTTGTTGCACTCAAAAAGGCTGATGATGATTTAGTTACTTTACCTAATAACAGATAAGTTACTCCTATACAAGCACCCATTAATAAAGTCCAAATAAAAGTAAAGTATGGGCTTGACTGATAACCAGATTTTATAATATTTGTAAAATAGCAAAGGTAACGTCCAACTAAAAATACAGTAGAAAAAATAAATATAGATAAAAACCTTCTATTACTACTAACTGTATTTTCAATGTTATTTTCTTTAGTTGTGAATTTCCCCAATAATAATCCCATTAATAAAATAGGTATAGCGTCACAAATACCAGTGAAAAACTCATTTATTAAAAGATTACCTGAAAGAGAAACTCCTTCTATCATACCTCCTAACCAAAGAATACTAATTGAAATACCATAACGTAAACCCTTTATGCTACCTACTCCTGGAAGCCTATCTTCAAACCTATAAAAAATAAAAGCAATACTACCAAAAGCAATTAAATACCATAATATTAGTGTTAATGACAATCCTAAAAACTCAACAAAAAAACTCCAGTTTGCTACTTTGGGAGTAGTGCTATAATTTGATGCCATTACATGCAAGGTCATAGAAAGTATAATACTAAAAAAAACTATAAATATATATTTAACCTTTTGATTACACTTCATTACCAAAATCCCCCCATTAATACACAGCATGTCGATACGTAATACAATTGAAAGAACGAACTTCTAAAACAATTTTTTTATGTGGATATAGGTTTTTACACTGATTCTTTACTATTTTCATTAATGTCTTTCCTAGTCCTTGTCCACATAGACATGTTTTTAGTCCAATCCCAATAAGAATATACTCATCTTTATTCATTAATCTCATATATCCACATAAGCAATTACAATCATCAACTACAGAATAAAATTCATTTTTTCTCTTTTGTTCTATTGTAATACTCCTTTTTTCATTAGATATTTGTTCCCATGATGGGTAATTGTATATACAATATTCCCCTTTATATCCCCAGTTACAAATTTCTTTTGCATGTGCTTCTGTAAGCTCTTTTACACTTAAATTCATTGATACACCTCTACAATATACTTCTCTTAATTTTTTTATAACTTTAGATATTTTATCTTAGTTTCAACGGTGTATTTTACAAAGAACAAATCAAACCATACCACATTATACCATTTTCCATTTTCATACTTCAAGTTTCCATGTCTATAAAAATCATTAAACACCTTTTTTATTTAATGTTTATTAATCTCTTTAGTATACCAACTTTCATATATTATAATATATTTAATATAAGGTAACACTTAAACTAAAGAAAAAATATAGAATATAACTTTCTATAGGGGTTGAAAATTATAATATTGATAATAAAAATGTGACAGCAGCAATATTTTTACTTGACCAAAAAATTGATGCATTAGAATTTTTACAAAGAATAAAAGCAATAGCTTTATTTTTCCAAGCATTAAGTGATACGGAGATGAAAGCTATAAAACATTGGATTAAAAATACAACACGAGAACAATTAGCAGATTCAGCTATTAAAATATTAGATGCTAAAAAGGAGGTAGCAACTGTTGTTAAAACAATAACAAAATGAAGAAAAATTAAAAGCTAAATATAAAACTGCTGGTGGTCATATAAGATATATAGAAAAACCTATAAAAGAATTATCAATGAAAGGAGATGAGAATAGTGAAAATAACAATGAAAGCAATATTAATAAATGAAACAGAAGAGCAAAAACAAATTATTAACAGTATGATGTTAGTATTTTGCACTGCTATAAGGTTTTCTTTTAAAAGACTATTAGAAAATAAAAGAAATGCTTTATTAAGTAAATTAGATAAAAGACAAAGAAAGGCTAATTATTTTAAAAAATTCATTGATACAAATACTGTTCCACCAGTAACTTTCGGTACAAAAGAAATGTTTATTAGAAGGTGTAAAGGCTTAATATCTAAAGAAGAATGGACTGATTGTAGAAATAATAGATTTTATAGCCGTGGAGATAAGAGTAAAAATGGCAATCCAAACTTAAGAGTTATTATTAAAAATGAAATTAGTTATTTGGAAATATCTACGTTTGAAAAAACATCAACTAATAGAGCAATTAAAATACAAGTTCCAATATATTTGCCACAAAAATTATCTAAGAAAACTGGTAAAGTGAATGGAATAAATTACAAAGAAATATTTTTAAGTCATTTAGCTAGTGGTGAAACTTATCAAGTGAAAATATTGAAAAGAAATAATAAATATTATTGTCATATCACTTTTGAAATGCTTAAAAAAGAAATTATTTATACATGGCATAATGGGATTATAGGAATAGACACCAATCCAGATGGTTTTGCTTTAACTATGATAGATAACAAAGGTAATTACAAATGGCATACTTATTTAAAACAGCATGAATTGTCATATGCTAGAGCAAATAGACGTGAAAACCTATGCGGTGAATTAGCAAAACAAGTTATATTAATAGCCAAAATTTATAACTGTGGAATTGCTATAGAGGATTTAAAATTCAAAAATGACAAAGATATTCATGGTAAATTTGCTAGAATAAAATATCAATTTATATATTGTAAATTATTAACTATGCTTGAAAGTGCTTGTATTAGAGAAGGAATAGAGATAATAAAAGTTAAACCTCAATTTACAAGCAAAATAGGATTATATAAATATTGTCATCAATATGGAATGGTAGTTCATAATGGTGCTAGTATGGTTATAGCAAGAAGAAGCTATAATTTTAAAGAAAGAGTACCTAAGATTTTAAAAGATAAATTAGTAAAAGATTTAGATAGATTTAATAAGAAAAATGAATGGTCAAAATGGAATGAAATAAATAAAAATCTAAAAAGAAAGGTAGGTGAAAGACCTGATTTATGGTTAGTAAATAGGAAGAAAATACTTGGAGTAGTAAGTTAATAATAACTTTAATATAGATTTTAACTGCCAAAGTACACCTAGTAGGAAAGGCTTTGGTAGATTACAAATATTAGGGGCTGAGTAACACTCGCAATTCTGTTGTACTTTATAAGAGGATAAAATTATAAAGGCTAATATGGAATTTTAGTATTATGGTACTAACCTAAGTAGTTGAATCCTGTGATACTACCGCTTTATATAGTTAATAAAGTGAAAAATCATACAGAATAGTTAATGTTGCTATTTGTCATGATTTTAGAAATCAGGATGTGGAGCTAATGATTGCTAGTAATGCTTTTATATTAGATGAAATGAAAGAAAAAGCTAGAAAAGACGGTATTGGCCAAGGTCTTAAAGAAGTCATTGAAAAAGGTATTGAGCAAGGTCTTGAAAAAGGCATTGAGCAAGGTTCTCACCCAAGGTAAAAATTTAGGTAAAGCAGAATTACTTATAAAGCAATTAAGAAAGAAATTTAAGTCTTTACCTAAAGACTATGAAGATAAAATAATAACATTACCAGAAAATATACTAGAAATAATTGCTGAAGAAATATTTGGTATGGATAATGTAGAAGATTTAGAAAAGTATTTCAAATAAAATATACTATCTTACAACAAGAACAGTCCATATATTTTGTATGCCAAAGTATGTGGACTGTTCTTTAATTAATAATCATATATCTTCATTCTAAATTTAAAATACAGTTTTTCTAAATTCACTTTGCCTTTTAATATGACTACTTTCAACTTTTTTTAATACTCAATATGTGTTGGTTCGTATAATAAAAATGCACATTGAAACTTTACAATACTTGTACATATGTGTGCTCTGCAAAACAGGCAATATCAACAAAATTATTTCTTTCATATAATTTTTTAGCACCAACATTTGATTTTGCAACTCGAAGCCTTATATTTTTAATTGATTTGTTTAAGTTCATATTTCTAATACAGTGTGCTAATATATAACTTCCATATCCTTTATTTTGAAATATCGGCTTCACAACAATATCAGTAATGTAGTTCTGTTCAAAAATATATGCACCTACCAATTCATTGTTTAGCCAAAATGAACGTACTTGACTAAATTTATTCAATTCATTAAGTTCTTGATGAAATTTCTCTTCATTTACAGCATGGCTATTTATTTTCCAACCGTTATCTATATTTAACTGATAGTATGAACTATCAAATAAATCAACAAATTCTTTTGACATACTGCTTTCAAAGCCTTTATCAGTCAAGTTATAATTATTTAATTGTGGCAGTTCTTCACCAATATATTCAAGGTGGTATCCTTCCATATCTGCTTTAAAACCTAATTTTCTTACTAAATTAATTATTTTTAGATTATTTCCATATACGTTAAAACATATTTCTTTTGACTTTATTTTAGAAACATATTCTTTAGTTTTATTATTTATTACTTCTAAAATTTGTTCCACATTATTTTCGTTAAGAAAAGAAGCATAAAAAATGCAACAATCATCATTGTTAACTATTATAAATACTCCCTTATTTTGCTCTGTTGATATGGAGTATAACACCTCAACTTTATTATTTTCAAATGCTTTGTCTACATAATCTTTTGCGTGAGGAGATATATTTTCTATTAACATTAATATTTCTTTATTATACATTCTATCAATCCTTTCATATCATCTCTGATTATTTATGATAGTTCCCTTATCTTATGATGAATGCCTCCATCTAAATAACAATGTTTACATGATTGGTTACATCCGTGTGTTATTTCGAAGTATAACGTCCTAATTTTTAAATTCATCCTCTCCTCCTTTTGGATATTTTTTATTACATTAATTATATTTATTTATCCCATACATCTTTTGTTATCTCCAAATATATATCATTTTGCTCAAGAAATTCAGGTCTTGGTTTACTTATAAAACCAAGTTTTTTATAAAGTTTCCACGCTTTTTTGTTTTCTGGATTAGGTTCAACATAAGCCTTAGTTGCTAAATTATTTTCAAACACTTTATTAATTGCATAACTTAACGCATACTCAGCAATGCCTTTCCCCTGTGCTATAGGAAGTAGTTTTATGTCAAGTGTGGCTAAATCATGTTCAAAATCAATAGAGTAATATGTTTCACCGCAATAACCAGTATTCTCAGCATAAATACTATAATGGCGACAACTTTCATTTTTATTAAATCGATTTAACCATTGTTTCAGTTGTTCAATGGTAACATTAAAACCCTTAGGAAAACCAACATAAAACATTACCTCACCATTATTCCAGAGATTTATTATATTCAACAAGTCATTTTCATCCGTTGCTTTAATTGTTATTTTACCTTTATACATAATATGTCTCCTATTTTTTATAAAGACTAAAGTTTAATTTCTAAATGGACACAGTAAATATTACCCCTTCATATTCCCCCTGTTAGTTGTTGAAAATCCTATTTACTCATTTTAAATAATATTTCATTATTTTGTTTTGATATTTTTTATGTTCCTCTTATATTTTTGTTATGCTTCCAATATATCCTCTTGAGCCATCACTTGCTGTTGAAATAAATAATAATTTAGGATTTGGAACTTGTGAAAAATGAGCAATAACTTTGTCAATTTCTATAGTTTTATTTAATCTTAATTCACTCCCCCTCTTCTTACTAGGTGAGGGACATATGTTTTTTATTTTAAATGCTTAAATCTATTCCAAAATACTTCTTTATTCAATTTAAAAGTTAAATTATCATACATATTTCCTCTAACTTCTCTAAAATTAATTTCTCTGTCTACCAATTCAAATCCACACTTTTCAGCAAGGTTTATCATCCTATCGTTTCCCGACCATGTTTGTGTGTATATATCTAACATATATTCAGATTTTAGCAAATAGGATATAAATAGTGAAACTGCTAATTCACCTAATTTTTTACCTCTGAATTTATTATTTATAATATCAATTCCTATTGCAAACTTTTCTTTATCTCCATCAATATAATATGATGAAACCCATCCCATATGAATTCCATTTACATTACATATTTCTAAACGTTTACGAATTATAGGTAATTCTCTATTTAATCTTTGAGATAACTGTTTTTTTAATTCTTCTATATTTTCATTTTCTTCTTTTTCCCACGGAGCATCCCAATCTTGCCATTCAATCTCAGTCGTATTCCAAGCTATATAATCATCAATATCTTCACTAATCATATCTCTCAAAAGTATATCTTGATTGTAAATTTTAAATACATTTTCACTAAGTTCATTTTGCATATTAATATCCCTCATTTTTCACTTATTTCAATACCCAATATAAGAATACTGTGAACCATATTTAATAAAGATAATATCCATACTCTTTATCATTTGGCCAAAATACTCGCTATGATATCTGCTAACGCCTCGTGGTTTTCAACCATTGGCATATGACAGGAATCCTCAACAAATCTGAAGTCTATTTTTGCAACAATATCATCATCAAGGCACAAATCATTAATCCTATTGTCATAGCATTTTTCACCTCTATCTCCATATATTCCGTAAACTTTAGAATTTATTTTCCTAATATAATCTGTATAATCAAAATCCTCCTGCAATGTTTTCTTTAAACTATCACTATAGTACTTTGCCTCTCCCTTTATCATGGAAATAATTTTTTCACCATATCTCTCCATGTTGGAGGGAAGCATCAAATTTCGATAAAAGTTTTTCGCAGGTTTCAAATTTGACTCTATAAAAATCACTTTATCACATTTTAACTTGAAATCTACAACTAATTCTAATCCAATAATTCCACCCATACTATGTCCGAGAATAAAATCGAACCTTTCTTCTCTATAAGTTGCATATATCCACTTAGTAATATCTGAAACGTTGTTTGCTTTTTCTGTAATATTATGCGGATATTCTACAAATGTAACATTATGTGCTGTTAATTCACTCTTCAGTGTATCCCAAACATCCAATGTACAGTTTGCACCATACAAAATCAATCCTCTCATTAGAAACTCCCTCCTCAATTCATAAATCCTCTTAACTCCGTCTTATAGTATGATCTAAATATTTTGTCCAACACCCTAAGTCTAAAACAATAACATTGTTTCCTAATGGACTTTTAATAACTGTTTCGTCATTAGGTTCAGGTAACCCAATAGTCAAATATACTTCAACTCTTTCCAATACCAATCTCCAATTTTGAAAGAGTATATCCCAAAGTTCTCTGTTAAAGGGTTGAAAATCCACCAAGCACTGCTTAACTTCATCATAAAGCCTTTGAACATTTTCTATATTGTCAGATGATGGCTTGTTAAAAATATTTTTACCTTTAAACTCACCTTGACCAACAGTCTAATAAATCCAATGGTTCTTGAACTTATCAATATTTTCCCCAGCTAAATATGAATCAATAATTTGTGTTTCCAAATTCATTTTATCACCCCAATCAATCTACTATTTTATATTCCAACGCATAATCAGGAACAACATAATCTGTACACACTCTTTTTTCATCATTTAGATACAGAATTTCTATATGTGGCCATCGCTCACTATATGGTATCTTTAAATCATCATCATATCCCCAACTATCTAAAACCCAAAATCTATGCATAATCTCTCTACCATTAGTATCAATATAAAAATCAGATACTTGTCCATCACAAGCTATTAATACTAACCGTATGGTATCAAAAGCTCTTTCACCTATAACAACTTTATATCTACCAACAATATCATAAGTGCCAGGTGTTATTTGTTTGGTTCATTTTCTTTTCAAACAACACTATATTCACAGAACCAACCATATATTCTTTTAAAATAGTATATCCCACTTTTTTATAAAAATAATGATTTCTCTTTTTATCCGCAGGTGTTTCCAAAGTCCAAATAGTTGCACTTGGAAATTCACTTTCAACAAACTTAATGGCTTCTTGTCCTATTCCTTTATTCTCATAATCTGGTATCACACAAATACCACCAAGATAATAAGTGCTATCATGATTATCTCTAACAATAATGTTACCTACTATTTGATTATTACAGATTATTTTATATGTTATCCTATTTAAAACAATACGGGTCATACTTTCTTTAGAATGATTATACCCAGGACATTGGCCATATTTAACGTAATCTACATAAAAACTTTGATTTTGTACATCAATAAGCTTATCAACATCATCAACTGTTGCCCTTGCAAATTCAATTTTCACCATACAACATCCTTTCACCGTATTATTCATTTTCCAACGTAGCATCCCAATCTTGCTATTGAACCTCAATTGTATTCCAAGATATATAACCATCAATATCTTCATATATCTTGATTGTAAATTTTAAATACATCTGCACTAAGTTCATTTTGCATATTAATATGCCCCACTCTCCACTTCTTTCAATATACAATATAGAAAGAATACTAATTTTTTTATCTACAGATTATGTTCATAATCTATATTTTCCATTAAAAAATAATGCCAAATTTCTTGAGCCTTTCATAGCCTTTATGTCATCCTTAGATGGAATATTATTAGTATTATGGCTATAAACAATAGGTGCAATATCTCTGGAGTTCATATGGTGTAAAATTGTGCATGCTGTCTTATAAGCATTTTTAGTACTTCCATCTCCACCACCTACTAATATAACTCCACCTTTTTTTTCATTCCTAATAGGCATCTCATTCCTAAAAAATCTTGCACAAAAATAAGTTTGCAGTCTACTTGTAACTGCCAACAACTGCCCTGTCAGTTCAGAAAAATAAAGCGGAGATGCAATTAAAATATTATCGCATTCTTGGATATAGTTATAAACCATCTGCATTTCATCATTTACACAACACCCATCATTCTCCCAGCAATATCTACAATCAATACAAGGCTTGATGTTGCATTCATAGGCGTCTATTATTTTATATTCACCCTCTAAGTGATTAATAAATTCATTTACTAAAGCCATAGTATCACCATTTTTTCTTGGCGAACCACTAAAAATAAGTGTTTTCATTAATTGTTCTCCTTCATTTAATAATTCGTAGCGTTATTTGTTTAGAAGTAAATATTTATATAATTATGAAAATTAATAATTCCTTTTTGTTTTAATACACTTTATAAATAAATATAAAACTATCTTTTTTAATAAATTAATATTGTTGTTACGTTAAATAAGAATGTATCTCTCAACTATAATATTACAGATTAGATTTATTTTACTTATAAAATCTATACTTGATATACTACTTCAAAATCTTCAAAAATCACTGGCATATCATCCCTAAACTCATACCCAAGTTCCTTTCCTTCTTCTTTGAAAAAATGCATAGTTCCTACACGCCAAGATTCCAATGTATCATCTTCACCCTCACGCTTACAAATATCATAAGTAATATCTAAAAATGGAATAACTTTTACTGCAGTCGTTTCAATAACACATCGTGGTACCCCTTCCCAATCAGTGACAATGCTTAAATCACCTAACTTAGGCACACGCTCACCTTCAATTTCATATCTCCATAGACTACTTGCTGTAGCCTTCTTTTCGCCAATTAACACCAAATTCAATAATTCATTAGCCCACTTTTCAGTTAATTCAAAATGAAATACCTCTAAATACTTTGTTGTTTTATCTCTGTTAGTTTCCCCTAAAAAATTCCCCCAAAATATATCAATTTTTTCTTGTGAATATTTTTCATTTTCCATTACTGGTACCTCCCTCAAATTTTATACTAGATATTTCATATTATATAAATAATCTTCACTGCACATAATTTTACTATTACACATTAACCTTTTATTTGTATTGCCACATAAAAATAACATGAAACTTATTTTTCAAAGAACGTTATTTTCATATTTTAAAATTCATTAGCTAATCCTTAATATATGTTATTTTGATTACAAGTTAAAAGCAATCTGTTTTTCCTTAATGCAGTACTCTTTCTTTAATATGGAAAGCATCATCATATCATGGCAACTACTTCTCCAATAACTACGTTCTCTTAAAATGCCCTCTTTAACAAAACCTAACTTTTCTAATACTCTAATTGATGCATTGTTTTTAGTATACACTGCAGCTTCAATTCTATTAACATGAAGGGTTTGAAATGCAAAATCAATTATTGCATTCAATGTTTCAGTCATAATTCCCATATTCCAATATTCAGGTGTTAAATCATATCCTAAATCTGCTCTTACTTTGGGAATTTCAATTTCACACTTACAGAATCCAATAATTTCAGGCTGATTTTTTAAAGAAATTCCCCAGAATATGGCTCGTCTTTCTTTAAATTCATTATTAAACCATTTGAGTATATCTTCTGCTTGCTTTATATTTGTAAATAGTTCAAACGTATCATGTTTTATAACTTCAGGATTACTTAAAAGTTTATATATACTTTCTGCATCTTCCTTTTTTATCTCTCTCAAATTCAACCGTTCTGTGCTAATCTCTGGAAACACATTAAATATTTCATCTTCCATAACTTTATATACCTCTACCACTTAATATAAATAAGATAAATCATTTAATTTTCTTATGATTTTTATGCCATTATCATTTTTCTTAAGGAAAGAAACTCCCCCAGATATTCCTTGAAATTCTATATTTTCTGTACTACTTATATCATTATTGAACCACATGGTAAAAAGCATACTCAATGTTCCTCCATGTGCTACAATAATTATATTTTCTTCTGGTGAATTTTCAATTTCATTTACAAAAGGCAAAAGTCTATTATACAAATCTCGTTTTGACTCTGCATCTGGTAAGCATTTAAAATCAAGTACTGAAATATCATTAGAATGTTCATTTTGGTTCTTATGTAACCATTCAATAGATTTTCCAGTTGCACTTCCTAAGTTTATTTCTCTCAATTCTTTTCTATATATAGGGGTTAACTTCAAATGCTTTGCCACAATTTCAGCGGTTTGTTTTGCTCTCAATAAATCTGAAGAATACATTGTATAGTTTTTTGTATCACTTAATTGTCTGTTTAATGCTTTACCAATAGCATCTGCTTGTTGTTTGCCTAAATCACTTAACTCCCAGTCAGTCCAAGCACCAATCATTCCATTTGTATGATGTATAGATTGTGTGTGTTGAATTGTGATAATATTTTTCATTTTTCTCCCCCTGTTATATTGATAATCTTACAAAATCATTTATTGTTTTGCACCCATATCCTAGCCTTTTTATCTATTTCTTTTATATAATTATCTTTGCCATCGCAATATCCATCAATATTATATTTAAATTTCACAGCTAACTCCTTCTTTAAATCTCCATAACATTCTGCTTCATTAGGATGAGCTATCATGTAATCTCTAAAATTTAAATGTCTTTCTATTTCAGGATTTCCTGTCTGAAAAACATGGATATGATGTGTTCTATTGTATAACCCCTTCATAAAAAATCGTCTACCCTCTATTCCAAAGCTACCTTTTGCTATATATCCTATATCCTCCATATCTTTATTGTAAATATCTACATTTTTTATATCATTTACTTCAATTAAAATATCTATTACTGGCTTTGCATAAATTCCTGGAATAGATGTACTTCCTATATGATGCATTTTAATTATTTCTTCATTCATTATATTTCTAATTTTCTCAGCCTCTTTTAAGTATTCTTCTTTCCATTTAAAATCATATGAAACTACTTCTATTGTTCTAATTTGCTTTTCTTTATTCATGTATATTTCCCCCTTTATCTGATGAATCCCACTTGTAACATCCTAATCCTCTTTCAATGTGTTTTCATATACAAATTTCATTATAAGTAATTCAATTCTCTTAATATCTGTTCTTCATTCTGTATTATATTCTCTTTGAAAACTATGCTATCCGCATTACTACCATACCATTCAAAAGCCTTTTTTAACCCTATTTCAAAATCAGTCTCAATATTATAAAGTTTATTTATTTTTGATACATAAAGTACATTATCATAGTTATATTCCACTACTATAGGTTTTTAACCATTATCAAACATGGATTTTCCTTTCCCCATATTTCATTTATCTCTTCTAATGGATAGAACCCAGCATTCTTATAAAACTCTCTCGTAATTTTATAGTTTTTATCTGAATGTGATTCACCTAATGTTTTCACCATTAGAAATCTAACTTTATTTTTAATTAATTCTTTCTGTGATACCTCTAATAATTTTTTACCAATTCCTAAATTATGATTTTCTTTTAACACTCCAATAACATATATCTCTGATGTATATTCATTATTTGATTTTATACTTATAAATCCAATGGGTTTGTCCAAATGATATGCTACATAGAAATCAGTATTTCTCACCCCATTAACATATTCTACTATTGCTTCTTCAATGCCAAACCATTGAGGCAAGTTTCTTAATATTTCATCTGCAATCTTTAACTTTTCTTCATCATTTAATAGCTTTTTAAAAGCAAACATATATCTTCCACCTACTTATTAAATATAAATTAAAAATCATCTTTTCTTTGCATTTTGTATTCTACACATTAACCTATTTAATTAAGATTATTAATAAATTCAATTACATAAGGCATCTCACTATATTCAAAAAACTCTTTTTTCTTAAGCATTCTTTCTACCTCATGCAAAGATACCCATTTTATTCCACTTACTTCCTCTACCTGTAATACTGCTGATGAAAGATCAAATTCCTGTAAAACTATATAGTTATCCATAATTACCTTTTCACCAACTATTCTAGTTAATAGCTTCATATCTTTAGGCTGTATCACAATACCAATTTCTTCATATGCTTCTCTTATACATGCATCTAAACTATTTTCTCCTGTACTTACGCAACCTCCATGAACTGCCCATATATCAGGATAAGATCTCTTCAACTTAGATCTTTTCTGTATTAATATTTCAAGATTACTATTAATAATCCAAACATTTGTAGCTAATTGGTATTGACCCTTTTTTAAAGCTTCTCCTCTAAAAAACACTTCTCCAGTTTTATTACCACTAACATCATAAACATCACATAATTCAGCCATTATATCACCCTATCCTTTACATGAAATTAATCTTGCGTTTAAAGTCTTTTTACTTAATGTTTTTATATTCTTTTTTATAATTCCTATTTATATTCTTCTCAAATTTCCTCATATATATTTCTGAAAATTCCTCTGCTGATATATTAAATCTATTGAGAACATCCATAAAATACATAATTACATCTCCCAATTCCTCTATAAAATGTTCTCTTATCTCTTCTTCATCCATTATGCTTTCTTCGCCCTTTTTCTTTATGATTACAATTGCTTCTCCTATTTCTTCAATCATATAAAGTATAAATGTCTTACCATACTGTGGCTCCATAGGTGACCAAGAATCTTTATGCTTATCCCATAATTTATATGAAAGTTCTAGCATTTCTGAAACTCTTAAATCAGTTTTATTTGTGTCCATATAATAACCTCTCCTTATGTCTATCATATGAAAATAGTTCATCATCTCCTCTTTTTATTAAAGTTACACCCTAAAATATATCTTTTTTGAAATATTCTTAGAAAAATTCTTTAATTTTCTCTAGATTTATCATTTCTCTCCACTCCTTTAAACCTTAACTTGTACCAAAATCAAAAAATTATTTTCTTACAACAAAGTGATGATATCCATCTGAGCTATTTTCTCTTTCAACGGAAAACTTTACATAATTAAGCAATTCTCTAACTCTTTCAATAGTTGGATAATAATGATATCCTCCCTCATGGGCATGTTCTCCTTCTATAACTGGTAGTCCCATTTCACTACCTATTCTTAATGCCTCTTCTCGTTCTTTCTTATCAATTATTTCTACTGTAAAATATAAATATCCATCTTTTCGTAATGCTTTATAGAAATTTTTAAGAACATTAATCCAATCCTCAGGAAACACATTCTCCATTGCATCTATACACATAATTCCGTAGAATTCATCATTGTAATTCATTTCCTGAAGTCCTAACTTTTTAACATCTATATTAGGATACTTATAAATTGCACTATCTATCATTTTCTGTGACTGATCAATTCCCAAAATGTGAAAACCTTCTGATATTATTATTGACCAATACTTACCCGTTCCACATGCCGCATCTAATATTTTTGTTTTTTTAGGAAGCAATTTTAGAAAATATAATAAATTATCTTTGTGCTGCTCCTCCATTCCTCCCCATTTATCGTCATAATCAATTGCAAAAATAGCATCATATCTTTTTTCTGCCATACTTCTTTTTTCTTTTAACCACTGTTCTCTATCCATTTGTTTCCTCCTTTAATAACTTTTATTGATCTATTACCAAAATAATATTTTCAAATTTCAAATTTTCAATCTATTCATTCTATTATAAATCAAAATATAGAATACCTTCCCTCATTATTGGCATTGATTTTATAATTTCTCCATTAATATTAAATACAGTAGCTCCACCATAACACTTGTAAAAATGATTTTTAGAACCTATATAATTAGTCATAAATGTAGTTTTACCAATATGCTTTATCCTCTCACTATATTCCTTTATCTCATTTTTCCATTGAAGATTCTTATCAATACTATTATTATCAAATGATATAGCAACTGGATATAATAAATAGTCAAATTTAACCTTTTCTAACCCACTTCGTATTTTTTCATAAAATAAATCTCCGCATATCAATGATGAAAATACTCCAATATCAGTATTAAATAATTTATAATTTTGTCCACATTTACATATATTTCTATTATTATCCCATAAGCTAATTCTTCTATATTTGCTTTGCAATACACCATTTTCATTTATAAAAAACAAACTATCATAAAATATCTTGTCCTTATTTTCTAATACTCCTATTGCAATATTAATTTTATACAACTTTGCAAGTCTACATAAACTTTTTATAAATACATCATTTTCTGTATTTGAGTCATTATAATAGGTACTATCGTTATATTCTTGACCTATTCCATTTACAGTACATTCAGGAAATAATATAAGTTTTGCTTTTTTCTTATATGCCTTTCTTACAAATGAAAGTATTTTTCTTTTATTTCTATGTATATCATTTGTTATTTTAGGAACTATTAATGCTATTTTATACATATCTACACACCTACTTTATAATATAAAGAATTTAAAAATGCCCTTGATTTTGCACATTTCATGTATAATAATAAAATTATAACATTTTTTCCATTGAATAGTGAATTGTTTTGTAATATACTGCACTTATCAAATTTTTATTTAGGAGAATTTCATATGAATACTTTTGAAATTATAAATGGATCTTATGGTATTGGAGATAAATTAATGTGTAGAGCTTTAGATTGGCTTGATTTTAATAACTGTAAATCCAAAATTATAGGAGTTGCTGAAGGTAATGACAGTGTAATTAAATTTTATGAAAAATATGGTTTTTACACTAAAACAATTATTTTACAGCAACTTAAAGATTAAATTAATAGAGTATTATGTTTTTAAAATCTGTATATCATAAAAAGCTTAGAAGGAATATATTACCATATGCCTTCTAAGCTTTTTATCAACTTATCATTCTTAAAAATTTGTCACGCCCTAATATTCCTACTACTTAACTCTTGTTCATTATACAATAAATTCCTTATAGGTTTTCATCCATATCCTTTATTAAATTTACCATTTCTATAGCTGTAACTGCTGAATCATATCCTTTATTTCCTGCCTTTGTTCCTGCTCTTTCAATTGCTTGCTCAATTGTATCTGTAGTTAAGATTCCAAAAACTACAGGTTTTTCTGAATTTAATCCAACTGTTGCAATTCCCTTTGAAGCCTCTGCACAAACATAATCAAAATGTGGAGTTGATCCTTTAATAACTGCTCCTAAACATATAACTCCATCATACTTATTGCTATTAGCCATTTTTTTAGCTATTAATGGAATTTCAAATGCTCCTGGTACATAAGCAACATGAATATTTTCTTTTTCTACCCCATGTCTTTTTAATCCATCTAATGCTCCACCTAATAACTTGGACACTATAAACTCATTGAACCTTCCAACAACAATACCAATCTTTATTCCCTCTGCCACTAAATTTCCTTCAAATGTTTTCATATTAAAAACCTCCAATTATATTTATATATTTTTTATAAAAATTGTAATAATAATTCTATTCGCCTTAACGCTCCACTTTTAACTTATCACTAAATAATGCTTGCCACTTATATGATCTTACAAAATATTAAATCCGACACTCTTAATTTATCACTTATAAGACTTGTAACTTTCTTAACCATTTATCATTAAAAGCTAGTAATTTCTAACTCATTTGCCCAGACTTGTCATTAAATAGAGCTTGTCACTATTTATAAAATATGTCCCATTCTTTCTTGTTTTGTTTTTAGGTAAAATTCATTATTCTTATTAGAATTTATTTGTAATGGAACTCTTTCTACAACCTTAATGTTATATCCTGATAATCCCTTTATTTTTCTAGGATTGTTAGTCATAAGCCTAAGATTCTTAGCTCCTAAATCTTCAAGTATTTGAGCTCCTATTCCATAATCTCTTAAATCTGCTGGAAACCCTAATTTAATATTTGCCTCTACTGTATCAAAACCTTCATCTTGTAGTGCATAAGCTTTCAATTTATTTATAAGTCCTATGCCTCTTCCTTCCTGCCTCATATATAAAAGTATTCCACAGCCTTCTTCACTTATTTTTCTCATAGCTGCATCATACTGTTCTCCACAATCACATCTTCTTGATCCTAGAGCATCTCCTGTTAAACATTCAGAGTGTACCCTAGTTAATACTGGCTTGTCTCCTTCTACATCTCCCATAACCAACGCTACATGATGCTCTCCATTTAATTTATTTATATAGCCATATATTTTAAAATCTCCATATTTTGTTGGCATATTTGTTACTACAGCTCTCTCAACAAGCTTTTCAGTTTTTCTTCTATAGGAAACTAAATTAGCTATAGTTATAATTTTCAAGTTATGTTTTTTTGCAAATTCTATTAATTCTGGAGTTCTTGCCATGTTTCCGTTATCACTCATTATTTCGCATATTACACCTGCTGGTTTTAACCCTGCTAATGCACTTAAATCAACTGCTGCTTCAGTATGTCCCATTCTTTTTAGAACTCCACCTTCTTTAGCCATTAATGGAAAAACGTGACCCGGCCTTCTAAAATCTTTTTCCTTAGAATTTTCATCTAACACCTTTTGTATTGTTAATGCTCTTTCATAAGCTGATATTCCTGTTGATGTTTCAAAATAATCTATTGATACTGTAAAAGCTGTCTCATGATTATCTGTATTATTTTCAACCATTTGATGAATCTTTAACTCTTTAAGTCTGTCCGCTTTCATTGGCATACATATAAGCCCTTTTCCATAGGTAGCCATAAAGTTGATATGCTCCATGGTAACTTTTTCAGCTGCCATCAATAAATCTCCTTCGTTTTCCCTATCCTCATCATCAATTACTACAACCATCTTTCCTTGTTTTATATCCTCTATAGCTTCCTCAATACTATTAAAGTTAAACATTTTTACACATCTCCCCATCTATATTTTTGTTTTTACATAAATCCATTACTTCTAAGAAATTCTTCATCAATTGAAGTTTCTTTTTCATTGTCCTCAATATCTTTAAACCTTAAAAGTCTCTCAACATATTTTCCTATTACGTCACACTCAAGATTTACTAAATGTTTTTCACACTTTTCAAGTAAAATTGTTTCTTCCCCAGTGTGTGGAATTATACACACCTTAAAAATTTCATCATCAACATAAGCTACTGTTAAGCTAACTCCATCTATTGCAATTGACCCTTTTTCAACAATGTATTTTAATATGGATTTATCTGCTTTTATGGTAATCCAAACTGCATTGTCTTCTCTTATCAACGAAACTATTTGTCCTGTTCCATCTATATGACCACTTACTATATGGCCTCCAAGTCTTTTATTTATACTTAATGCTCTTTCAAGATTAACCCTATGTCCTATAATAAAATTCCCTAAATTGCTTCTTCTCAATGTTTCAGCCATAACATCAGCATGAAAATAATTTTTTTCTATATTAGTTACAGTAAGACAAACACCATTAACAGAAATACTGTCTCCTAAAATTGTATTATTTAACACCTTATTTCCATTTATAATAAGTTCTGATGATTTGTCACCTTTTTTTATAGCTTGAACTACTCCTATTTCCTCAACTATTCCAGTAAACAAATTTTAATCACCTCTTTTTATATAATTGCTAACACCCAAATTCCTAAATATAAGGCACATGAAAGAAAATACCAAGTCCAAGATGCCATGTATATTTTGTGTCAGACAAGGAAGTGATATTAGTTCATAGTACAAGCTATGGGCTAATATTACTGACGCAGTATGATACAAAATAGACTAGCATACTGACTTGTTATTTTTTTGAATGTGCCTAAACACTGGTGTACTGACATATAAATTTTTCTAAACTTCACTGTTGATTTTAAACAAACTTCATATAAAACTAAAAATTACTTAATATATCCTTCAATAAATATATCCTGTCCTATAAGTGATAAATTCATGTTTTCTATTTTAAAGACATCCTTTAAATTTTCTATTCCCTTTCCACCTACAGGAGTTTTAGAATTTTCTCCTCCAATAATTTTAGTTGCAATATAAACTTGTATTTTATCTACTATGCCTTCTTCTAAAGCTGAAAAATTCAATGTAGACCCTCCTTCTAAAAGCAAGCTATCTATATTCATTTCTCCTAGTTTAGTCATTAAATCATCTAAATCCACTCTATTATTTTTAGATTTTGTAAGTAATATTTCTACTCCCTGTTTTTTTAGTTCTAAACCCTTTTCATTATTTAATTTCTCAGTACAAGCAATAATGGTTTTAACCTCATTGGCACCTTTTATGACCTTTGAATCCCTTGGAATTCTAAGTGTACTATCTACAATTATCCTTATTGGATTTTTTCCGTTTTCAATTCTACAAGTAAGCTCTGGATCATCTTTAATTACTGTATTAACTCCAACCATAATTGCACTTACTTCATTTCTTAACTTATGCACCTGTTTTCTGGACTCTTCTTTAGTAATCCATTTCGATTCTCCTGAAGATGTAGCTATTTTTCCATCTATGGACATGGCTGTTTTCATAATTACAAAAGGCTTTTTTAAGGTTATATATTTTATAAATACCTCATTTAGTTTTTTACATTTCTCTTCTAAGACCCCTGTAACAACTTCTATTCCTTGTGATAAAAGTTTTTCTATTCCTTGTCCTCTAACAATTGGATTTGGATCAACCATTCCAATTACAACTCTACTAATTTTTTTCTCTATGATTTTTTCCACACAAGGAGGAGTTTTGCCATAATGAGAGCATGGTTCTAATGTTACATACATTGTAGCTCCTCTTACATCCTCTAAAGCATTATTAAAAGCGTTTACCTCTGCATGGCTTTTCCCATATTCTTCATGATATCCCTCAGCTATTACTTTTCCATCTTTAACAATAACTGCACCCACCATTGGATTTGGATTAACTTTACCTGCTCCTTTTTTAGCTAATGCTAAAGCAATTTCCATATATTTTTCATCCAATAAAATCACCCCTTATAAAGTAAAATAGTGGCTAAGCCACGTTTTAAGTGACGAGTAACAAATTGTGGTTGCAACTTGTCACTAATTTAAAATCTCTTTAAATGTAGATTCTATCAACATTTTAGAATACTAAAACTTCTATAAATCCCCAAAAATTAAAGCCCTAAGTTAAAATAACTCAGGGCTTGAAGTTCTTTATAATATTTAAATTTATTTAGTAAATCAAGACTTTTTATAGTATTCATGAATCTATATTTATTCTTCTTTTTATTGTATATTTTCAATATATTAAATTCACCACTTTTTATTAAAAGTTATTACTTTAAATTAATTTCAACTTGTAACAAAGATGGTTACACCTTTTTTCAAGTGGCAAGTTATGAGTTACAAGTGACAAGTTGTGGTTGAAAATCACAGATTTTCTTTAATAATATTTTTATTTTAGAAATCTTTCTGAGAAGACTTCATCCTCAACTTGTAACTTATCACTTGCAACTTGTAACTAATTAAAAATATACTGAAAATAAACAAAAAAGCTCTGAAATACATAATATTTCAGAGCATTGTACACAAAATAAATATAGTTATACTTAAATTACTAAATTCATTTAAATTTATCTTCTTTCATCCAGACTTTACTGTCGGCTTCGGAGTTTAACCGAATCTGCCATTAAGGCTCGCGGGCTTTACCGCCGGTAGGGAATCTCACCCTGCCCTGAAGATTTATTAAGTTTATAGTTTTATATTATTCCTTTTTTTTCATCCTGTCAACTAATATTTACTCCATTACTATCATTTATTCCATATCTAGTGTCTCTAAGGCACATAAAAGAAAATAACAAGTCCAAGATGCCATGATATTTTGTGTCAGACAAGGAAGTGATATTAGTTTATAGCATAGGCTATGGGCTAATATCGCTGACATTTATATATAAATGCCACTCAATAACTATAAAACATGAGCTATTCTATCTAACTTATCATGATTTTCTACTTTTAAAACCTTATGGCTTGCATATTAGCATTTGTTAAACTTTAACTCGTTCAGTTATAATATAAATAATTTCATAGAACCAAGATAAATAGTCAATTTCTCTGTTTTCATTTATAGAACTTTTTACATAGTCAACCATTTCTACATCATCAGTAATAATATTGTCAACACCCATATAAATTGCATCTTCTATTCTAGAGTCATCATTTAAAGTCCAAACATGCACTTCTTTACCTAGAGCATGCATTGCATAAACTAACTCTCTTTTAAGCATATCATATTCAATAGATAGGAAATCAACATTTAATTTAGTAAAATCTCCAACACCAAAAGATAATATATATCCTACTGTAAGTGCTGGATCATATTTTTTTATTTCCTGTAATGAATCATAATTTAATGAAGAAACCACAACTTCATTTGTCATTTCATACTTGTTTATTAATTCTGCAACCTTTTTCTCTAATAAGTCATCCCTTTTATTAGGCTTAAGTTCTATATTAAGCTTGATTTTACCCTTTGAATATTTTAAAACCTCATCTAACATTGGTATTTTCTCATCTTTAAATTCACTTGAAAAATATGATCCATTATCTACTGTTCTTACCTCTTCTAAGGTCATGTCCTTAATAGATCTATTTGTTCCATCAATTCTTTTCAAATTATTATCATGAAATACTACTACATTACCATCTAAAGTTGTCATAACATCGATCTCTGCGTAATCTGCTCCCTCTTCAACAGCTTTTTTTATTGATGACATACTGTTTTCTGGTGCTTTAAAACTACTTCCTCTATGTGCCGTTACCTTAACATCCTTATTAACTATTTCACTAAAAATTTCATTTATTGGACTAATTAAAAGCATTGATATAAAAACAATTAAAACTATAGTGTTTATTAATGCCTTATATTTGAGAACTGTATTATATACCCTGTTATTTATGTATTTTTTATAATCATCAAAAATCCTCTCTTCTGCATCATAATTTCTATAGCTATAATAAACTTCAACTGTAAATGATACAAAGGCAGGAATAGCTATTAATGAAATGAGTACATATATTATAAAAAATAATGCTACATATATCCACATAAATATGTCGGCAGCTACACTATTAACACCCATTAATTTTATTACAGTAGTACCAATTGTTACATATAAGAATAGACCTACTATATTTATAATTGAAGTTACTAATATCCATAATATTAAATATCCAAGTATTCTCCACTTGTCTCCCCTATATATTTTAATACTATTTTTAATAGCTTTATTTATCTTTACCTTTTCTATAATAATAGAAGGTATTGCTAGTATCCATCTTAAAAGTAGTACAATTAAAATAAATATAAACACCCCAACTATCATTTTTCCACTTGATGTCTTAAATAACTCAATGGTAACAAAGGATGGAATTTTTAAATTCTTAATTAAAGAGCTATAAAGACCTACTCCTGTTAATGGTCCTATTACTCCTACCACTAGCAAAATAACTATAATTCCCATTCCTAGTGTATCAGGCATTATCTTAATACTATTTATGACAGCTTCCGATATTTTAACCTTTACTCCATTATGAGATTTAGCTGCTACATAGGTCAAAACTGCCATTTCAATAAATATTGCTATAAAAGAAACTATCATTATTAACCCAAAATAAAAGGCTCCATTAAAGGTTAATCCAAATTTCAACAAATCCTTATTGGTTATATTATACACTCCTATATTACCCATAAATTTATTTAAAATAAATAAATTCAATGGAATAAATAAAAATAATGTTATTAATCTATAATATATCTCAAAAGTTGCAACCTCTTTTATATTAAAAATAAAATTTTTATAGGTTTTTCTTATTATTTTCTTTGTTTCGCTTTTTTCCTTCATATTATGCCTCTTTTTCTAAAGTTTATTTTCTATGTATTAAACGCAAACTAATTATAGTTGAAAACAAGTTACCATGTCCACTATGATTACTTCTTTCCTTTATTTAAAATTTCTTATTAAAATCTCTAAGCTTTGCCTTATTATCTACAATGTATAATATTACAATTGCCTATAACCACTAACTAAACCATTTAACTCTAATCTGTAACTCTTAATTTGCCACTTGTCACCATTGTACCTATATTAACAGCAAAATATCAACTACTTAATAAATTCTTAATATTGTTTAAAACTATTGTTCCTACTATTTTACTTATAACTTTAAGTTCAATAATTAGTTTTACCAACTAGATTTTTAATATTAGTTTATATATACGCAAAATTGATTTTCCCAAATGTAATATAAAGTGGATATAGAAATGCCTCTTAATCATATTAAAATAAAACCTTCATTACATTTAAATAATTGATATTCTAACTTTTATAGTTTAGATTTCTTATACAACAAAAAAAGTGGATTCTTATAGAATCCACTTAGTTTCTTTTGCATTTTAATTAGTTATTAAGTATTATAAACTTGCTTCCTTATTTTCCTCTACTTCTTCAAAATCTTTTTTCCTTGTATATGCCATAAATATTACTAGTAAAATTAAAGCAAATAGTGCTCCTATTATATTGGATACTGAAGCATTTAATTTTAACCCCTCTGGTGCTTGTAAAATATATGCACTAGTAACTGCTGACATAAATACTGCTGGTATGGCACACATTAAGTAATTTTTTTTAGCTTGTACCATGTACGCTGATGCTGCCCATAACATTATCATTGCAAGAGTTTGGTTTGCCCAAGAAAAATATCTCCATATTATAGTAAAATCTATCATAGTAAGGCATATTCCAACTGCAAATAATGGAAGAGCTATTTTAAATCTATTACCTATTTTATTTTGTTTCATTGATATTGCATCTGCAATTGTTAATCTTGCACTTCTAAAAGCTGTATCTCCTGATGATATAGGACATGCTACAACTCCTAGTATAGCTAGTATTGCTCCAACTTTACCCATTAAAGTATTAGAAATTGTATTTACAACTGCTGCTGGTCCACCATTGGTAATAGCTGTTTGTAATCCTTCTGTTCCACCAAAGAATGCCACTGCTGCTGCAGCCCATACAAGTGCTATAACCCCTTCTGCAACCATTGAACCATAAAATATTTTTCTTGCTTCGCTTTCTTTTTGTACACATCTAGCCATTATAGGTGATTGTGTAGCATGGAATCCTGAGATTGCTCCACAAGCTATTGTTATAAATAGATATGGGAATATAGGTGTTCCTTTTGGATGAAAATTATTTAATGTAACTTCTGGGATATTATAATCTCCAACTACTATTCCTATTCCAATTCCTAATGCCATTATAAGTAAACAGGCTCCAAATATAGGATATATTTTTCCTATTACTTTATCTATTGGAAGTACTGTTGCGGCTATATAATAAATAATAATAACTATTATTAATATGTTTCTATCTATACCCGTTAATGTTTTTAATAAATCAGCTGGTCCAGTTAAGAATACTACACCTACTAATATTAATAATACAACTGAGAATACTATCATTATTTTTCTAGGAATCTCACCTAAATACTTACCTACTAACTCAGAAACTGATGCTCCACCGTTTCTTATTGAAAGTACTCCTGTAAAATAATCATGTACTGCTCCTGCAAAAATACATCCTAAAACAATCCATAAAAATGCTGCTGGTCCCCATAAAGCTCCTGAAATTGCTCCAAATATAGGTCCTAACCCTGCTATATTTAAAAATTGAATTAAAAATATTCTTGGCCATTTCATTGGCACATAGTCTACCCCATCTTGCATTGTCTCAGCTGGGGTTAAATTTTTGTCATCTGTACCAAATGTCTTGTCTACAAATTTACCATATACAAAGTATCCAACTATTAATAATACTAAAGACGTTAAAAATGAAATCATTTGCATTCATCTCCTTAAAATACTTATTATTCCTACGTTATCTTTATTATATTTAGTATTATTAATTTTAAAAATATATATGGTACTAAGTGTATATTGTCGACATGAATTGCTATATATAGGTATGAAATGATATACATTTCTACAAATTACATGCTTAATAGCCTTCTAAATTCCTTTATATTTCCTCTACTAACTGGAACTTCCTTGTTTATATCCTTTAGTCTCAACATAAACGTACCATTAAACCAAGGCATTACTTCCTTTACCTTGTCCAAATTAACTATATAAGACCTATGGCATTTATAAAACCCATCAGGATTTAGTTTAGTGGTAATTTCAGATATTTTATTTTTAGATAAAAACTCTCCATTTTTAGTAACAACCTTGATTTGTTTACCATTTGCTTCTATGTAATATATTTCTTCTGTATTTATTACGTACATTTTTTCATTATCTAAAACAGTTATTTTATCTACTGTTACTTCAGATTTTAAATTCTCCTTAAGACTTTCCTCAATCCTTTGTAATGATGATAAAATTCTTTCTTCAGAATATGGTTTTAAAAAATAATCAAAGGCTTGGATTTCAAAAGCATCTACTGCATATTCTTTATATGCAGTTATGAATATAATCTTTATTTCACTGTTCATTTTATGCACTATCTTTGCTAAACTTATACCATCTAATCCTGGCATACTTATATCTAAAAAGGCAACATCTATTTCATAACTTTCAATATATTTTAAAACATCTATTCCATTATCAAATTCTTTAACAATTTCTAAGTTGCTAAACTCTTTTATAAAGTATTTCAGCTCTTCTCTTGATGGAAATTCGTCATCTGCTAATATACACTTCATAACATCACCCCACCTTTTGTTTTATTGTAAAACTTATTCTTGTACCATGTTCAAGTCTTTCTATTTTAAGGCCTTTTCCATATATAAGCTTTACTCTACTATGAACATTATGTAATCCTATTTTATTTTCATCTATTTCATTGTTATAAATTTTATTTATAATTTTATTTTCTATACCACACCCGTCATCCTCTATAGTTACTCTAAATCCATCATTAAGTTTATTAGCCATTATCCATACATTTTTCCCATATACACCGTTTGAAAGACCATGTTTTATAGAATTTTCAACTAATGGTTGTATAATAAGTGGAGGAACCTTTATATATTTTGCCTCCTCATCAATATGATAATGAACGTTAATTTTATCTCCAAACCTACATTTTTCAATGTAAATATAAGACTCTACCTGATGCATTTCATCCTGAAGCTCCACTAACTCTTCTTTAAATTCTATATTGTATCTTAGATAATTTGCTAAATTTATTATAAGTTCCCTAGCTTTATTTGGATTTATTCTTACAAATGAAGTTATTGTATTTAATGAATTAAACAAGAAATGAGGATTTATCTGAGCTTGTAGTGCATGAATTTCAGCTTTATTTGCCATTTCCTTTAGGTTTTTTATGTTTCCAAGCTGTATTTGAATTGATATTAAATTACTTAATCCTAATATAAGATATTTTTTTCTTTCTGTAACATCACTATCTTTTGTAAAATAAATTTTAAGTACTCCTATAATTTCCTTGTCATATTTAAGTGGAGCTATTATTCCAGATCTTGTTTTCAATCCATTTATAAATTTATATGGCTTACACACTAGTTGATCTGATATAAACATAGCCTCTCCAGTTTCAATAACTTTTTCAGTGTGGTCACATATTTTTTTATTTCCTATTTTAAAATTTTCATCTCTTGAGTCATATGCTAATACATGCTTTTTATCAGTAATTATTACTGCTTCTCCATGAAGTCTAGTCCTTATAATTTCACATACCTTTTTTAAAGATTCTCCATTTAAATCTTTAAAATAAGGAAGGGTTTCATTTGCAATCTCTAAAGCCAGTTTAGCTTGCCGACCTGCAATTTTCTCTTTTTCTTTTAAAATATTATCTATAATACCTATTACCATAACTACCCCTAATACATTTATAATTGCCATAGGAATATAAATTACCTTTATAATTTCACTACCATTAGGAGTTATTATTCCTATTAAAATCATACTAAGACTTTCAACAATTATGGCAGAGCCTGCTCCAATTATATGTTTATTGCTATAATTATTTTTTTTACATATATATCCTGGCATAACTCCAGCTACTAAAGTAGTTATTGCACAAGGTACTGCCGTTGCAGACCCCATACCTATGAAAATTCTATGTATACTTGCAATTAAACCTGAAATTCCACCAATTAAAGGCCCACACATAATTGAAGCCACTATTATTCCTATATTTCTTATATTAACTATTGATTCATAATAATTAACTCCAAAATAAGTTCCTAAAATACCAAGACATGAAAAAATACTAGATAGTATGAAGATATCTTTTGGCGTATAAATCTTATGTTCCAATGACTTTTGAAAAGTTTTACTCTTAGATATAGTAAATGCAATTAAAACAATATATCCCAAATTATTTATAAGGGCATTTGTTAATGTCCACATTATCTTTAATCTCACCTCCACTTATTTAATCATCAAGATTTTATATTTATATAATGGCTTTTTGAATGTGCCTAACTTGCAAATCTTGTCACTATATGCTTATTATAGCTTAATTTTTCTTTTTATTAAACCTTAGTAATACCACATAAAAAGAGACCTACAACCTTTAAGTAAGTCTCTTTTCATAAAACTTAATTTACTTATGAATTACGCTATTCGTCAATTTTCTTCTTGTTTCTACCTCTTGTGCTACTTGTAATATTCTTACACATGCACTTATACATCCACTTTTTAAAAACTAAATAATATTAAATAATTATTCCATTTGTAACTATTATGATAATTAAGGACGTACCATCTAACTCTTGCAACTTGTTTGTCACTATTTAAAAAGTTTTAACTTACAAAACAAATTGTTCTAATAAACTATAAATATTAAGCATCAATTTTAAAAATAGTATCTCTTATATTTAAATCTATATCCGAAATGCTACTTTTAGCTTTGTCTGTATTATTTTCATGTGATTTCTTAATTGAATAAAAATATTCTACTAATATTTCTTGTTCTTCCATTGGAATAATTGGAATTAAAATATTTTCTAAAACTTTCAAATCCATATCCTTAACCATATTTGCTCTTTTAGCTTCAGTTAAATATCTTTGCCCCAATGCTAACTGCAAGAAAAGCTTTACATAGTAAGGGTTTATATTTTCCTTAAATCTTATACAAAAGACATGAGAATCAATTGTTGTAGTTCCTTCTTCTCCTTCAAAAACTGCTATATTATCATGTCCATCATTGGAACATACCAAAACATCCCCTTTTTTCAGCATATAGCACTCATAGTCTTTTATGTTAAAAGTTTTAATTTTTTTTAAAGTTCCATAGGAAATTTTATTATTACTAATCTTCTCTCTAGTAATTACAGAAATGTTGCCTTTTTTGGTATATGGCTGCAGAAAATGTCTGCCGTTATATAAGGTGTGTTTTATTTTTCTTATTGGTAATTTCTCTATATTGCTTTTCATAAAATTGAAAACCTCATCATTATTTCTATTTAAAATAACTTCAGGATTCCAGTTTTTAAGTCCCATTAAAACCCTTTTGTCAACTAATTGCTCTTTTAATAGCTTAAAATTTCCACCATATCTTGTATAAGTCATAAATTTTGTTTCACTTGGTACCTTACCCTTTCTATAAAGTTCTTGTGATTTTATTGATACAAAATAGGTTTTCATAGTTCTTTTAATAATATGTTCCTTATCTGTACACTGAACTATTTTATCCACATGTGCTTCTTTTAAAAAGTATTGTCTAGCTTTTGAATCGTTAATATTACAGACTAACCCACCATGAGTAATAGCATGAATTACACTTACTTTTCCTATAGAATATCCAATATCATCTAACCCATGTTTGCTCCAATTTTTTCGATTTGATAAGTCTAGCACATAACTAACTCCCTTTTTAATAGACTTACATGAATGCTCAGTTTCTACTATTTCAACATTTTTCATTTCTAAAAACATTTTTTCTGCTTTTTTTCGTAATATCCTATCTGTAACAGTTATATAATATTTTTTATTAGAATCTATATATTTCTCAAGAAGATGTATTACATAATCAGCATAATAAATTAATATACATTGTTTATTCTTTGCATCATCACTATTTAATGCTAACCCTAAAGTAAAATCATCAATGTTTAAGTTATTTCTCATGAGTCACCCTCCTAAAATATTTATTTTAATTTATTAAAACGTTTACTAACGGTTGTAAATACTATATAGTGTTATATTTTAAACCGGTCCTATAAGTTAATATTACCACATCAAATAATTAATTTCTTTAAATATTTAAGTTTCAAAGAGTTATATAAAGGGATTTACTCAATTTATCTAACTATTCTTACATTATTTAAAGTATACATGCAAATTCCTATGGATATGAATTTTTGTGTGATTTTACAATAGAATGATTTTCTATTTATTTTTAAACTAGGAAATATTTAAATAAAACATTATAATATATACATATGAATAAATTTTTACTATTTTGTACTAAAAGGAGATATTATTATGGCAAATTTATTGGAGATAGTAACAATAGGTAATCCTGTTTTAAAAAACACTTCAGAAGAAGTTGTAGATTTTAATAGTGTAAAAGAACTTTGTGAGGATATGATTGAAAGTTTACCCTCAAACGGTGTTGGACTAGCTGCTCCTCAAGTTGGACAAAACCTAAAAATATTTGTAGCAAAATTGAATGATGTAAAACGTGTGTTTATTAATCCAAAAATTTTAGAGAAATCTGATGAATTTATTGATGGATATGAAGGTTGTTTAAGTATCCCTGGATATCTAGGAAAAGTTAAAAGACATAACTGGGTAAAACTTGGCTATTATACCTTGGAAAAAGAATATAAAGAAGAGGTTTTTGAGAATTTTCAGGCCAGGATAATGCAACATGAATATGATCATTTAGATGGTATTGTGTATCTTGAAAAGGTTTCCCCTATTAATAGTCTTTCCACAGAGGAAAGTTTTGTAAAGTACATAAAAAAATCTCAACCCAAAACATAATCCTTCTTATAGAAAGCCTATCTTATTGGACTTTTAAATTTAAAAGCCATGAAATATAGATTAAAATCTTAATTTTATGGCTTTAGTTCTCTTCATTGTTTATAATAACATACTATAAAAACTATTTTATTTATGAACTATTAAATACTAAAGATAATTATTTAATCTATACTGTTTATACTTTTCTTTTTTATATAAAATAGCATTTTTAGGACAATTATGTATGCATTTAGTACACATCATGCAATTCCTTTTAAAAATTATTCCATTCTCATTAAGAACAATATTATTTTGTGGACATTGTCTTACACAAAGTCCACAACGAATACAATCATCATCTACTGAGAAATTTTTTCCCATAAACTTAGCCATAATTGAAAAAGTCTCAGCTAATAGATCTTTTCCTAATATACCCCGTGTCTTTACCTCGATTTCTTTAAGAGCATTATTATTTATATCTATAACTAATTCTTCAATTTGATTTTCTACATTTTTAACCATAGTTTTAATTTCTTCTTCTGTATTCTCATTGTACTTGCCAAAATAAAAACTTTTTGGCATTACGTAGGTTTCCTTAGATAAAATGTCATATCCCTTTTTACTTAATTTTGCCCCTAATGAATGAACTCCATTGGCATTCATGAGTCCAGCTGATGTAGAATAAACTATTGCCTTTGTATTTTTCTTTGTTTCAGGTACATTTTTCATTACCCATCTAATTAATTTTTCTGGTACATTTCCTGCATAAATAGGACCCCCAATTATTAATAAATCCGTATCCTCTTTAAGATTTGTTTCACTATTAATATCTAAGCTTAATACATTAAAATTTATCTTTTCAAGTTTATCTTTTAACTTCTTTGCTATGTATTCTGTGTTACCACTACCTGAAAAATACACTATTGAAACCTTCATTTGTTCTCCTCCATATTAATGAAATTATCATTTGTTGCTTAAATTCTTTTTCATTTGATTTAATGTTTCTAATGTTATTGCAAGGTCGTCTTCCTCTATATCCTTTACCATGTGTCCAAATATTTCTTGTAAAACCCTACTGATTCCAACAAACTCATCGTAAGCGACTTCCTTTAGTATAATTTGTTTTTTTCTTTGATCATTTTTATTTTGTATTATTTCTATAAAACCCTTATCACTTAATTTGGCAAGATTCCTACTTATATTTCCCTTATTAATCTTCATTTCTTCAACTAACATTTCTTGGCTTATAGGTTCATGTCCTTTAAGTCTCATTAAATTCATAACAGTTAATATTTGTCCTTGTCCAAGATTACTATCTTTAATTCCTTCATCCATACGTGTCTTAATTTCTTTAGAAATTAAATAAATTAAATCACCAATTTCTGTGTACTTATTCATATCTATTCTCCTTATTAATTTAATTATATCCCAAATTAGTTGTGCACGCAACTAATTTGATAATAAAAACATGTGTGAATTTACCTAATAACTCTAATTCTTTTATCTTTTTATTCTTAATATTTATTCTTCCTTATATAAAGTAACATCTAAAAAACTCATAAATATAATAAACAATGGGGGTGATATATCAAAATGACAAATACAATTATTGAAATTCTTTGTTATTTAATAATATTAATATATGGACTTATATTATTTTTATATCCAGAAGAGATGGCAAAAAAAAGCTTACATCTAAAACCACAAAACAAAATCCCATCAAAACTTGCTATAACTTTAAATAAGTATGGTGGATTATCTATTATAGTTCTTATAACCATATGTATAATACTTACTTTCCTATAACTTTTACATTAGTTCCTACATTTCCTCATAATAAAATTTCACCTAAACCTAAGAATCCTTGATAAATTTAAAATAGGTATACTAGTAAATTGGTATACCTGTTTTTTTATTATTAGTTGTATAAAAAACATTAAAATGTCTATCCATAAAAATTCCTGCACGATTCCTATTTTATTTATTCCCATAAATGTTATATATTTATTATTTAATGTATAATACAAATATAATATAGGATAACTTACTATTATTAATATTTTATGAGGGGTGTAGCTTATGGACGCAAAAAAAAATGAGGTCTTATTAAACTTTATGACTATAGGAATGGTAATTGGCTTACTACTGGGATTATCTCTAGGAATTATATTCTATAATACTATTTGTATTGGTGTTTCTTCCGGAATAGGGATGTTCTTAGGAATATTCCTAGGAGCATTATTATCAATAAAATATAAAAAATGAATTATATAAAATAAATAGTGTAAGTAGATTTGTTTTTACACAAATTTACTTACACTATTGAATAATACTTTTCTGTTTTCTATATATTCTATCAAGTTTTTAATGCTCAAACTGACTCTTATAAAGTTTTTCATAAAATCCATTCTTAGCCATTAATTCTTCATGATTTCCTTGTTCTATAATTTTACCATCATCCATAACAAGAATTAAATCTGCACTACGAATTGTAGAGAGTCTATGAGCTATAACAAAGCTTGTTCTCCCCTTCATTACATTTTTCATAGCCTTTTGAAGTAAAAGTTCTAATCTAGTATCTACAGAACTAGTTGCCTCATCTAAAATTAATATTGATGGATCTGATATTATAGCTCTCGCTATAGTTAGTAGTTGCTTTTCACCTTGAGATATATTAGATGCTTCTTCATTTAAAAACATGTTATATCCATCTGGAAGAGTTTTTATAAAATGATGTACATTTGCTATTTTAGCTGCCTCTATAATCTCTTCTTTAGTTGCTCCTAATCTTCCATACTCTATGTTTTCATAAAGTGTTCCATTAAACAACCAAGTATCTTGAAGAACCATTGCAAACATAGAACGTAAATCTTCACGGTTCATATCTCTAGTATCTACACCATCTATTTTAATAGCTCCACCCTTAGGATCATAAAAACGCATCAATAGGTTTATTAAAGTTGTTTTACCTGCCCCAGTTGGCCCAACAATTGCTACCATCTGTCCACTTTTTATCTCCGCACTTAAATCTTCAATTAAAATCTTATCTTCAGCATATCCAAATTTAACATGATCAAATGTAACATCTCCACGTACATTTTCTAGTTTTACTGGATTTTCAATATCCTTAGATTCTTCTTCTTCATCTAATATTTCAAAAACACGTTCTACAGCGGCAAAAGCTGACTGTATTGCTGCTGACAATTGAGTCATTTGAGAAAGTGGTTGATTTATTTGCCATATATAACGGATAAATGCTTGAAAGTTACCAACAGTAACGATTCCTCTAATAACATAAACTGGCCCAACAAAAGCCATAGCTGCAATACCTAAATAGCTTACTAATGAAACTAAAGGCATCATCATACTCGATACAAACTGTGCTTTAAATCCATTATTACAAAGTTCATCATTTATTTTTTTAAATTCTTCTATTGAATCCTGTTCTTTTCCATATAGCTTTATTTCATTAAATCCTGTGTACATTTCTTGCACTTTACCATTCAATTTTCCTAAAGCATTTTGCTGCCTTTTAAAAGATTTCTGTGATTTTTTCACTATAAATCTAGACACCAAATAGCTTAATGGTATTATAAGCATAGCCAAAATTGCCATAGTTACATTGATAGTAAACATCATTGCAATGGCCAATGTAACAGCTAAAACTGAATTAATTACCTGGCTAAAACTTTGTTGCAATGCATTGGAAATAGTATCTATATCATTAGTAATACGACTTAATACATCTCCATAACTATTCTTATCAAAATAACTTATAGGAAGTCTTTTTATTTTATTCTGAACAGAACCTCTTAAATCTCTCATAGCACTTTGAATAGCATTAGTTAACATAAATCCTGCTGCACATGTTAAAATCGTGTAGGCTGTATATAAACAAGCTAATACTGCTAATACCTTTATAATATAATTAAAGTTTACAGAAGCACCAGTAACTCCTTTAAAGATTTTAAGCGCATCATTTGTAAGTTGAGTTATTACTAATCCTTCAGTTCTTGGGGCAATGGCATTAATAACTGCTGCTATTATTATAAATAAAACAGCTACAATAAATGACATTTTATATGGACTTATATATGGAGAAAGCCTTTTAATATTTGATTTGAATTTTTTTATTTTACTCATTATGATAGCTCCTCCTTTGTAAGTTGGGATGTAGCAATTTCATGATATATTTCACAATTTTTTAATAGTTCTTTATGCTTGCCAACCCCTACTACTTCTCCTTCGTTTAATACTATAATCTTATCTGCATCCATAATTGAACTTATTCTTTGGGCAACTATTAAGACTATAGATTCTTTTGTTTCTTCTTTTAATTTAGCTCTAAGAACCGCATCAGTCTTAAAATCTAATGCTGAAAAACTATCATCAAAAATGTATAACTCTGGTCTTCTTACTATAGCTCTTGCTATTGAAAGTCTTTGTTTTTGACCACCAGATACATTAGCTCCACCTTCACTTATTAAATCATCAAATTTTTTAGGTTTTTTTGATATGAACTCATATGCTTGAGATATCTTTGCAGAATTTTCAAGTTCTAATTCATCAGCACCTTTTTTACCAAATCTAATGTTAGTTCCTATACTTCCAGTAAAAAGTAAAGTTTTTTGCGGTATAAAACCGATTTTCTTTCTTAATGATTTTAAATCGTAGTCTCTAACATCCACACCATTTATCTTTATGCTACCCTTTGTAACATCATAAAATCTTGGAATTAAGTTTATAAGAGTACTCTTTCCACTACCAGTACTTCCTATAAATGCTACAGTTTCTCCTATCTTTGCTGTAAAAGATATATCCTTAAGTACAGGTTCCTCACCATCTGGATAGATGAAAGTAACATTATCGAATTCTATATGCCCCTTACCTTTTGTATATTCAATTCCATTTTCAGGATTTTTTATTAATGGTTCTTCATCTAGTACCTCTTGAATTCTATCAGCTGAAACTTGTGCCTTTGGATACATAACAAATACAAAAGAAAAAAGCATAAGAGAAAACATAGCATGGAACAAGTAATCTAAAAAGGCAACTAATTGTCCAACTTGAAGATCTCCTGTATTTATCATATTGCTTGAAATCCAAAATATAGCTAAAACAGCTAGGTTCAATAAGAAAAAGAAACCAGGCTGAGCAAATACCATTAATTTGAAAAGCCTTTTAGAAACATTAGTATACTCATTATTGGTTTCTAAAAAACGTTTTGTCTCATGTTTATCATTTCCAAAAGCTCTAATTACCCTTATACCCGTTAAATTTTCTCTAGATATACGATTTAGCTTATCTAATCCTTTTTGTTGTTCTTCTGAAATTGGATGAGAACGCTTTGCTAAAATCACTACTCCAACAACTATAAAAGGTACTGTTATTGCTAGCACCAAAGATAGTGACACACTTGTTCTAATTATCATTACTAAACTTACAATAAACATAACTGGTGTTATTAATGCTGTTCTCAGCAGAATATTAACAAACTGCTGCAATTGAAAAGCATCATTAGTAGTTCTAGTAATCATAGAGGATATTCCAAATTTATCATATTCACTATGTGAGAATTTTTGAGATTTTTCAAATATATTATTTCTTATATCTCTAGTTATACTAGTAGAAATTTTTGCAGAACAATATCCTAATAATATGGTACCGCATACTCCTAAGATAGAAATAATCACCATGAAAAGTCCCATTTTTCTTATATATAAAATATCACTATTAGCTATACCTTGGTCTATAATTTTAGCTATAATAGTTGGTATTCCTAATTCAACTAAAGCAAAACCAAATACTGATACTACATTTAATATAAGAAGTTTTTTGTAGTTTTTTAAATACTGTAAAATTAATTTCATTATATCTTTATTACTCCTTTGTTAATTATTATTTATTTTAATACACTTTCTATGTAAATGAACCTTCAACTTTTAATTTATCACTCTTGTAAAGAGTTATTGACCCAATTGGAGATAAAAACTCCCTCTGAGTCTCTGTATCTTTAAATGTTAATTGTATTCTTAAATTATTAATACTAGCGTACCTATCACTTAACACTACTTGTACATTTTTCTTGCAATTACTTATAATGTTAAATTCAAAATTTAGGCTTAAATATAACTATATACTGTTTTTACTTTTTATCCAACATAATAAATTAAAAGTTAACATATTTTTTTTATTATCCTATAAAATATTGTTCCCAAAACAGTATTTTTTAAATATTATTATACCATTTTTAATATAAAATCTCATGTAAATTTCATATTTTTCAGTTAATTAATATTTTATAATTACTTTTCTTATTTTGTTTGTTAACAACTAGTTCACTTATTAAACCTTATTAATGTATTTTTTTAACTTTACTGCGTAAGATTTTAAAAACAAAAAAGACCTATCATTATATAAACAAATATACAACGATAAGTCCATATTAATTATTACTCTACTTGAGTTACAAGTCTCTTCATAACATCCTTTAATTTGCCTTCTCCAACTTCTTCATGAGTTAAAGCCATAACTAACTTTATGTCATTATCTGATGGGTCCCATTTATAAGATTTAATATCTAAAATAGATTCTTCTGGAAGGTATTCCTCTATATCAGTTGCAATTTCTTCTGCTAGTGTAAGATATTCTTCAAATAACTCATCTTCAGTTAGTTCATTTAAATCAAATTCTTCCTCTAACATTTCATTTAAAATATCTATATTTACACTTATATTAAAAGCAACTATATCCTCTCTTTTTGAACCTTTACTCATATCTTTAAGTATTTTAAATTCAGTATTCTTTTCAATTGTTTCCTTTATTTCTTTACTATCTATAACCTTATTTCCAAACACTACGTACATATATTTTCATCTCCTAAAATTAAGTTTATTTAATTTTCCTTATAGATTATATCATAATATTGTACCAATAGTTATATATGATTTGGAAATAGCAACTATTTATCTATCATTGTCATGAAATAAGTCTTAGGTTCAAATATAATATTATATTGTTTTACTATCAAGTTGCTATCCATTCTAAACACATTTACACTTCATACTTTAGTCTACCTTATTTTACATATTATAATTATCACATTGTATACATTTAAAGTTATTAACAGTAATAACACTATATTGAAAACCTTTAGTATTATCTTTGATGACAGCATCCTATTAAGCTTAGCTCCAATTATCCCACCAAGTATTCCACCAATTATCATAAAAGGTAGCATCGTTAGATCATAAGCTGCTAATCCTTTTGTTAAGACAACTTTTGTCAACTTTGAACTCTGCGAAAAAAATATTGTCACTATTGAATTTACTGCTGCTTCTTTTGTACCCATAGAAAAAAATATAGTTAAAATACAAACATTAATTGGACCTCCTCCTATACTTAAAAAGGATGCGATTGCACCTAAAAATATACCTATGACTATACAAAATAAAGAATTTTCTATTCTATAACTTTTATACTTGTCCTTATTATTCATATATATGTACACAAAAAATAATAGTAATGCAAGTATTATATTTTGAATTAACGCTATATTCAACTCACTACTATTATTTAGAACTAGTGTCATTATACTATCACCTAATATCCCACCTAAAATGGATCCACTGCCTATTAAGACAGTTTTTCTCACCTCAATTTTAAACTTATATCTAATCTGCTTTATTATAGATACTACAGCCATTGAAAATACAGTAAAAGATGACAATACACTTATAGTAGAAACATCATAGTTTCCTAAAAGATCTAGCAACGGCTTTATTATTACGCCTCCTCCTAAACCTGCCATTGAACCTACTATTGTAGCTAATAGTGCAATTAAGAAATATACTAATATCATAATTTTCTCCTTCCATAGAAAACTACAGTTTCCATCTGTTGCTATGTTAACAGAATTATTATTTAATACTAATTTCATATTAGCAATTCATCCAGATGAAACTCAAAAAAAATAATTACCCTTTATTCTTCATGTGTAAAGAACACCTTCCCCATTTTTCATCCTAAAATCCCAAAAATTCATTTACTAGTTTCTTTTTAAAGCATTTAAAGCTTTATATATCGTATTTTCATTTTCTTCAAGAATCTTTATACTCTCTTTCTTATTTAACCCAGAAAGTATACTAACTACAGCAACCTTGACCTTACCATCACATTCATTCAAATATTCTTCTGCAGTTTCTCTATCTACATTGGTACAATCCACTATTATCTTTTTACTTCTCTCCACTAATTTATTATTCTTTGCCCTGACATCAACCATATAGTTTCCATATACCTTGCCACACTTAATCATAGATCCTGTAGAAAGCATATTTAAAACCATCTTTTGCGCTGTTCCAGCTTTTAATCTTGTTGATCCTGTAATAACTTCTGCACCTGTAACTATCTCTATTGCAACTTCTGCTAAGGTAGAAATTTCAGCATTTCTTGAACAACTTACAGCTATATGACTAGCACCTATTTCTTTAGCATATTTCAAAGCTCCTTTTACATAAGGAGTTCTTCCTGATGCTGATAGTCCTACTAAGCAATCATTTTCACAAAAATCAATTTCTTTTAATTCTTTTATAGCTCCATCTTCAATATCTTCGGAACCTTCGTTAGCTCTTACTGTAGCCTCATAGCCTCCTGATAATATACCAATTACTTTGTCTTCTGAAACTCCAAATGTAGGAGGACACTCACAGGCATCTAATACACCTAATCTTCCTGAATTACCAGCTCCTATATAAATTAGTCTTCCACCTTTTGATAACTTTCCATGAATTAAATCAACAGCATTTGCAATATTTTTTATCTCTTTTTCCACAGCTTCGGCCACTAAATAATCCTCTTTATTTATCATTCTTACCATATCTATTGTACTTACTTTATCTATATTAACTGTGTTCTTATTTACTTTTTCTGTATCTAATCTCTTTAAATCTATTATCATTTTAAAGTCCTCCTTTAATCAGTTATCTTAAATTTTAAATTAGGGATGTTACTTCTTGTAACATCCCTAATTCTCTTATAATATATCTTTTAATTTGCAATTCTTATCATCCGGTACCATTACTGCATTTATATCAACACCTGCTTCTAATAATGTGTTGAAATATTTTGTATCTTCATCATTTACATTAACTGAACGCTTTATAGATCTTGTCCCTTCCCTTGAAGCCATATTACCAACATTAAATTCATTAATTTCTAAACCAGCTTCTCTTAATTCCCAAACATCCTTTGGATTTTTTAATATCATTAATACTCTTTGCCCTTCATACTTATCTGCTAAAATATTCTTAACAGCAGTTTCTTTATTTATAATTGAAGTTCTAACAGAAGCTGGTGCTACCATTCTTAAGAGTGATTTTTGCATTTCATCCACTGCAACTTGATCATTAACAACCATTATTCTTGTTATACCTAATGCATTAGTCCAAAACGCTGCTACCTGTCCATGTATTAACCTATCATCTATCCTTATATGAACTATTCCTTTCATTTTTAACTCCTCCTAAAATCAATGTTATGTTTTATTCTAAAATTATTATTTACTCTACCCCAAGATTTTTAAATTGAAAGCAACTATTGATAATACTATTAAAGCTATTATTACTCTTGTAGAATTCATGTTTTTTCTTCCAAGTAACCAATATGTTAAAGCTACTATGCCTACTGGTACTAATGATGGCATTATCTTGTCTAATATTTCTTGTGCTATTAATTCTACTTCTCCAGAAGTATATACATATGGTACATTTCCTTTTACAACTGTTGGTATTAAAGCTCCTATTACCATTAGACCTAATACTGAAGCTGCATCTGTTATATTTTTCAATACATTTCCTATTGATGATACAAGTTTTGCTCCTTGTTTATATCCTGCTTTTATAAAACTTTTACTAATTACTATCTTTGTTAAGTTTGCTAATATCCACAAATAACATCCTATAGCACTTCCCTCTAAAGCCATATAAGCTGCTATTGATCCAAACACAGTGTTTAGTGTAACTCCAAATAACGTATCTCCTATACCTGCTAAGGGTCCCATGAGTCCTGTCTTTATTGCTGCTACTGCTTCTTTAGCTTTAGCTCCCTCAGCTTCTTCAATGGCCATGTTGGCTCCTAAAATGAATTGTCCTGTTACTATATTACAGTTAAAAAATTGCAAATGATTTTTTACTGCTTCATTTAATTCATCCTCATTATTGTATATCTTTCTCAAAGCTGGTAATATAGCAAAACAATATCCTAAACCTTGCATTTTTTCATAGTTCCATGCCGTTTGTGTTGCTAATAGCCATCGTCTAAACACCTTGTTTATTGTCTTATCATCTAACTTCTTTTTTGTTTCTATATTATTACTCATCTTCATCTGCACCTCCTGTATATACTGCTGCTCCACTAGTAGATATTACTTCTTTAGATTGTGCTTTTTTAAATTGATATAGTGCTACTGCGAAGCCTGCTAGAGCTACTCCAAACATAGGAACGTTTAGATAAGCCACCAGGAAAAAACCTATTATTAAATATGGTGCATATGATTTTACTGGTAGATATTTAAGCAATAAAGCTACACCTAAAGCTGGTAATACTCCACCTGCTACCTTCAATCCTCCCATTAACCATTCTGGTGATAATTGCAATAATTTTTGTACTAAACCCTCTCCAAAATATAAACATATAAATATTGGCACAAATCTAGATATCATCCAAGTTGATAAACCTAAAATATTCATTAACTCTATCTTTTCATATTTTCTTTCATCTGCATATTTTTCAGCCTTATGTTGAAAAAATACATTGCTCATTCTTGCCAGTACATCTAATTGAACTAAAAGTAATGCTGTTGGCACACCTATTCCTATTGCAAAATCTATTCCTTGTCCTGTTGATATTGCTAAAGCTCCTGCTATTATGGTAGCTGTTGCATAGTCAGGAATTGTTGCCCCACCATAACTTCCTATTCCTAAAGTCATTAATTGCAAAGTTCCTCCAACTAATAAACCTGTCTTTACATCTCCCATTACTAATCCAACTATTAGTCCTGTTATTACTGGATTTCTAAAACCTAATTTCATATTGGTCTCATCCCACTGGGCTACTCCTCCAAGAAGCCCTAAAAAGATTATTTGCCATAATTGAATTTGCATTACTATTCCTCCTATTTATTCTATTCATCTCCACCTGATGGAGTTAATATTGTTGGTGTCGTTATCGCTGTCTTAGCCGATTCTTGAATGCTGTCTATTATATCTCTAAGATTACTTGTTTTTAACAGAGATGCCTCAATCAATAGTGGTAGATTAACTCCTGTTATTATCTCTACATTTTCAAATTTATTTTTTATTTCTAACATGGATAAATTAAATGGAGTTCCTCCATAAAGATCTACTAAAACTAACAAACCCTTTTCTGGTTCATAACATCTTTTTATCTCCTCTATTAATCTTTCCCTAAAATCTTCTATGCCTGTATCATTTAATCCAACTGCACTAACTTCATCAACATCTCCAGTAAACATCCTTAATGTTTCTTTCATAGCTTCAGCCATGGTACCATGAGTTACTATCATTAACTTATACATTATGTCTCTCCTATCTTTAAACTTCTTTTTATTTACTTATTTATATAGCAATAGATATGCCATATTTGTGTCTTTATATATATTTTTTTTAAGAAGCAGTGTTCATGCTAGTTTCAGAGGTTATAATTTTTTCTAAATTTCCTTCTGTCAGACTAATCAACTTCTGTCCTATTAAATATAGACACAAAAAATATGACACAAAATTTTGTGTCATATCATAATTTACAATCCTAATTTTCCAATTCTACTTTCAATAATACTTTGAATTATATATATTTCTTTTAAAGGTATTTCTAAATTATATTCATCTATTACACCCTTAAATATATCTTGAGAAATTCTTATAAAATTACTATTTTCCTCTTTATACTTTAATTCCTCTTCTTCTATAAACGTAAGACCTTGTTTTAGCATCAATCTTTCAATTAAAATACTAGTATGTATATATAAAGTTATCTTTAAATCAACATTAAATCTTTTATCTAGCGTCCTTTCATATCCTACTATTATTGTTTCTACCTCATTAATTATCTTATTAGGATTTAAAATTGTAAGTCTAGATATAAGATTGTCCATAGAAAACATCTTAATTATATCTTGTTTTATATTATCTATATTTTTATTTATAGTAACATCTTTCAAAACATGGAAAAATATTTCATCACAATCACCATTAATTAAATCATGTAGCAATATACTCTTTACTCCATCAATCTCTAATTTAGTTGTGGTAATAATAAGCTTAACATCATAGTCCGAAAAAATTTTATCATCTTTTCCTTTAAGATTTAAACTAGCATAATCATATTCTTTAATCTCTATGTCAGCATCGCCTATACATTCTTTTAATAATTTTTTAAGTTTCTTAGCTGTACCTATACCAGAAATACATGTAGTCAAGATAGCTTTCTTTTTTTCTTTTGATTTTATAAACTTACACATAAGAGGATTATTTTTTTCAATTCCTGTTATCATATTCTCTACATCTTCACCATTTATTATCCTACCAGCTATATCAAGAGCAATATTTGTCGTTATATTATTTATTACTCCTAAATCTCCCTCTAAAACTTCTTCAAGCTCTGAATTTATATTTATTAAAGATCCCATATCTACTAATATAATAGTTCCTTTTGATGTATCCACTTTACTTAAATAATTTTTTATTTTATCTTTAACTTCAGATGGTCCTATATCTATAGGCATATCAAAAGCTTCAAAAATAAATTCACCATAAAGTTGATTGGCAACACTGGATATACTACTTGCCGTTGAATATCCATGAGCAACTATTATAGCATTTATAGAAGTAGATTCCGTACTCATCATTGTAAATACATAAAGTATCATTATCACCTGTACTACTGTATTTAGCTCATAATCTAGATTGCTTTCTAAATTGTTTATTATTTTCTCTGAAATAACCAGTGACTTACTTAGTTCTTTTCCTATAATATTTTTTATCTTTTCAATTCTTATATAATTATAATCATTGCTTATAGTATCAATATTATTTCTAAAAAAAAGAAGTACCTTAGTTAAAATTTTACTTGTGTTTCCATAATACTTTATACCATAAGTTGACTCCATAATTTTCAAAGTATTTTCTACTGTTTCAAGATATATATTACTTATTAAATCATTCTCCTCATGTTTTTCTTCATGATAGACTATAATATCTAAACTTCTATTTAGCTCCATTGTAAGTTTTTTTCTAAGTTCTCCAATAGATATTATATTTTTTTGATAATCTGTTAATAAGGTCTCAACAACTTCCACCATTTCATACAACCTATTATATCTTTCATTTTTAACAGGATTTATTTCTCTTATATCATGATCTTCTCTATTTACTTTCATAAATTCTTGAAAATAATATTGCTTAACCTTTTGATTAAAGTTTAATTCATCTGTCCTTAAATGGTTTTTATCTATTTTAATGATTTTTTCATTTTGCTGTTCCTTATAAGCTAATGCACAGCAAAACTTCACTACATTTTTTAAACTGCCTATATTTCCTCCATTCTTTTGAGACAAAATAAAATTAATTACCCTTTTACTTATATATATCTTTTTCTATTTCTATAGACTCTTCCTTAAAAAATCTATATATCATAATTAATCTCTCATCAATAGGTCTATCATCTAACTTAGGAATATTTACACTCAAAGGAATTCTTCTTCTAAACGTTTGTAGTAATGCTTGCTGCGGATCTTCTGTTGTGGCAAATATGAATCTCACATTAACATTTCTTTCAGCCTTACTCTCTCCTACTCTTTTAAACAAACCTTTATCCATAAAAACAAAAAGTTTCTCTTGTCCCTCAGCCGATAACCTATGTACCTCATCCAAGAAAAGATATCCGCCATCTGCTAACTCTAATGCACCTAAGTGATCTTTTTCAGCACCAGTAAAGCTTCCCTTGATATATCCAAATATATTTGCAGATAATAGTTCGGGATTATCTGCATAATCTGCACAATTAAATATAATAAATGGAGAACCTGATTTTATCTTTCCTTCATCTTCAGCGTATTTATGAATAAGTCCTGCTATATAACTCTTACCAACTCCACTATCTCCAGTTAATAATATAGACATATCTTTACTAGGATAATAGACTGCTGCTTTGCATTTTTCTACTGCTTCTCTTAAACTTCCATTGTATCCTACCAATTCATTAAAAATATCCTTTTTATTATGTACTATTGTTCTAGTTGCATTATGCATAACATATGTGAATAAAACAGGTCTAGTTTTAGATTTTATAGCTTTACCTTCTTCAACCAACTCATTTAAATATTGACTAACTAAATTTCTTCTAATCCCTAACTCTTCTGCAATTTGTAAAGTAGTAATACCTTTAAAATTACCTGAATAAACATACTTTTCAGTAAATCTCTCTAATCTCTCTTCAATCCTCTTTTTATTGTTTTTAATCATTTTCTCTACCATCCTCCAATGTTTTGGGATAATAATATAGATAAAAATCTCAATTCACTAATTTAAAAAATCCACAAAACCATTTCAGTCATCACTTGTATAGGATTACAGATAGCATACCAAGGTGGTTTACTCTCTATAATTATTCTTTAGCATATTATAAATTTATAATAAAACTTTTCTAAAATTAAGTTTATTCAATTTTTTTATAGATTATATTTTAAATTTATCTATTTCGCTTTTCTTATACTTTCATATTGCTAATTATTTTACCACATTATATTAAGCTATGCACTTCATAATTATTTATATAATTAATGAAAACATAGGAGGAAATTTAAAGATGAATACGAATTTTTCATCTAAAAAACACTATCCAGAATATCTGTTGTATTAAACGTACTTACTAGTGCTATTTTTTTATTATTTTAAATCTAGCTGTATATGAAAGATAAATATAAAACAGTAGTTACATATAATATTAAAACTTACCCTTTATATAAAGTACATAACTTAGTATTATTAATTCACTAAGTTAAATCATCTATTATAATTCTAATGATTTTTTAATTCAATTCTTATATTTCATTAAGTTGTTAAGCTTATATTAAGTTATATGCTTTATAATTAAATTCTCTATTGATTATTTTTATAAAATCTCAATTAGTTTTTAGTTGAAATTTAAAATATGGCACATATTAGGCTATAACTACATACTAAATCATTGTTACTAAACGCCTTATAGTGTTCTTTATTCTTAATAGCCTTTTAATCATGAAAGTATCATAGTAGTATTATTAATCACACCATATAAGGGGGATAAAAAATGAGTTTTTTCTTAAATATACTATTAGCTAGACTAGCTGTTGTTTTAGTCATACTTACTAGTATTATTTATTTATTTAGAAAATTTAATAAAAATAATGACTTAATTAAGCGTGTAAACAGGTCACTTAGAAAAAAACATAAACTTTTAGGAATACTTTTAATTATTGTAGGTTTAATACATGGATTGTTATCTTCTGAAGCAATCTTTTCATTTAATCTAGGTACTATTTGTGAAATACTTTCTATTCTGTTAGGTATAAACTTCTATATAGGTATGAAGTATAAAATAAAAGGTTGGATGCACTATCATAGAATTATAACTTTGCTGTTTTTACTAAGTTTAATAGTACATATAGTTGACGTTGGTGGTTTTACTTCTGATTTGATAGAAAAATCTTTTAGTGATAATTCTAACAATATAGAATACAATAATGACTTTCCTACACAAAGCTCAAAGGATGAAAATAACGAGTCAGCTGATAATCAAACTGAAAATAATAGTCAAAAATCTAATAATAATTCAAATGACAATTCATCGTCTACTAAATATAAGGATGGGGTCTATCAGGGTGTGGCACATGGATATGGACCTAATTTAACAGTAGAAGTAACTGTTAAGAATGGAGCAATATCAAATATAGAAATATTATCTCACAATGAAAGAAATCCAAGATTTTATCAATCACCTATGGATAAAGTACCATCAGAAATTATTGCGAACCAATCAACTGATGTTGATATTGTTGTAGGATCAACCAAAACTTCCAAAGGTATAATGAATGCAGTAAAGGATGCTTTATCAAACGCAGTATAATAGTTAAACTCTAAAGATTATTTTCTCAACAAACAACTTAAACTAAAAATAATGTAGATAATTTTCAAAATCTTATCTACATTGTTTTTATATAATTTTATAATACATTGATCCACTGTTTTATTTCCCCTCTGAAACAAAACTTTAATATTATCGGTAGGCTTATTAGGTAACCCTATTCCTTAACTGGTCTATTGTCATCACTTATAGAATATGTGTCTAGAACATTTTTTTCATACGATGAATTAATCCAGCAAATTATATTATATAATAATTATTATCATTTACTTTCTGATAAAATTATAGTATTCTATACATATAAATATATAGAACTATAATGATTGTATTGAACACTTTTTAAATTTACATAGATTTTTCTTATAAAAAATATTAAATCCAATGTGTTTTCGTATACTATAGGAATTTCAAGAAAATAATATAATACTGAAAATTATTTTAGAATGGAGGGATTTTTATGATAATAGATTGGCTAAAAGATTTTAGCCCAGTAACTCAAGCACTCTTTGCAACACTTTTTACATGGGGAGTAACTGCTTTAGGAGCTAGTTTAGTATTTTTCTTTAAAAACATAAATAAAAAAGTATTAAATGCCATGCTTGGGTTTGCAGCCGGGGTTATGATTGCTGCTAGCTTCTGGTCACTTTTATCTCCAGCTATAGAAATGGCAGAACAATCTGGTACCCCCTCATGGATACCTGCTGCCGTAGGATTTTTACTAGGAGGAGCTTTTCTATGGAGCGTTGATAAGGTTTTACCACACCTTCACCTTAACCAACCTGTAGAAGAAGCTGAAGGAATAAAAACTAGCTGGCAAAGAAGCATATTGTTGGTATTAGCTATAACATTACACAATATACCTGAAGGGCTTGCAGTTGGTGTTGCCTTTGGTGCCGTTGCAGCTGATTTACCTTCTGCATCATTAGCAGGAGCTATAGCACTAGCAATAGGAATTGGTATTCAGAATTTCCCTGAAGGTGCTGCTGTTTCAATTCCATTAAGGAGAGAAGGATTTTCTAGATTCAAGAGTTTTATATACGGACAAGCTTCTGGAATAGTAGAACCTATAGCAGGAGTAATTGGTGCTTTTGCAGTAATGAGTATGCAATCTATTCTTCCGTATGCTTTATCTTTTGCAGCTGGAGCTATGATTTATGTAGTTATTGAAGAATTGATTCCTGAATCTCAACAAGGTTCTAAAACAGATATTTCAACAGTTGGTGCCATGATAGGATTTGTCATCATGATGGTATTAGATGTTGCTTTAGGATAATAATAAGTAAGTGCTAAGCTTGAAGTAAATATCAACAGTTATTTTACTTTGAATTTAGCACTTTTATTTTTAAAATTACGCTTCAATACCTTGTCTTATTATGGTTTTAAGTTTATTTTCATCTGTTTTTCTAGGATCATTTAAATATATTTCATGGTGCTTTCCTCTAAGTTTATAACCATTTTCTTTTATTATTTCGTGTAATTTTTTAACTGTATCACCTTCATTTTTATATGATCCAATGTATAAAGTTTCGTAAGCTTCTCCTTCTATATACTCAATAAACTCAATATCCTTTATAGAACTATAAAGTTCATCCTCATTAAGGCTACCTTTTATATTATTAATATGATCCTCTTTAATATAATTTGGAAGTTGAATCATCATAGTCCATTTCCAAAGTTCTTTCCCACCCTGGACAAAACTATTATTATCCTCTGCCCACCATAAACCACTTAAAGGCATAACAACAAAGTCTAATCCTTCTTTCTTATACTGAAACTTCAATTTATAAGCTACTTTATAAAGTGATGATACTTTATTTGTGTAATCAGCATTGTTATTTGGATCTCCTTCTCCATTAATTGCAATATAATAAGCTTTATCACATATAACTTTTTTATATTCACCTTCTTTTACATTAAATAACTCATTGTTTACCTTTTTTAAATCCAATTTTGTATTTATCATTTTCTTTCACTCTCCTATATATCTTTTATTAAAACAAGTTTTTATAATTAAACTTTATAACTACTTAATTATAAAAAAACAAATAGGACACCTTTCTGTCCTATTTGTATAATTCATTCATATTCTTTACGGTATTTTTTATATTCTCTTTCAAAAATTCTGGTCCAATAACCTTTATTTTATTTCCAAAGCTTAAAATCATGCTTTCTATCCACTTATTATATGGAACGCTAATAGTAAGAGTAATAAAATTCTCATCCTTATTTAAAACCTTATAATCCTGAAAACTTTCATTAATTAGTCCCTTTATATCTCTTGAACATTTTAAAGTTATATCTGTAGTTTCGTAATTTATAGGTTTAAATATTTCTTCATTTGCCTCTTCTCTATACTTAAATGTTTCCTCTTTAATTTTAATATTATTAATTCTATGTATCTTGAAAATCCTCATTTCTTTCTTCAGAGTGCAAAATCCATAAATATACCAATTAAGAGCTTTAAAAACTATTTTATGAGGTTCAACTACTCTTAAGGTATTCTGTCCATTAATATTTATATAATCAAATTCTATTAACTTTCTCTCTAAAATACAGTTATCTATAAGATTAATTTTTTCCGTTAATTCCTTACCTTTTCCCCATGTTGAAAAATCTATTATTAGTCTATTGTTTGATTTTTTATCATTATCATCAATTGCATTAAGTTTGTTAATTAATGAATAGGATTCTTTAGTTTTGTATGTATTATCTATACCCTTTAGAAGATTTTCTAATAAAATTGCCTCGCCTTTTGTTATTGATGATTTGTTAATTTTATACCCCTCTATAATTCCATAACCTCCATTGTAGCCTTTATAGGAAACAATAGGTATACCAGCTTGTTCTATTGTTTCAATATCTCTCTGAATAGTTTTTACTGAAACTTGAAATTTTTCACTTAATTCTTTTGACGTTACTCTTTTATTATTATTTAAAATCATTATAATTGACATTAATCTATCTATTTTCATTTAACCTATATCCTCACAAATTCTAATGTTTATTTATTCTTTCTAAAAATTTTCCTATATTATCCTCATAAAATCATAATAGTATATTTCCTTCCTGCGTTTTATTAACATATTTTTATCCAATATATAACTCACCTTACACTACCCTAGCGACTTTGAATAAGTTTTTCTAAGAATCACTTGATAATTATCCTTGAAATAATTCCCTGTATTATAAATAATATACTAAAACTTTCAATGCTTCAATTCCTATTTCTTACTTATTGCCATATCATTAAAATAAATTATATAAGTATTAATCCATAATGACAAAGTAATAAGTTAAAATAAACTAATCTTTTAAATATACACTTAGGCACATTCATGTGCTTATAGTCTTATACCGTACTCTGTTATATAAATTTTAGCCTAAGTCAATAAGATTCCCACTAATAATTGAGTAAGCATTATTAATTATAATATATAAATAAACAAAAAAGATTTGCCTTTTTGAAACAAATCTTTTTATATTAAATAATTTAAAAATTTATGGCTCTATACTAAATCATATTTATACTTTTATTTTTATCTACATTTATTAGATTTGCTTCTCTTCTTACCTTTATTTTTCTTATGTTTTTCTTTATTTTTTTCTTCACATTCACAATGTATATTATACATATCGCTAAGCTTAGTCCACATTTCTTTGTCAACTATTTTACTAACTTTAATATTAAAATATTTTTGAATAGTATTTATTGCTTTAAGTGTCTCTTCACCAAATTTACCATCTATTTTAACTTTAGTTATTTTTATATCCTTAATTTCCCATGCAATAGTATTTATATAAGTTTGAAGTACTCTTATATAAGCACTATGCTCTCCAAACTTAATATCTTCATATAGATTTTTTTCACCTCTCTCATTTTCATTTCTACCATAGCTAGTATTATTAAAAACTTCTTGAATTTTTCCCCATGTTGTAGGTCCTACTATTCCATCACTGCTAAGTCCAAAGTATTTTTGAAAATCAATAACAGCATTTTTAGTATCACTTCCAAAACTTCCGTCTACTTTAATTTTTCTAATAGAAGAATATAAATCTGCAATATTACTTAAATAATATTGTATTCTTCTAACCTCCTCTCCTACTTGTCCTTCTTTTAAGGGATATCCTGGATATTTGTATTGTGTATCTCCTCTTTTCTCCTCATTTATATTTTTATATACCTCACATAGTTTTTTCCAAGTATCTTTTCCAACAATACCATCAGGTGATAATTCAAACATTTCTTGAAAAGTTATCACCGCATTCTCAGTATCCTTTCCAAATATACCGTCCACATCTATTTTAGGAATATCAGTATAAAAATCTGCAATTTCATTTAAAAATCTTTGTAATCTTTTTACCTCTTCTCCTGCTGAACCTACCCTTAAAAGATACCCTGGATAACCACAATAATCCTCTTCCTTTTCTCCTTCTGATTCAAGTTCTGCAAGATTTTTTACTGCTACATAAATAAATGAAATTCTGTACCAAGTACTTCTTCCTACAATACCATCTTGAGTTAATCCAAATATTCTCTGAAACGTTTTAACAGCTTCTTCAGTATTTTTACCGAAATCCCCATCTACAGGATAAATCTTAGGAATAGCTGGATAGTTTTGAGAAATTCTATTTAATTGTCTTTGCAAAATCTCAACCGATTCGCCACTACTTCCTAATCTCAACAAATATCCAGGATAGGACTCTGGAATTCCATCAACTATATCTGCTGTTCTTAACTCAATATTATCTCCATAATAATACTTTAAAATATCAAATGGTATATAACCTTTATTTGCAAGATCGACTGTTCCCCATTGTGACATTCCTTTACATGTTACAGTTGTTCCATTACAAAACTGAGCAAATAAAGGTTCCTTATATTGTATTCTTGCAATATATTGTTGAAATATTTCATCAACCAATCTATTTATATTATCAAAAATATTTCTTCCTTTTATAAAGTACTGATCATATGCAGTAGAATTTGTTATTTCAAAATCGTATCCTTTTCCTCTATACCATTCAGTATAAATTCTATTTAAAGCAAATGAAATTTGTGCATATACATTGGCTCTAATTGATTCCTCTGGCCATGTTGGAAAAATTTCACTAGATGCAACGTTTTTAATATACTCTGGGAAAGTAACAGTTACATTCTCTGCATATGAAGTTGGTGCTCCAAGGTGCACTGTTATATATTTAGGAATATACGGATCCTTTATGACTTTAGATACAAAATCTTCTGTAGGTCCCCTTTGCTTATCTCTAGTTGCATTAAGAACAAGTTGATTTGGTGTAATTATGATTACATTTTTACCTTGGTATGTCTTACCTTCTTCTAATGGTTGCATATCTACTTTCTGAATTGCTGTTATCTCTGAGAACACCTGAACACCTTGTATTAATGTCTCAACATACCCCTCAGCCTTTACAGAAATATCATAAATATCATAAGGCAATATCTTTGTTTGAGGAGTTTGTGATAATTCTTTAGGTGGCGCATCTACTTCTATTCTTTCTGTCTTACCACTTTCATCGGAATATAAGGTTTTTTCAAAGACAATACTTCCATTTATAGTTCTACTAATTACAACAGTACAATTTTTTATTGGTCGTGCTTCTCTTGCCATTGAAACTCTAACTTGTATATACCCCTTATTCATAATTTCTCCTATTTAAATTTCTCTTCAATTTATCTTATTCAAATATACATTTTTTGTTAATAAAACGTGATATTCTTATGCAATGAAAAGATTTAATTCTCTTTTATTATCCTACATTCTTGAAATCAATTTTAAATACCTTTTAATCTTTCTACTTCCTCATCTATAACTTTTTTGTCAATTCTATCAAATAATATTTTAGTTTCAGGTATAGAGAAACTTTCATTTACATACTGCTCTTGCCACTTGTTGTTTAAACATAACCACTTTTGAATCTTCTCTGAGGAAAATGGTAAAAATGGATTTAATAAAATTGATAGATTTGCAATTATTTGAACACAATTATACAGTGTATTGCTACATTTCTTTATATCTGTATTTCTTGTTTCCCAAGGTTTTTCTTTATCAAAATATTTATTTGAACCTCTTATAAATTCAAATATTTCATCTAAACCATCCTTAAATAATCCCTCTTCAATCTTTTCTCCAACAGTTTTATACAAAGTATTTATTGACACCTTAATTTCTTCATCTAACTTACCATTTGGTACTTTACCATTAAAATATTTACTTATAAAAACAAGACTTCTATTTACTAAATTGCCATAGGCACCAAGCAATTCACTATTATGACTATTTACATATTCACGCCATGAAAAATCAGTATACCTTTTTTCAGGTCCATTTGTAATGAGAAAATATCTTATAGAATCGGGATTATATCTATTAACCATATCCTTAACCCATATTGCCCAGTTCTTACTTGTGGATATTTTTCTGCCCTCTAGTGTTAAATATTCACTTGATATAATTTCATCTGGTAAATTCCAATTATTACCATTTACAAGTAAAAGTGATGGAAGTATAATTGTATGAAATGGTATATTATCTTTCCCATGTACATAATAATGCTTTGCGCCTTCTCCCCATAAATCATTAAAATCTTCACTTCTTTCTTCTGATAAAACCTTACTCATTGAAAGATACCCCAAAACATTTTCAGCCCATATATATATTTTTTTATTTTCATAGCCTTTTTTAGGAACATCAATACCCCAATTTAAATCACGGGTTACTGCTCTATCCTGAAGACCCTCTTTAATATACCTATTTGAAAAGTTAATTGCATTTTTTCTCCAATTAATATGTGAATTAACAAACTCTGAAAGTTTTTTTCCAATTTTGATATTGCAATATATAAATGCTTACTTTCCTTAAATATTGGTGTATTTCCACAAACTGAACATATAGGATTTTCTAAAATTTCAGGTTCAAGTACCTTTCCACAGGCATCACATTGATCTCCCCTTGCATCTTCACCGCATTTTGGACATTTTCCAAGCACAAATCTATCTGCAAAGAAACTATTACATTTTTCACAATATGCTTCTGGTGCACTTTTCTCAAAAATATATTTACTTTTATATAATTCCTTATGAAACTCTATTACAAAATTCTTGTGGACTTTTTTCTTCCTGTTTTGCTCTTATGGCAACAGGTGTTCCATTGCAATCACTTCCTGATACATAGTAAACACTATCACCTTTTGCCCTATAATATCTTGCCAATACATCACCTGGTAATAATGCTGCAATATGTCCTATATGCAAAGATCCATTTGCATAAGGCCAAGCTCCTCCAATTAATATCTTCATAACTTCTTCCCTCATTTCTATATTTTTATTTTAAAAACTCTAATTTGAACATGAAAAAAGCTCTCACCCCCGAAAAATTTCTTTTTCAGGGACGAGAGCAACGCTTCGTGTTACCACCCTAAGTTTATCTATACTTCACAATAATAGACCTCATCTGCTACGAGCAAAAATTTTTACTGATAGCATATCACTATAACGGGTGAACCCGTCGCAGCCTAAACTTAATGTTTTCGGTGCACAGCTCCAAGACCATATTCAGCAATTTTTGAATTTGCCCTTTCTCATCAAACAGGGTTCTCTGTAAAACCATAGATTACTTACTCTTCTTTTCACAGCTATTTTAATATATTATCTCTATTATATCCCCTAAATTTATATTGTCAATATATTTATCAGAATTTTAAGAATGTTTTCTCGTGATTTTGAATTCTATATTTAAAATCTACAAATTCCTACATTTAATTGAAAAATAGTTAAATATGCTGTAAAATATTTCTTGCATCAAAAATATTTTTATTATGTAAAAAATTTATATATGTAATTATTTTATAGGAGGCACTTAATGAGTAAAAATACAAACATATTCATATTCTTGGATAATGGCAATGGGTTTCTTGGTATTATAGTATTAATTATATTAGCTATAGCAGCTATAAAAACTGGCACGAGGTGGATATTTGACCATACTATTAGACCATGGATTTTTGTTATTATCAAAGGATATTTTAAATTATTTCTATGTCCTTTACTATTTTTTGTAAAACCCCAAGACTTTGCATCTGGTTTTGGTACTAAAAGTGTTTCTGAATCAGATATTCAATTGTTTTTTCAAAATCCCAATAATTACATAACAGAGAATAATGGCATATATTCTTATGCAAATATAATATTTGCATTAATCATGTTATTTGGAATTTGTTTATTTTATTATAAAAATGGAATAATTAAAGGAAAAGCTAAATGGTGTGTACGCTATTTAATTACTACTGTCTTAATATCAGTACCATTATTTGCATTTATGTTAGAAAAAGTTTCCTACTTACAAATGCATGTTAATATAGATGGACACTATACCGAAATTTACAAAGACATCCAATCTAATCTATTTAGCATATATATTAAATTTTTTATATTTTGTATATTAATGTCCTATTTTTATAAACAAATATTATTATTCATAGGTAAAAATTTTACTGATAGAGAGAAGAAACGTTTAGACAAAATTAATTTAAGAAAACGAAAAACAAAAGAATATTATTGATTTTGCACTAAGATTATATAATCAAAACATATATTAATAAAAACATAATTTCAATTGAAAATTTTTATTATCATCAGTGTAATATTGTAGACATACAAAGCCTCAACATTTAAAATAGAATATATACTAGGTATTTTTTACAAAAATATGTTAATTGAGGTGGCAATATAATATGAATAAAATAGATATAAAACCAGTTAAAAATAAGAAAGCATATTTCCAAATAATAGAGACCTTCATTCATTTAATAATTGATAATCAACTTGAATATGGAGAAAGACTATATAATGAAGCAGAATTAATGGAAATCTTAGATGTAAGTCGTCCAACCTTGCGTGAAGCCTTAAGGGTTATGGAGTTTTTAGGAATTGTAATTGTATCTCCAAGAAAAGGAATTGTAATTAGTAATCCTAAAAACAATAACTATTATTTACCTCTAACATATATTTTAGCCTTTGAGAAAACAAGTAACACAGATCTTTTTGAACTTAGAATGTCCATAGAATTAGAAATGGTAGGACTTGCTACAGTTAGAGGAACAGATGAAGACTTTGCTGAGTTAAAAAAGGTTTCAGATGAACTAATCAATCTTCCTAGAGGAGATATCAAAAACTTTACTAGATTAGACCAATTATTTCATATGACACTTTTAAACTGTGCTAAAAATGAATTATGCTCTAAATTAATGAATACCCTTAATGCATTAATCTATGAGCAGTTAGAGCAAATACACATGGCTTTAACAAATGAAGATAGAAATAATACAATCGAAAAGCATCGTGCTATATATGAATCACTTATAAATAGAAATGAGGAAATGGCTAGAAAGGCAATGAGAAATCATCTTGATCATGCTTATGGTGTTACCAAAGAATTGCCAAGCGTTTTCTATAACACTTTTGAAACAAATTAAACATAAAATAAAATTCATCTAAACGAGATAATTCATAAAAGTGTGTGGACATAAGCAACACAAACTAGCTGACTGCACATATCATTCTAAGTTATAAAAAATCATTGATGACTAAATTCCAATAACTCTCTACGTTCAAACAATTGGAGTTCTTAACGTCATCAATGTTTTTTATAACAAGAATGATTAATGTTCGTCAGATAGTTTGTTAATGCTTATGCCCACGCACTTTTAGTATATACCTATTAATAATAAACTTGCCACTTGTCACTTAAATAGATTAGTTTACTAACGCTTATCATTCTATTTTTATTATATAAAGTACATTGTCATCAAACTTAAAAGATATGTACCCCTAATAATTTTTGAATATCTGAAATTAAAGACTTAACATTAACTTAAAACATATCCTAATTTTTATATAAAAAATAAAGTTCCTACAGAAGTAATAAATACATTATACATTAATCTGTAGAAACTTTATTAACTTACTTTTAGAATTTATATTTTTAAATCTTTAATCTTATTGAAGAAGTATTTTGTATATAGGAATTATAAATAAACTCAATACTGTGCTTATAGTAATCATAATAGCAGCATATTGATAGTCTGCATCATAGGATTTAGATACTATAGCAGTATTGGTCATTACTGGCATAGCTGCTTGAATGATAAACACACTTGCCATAAGTCCAGGTAGAGGGAAAAACTTACATAATAATACTACCAATAAAGGTGATATTATAAATCTACCTAATAAAACTCCCCATACATCCTTATTAAACTGTATACCCTTTAGATTTATATAATACATTGTATTACCTATAAATAACATTGATAAAGGAGTAGTTAAATTCCCCAAATATCTACAAGTATCCATTACGAACTTAGGTACAGGCACAGCTAAAAGTATTAATATTATAGCCACTATAAATCCCATTAGAGGAGGTGAAAATATTCTTTTTATTGTATTCATTGATAAAAAGCCCTGAGTTTCTCCGCCTCCATCTTTACTTATTTCAAAAACACCTATAGTCCAAAAGAAAGTAGTATTAGCTATATAATATAATAAAACATAAGGAACACTTTCAGATCCAAACAAAGCTAAATTAACTGGCAATCCAATAAATATGGTATTAGATACAAAGAACATAGATAAAAATGTTCCTCTTCTTTTAGGAGTAACATTAAAAACTTTTATAAAAATCTTACCTATTAAATAAGTAAGACCTATAGAAAGAAATGGAACAACAAGTCCTTTTCCCATACTTAAAAGTTTTGCTCTATCAAAATCTGCCATAAGACTATTAATCATTAAAGCTGGTAGTGATACATTTATAACAATTTTTGAAAATAGTTTAGCCCCCGCTTTATCTATCCATTCTTTTTTTGTCAAAATGTATCCAATAGCTATCATTATAATAATACTAAATATACTGCCAAAAGCAGTTAAAAGTTCCATAAAAAATCCCCCTTAATAATGTACTTGTAAGTTAATCTCCCCAATTTATCAGATACACCTCTTCATTATGTATACCATACACAACTCAATAATTTAAAAGTTAGGAACCTGAAAGAAAATAGACTAGCATACTAACTTGTTATTTTTTTGAATGTGCCTTATATATAATTTAATAAAAATTCCTTACATAAGCTTTTCTTATGCCCAGATAAATAACCTAGTACACTTACAAATTATTATTTTTGCTTTCCATACAATCTGAGCATAAGAATCACTTAATTTAATCATAATAAATTATTTCCTATCCACAACTTTTGTAGCGATAATATCTGATCCAAGACCTAATATATTTTCAATAAGAACTTGGTCAACCTTTATAGGTGCATTAACTTCCTTGTTTTTAATTTCTTTCATAACATCAAATATTTTTTCTTTAGGTATTGCCTTTGTTGTTCTTACACTAACAAGTGCTTCTTCCCCATCATTTACTTTAATTAATGATGCAATTGTTCTTTTAGGATCCGTTATTTCTTGGGACACATATGCTTTTCCTCTTTTACATAAAGCTCCACTTACCTCTTTTATATCTTTTCCTTCTAATTCTACACATAATTCACATCCGTTAGGACAAATTATACATGTCATTTCTTTTTTCATTAAACTGCCACCACCTTAATATCTTCTTTACCACTAATATCCTCTTTTTTTAAAGTTATGTGTATCATCTCTGCTGGATTTAATTTTTTAAGATTCTTTACCTTAATAACTTTTTCCCCTTGTCTAATTTCTATTGCTCCATCTCTTGAAGGTCTACTTACTCTTAAAGAGATCTCTACATCATTTTCTCCACTTATTCTTTGTGGAACTACATTATTAATAGTTTTATCTGGTTTTATTGAGATGTTACTTTCTTTTTCTTTTTCTTCTCTTATATATCTTGCTGCTGATTCAGCTAATTTTTCTCCTTCATTAGATACAAAGTCAACTAAATCATGTACATGAAGAACATTTCCTGCAGCATAAATTCCCTCAACACTTGTTTGTAAATTTTCATCTACAACTGGGCCCTTTGTTCTTTCATCAAGCTCTACTCCTGCTTTAAGAGATAATTCGTTTTCTGGAATAAGCCCAACAGATAATATTAATGTATCACATTTATACTCTTTCTCTGTTCCTTTAATAGTTTGTCCATTTTCATCTACTTTACCTACGGTTACTGCTTTTAATCTTTCTTTTCCTTTTATATTAGTTACTGTATGACTTAAGTATAAAGGAATGTTATAATCGTTTAAACACTGCTGAATATTTCTAGGAAGTCCACTAGGGTACGGTAATTTTTCTATTACTGCGAGCACATTTGCTCCCTCTAAAGTAAGTCTTCTTGCCATTATAAGTCCTATATCTCCAGAACCTAGTATTACAACTGTTTTTCCCACCATAATATTTTTTAAATTCATGTAACTTTGTGCTACACCTGCTGTAAATACACCTGCTGGTCTTGTTCCAGGTATACTAATTGCTCCTCTTGTTCTTTCTCTGCAACCCATTGTTAAAACAACTACCTTAGCTTTATATTTTTTTAATCCATCTCTTGTAGCTGCTACAACTTCCTTATTATTTTTAAGATTTATTACAGTAGCTCCTGTTTCTATTTCAATATTTGCTTTTTCTACCTGTTCTACAAATCTATTTGCATACTCAGGTCCGCTAAGTGCTTCATTAAATCTTACTAGTCCAAAACCATCATGAATACATTGTCTTAAGATTCCACCTGGTTTTTTCTCTCTTTCTAATATTAAAATCTCTTCTACACCTTTTTCTTTTAGTTTTAAAGCTGCTGCAAGTCCAGCTGGTCCTCCTCCAATAATAACTGCATCTTTTAATATTACTTCCATTATCTCACCTTCCTTAAAAACATTTTCCCATTTTCTCTTGCATAAGTTACTTCATTTACTTTTTTGTTTTTCTCCTTCATAATGATTTCTGCAATTCTAGTTTGGCAATATCCCCCTTGGCATCTTCCCATCATAGATCTTGTTCTATATTTAATACCTGTTACTGTATCTACTCCTAATGGATTATTTATTGCTTCCATGATTTCTCCCTTAGTAATAGTTTCACATCTACAGATAACTTCTCCATAATCAGGATTTTCTTTTATAAGTTCAGCTTGTTTTTCTTCACATTGCTCTTCAAACTTTAGTATTCCTTTCCTTCTAGGATTAAAGTTTTCTTTTTCTTTTAAAGTCTCTTTATTTTTAATTTTTTCTACTACATATTCTGCAATTGGAACTGCTGAAGTTAATCCTGGTGATTCAATTCCTACCAAGTTAATTACATTTGGTATTTCTTCTCTTTCCTCTATTACAAAATCAGCATATCCACCCTTTTCTTTACTTACTAACTTTGGTCTAATACCTGAGAAGTTTCTAATAAAATGTTCTCTTTTTATTTGTGGCAATATTTTCTGTCCTTCTCTTACAAGCATGTCCATAACTTCCTCAGTAGCTGAATAGTTATCGTTTTCATCGATATACTGAGCACTTGGTCCAATAAATATATTTCCATGAATTGAAGGAGTAAGATGTATTCCAAGTCCCCCCTCTTTTTTATTAGGTACTGGATAAGCTGGTATTCCTAGATATTCTCCTGCTTTTTTATCTAAAATAAAGTATTCTCCTCTACATGGATATATTGTATAATCTGTAACACCTACCATTCTCGCTACTTTATCAGAATTTAATCCCGCACTATTAATTACCCATTTACTATAATAAGTTTCTTTATTTGTAGTAATTTCATAGTAACCTTCTTTTCTTTCAATATTTTTGACTTCTCTACCTAAATAGAAATCTACACCATTTTCACAAGCATTTTCTGCTAATGCAATTGTATATGTAAATGGATCTAATATTCCTGTCATTGGAGAGTATAATGCTGCTTTTCCTTGTACATTTGGTGCTAATTCTTTAATTCTTTTTTCTGATACAATTTCTAACCCTGGAACACCATTTTTATCTCCTTTTTCCTTTAATGCTTTTAATCCTTCTATATCCTCATCGGTAAAACCTGTTACCAATTTACCTACTCTTTTGAAAGGTATGTTAAGTTCTTCTGCAATTTTATCAAATCCCAAACATCCTTGGACGCAAAACTTTGCCATAAGGGTTCCTGGTTTATTATTAAATCCAGCGTGAAGCACACCACTATTTCTACCGCTTGTCTCACATATTACATCTTGTTCTTTCTCTAGTACACCTATTTTCATTTCATACTTTGAAAGTTCTCTTGCAATTGCACTACCAACTACTCCTGAGCCAATAACCATTACGTCATATTGTTGTTTTTCCACTTTCATCACCTCTTCTTATATTCTTTAAACTTTCTTTATTTATAATAAAGAACTTAATATGTTATTTTATAATTTAGTTTAATTAGTATACTTAATTAACTTAATATCATTTTAACTATTGAAAAATATTTTGTCAATTTATTTTTCAGAATATTTTACTAATTGTAATTTTCATATATTATACAATTATTTATCTAATACATAGGCTATAATATACTCAAATTTTTTCTAATTTAATATCCAACGAAAAAATCCCTTCAAACTAAAAGTTTGAAAGGATATATTTCTTGCAATTAAATAAAATTTTATTTTTTAGACAATAGTTTTGATGTTATTTGAATTAATGCCGCTCCTACTATTCCTATTAAAGTATAATTAAGCAAAGTATGATTTAAATTAAATAACCCAAATCCAACAGAAAATAATACTAAAAATATTATAAAATTTATAAATATAAATTTATATTTAATTGAATTCTCCTTCATTATTTTATATCTCCCTTCTGCAATAGTTGTTCATATAACATCTAGGCAGCATTAAATTATATATATATATTGAAATTATACCATTTTATTCATATACATACACTATCATTCCTATGACCTTAAAACTTAAATTTCTACCATTCATCTTTAATTCTATTTTTCAACTAAAAAACTAGCTTAATATAAATATACTAAGCTAGTTCTATATCCAAAATTATTTTACTTTAAATACTATATCTTAAATTTTGAAATCTCTTCTTTTAACTTTTCCGAACTTTCCTTTGCTTTCAATATCATATCTAGTACATCATTAGATTTATTAGTAATGCCTGAAACTTTACTAGCAATATCTGTAGTTCCTGCTGCTCCTTCACTTGCAGCTCCAGCTACCCCATCTATGCTCTTTGTTATATCCATTATAGAATCTAAGAGTTCTTTAGATGTTGAACTAAACTTCATTACAAGATCTTCTATGAAATTAGCATCACCACTGTATTTATTAGCTACGTTGAACATGATTTCATAATCATCATTAATGTCCGTAGACACAAATGTAAGTAATTCATTAGAATTTTGAGAAAGATTTTCAACAGCTTCCTTTACTTTAAGTGTTATGTTCTGTATTTCAATTACCGTATCCTTTGAATCTTCTGCTAATTTTCTTATTTCATCTGCAACAACTGAGAAGCCTTTTCCTGCCTCTCCTGCCCTTGCAGCCTCTATCGCAGCATTTAATGCAAGAAGGTTTGTTTGAGATGTTATCTGCATTATAGAATCAGAAAGCACATTTATTTGTTCAACAACCTTTGCCGCTTCTATAGCTTCTTCAAGGTTTATTTTAGTGTTTTTAAGTACTTTATAAGTTTTTTTCTGTGATCCTTCTACAGTTTCTTTTGCACTCTCTGCTCTTTTATTTATTTCACCTGCTTTTTCTGCACCTTCTTTAGATTTTTCTGCAATAGATTGCACCGCTCTTTCTATTTCTTGTGAAGTTGCATCAATTTCTTCTGATGTAGCTGCAGTTTCCTCCATATTTGCAGAAAGTTCTTCTGTAGTTGCTGAAACTTCCTCTATATTGCCGTTTAATCCATCCATGTTAGTACTTGTATTTATCACAATAGTTTCAATAACCTCTGATTCGTCTCTTACTTTTTTAACAAGTGTACTAATAGAATCTCTCATACCTTGGGTAGCCCTAGATAATTGTCCAATTTCATCCTTTCTATGTATATATTTTTCATCAAGTAGAACTGAAAAATCTCCTGTGGCAAGTAAGTTGAAGTAATTTGCACACTTTTCCAAAGGAATAGTTATGTTTCTTGATATAATTAAAGTTGCTAAAATTATTATTATAACAGCACATATTAATAATATTACAAATTCAATTAATGTTTTTCTATACTCACTATTATTATCTGCATTAACTTCATCTGCATCATTTATATTGTATATAGCTAAATCTTTTAGAATTTTTTCAAAGTCCGTTTTTTTAGATTCTAAAATTTCACATCTTCCTTTAGCTTCTTCTTCCTTTCCTTCCATTGCAAGCTTTAAAACTCCATCTCTTTCTTCTCTATAGTTTTTAAGTTCACTTTCAAATTCTGGAATTAAGTCTTTCTCTTCTTTATCTATATTTGATTTTTTATACTTATCCCAATTTTCATTAAATATTTCAGTTCTTTCTTTTAAATCCTTCATAGCTGAATTTTGATTATCAGGTTTCCCAATATTAAGTATTATATAATATATGTCTGCTTGAATTGCTCTAGATTGATTTCTATTATCACTAAGATATTCAACTGCAAGTAAATTTTCTCCATACAAGCTTTTCATTCCATCATTAGCTTTTGACATACTTATGTATCCCATGCCTGCTACTAAAAATATTACTATAAGCATTACAAATGATAAAAGAAATATTTTTGTTTTAACTTTTAAGTCATTTAACATTTTAAATTTCTCCCCCGTCCAATAGTTATTTTATATATTAATAACCATAAAATATGATTATTAACCATAGTATACCTGTTTATTTTACATATTTCAACATTTGTCTATGGTTATAGAAATTATTTACATGCATTAACTATATGTAAATTAAAATTCTTAATTAAATCCTTATAATCGTACATATATAAATCCATTATTATCTCTCACTTTTTATATAATCACTATTTTTAAGTAGAGGCTTATTAGGCACATGAAAGAAAATAGACTAGCATACTAACTTGTTATGTTTTTGAATTTGCCTTATAATCAATGATAAAATATATTAATAAATAACGCTCTTTATAAGAAATTTAGGTAATGATTAAAAACCATCACCTAAATGAAGATTCGTTCTATAAAATTCTTATATATATATTTAAATAACGGAGGAAGAAAATTAAATGAAAAATGAGAAAGATTTAAATCCTAATAAGAAATGGTGTCAATTAAATAAGAAAGAACAAATAATAGTCTCAACTATGTTAAGAGATTTATATATTAGGTTTGTTGTAGAAAATAATAGAAAACCAAATAGAGATGAAAAACAATTTATAGTGGCTACAGTTTACCTAAAAACAGAAGAAGAAGATATCTTTATACCTGCTAATCAAATCAATAAATATTTTCAAAGTAAGATTCCTAATTATGATAAATCTATAGAAAAACTAGGATTTTAATGTATACTTTCCATACAAACTTATCCAATTTAAAATTCATATTACAACTTTTTTCTACAAAATAATATGCAAACGACTCTTATTGCAGAAAAAAGTAACCTACTAAAATTCATCACATAAACTATAATATGAATCCTCTAAAAAATAAATAACGGGTGATGATAATATGAAAAGTTATGACTTCTGCGGATTAACTGGCAATATTGTATTAAAATATAGTGCAAAGTATGACCAAGCAAGACAGGAATGGAATAGATCTATACAAAAATATCCTTTAGTTATAGTTTATTGTTATGAAAATAAAGATATTAAAAATGCTTTATGTTGGTCTATTAAAAATAATGTTGAAATTAGAATTAGATCTGGTGGCCATAACTATGAAGGTTATTCTATTGGAAATGATGTATTAGTTATTGATATAAGCAGAATTAATAGGATTTATATAGATGAAGAAGAAGGTATAGTAAAAGTCCAAGGAGGAGTAAAAAACTCCGAACTCTACAATTTTCTTGGTAGTAGAGGCTATCCATTCCCAGGTGGAAGTTGTCCAACTGTAGGAATTTCAGGCTATGAATTAGGTGGAGGCTGGGGATTTTCCTCAAGACTATTTGGATTAGGTTGTGATAGTTTAGTTGAAATTGAAATTATGAATTATAAAGGTAATATAATTAAAGCCAATGAATCTTGTAACTCTGATTTATTTTGGGCATGCAGAGGTGGTGGTGGCGGAAATTTTGGAGTTGTTTTATCTATGACTTTTTCTCTTCCTAAAAAAGTTAAAAAAGTTACCTTGTTATCAATATATTATCCAAATTCAACCTTAGAAGAACAGGTAGATGTATTGGATACTTTACAAAATATGTTTCCTACCTTAGATAGGAGAATGAATTTTCGTATAGGTTTTTACAATTCCTTGGAAGAAGAAAAAGCCATTTATTTAATAGGCTTATTTTATGGTTCTGAAGAAGCCGCCCTTAAAATTATAGAGCCACTTAAAATTATAAGCCCCAATTCCAAAGTAACTAGCCAGTATATAACGTTTTTAGAAGCAACACAAGAAATCGCTAAAAATTATCCACCTTATGAAAAGTTTAAATCTACAGGTGGCTTTGTGTTTAATAAGTATACTAGAAGTGAAATTTATAAAATTCTAAACTTTATAAGTAAAAGACCTAAAGGTTCTGTTTTCACTTCAGTATCTCTTTATGGATTAGGTGGAGCTGTAAATGATGTAGAAAAAAAAGATACAGCCTTCTATTATAGAGGATGCCAATATATACTTGGAATTCAAACAGTATGGGAAGATAATAAATATGCATCTATAAATAAAGCTTGGTTTAAAGAACAATTTGATATAATGAGTAAATTTTTTACTGGATCTTATGTTAATTTCCCATATGAAGGAATTAAAAACTATGAAAAACGATACTATGGCTGTAATATATATAGACTAAAATTAATAAAATCAAAATATGATCCTTTTAATATATTTAGATTTCCTCAGAGCATAAACCCTTTTAAGAAACCTTGTCATTACACTAAATTTTAAGCAATTTAATATAGATATCCAATATTATTTTTAAAATAAAAAGCTCTCATTTTTATGAGAGTTTTTTATTGAAACACATCTATATGAAAATTTACAGCTATATTCCACGGACTATTTAGATTTTTTATACCCAAAAAATTCATAGCTACCATCTTCATCTTCAGTAATTGTATATGGCTTATCCTGATCAACCCAAACCTTAGCAAATTTATTATCTGAAACAGGGTATAATAAATGATGCACTTCTCCATTAAATCTCATAAACTCTACACCTTCACCCACTTGCTGTATCTCAATTTTATTTTCAAGATATATACCTTCATATTTAGAAAGTTCCTCTTTACCTAATTGTATTTTTTCAAATCTTTTTGGTTTCTCTGTTGATCCATTAAAAAATATTTCTGTAATAGCATTACCAATATGATAGTTGTTTCCACACTCTAAATTAGAAAGAATAATAACACAAATATCATCTTCAAAGAAATACTGCACATATGTCATTACACCTAAATGGTCTCCCCCATGAGAAAACCTTGTTCGTCCATATATATTGTCACGATTGATTCCATAACAATATCCTGCTAGGTTTTCAGTAAAGAACTTATCATATGTTTCATTAGATAGTAATTTTCTATCCTTCAAACATCTATACCATTTACACAGATCATGAAAGTTTGACATCACTGCTCCCGCCCCAATACTAAATTTTTCATTATAATATTGACACCTAACTATATCATTTCTGTCTATTTGATATGGAAATGCTCTGTTTTTTACAATATTATGCCCATCATCTAAAACTGTATTATTCATTTCTAAAGGTAAAAAAATCATTTCATGTAAAACATGTTCAAAACTCTTATTACATATATTTTCAATAGCCCATGCAAGCATATTATAATTTGCATTATTATATTCAAACTTTGCTCCAGGTTCAAAACCTAACGGCCTATTTATATACTTTTGAAAAAAATCAAGACGATTAAAAGTCCCTCTGTCATAAATCTGAAAAAAATCCTCTTCCCAATTATAAAATTGATGAAGGCCTGATGTATGAGACATTAAATTATGAGCTGTAATTCTATTATCTATCATTAATTCTTTAGGTAAATAATCATTTATTGGTTTATAAATATCAATTTTTCCTTGTTCATTCAGCAACATAACCACAAATGCAGTAAACTGTTTTGATATTGAACCTAAAGTAAAACAAGTATCTATAGTGTTTTGAATTCTATACTCATGACATGCCATTCCATATGAATGCTTAAAAATGATATTTCCATGTCTGATTACCCCCACATTTCCGGAAAAGGGCCATATTTTTATATATTCATCTAAGTATTCTTCTATAGATGTTATCTTCATAATTATCTTACCCCCTAATTATCCTTGCTTTAAGCTATTTCAATTTCACATTTTACAATTTATGTAAATTATACTCGTTCTATACATTTTTCTCAATCTTTTTGTTATTATATATTACAACTAAATTTAATTAAACATAATATAAAAAATATTAGAGTTTTATATTTTAAGAACCCTAATATTTTTATATTATAAAATCTATTTACTTTTCATGCTCTAATAGTTATATTTATGGATTAATACAAGCTCCATTATTATCAAAAATGTATAGTTTTCATCTACATACTCTGGTACCTCCTTCACTATTTGTCCTCAAAACAAAATGACTTTCTCATTTTCATAAAACTATTCTGATATCTTTTTAAAACGCAAAAAAGACTTGTTATTTAAAACAAATCTTTTCAAAATCTAGACCATCTTTAATTATAAAGTTTTCCTTAAAATTATACTTTGACATATCTGTTTTATCTTCAAGTTTAGAAGAAAAGTAATTACATAATCTTTGCTGAAAAATCCTATTTGATATCTTAACTCTACCATTAACATTTTTAAAGTATCCAAATATAAATCCAATATTTATAAGTGGATTATCTATTACAAATGTTTTTTCAGCTCCATTAATTATCAAATCAAATATATATTCTCTAAGTGCATCATTATTTTCAACATTCTTTATTAAATCATCAAATAATGTATTTCCCTCTTGAAGTATTTCTTTAACTGCTTTAATTAAAGTTTCGGTATTCCATGCATATCGATCACCTACTATAAGCTTCTCATCTATAATTTGACATAATCTACTTACTAAAAAAGGATATCCATCAGTATAGTAGTGTAGCATAGATGATATTTCTTTGATATCCATTTCTATTTTTTCATCTTTAGAATATTCTTTTAACATAGTAGATATTTCTTCAGTAGTGAAACTCATATCTATATCAAAATTTACAGCTATATTCCAAGGACTATTGTACTTTATGTCTTCATCTTGTTTTATCTTAAGTTTTAGATTTTTTATATCATACACACCTGCAAGGATAACAGATTTAAAAGTCTTATCTTTCCCTTGCTGCCTTAATAAAAACTTACTTCTAAGCATACCTAAAAAACTTAAAAATAATTGATTGTTAGAATTCTTATCAACTTCATCCACTAAAAGAATAACAGGTTTGCTGCTTTCATCTATAATATCTGTAATTGCATAGGATAGAGTCTCAAAATTATTTACTTTTTCACTTAGCTTAATAATAAAACTACTCATTTCTCTATCTTCAAACCTCAAAGCTCTTGATAAAATTCTTAAAAATCCTGCTGAAAAGTTTGATTCGCTATTAAATATTTCATCTCCTATGCCTTCAAAACTTACACCTATAATTAAATAGTCTTTTTTTAATTCTTCCTCTAACATAAACATTGTTGTAGTTTTTCCATATTGCCTTGGTCTGTTTATAACAAAATATTCTCCCCTATGAACCATGGTTTTTATTTTATTAATCTTACTTCCAATATCAACCATATAATGTATGCTAGGTATACAAACTCCTGTAGAATTAAATCTTTTATACATTTAAATTCCCCTCCATGGTCAAAGTTTTGCATGTGACTATATTGTAACAAAAAAACATGTTTATGTGTTATAAGTTTGTAAGAATATCTTGTTTATGTTAATGATACTTAATTTATCTGCCTATATAATTCTCTTCTATGTATACCTTTTTCATATTTTTTATATTGGGAACATTCAAAAAAATAACAAGCCAGTATTCTAGTCTATTTTCTTTCATGTGCCTTAATTAAAACTGTTCTAAAATGTGATTATACATATCAATAATCCATTTTATTATATCTCTATAGTCAGTTCCTTTAACTTCTAATATTTCATTTGCATATGGTTTAAATATATCTTCTAAAAATTCTACTTTTAATTTTCCTGCAAAAGGTTTATCTACTAATTCATTTTTTAATTGTCTTACTACATACTTTAATACATCTTCCGAATTACCATAAACTGATGAATATACTAGATTAGGATTAAATTTAACACTTGAAAATAAGCTAAGTCCATTATCATATAATTTGTATAATTTAACATATGAGTTAATCTTATAAAATCCGAAATTAGTTAAGTTTCTATCCATCTGCCTAGTTAATATATCAAATAAAAACATTCTTAAAAAATCAATACGTACCCTTTTATCAATATCCTTAATCACTAATTTTTTATATAAAACTTCAATATTTCTACTATCAGTATCTAAAAAAGCTTCTGCATGAATTAAATCCATATTTTCATCAGTAAATTATAGCACAATTTAATTCTCTTATTTTAAAAATATTCTTTAAAGAATATAATAAACATCGAAACTTGTTTTCAAAAATCAATTGTGTAAAAAGGATTTTTAATTAATGTATTTCTTTTTACTTCCATATAAAATCTAATTAAGCAATGTTAATGGTGGTGCTCCAACTAATGTTGAATAAACTTTTCCACTATTTATATCTACAAAATAATAACCAATAGTAGCTGTATGTGTACCCATATTGTCAAGTAAATGTATTGTATACCCTGTCATACCCTGTAAATCTTTCTGAGTTTCATCATCACATTCCACAATTACTCTTCTATTAGTTCCTTTAGCATATACTTTAACTGCAAGAGACTTTGCTTCCTCTAAAGATAGCTGTTTTTCTTCTGATTCCTTGGCTGCTTTTTGCTCTTCCTCAAACACCTTCTTATCATTATCTATTTTATTTTTCAAGACCTCTATATCTTCATTTTTATCCTCTACTTTTTTTGCTTCATCTACACATTCATAAGCTTTATCAAAATCTTTTTGGTTTAGATACTGTTCACCTTGACTTAAATATTGGTTTACTAATTTCTTATTACAATCTAATATATTGTTGTTTGCTTTAGTCTTAATAATTTCTGCCTTATCATTAATTTTATTTAACTCTTCTATGGCTTTATTATATTCTTTATTATCTATTAACTTTAATGCTTCTCTATAAACGTTATTTGCTTCTATGTATATATTGGCTGTGTCTATCTTATTATCTAAGCCATCTTTATTTTTTATATTTTTTGCCTCTTCTAAGCATGATTTTGCCTCTTCATACTTTTCTTCTTGAAGAAGCTTGTCTGAATTAGAAACTAAATCCTTTATTTTCTGTTCCTTTTCATAAACTTTAAACCCAATAGTTCCTCCTATTATTGCTATAACAACTATAATAATTGCCAATATAACTTTTTTACTCCTCATATGTATCTCCTTTTTATATAGTTTTTCCCATATAATATTATATCGTTACTCAAATTTTGTCAATTATTCATTATAGTTACTATATAGTGCTGTTAAATCCATAGAATCAATTTATTGTATGTAAGATAATCAGCTGTACTTTTTTATATATCTTAAATAGAATTAATTCTTTCAAAGTAACTTCAAAAATCATTTTTAAATACATTCACACTTAATTTTTCACATAAATATTTTATATTTAAATACAAAAAACATTAGGCTCCTTCTTAAATTTCAACCTAATGTTTTTTATAAAATATATACTTGTTGGTTTATTTTATATCTTTATTTTTCAACTACACCATTTTCCCATTGAAACTTTAAGAATCGTGTACCTTGAAATGTTAGAGTTCCCCACTGATTTTCTGGAACATTTCTAAAAATACATGTTCCAACTGTAAGTTCAAGTTCACTTCCAGTATCAAGTTGAAATTTCAATCTTAATGTTTCATTTCTTGTTATCATTCCATTAGAATCTGTACGAGTACGGACTTGTCTATTTTTACAAATGAGTTTTGCCTTTATAGATATAATTGGTGAATTTTCATTTTTGATATAAGTGATAATTACTTTTATAATTATTACAGCTAGAATAATAAAAAATAATATTTGAAGTCCAAACATATACCCCTCCACAATTATAAATCTACTTAAGTCTTTATTTTTCCTATTGCTTGTCCAGCTCTTTTATCTTATTAACTCCTAATTCATATAAATGTTCAACAAGATCCTTAGCACTATCATACCGTGCTCCCTGTCTTTGTAAGATTTCCTTGTATTTATCATAGTCTTTTAATTCTATATCAAATTGAACAGAAACTGTTGGTTTTTTAAATTTGTCTCTAGTATCATTTATTATCCAATTCATAAACTCTAAAATCCTATTAAATTGAGTATTATTAAAATCTATTGCATTTTTAGATGGATTTACTCCTAGCCTTTTTAGATCACTTGTTTCTATTAAAACTTCTGCAAAAAACTTAGTGTAAGTATGTCCTTTTACCCTAATATTTTTGTTCCAATTAATTCTATTACTTTTCTCTTTTTCTACTATACTCCTATCATTTACTATAAAATCTATACCATTATCTTCTTTATGCTCAATTCCATTAAATAATTTAATTGTTACTGTATCTCCTCCAATGTTTTCCGTATGCTCAGGTTCTATAAATAATCCATCAATAAAAACTGGTTTAAGTTCTTCATCATTTACTTTAATTCTTATCATTGAATTAATTATATATCTATATCTTTTAGAAATAGTATTTTTCAACTTCTTTAACTCTTTATTATTTCCAATTAATTTTAATGCTTCTTTATTAAAATTGTCTATAATTATCTCAACCATATCATCAGTATCTTGTGTTTTATAATCATCTATTTCTATATCAAATATACCTTTTTCATATTCTGATTTTTTATCTTCTAATACTACTTTTAAATCTATTTTAATTTTTTCTTGTTCTCTTATAGACTTAATACAAGCACTTCTTCCTATTTTTAAAATTGCCTTTTTTAATCCACATCCACAATTATTATCAAAAGTCTTCTCTCCTATTTGAAACAAAGTTTCTTCAGCATCTTTTCTACTTATACCTAAACAGTTATCTTTAATATAAAACTTATTGTTATCTATATTAATATCTATTGTAAACTCTTTGAAAATCCCTTGTGATTTTGCCTTTTCAACAGCATCAATTGAGTTATCAATAAGATAAAATATAGCATCATGTACACTTACTCCCATTATTAAACTATTAATTTCATATTGTTTTGTAGTAACTCCACTTATTCTTTTTTTCATTAAAGCTTTCCTTAATAATTTATATCATATAATGTATATTAACTATTTTTTAGTTTTATTACTCCAATACAACTTTTTTCTTCTACTGTTAATTCTTTATTGCTTGTATTATAATACTTTATCTATATGAACTTCTTATGTATCAACATATCTGTTGCATTATATAATGTCTTTTCTAATATCTACTGGGTATTTGCTTCGTGTTTAATCTTTATATATTAATTTCAAATAGTTACTTCTATAAAAATAACTTTTAGAGATTCCAACCCCACTTCTCTACATACTATATATATTTTTTAAAATAACAAATTTTACATGTGCTTTTCCACATTAAAAATGCCTAACTACCATATATTGTGTAGTTAAGCATTTTTTAAGATTATTTTGTTTTTAAACTTGCTTACTGTTTAAATATATTTTGTAAGTGATTGCGTTTTTGCATATAAACACAACATAAAATTATGTTGAAAGATTTTTAATTTATTCATTACTTAGTTGTCTTTTAATTATTTATCCATTAAAATAATCTCTTCAAGAAACTTCAATATTAATTTTGTTTAATTTATTATTTACTTTCCTGGATATTTAAATATTTTTTTATGGTGACTCAACTTCTTATTATATGAATAATGGGAAGTTAATTCGTCTGTCTATCAATTTTAAAATCAGGAATTTCATGTATTTTTTTATAATAATCTCTGATGCCGAAATGCCTTTCAACTATTTCATTTATATTGTTTTTAACACAATATTCAATTTTTTCATTAATATCTAAATTAATATTTAAAGATTGAACTTTATACTTAACTTCATTTATGAAGACTGCTTTATGAGAATATTTAACATATGACGCACTATGGTAGTTAAATAAAACTAAATTATGGCCTTTTCCAACCGAGCTTTCAAATTTTATACCATCAAATCTTAACAGTATTAAAGCGTCAGCTATTACTTGAGTGAAATCATACTTTTTATCTGGATTTGGTAATGATAGCTTTTCATTAAGTGTCTTTAAAAATATATAATTTCCAATATCATTATCACTTTTTGCAAAGTTATAAAAATCTATATTATAGAAATCTACAATATGTAGATAATCTAACTCTCCAATAATTTCAAATTCTCCAAGAGACACATAATGGCCAGCACTAGGTTTTACTTCTGCTATTGCAGTATCAATATCTGAAGCCAAATATAAATAAGCAGTTTTTTCTATTTAATCTACCTTATGTTGCGATTATAGGTTTGGATGCACTAATTAACTCACCTTTATATGTAATAGCAACTTCATTATAATTATTCGTAAAAACTGAAAATGGATCCACTAAAATGTGCTCTGTTCCTATCCTAGCTCTATAATATCTTTTATCACTTAATCTATTATCCAATATCATTTTTATTTTTTTAATATGTGTAGCCAATTTATGTGCTATTATATATGAATTTTTGTCCTCAATTTCATTTTCTAAATCTTGTATTACTCGAGAGGTTTCATCTTTAATTAATAACATAAACGCACACTCTTCCCCCACCATAATACAATGAGACATCACTATCATAATCGTTAATATGGCCTCCTATTAAATGAATTTCATCGTATAATCTATCATTATCTTGTTTCCTGTCATATATAAAATTAAAAATAGGATTTTCTAATGAGTAGTATTAGCCGTTTTTTTCGAAAGCAACTTCTCCACTTTCAAAATTTACATTAACAGTTTTATATTCTGCATTTAACCACCCCAAATCCACTGAATGAGTTCTAGTGTTAGATTCAAAGCCCTATGTTTATATACTTATGCTCTTTAAGTATTAGGTCAACCCAATATATTTAACTCCTTTTAGCATGTTTACCTCCATAAATTTCTTGTTTTATATTCTAGTTAAAGCTACATTGATTCTATGCACAAACTATCCAGTTTTATATATAATGAGAAGCTAATGTTCCAAGAACTTCCTCTGTAGGCCGCTTTACCCCTTCCCCTGTTAGTAGTTATTTATATTAATCTATTTGTTTTAATCTTATTTCCTTATTTATTGTTTTAATTATGTCACTTTCTGCATCTGTGTCCTTAAAAGAATCCCATAAACTAGCAATTTCAAGAGAAATCCCCAAAATATGATCAATAAAGTAATCGATAACGTAATACACAATCGGGGTTTGTATTCTACTATCATAGTTATGGTTACGAATTAAGATTATATCTGTAGTTTCAGGATAATAATTATTAAGAGGCATACAATTTAAATACGCATCTATGTCGTAGTTATCTATTATTAGTATCGTTTTACAAAAGCCAAAATATTTTTCATTAACATAATAATTTTTTAGAAACCATGTTATATTATTATTTACTGTATATTGATACTCATCATCTGAAAAATAGAATTGATATGCTTCTGGCACTTCTGAACAAAATATATCAAATAAGTCGCACCCTGATAGAGTATAATCATCTTCATAGCATGCGTAAATAATAATTTCTGTTCTAGTTTCAGATGGAATAATTCGCTCTAGATGTTTTTCTAATGATTTCAATATTGATATGTTTGAAATTTCAATATCGATATTCCTATAATAATTAATTCTTTCTACAATTTGATTATAAAAATATCTAAAATCAATGAAAACTACATTATCAATGTCATCATAGAACTGTGACCCAAATTCAGAAATATTAACGTTTGGTATTGATAAATAACTCAAATCTATGTCATATTCTTCTTCTTTATCTTCAATATAACCAGTAACACTACCTAGCTTAATCAATTGTTCTCTAGTAATGAATTCCATCTTTTGAGGTTCAATATAAAACACAGGAATATTGATTTTTTCATCTGATTTCCTACTCATTAATTCTATTTCAAAATAAGAAGGATGTATTAATGCAAATTTTATAAGCTCATCTGAAACTTTTTTTTGAAATCTATAACATGTACTTACTAGAGCATCTCCATGCGAGTCACAAAAATATATGCAATTATAGTAGTTACTGTAATATACAATAAATCTTAGGTGTATACTATTTACTATTTTCAATAATTTTCTTGTAAATTTATCGCCTCTACTATTACTCTCTTTATGTAAGGAAGCAAAAACTTTTAACGAATCGATAAAGTCTGAACCCGTACAGATAATATTATCTCTTATAATTACATTAAAAGTATTTCGTTCATTAACATTTTTTTCGTATAGATAATAAAAAACATCATCATTCCAATTAGTAATACCATTATCAAAAACTCCACCACATACAGTACCACCAACACCATATTTAAGAAATCCATTTTTATATATAATAATTTGAAGGAAAGCAACAATTTTTGTAATAATTGTCTTCGTGCTATTTTTTTCAAATTCAAAGCCTTTCGTAAAATTCATTAGCGTATCTGTTAGGTTATTGATATTTTTTCCATTTCCAATACACTTAAATGTCTGAATTTCTTCATAGCAATTACCATTCAAATAAAATAGTCGATTAATACCATCGATACTAAGTGCTATTAGTACCTCTGTCCCTAAATTTAAAATGCCCGAAGTAGTTATACTTTCGAATATTTCCTCTAATTTAAAATTATCCTTTTTATAAATTAGTTCATCTATGATATTGTTAACTTTATCCGTATTCCCTGCAAATGCTATTAGCATGCCATTTAACTGGAATAATTTAGAACATGATTCCTCAACAAAATATCCATTGTATTTTCCATGTACTTCCCCGATAGTACTATATTTAGATTGAATTATTTCCTCCGATTCTGATGATAATAATGAATCACCTAACATAAATATCTTGTTGTTTTGTTTCCACGCTAAACAATATGTCATTTTCTCCTCCAATTCTTTGATTACAAAATTATTTCGCATAACTAAGATATTGATAACACTTATTAATTAAGTGTTTATTTTTTAAACTTCCCATTATAGGCATAATATACACCTAAATTATACCATAAACACCCTCATATACTTACAATTAACCACAAATTTACTAAATACCTTTCAATTTTTATCTTTTTTTCTTATCTTTAAGAAGTTATTTTACATGTTTTTCTTTTTAAGAAATATTAAATCCAAACTAAATAAACCAGCCACACAGAATTACTTGTGTGCCCGGTCTATATTTAATATTTTTTATGCTGCAATGCTATACATTATTTTCTTTTTAAAATATCATATCTTATAAATGAAAACTATTTTAAAACCAATAACTCCCCATCATCAAATCCCATAGTAATATGTCTAACCTTAAATAAATTAAGTGATTTCAATTCAATCAATAACTCTTTTAAAATCTCATACATTTCAACTTGAACAACTTCCCAAGGTAAATCATACTCTATATTTAACTCGCCACAATATCTATCACTAGGTACAAAATCTTCATTACAAGCCCAATCTTCATTTTCTGGATCATACTCTTTTGATCCAATCAGATATATTCCGTATTGTTCATATAATCCAAAATTTAATGCACTAATTTTTTCTGGTAATATTTCTTTCTGGTCTATTATTAAAATCCATTCCTTAATAATCCTTTTAATTTCTATTTTGTTCACTATTTATCCCTCCACTAAAGCTATCTCTAAACCAAAAATTTTTGTTAATTCCTGCAATGACTCTGTACCGCTATATGAACATATCCATGGATTAAAATATACTCTACCAAACCTCTCCTAAAACAACTCCATCCTTAAATCCACCACGCTCATCTCTCTTCTTCTCCCTAGCCTTAACAAGATCCTCTTCAGAATAACCAAGTGCTTCTGCAAGTCCAAACAAAACCTCAATAACATCTGCAAGTTCCTCAATATTCTTATCCTCTAAATACTCATTAACCTCTTCCTTAAGTTTTTCCTCAAGTAAAGGCAGCTTCTCTTTTTCTGAAACTATCTTTACACTACACTCCTTGCCATCTTTTCTAATAATCTCTGGTATCAAATCCCTTACTAACTTATCATATTTCTTCATTAAAAATCACCTTTACCCTTCTCAAATCTAGTTCTATAATACTGTTTAACTCTAAAATCTATAGCATCCTTAACATGTTTTAAAAAAGTCTTATTATTTACATATTTATGTATATCATTACTTAAAGTAAAATTCCCCTCTTCATTTTCATAGAAGAATGTTGATGAACTTTTAAGTAAAAACTTAATAGGATTTTTCTTAGCTAAAGATACATAGTTCTTCTTATCCCAAATTTCAAAATCCTTTGTGGATTTATCTTTTCTCATATCTACTCCATTGGATTTATAATTGTAAAAATCCCTAAAGCTATGATATAAATCATCATCATCTATAGATGTTTTAAAATAACCTTCATTATACATTGCAAGTAAAACTGGCATTTTATAGGTTTTACTCATGGATGTGGTTTCTATCATATTAATAAAATCATAAGCTCTTGTATTCATTAATGCTGTTTCTTCCTCATTGACTCTATCCATATCGTTTAAAAAATTCATATAATCTATAAATGGGTTTATATTAGATTTTGACTTTATATTGTCATAAATATCATTATCCATTAAATCAAATAACTCAACTCTACTTGGAACATGTCCTATTTCTTCTTCAACTCTTAAGAATTCTTCTTTTAACTTATCTCTAACTGTCATTTCTATTTCTGCTTGTTCTTTAAAAATATCAATTATATTTAAATCAAAATCTACATGGCAATCTTCTGGATATTCATAAGAACTTACATTACCCTTTTTTATTAAGGTTTTATCATAACTTTTTCCACTTAGTAAAAATGGTATAAGATTAGCTTTTTTATAATTACCTATAAAATCAAGGACATTTAAATATTCTTTTCCCTTATATTTTCTAAGACCTCTTCCTAATTGCTGAAGAAATATTGTTGGAGATTCTGTTGGCCTTAAAAACATTACTAAATCAATGGATGGTACATCAAGTCCTTCATTAAACATATCTACTGAAAATAAAACTTGAACCTGTCCAGTTTTTAATAAATTTAGGGCTTCTTCTCTATTAGCTGAGTTTTCTCCCATTTCTCCACTATATACAGCCAAAGCCTTCACTTTATTATCATTGAAATACTTTGCCATATATTCTGCATGATTTTTTGATGAACAAAATCCCATGGCTATTTTTGAATTATATTTTAAGTAGTGTCTTAATACTAGGTTTCCTCTTCTATTTATCATTAAAGCTTCTTCTAGTTTTTTATTATCGTATTTTCCATTTTTAAAATCTATTTCATCATAATTTACTGACTCATCATAAATTCCATAATATTTAAATGGTACCAAGTCACCTCTATTAATTGCTTCTTTTAACCTTATTTCATAAACAGTATTATAATCACATAATGAAAATACATCCTTATTATCTAATCTTTCTGGGGTTGCAGTTAATCCAAGTAAAAACTTTGGTTTAAAATAGTTTAGTATCTTTTTATAATTTCCACTTACTGCATGGTGAAATTCATCTACTACTATGTAATCAAAATAATCTCTTTTAAAATATTCTTCATTTAAATATTCTTCTTTTCCTAATGTCTGAACCAAAGCAAATAAAAGGTCTTTGTTCTCATAATCCTTTGAGTTTCCATAAAACAGTCCACTTTTACTATTTGGTCTTACATTATTGAAGCTTTTTTCTGCCTGTTTTATTATTTCTTCTCTATGTGCTACAAATAATATTTTATTAAAATCTTTAGAGTCAAAGGCTGATAAATATGTTTTTCCTATTCCTGTAGCAGCAACAACTAATGCCTTGTCAAATCCTTCTTCTCTAGTTTTATTTAACGCATGAAGAGCTTCTATCTGTGCTCCCTTTGGTTCCCAAAACTCAATAACCTTTATTTCTTCTTCTTGCTGATCTTTCTCTATGTCTTTATACAACTTTGGTCTAACCCATGATTTTGCATATTCTCTTAAGATTTCATCTGTTACTTCAAAAGAATGGTTATTAAACAAATCTTCAAAGGTATTATAAAAAACATTGAAATCTTCCTCATTATTTTCTTTTCTTAATCTATAATTCCACTCAATAGAATTTGTTAATGCTCCCCTTGAAATATTAGAAGATCCTACAAATATATCTCCTGAATTTTCATAATGAAATATGTACGCCTTAGGATGAAAGCTTTTTCTTGGATTATTGTAAAACCTTAGGTCTACTTTATCCTGAAGCTTATCCTTTAAATAATATAATGCTGATGGCTGAGTTATATTTAAATAATTTCCTGAAAGTATTCTTACCTTAACTCCTCTTTCAATGGCTTCTTTTAAATCATTTGCTATAAGCTTTACCCCTGATTCCATTAAAAAGGATACTATTATATCTATGGAAACTGCATTTTTGAATCCTTGTTTTAATCTATTGTATAAGTAATCTTTTTCATTTCCTGTAATTGCATTGGTTAAACTTCCATAATCAATGGACTTTTCTTTTATAAACCCCTCTTGTACTTCAGTTGTTATAGTCATAGTTTCCCCACCTATCCATCATATTCAACTAGCTGCTTCTTTATCTTTCTTATTCCACCTCTAGGATTTTCAATATCTCCTTTATATCTTGGTATAATATGTACATGAAGATGCATTATAGTTTGACCTCCATATTCCCCTACATTTATCCCAACATTATATCCATCTGGCTTAAACTTATTATCTAAAATACCTTTAACCTGTTTTATTAAATGATTTATTTTGATTAACTCCTCATCGGTAACATCAAAGAAACTTTGAAAATGCCTCTTTGGTATTACTAAAACATGTCCTTCATTTACTGGAAATTTATCATATATTGCAAAAGCTAACTCGTTTTCAGCTATATATTCACTTTTATCATAATTACAAAATAAACAATTCATTGCTTCACCTCAAAATTTAATATTAATTTTAATTTTAGCATTTTTTAATGATTACTTCTATAAAAATAGCTTCTAATCATTTTCACTTATTTCATGGTGAATTTATTAGCTTAGTCACATGAAAGAAAATAACAAGTCAAATATACTAACATACTGACTTGTTATTTTTTTGAATGTGCCTTATGTTAAGTAAGAACTAAAATTTTTCAATGATATTCCTTTCTTATATTTACTATATATAATGTTCTCGCTATACTATATTTAAATGAAGTAGACTTTAATATGGATATAATTGATGTATAATCAACAGTGTCTGAAATCAAAAATAAACTTAAGTCCATTAAGGGTATTTAAAAGTCAAACTCATTAATTATTTTATAGACATTAAAAGAAATTACAAACAGATAGGAGACACTTTATGATTTTAAAAGGATTTCGATTTGGAATGTTACTACAAATTGCTGTAGGACCTGTTTGTCTATTTATTTTCCAGACTGCAGTTGCTTCTGGACTTATGTCAGCAATTACCGGAGTTATAGGTGTTACAATCATTGACAGTTTATTTATACTTGCAGCTATATTAGGCATAGGAGCCCTACTTGACAAATATAACAATGTTAAGGAAATTATTAAATATTTCGGAGCTATTGTCCTTATTGTTTTTGGATTGAGTAACATAATGGGTGTTATAGGAATCTCAATAATCCCAAGTATGAACTTTCTCACTACTCAAAGTGTGGACAGTGTTTTCATAAAAACACTTATACTAACGTTGTCCAACCCTTTGACAATACTGTTTTGGGCTGGGGTTTTCTCTAGTAAAATTGTAGAAGAAAACATGAATAAATCTTCCATGTACCTCTTTGGTCTTGGTGCAGTGATTTCAACGATTATTTTCTTGACATTTATCTCGTTTATAGGCTACTTTGCTAATGTGTTTTTCACATCAACAACCCTTAATTTTTTAAATGTTTTTGTGGGACTAGTTTTAATAGCATTTGGTATAAAAACTGCAAGAAAAAGGTTATAGGTTAATTGATATTTATGTTTAAAGAAATCGTTATTACATATTGCACAAATTCAAAAATTCTACTGGTAATGTGTTCATTGAAAAACAAATTAAGAGGTGAATTACTCCACCTCTTCTAATACTTCCATTAATATATCTATTTTATCTAAAAAATTATGTTTAATCATAGTACAATAACTCTCTCCATGCTTACTTTTTAGTTTAACATTTTCAATAAAATTAATTATAAAAGGTTTAACTATATTTATATCACTAGAATCTTTATTATTTAGTACCATCTCTATAGCAGAAATTAAAAGCTCATAATTTTTACTAAATTCACTTAAATATTTTATTCTCTCCTCTTTTAAATCTGACCTTTCATTTAATTTTAATAAATCTATCATTATAGTACCACACTTATTGTTTTCTCTACTTACAGCTACTTCACCTATATACTTAATATAATCTTCTGGATTTTTATCACTTGGACTTATCATATCCTCATTATAATATGAACCCTTTGAAATATTACATCTTTTACAACTATAATGTAGATTATTATACTCAAAACAAAGTTTCTTGTATTTACTCTTTGGTTTAAAATGTTCTATTTCCGGATATGATGTACTTTTAATTTTACTTTCACAATAACAACAACAACCCTTATACATTTGTTCTAGCATATCAATAGTTTCTCTTTTTACCACAGTTTTTGAAAATTCCTCCCAATTAGGTTTCAAATTAGGATTCAATTTAAATGAGTCTTTCCATTCTTTATCTTTTTCAAGTAATTTTAATGGTCCTTTGTTTCTTTGAACCTTATGCATTATTTCTTATTTAGCTTTAGCCTTTGTAATAATGACTCTAATTTTTTAGAATCTTCTTTTATATTAATTAAAGATAAAGAAGGGTCTTCTGGGTCTAAATACTTTTCTAATTCTTTTTTTAACTCATTAAATTCATTTAATTCACTATCTATTAGCTTTTCTTTATTTATATATAGCATTTTAAATCTATCTAGTTTTTGCTGCACTTCTGGATTCCTAACACTTTTAAGCTCAAATACAGAAAGCAACAATTGTTCTACAGTCCATCCATAGGTTTCTTCCACATCACTTTTTACTACTGTCTTACCATTATATCTACCTAAAACTATAACCTCTTCCTTTTTACAAGAAGATACTATGTGAGGTGAATGTGTTGCAATTATTATTTGATTATTTTTCCCTATTTCTTTATAAAAATCTAGTATCTTTTGTTGCCATTCGGGATGTAAACTTAATTCTGGCTCATCTATTAAGATAATCGAATTATTTAAATCCATTTGAAGCATTGAACCACCCCTAAAGAAAATTTGCTTCTCTCCTGCACTTAATTCATCAGCAGAATGCATCTCACCTGTAGCCTTTATTTTAAAAAGCGGTTCAAACTCCTTTACTCCCATAAACTCCTTTTCTTCAAAAAAAGCATTATATAATTTCCTAAACCTTTCAATTCTATGAGGTTTTTCTCCTATACTCATATCTTCTAAATCTTTATAATGAATATTTACAAGATATTCTTTAAGATTTAAGCTCATTTCATCAGAGTTTAAAACACTCCCTATATTAACATCTTGCTCTATTTTTTTTGGAGTTTCAACTTTATATTTTTTAAAGTTAACACCTGTAGGCAAATATACTATTTTATTAAACCAATTTTCCTTTTTTGCAGCATTTCTAGAACTACCACAATTTACAAAACATATATTTTTATTAAATCCTATTTTATTTAATATAAGCTCTTCATTTTTGTTGTATTTTTCTCCACTTAAACGCTCTATAGAATTTAATTCTTCATCTGTAAATAAAACTTTAACTGTAAACTCTCCAGATTCATTATTGTTCATTATTTCATTATTGCCTGTAATCATATCATAGATTGTTTCTAAAATAGTTGTCTTTCCTAATCCATTCTCACCGATTAATATATTAATATTGTCATTAAAATCCATCTTAAAATCTTTTAATGCTTTTAAATTTTCTATGTAAAGAGATTTTATTTTCATTCGGGTTCAACTCCCTTCTTAATTTCTTAGAATTCATGCAGAATTCTCTTCTCTAATTTGCAAATATAAAATTCTAATAATATTTATAGATTAATTTTAACATTTTTAAGTACTTACTTCTATTAATTTAATGAAAAATCTCGTTTATCCTAAAACCCAAATCATACTCATGAATATATTCACTTTTACAAAGCAAAAAACATTTATGTCAACCCCCTATTATACTTATGTTATTAATCAATAAATATAGTAGTTATCTATGCATAAATGTTTTTATTATCTATGATTCCAAAAAGATATTAAAAATCATCATCTAAAATCTATAACAAATTCCTAATATCTCTTTTTTATTTTTTACTTAAAATCAATATTTATATTACCATTATTACTAACAATATCTATACTGTTTTCTTTATTATTGTTAATCTTAATATTGTTTTCAAATTTTTCTTTACCTATTTTTATATTACCATATTCACAAGAGACACTATAATTATATGATTCTTGTGGTATACTAGTTTTTATTTTTACATCTCCATAATCTGATTTTATACTGGTATTGCCCTTAAATTCTCCATCCAAGTCAATTTTGGAGTTGTCTGATTTTATTTGCAATCCATTAGTTGTAAGACTATGTGATTTTATATTACCATATTCATTGTTAATAATAACATTATCTATACTTGTATTTCCTATATTTAAACTTCCATTGGTTACATCATTACTTAGTTTATTAAATGTACTATCATTTATCTCTATATTTCCATATAGATTTTTTAACACTGCATTATTATTAGAGTTCAATTTTTTAATGTTTATATTTCCATTATCCATTTCAACTTTGAAAATGTCTGTATTTATATTTTCAGCATTTATATTTCCATACTCACAATGAAGTAAAATATCACTGGCACTTAGGTCATTCATTGTAATATTTGCATTATCGGATTTTACATCTATACTGTCTAAGTCCACATTACTTGGAACATACACTTTAATATATCTTGGTATTTGTGAATCTCCTATCCTAAAGTCTATATTAATTCCTTTATATTTTAACTTAGATTCTTCTATTACAAGCTTTTCATCTTTAATAGTGTAATTAACCTCACTATTATCTCCCTCATATTGTATTTCAATTGCATATCTATGTGATTTTATTATATCTATATTATTAAAATTAGAAGCTATATATATACTTTTAAAAGAAGATAACTCCTCATTTTTTATTACTGTCTCTTTGCTATCAAAAACCTTAAATTTTGAATTATCTCTTACTATTCCAAGCTTTCCACCCATAAAAAAACCTGTTAATGCTAAAATTGATCCTATTCCAATTAAAATCAATGAAATCCTTGATAATTTCTTCATTTTTCTCATAGTCTCTCCTCCCTACCCATTTGATTTTTTAAATCTAGTTAATGATTTTCTAGCAAAATTTGCAATTCCTCTAAATACCCTTGGTGCTAATCTTGCAACTAATAATCCTATTAATAATCCTAAACCTGTACATATTAATCCTATTCCAATAAACATAATAGATGTAGAAAAACTTTGAGTCATAACTGCAGCTCCTGCAAAGCTAACAAATATTCCTGAGCCAAATAATGTAACAGTAATAATGACAAATGTAAAAACAAGAGTTCCTACCACTAAAACCATTGTAAATACTAATATTATAAGAGTTAAAGCCAATGGCAATGCTAATGGTGCAGCTAATATAGCTAATATGACAAACCATATTGAAGATATACCTTTTTTACTTTTCTTAATCTTTATTTCATCATCCTTAAATGCATAATCTGATAATATTTGAGAAGCAATATTTGATGGTGACTCTAATTCCTTTAAAACATCTTGCTCATCATCTATTCCTGCATCTTCAAAATATTCTATATAATACCCTAAAGCATTATCCATTTCTTCTTTAGGTAAACCTTTTAATTTATTTCTTAATTCTTGAATAAACACATTCTTATTCATTTTCAAACATACCCCCTAAAAGAACTTTGTCAACATCCCTTTTATAATCTTTCCATTCATTAAGATACTGAATAAGTGTTGCTTTTCCTTTATCTGTGATTTTATAATATCTTCTATTCCTTCCTTGAAACGCTTGGTCATAGGTAGTTAAGCACTCATCCTTTTGTAATCTTCTAAGTACTGGATAAAGAGTAGATTCTGATATATTCATTATTTGTCTAACCTGTTGAGTAAGAACATATCCATAAGTATCTTCTCTTGAAAGTACTGCTAATACACAAGCGTCAAGCAAAGTTGCTCCTAATTGAAAGGCCATTTTATTACCTCCTATATTATATCCCTATCTATATTATACGGTGTATAATATACTACAACTAATACTATACGCCGTATAATATTATATGTCAATAAAATCCTATATTATTTTTTTAAATTGAAAGTTGAAGGTGGAAACCTGAAATTTCAATTTTCAACTAAAAAAAATCACAAGAAATATATGAATATTTCTTGTGATTTTTATAATGTTATATTTATTACTGAGTTATCCTTCTGTTAGGTACTTTATTTCCTCTAGGACTTTTACCTTGAGTATTTTTTCTACTAGAGTTATTACCACCATTAGAATTTCTACTTCCTCTTGTAGCTTGTTGATTTACTACCTTTTTATCAGCAATTATACCTGCTGGATAATCGTGACCCTCTATTACTGGTATTGATTTTTTAATAACTTTTTCAATATCTTTTAGGTACCCTTTTTCATTCACATCACAGAATGAAAGTGCAATACCCTTATGTCCAGCTCTTCCTGTACGTCCAATTCTATGCACATAGCTTTCTGGAACTTCTGGTAAATCATAATTGATTACATGAGATAACTCATCTATATCAATTCCTCTTGCCGCTATATCAGTAGCAACTAGAACTCTTATCTTACCTTCCTTAAAACTACTTAAGGCTAATTGTCTTGCATTTTGTGACTTATTACCATGAATAGCCATGGCTTCTATATTTACTTTACCAAGCTCTTTTGTGATTAAATTTGCTCCGTGCTTTGTTCTTGAAAATACTAAAAGTGACGTTATAGCTTCATCTTTAAGTATATCAATAAGTAAATCTTTCTTATGCTTTTTACCTACAAAATATACTCCTTGAGTAATGATATCTACTGTAGATGAAACAGGTGCTACTTCTACCCTTACTGGGTTCTTTAAAATAGAATCTACTAGCTTTGTTATTTCCTTTGGCATAGTTGCTGAAAATAACATATTTTGTCTAACTGCTGGCAACTTAGCTATTATTCTCTTAACATCATGAATCATTCCCATATCAAGCATACGATCTGCTTCATCAAGAATAAAATAATCTACATTTCTTAAATCAATAAACTTTTGATTAATTAAATCAATAAGTCTACCTGGTGTAGCAATTAATATATCTACTCCACTTCTTAAGACTTCTACTTGAGGATGTTGAGATACTCCACCAAATATAACGGTGTTAGTGATACCAGTGTGCTTGCTATAAACATCAAAACTTTCTCCAATTTGAATAGCTAACTCTCTAGTAGGCGCTAATATTAAAGATTTAATAGTCTTTTTACCTTTTTTCTCTTCGCCCTTTTTCTTAAAAACATTTTGTAATACTGGAATAGCAAAAGCTGCTGTCTTTCCGGTTCCAGTTTGAGCACAACCAAGCAGATCCTTACCCATTAATGCAGATGGAATAGATTTCTCCTGTATTAGGGTTGGTTTTTCATAACCTACTTCCTTTAAAGCTCTTTGAATAGGATCAATTATAGCTAAATCCTTAAATAACATTTTTCTCCTTTGTAAGTGGGTATATATATTTTAAATGTCTTTAATCAACTATACGACATTGTAGAATTTCTTTTTAAAATTGTACACGACAAACTCTCTTATAATTATATTACATCTAATTATCCACTATCTTTCGTCTATTATTAATAGAAAAAATAAAGAGACTCTCGTTTGGTGGAGTCCCCTATTTAATCATTATACCCTATTTCCGTAGAAATAGCATTATTTTTATTTTATCTTTCTTTAATTTCTATATCCAATTATTTATTGGGCTCAGAATCCCATTCATGTAGTTTGCTATTTCCATTAAAAACAAGATCTTGTTCACTTAAATAATATACATCTTCATCTGGATAATATGCTATGTCGCCTTTCTCTTTAGTACCAATATCAAGTATTTCTAATGTTTCATCTCCATTATTTATAAACTTATGTGCTATACCTTTTCCGGCAGGTTTTGAAACAAAATCTCCCTTTTTTATTAAATATTCTTCTCCATCAATTCTTATAATTCTGCTTCCATTAATAATTAAGAAAAATTCTTCTTGTTTTGTGTGACTATGATATTTCGCACTTTTAGAATCTGGTGCTATTTTATCTACATTTATATATATCTTCTCACTGCCTGCTGCTTTGCCTAAATATGATGTGTTAGCTTTTCCTAAAAAATCTATTACATATTCATTAGGAATACTATTAATATTTAATATATTAATCATAATTACCCCCTCTTGCAAACATATGTTCTTACTAATTTTACTAAGTATACATCTATGCGTCAATAGTAGAATCTTATAAATTTTCAATAAATTTTTTTATATTGACATTGACCTAAGGTCAACATATAGAATTAATACAGATGGTTTTTTTATTAGCCAATTAAAAGGATGTGATTGATTTGAATGAAAATTTTCTTACAATAAGTGAACTAGCTAATAAATTATCAGTATCTACAAGAACTCTTAGATACTATGATAAAATAGGGCTACTTTCCCCAGCCCATTATAATAATTCTGGTTATAGGATGTATAGATATAATGACTTAACAAAGCTTCAATATATATTATCATTAAAATTTCTTGGATTTTCTTTAAATGAGATAAAAGCTTTTGTTTATGAAAATGAAGAAAATCTCAAAGAAATTCTTAAAGATCAAAAAGCTATGCTAAAGGAAAAAAGATTGCAAATAGATGCAATTATTAATGCCATTGATGAAACAGATGAGTTACTTAAAACCAGTGATGATCCTTGTGACTCAATTATAAAAGTCATTAATGCAGTACAATTAAGTAAAAAAACAAATTGGTTAAACACCTACCTTTCTTCAGAACAACGTAAATATATTAAAACTTTAGTAGAAGCTTCTTATTCCAAGAAGTCTTTATGTAAATTTAAAACTATGAATTCTAATGAAAACTTCAGAAAAAACGAGAATATGCATAAGTTTGTGTAATTAAATAAAGACGGGCTTTTTTTAATTGGAAATTACTACTGGATTTTATTGTCAGTAGTAATTTTTATTTTTCAAGGCAATACTAATAATGGGTTAGTGTAACTTTTTATATAGTTATTATTTGCAAAAATAGTAATACTATTCATGATTATTAAAAGTTGTACAAGCTTAATTTTAAACTTCAAATCTTCCTTCAAATAAAATACTAAGTTGAGCTAAAGTACTCGCCCAATGTTGAATTGGTGAAGTCCATTTCTTCATTATCTGCTCTGTTGAAAGATACAGTGACTTCC
>NZ_FOKI01000028.1 GCF_900111985.1 Clostridium frigidicarnis
TTGAGATCTTACATATCTTTCACGTTGAAGATGTTCATCCATCTCAACATCTAGAAACTGTTCAATAATTCCTCCAAATAGTCTGTGCATTAATCCATTTTTCCCAATAATGTCATTCATATCTCTGCACTTTGCTAATTCATCCTTTAAATTTATATCTAGTACTTGAATTTCTCTCATTTTTTACGCTCCTTAAAAATATTCTTATAGATATTATTACCATAAATACCAGTTACACATACAAAAAAATAAAAGTAGATTTGTTTTTACACAAACCTACTTACATTCTCTCATGCTCAGTTAGCAGTAAATTGTGCTATGACATTTACTAGCTTTATATTAAATTCATATATATATCAAAAAACTTTAAAAAAATAAAAAGCTGTTATTACAGCTTTTTTTATATTAAAATGGTACCTATGTAAAGGACATTTTGAAAAAGGCTAGGCAGCTAAAAGCTGGTTCCTGTATTGTACAGGGGCTAGCTTTTTAAGTCCACACTGATATCTATAATTATTATAGTAATTCATATAATTGTCGATTGTTGCTTCTAATTCTGCAAAGGTTGTACAACCTTTAAAATCTATTTCATCTTTCATATGACCAAAGAAGGATTCCTGTGGAGCATTATCCCAACAATTTCCACGCCTAGACATTGATTGTCCTATTTTATATTTTTTAAGAAGCTTTTGGAAACGTGGACTAGTGTAATGAACACCTTGATCTGAATGAATAAAAACATCTTTATTTAGCAATTTTTTATGATTTTTCATCAATTTTTTAATAGTTTCAGTAGCTATATCTAATGTAAGACTGTCTGAAAGTTGATATGAAAGAATTTCATTTGTAGAAGCATCTTTAATAGTTGATAGATACGCTCTATTTGATGCTCCATATGTCAAATAAGTTATATCAGTTAATAAAACTTTTCCGACCAAATCTTGTTTGAATTTTCTATTTAAGATATTAGGTACAACGGTATGTTCACGAGTTGCTTTCATCATTCTACGATAAGGATTAGCTTTTCTAATTGGACATACAATTTTATATTTTCTCATAATTCGTTGTATACACTTTCGATTTATTGTACAATTAAATTCGTGTTCTAAAACCATCTTTATTGAACGGGAGCCTTTCTTATAACCTCTATGATTAAATGCTTGAAGTATAATGTGCTTCAATTCTAAATCTCTTTTTTCCTTATAACTACATTTGTTACTTGATTTTAAATAATTGTAATACCCAGATCTAGATACTTTGGCTATTTCACATAAATGAGAGACCATATTTTTATAGCTATATTTTGAAATTATATCTTGTATGATCTTAAATATTAATATTCAACTTAAGTTACTATTTTTCACCTGCCTTTCTTGCAGCTCGATTTTTTTAATAGTTCTGCCTCCGCTTTCCAATAAGCAATTTCTGCATCCTTTTTTGCTATTATTTCTTCAACGGTCAGTTCACGTTTAAGTGGACGCCCACTATTTAATTTTCTAGCGTCTCTTAACCCCAGTTCTCCGGACTCATTATAACTACTACGCCATCGTTTGCTGGCACACCAGATTCTATTATTTCCAATAACTTCGACATCAAATCCTGCGTCTTGAAAAATATGAATAGGTAGTTTTCCTTTGCTACGCTCAGCGATAAACAATATTTTAAATTCATCTGTATATGTAATTCCACGCATACTTACAGATTTAACATATTTATTTTTTGATAGACTTTTAATTTCTTCATCTGAAAATAATTTCTTACTCATTCTTTTTACATTCTAACTATATTTATACTTATTTTATTGTACAAAAAAAGAACCTATTAAAATAGTCTTTTTTAAGTGTCTATTTCATAGATTCCATTTTATATAACAAGTAATAATATAATTGCTTAATTATATATAAGAGAGGGATTTTCGTGGTTAGAAATTATTATGATAATAGTATTATAAAAGCAGATGAAAAGGGAAGAGTGTTTATTGATAGAATTTATTGCTTAGATTTTCATAAATTTAATGATGATTTATGGAACAAACTTGGACATGTTTATAATTCACTGCCTTATAGAATAGATACTAGTTTTCCTAATTGGTATGGAATAGAAGGTGAATCAGAATCCTACTTGTGGGCATCTGTTGAATCATCTGGATTACAAATATCTGGCGAACTAAAGGAGGTAGAGTGGAATGCGTGGGTAAAAATTTTAAATGAGTGTCTAAATATGTTTCCGTTGTTTCAGGTATGAAAGAAATATATTTCTTATAAGTATTTTTTCGTAAATTAGTTTTTATTGTAATTTATGATAGGAGGACTTAAACAATGAAAGAGTATTTATTAAAAAATATTTATGAGCAAGAAGAGGAAATGGGGGATTCATTACCTGTAGTCACATTAGAACTATTTTTTGAAGAGAACAATGATATAGGATCAATAGTATGTAATCTATTAAATCATCCAGGAATAGAAGAGTTTTATTCTATATTAAAGCAAATAAGAAATAAGCCAAACGTGCAAGATGTTTTGGTAGAAATAATGGAATATGATGAAGGGGATAACATATGACCATTTTCGGAAAGAGTATATATACTTACAGATGCAGAAGAAGATGAAGTAATAAACTGTGTAAAGGAACTTGAAATAAGTGATGTTTCGGAAGGGTATATGTATGAACACCCTAAAGTTGCACCAAAACTTGGAGAAGGTTATAGAGTATATTCCTTGTGGTGGGATTAGTAGCAATGGTGTTGTAATACTTTGGTATCAAAGGAATTATTTTTGTTTAATAATATAGAGAAAAATAAGTGGCATCATTAGAAAATAAGGATGAGAATTATGGATAGAAAATTGAGTAAAGAAGAATTAGTAACAAAAATTTGTAATGTTTATGGCAATGAAGAGGAAATTGATAATTGGATAGAGATTCTTGAAAAAGAAAGAGGGTGTCCTGAAATAGCTGATTATATTTATTGTGATCAGGATAATTTATCACCAAAAGAGATAGTAGATAAAGCATTGTCATATAAACCAATATTATTATGATTAATAAATAATAATCAAAAAAGAGTCTTAATAAAGAAGGTGAGTTATATGAAACCATGCCCTTGTTGTGGATATAAAACTTTAGAGGATAATTCAATATATGATATTTGTGAGACATGCTTTTGGGAAGATCATATTGTTCAGTTTAATGATCCAGATTATGAAGGGGGAGCAAACACTACTTCTTTAAGACAAGCACAACTACACTTTATTAAATTTGGTGCTTGTGACTAAAATAGTTTGGAGAGTGTAAGAAAGTCTAATAAAAATGATGTGAAAGATATGACTTGGAAACAAGTTTGGGAGAGATAAATTATGAATTTAATAGAGTATTCGGATGTAGAAATAACAAGTCTTTGGAATGATTACGCAGAAACTAGAAATATAGGCTTAAAGAAAATTGCAAATATAAAGTTGAATAAATTAATTGAGTATTTGGAATCAAAGAGTAAAGATGATAAGCGAAAATTTGTGGAGTATCTTTGTAATGAAAGATTTGAAAAGGAAAATATTAAAGATTTTCAGCAGCCAATAGTAGAGAAGATAATATTACCTATAATTGTTGATGCTGTTGAAAATGACGAGATGCCATATTTAAGGTGGATATATCAATTACAGTTATATAGTTGCTGTAATTATAGGAACATATATAATATAGAATATTATAATTCAGAAGATATACTTACACGTGCAAATAACATAGATCCCAGTGACATTAAAACTGTTATTTTATTAGTAAAAGTATATATGGATAGATTATGGTTTGGAAGTCACCATTTACCAGAGTATATTTTAATAGAGGATAAAGAAGTGAAATTTTTATTAGAAAAGTTAAACCTATTATTGGATAAATATAAGAATAAAATAGATAGTATAAAGTTTATTTTAGAAGATATGAAATACTATAAGGATCTATATAAGAGTTGGTTTAAGTATAAAAGTGAAAATGAAAAGATTACATTTATTAAATGGTGCGAAAATAATGAGAAAACTTATTCATGGATTAAATCTTATTATTATGATAAAAAAAACCGTACTTAGAGTGGAAAGAGGATTGGGAGAGGTATAAATGAGAAATAAGGATATAATTTTAGGATTTATAAGAAAATCTGGAAATGAATATTATCGTGGTGATTGTTTATAAGAAATTTTAGACATTAATCCTAAACAACAGGTAAATAAAAAATGTAATGAACTCAAAAATGAAAATGAAATCACTAGGGGAAAAAACAATGTTTTTATTGTTCTAAAGATAAACTTATAAATAAATCAAAATAGGGGTGGTGAATATTGAAGAACAAACATAAAATTAATCCACTAAATGGGAATGAAACTGAAATTATACATGAGGAAAAAAGTAAAGAGTGGGAACTATTAACTTTAAAATTAAATATACTTATATAACACAACATCATGGGCAGAAAAATTTATTTTAGGTTTAATAAATGGAGGATCTATATGGAAACTAAAATATGTGATTTAGGAAGAGTGAATGATAATGAATTAAAATTTGCCGTTATAGTATCAAAGTTTAATGGTAAATTCGTATATGTTAGGCATAAAGAAAGAGAAACTTGGGAAATCCCTGGAGGACATAGAGAATTAGGGGAAGATATTAATGATACTGCAGCAAGAGAATTAAAAGAAGAAACAGGAGCAGTAAAATTTGAAATAAAGCCTATATGTGACTACTTATGTGATTACTCTTTAGAAAAAGAAAGTAACAATAAAAGTTATGGAAGAGTATATTATGCAGAAATTGATGAATTGGGAGAATTACCCGATTTAGAAATTGGAGAGGTTCAGTTATTTGAGCATATGCCAGAAAATTTAACATATCCACAAATTCAACCAGTTTTGCTTAATGAGGTGGTAATGAGAAGGAAATAATGAAAGTGATAAAATAGTTTTGAAAGGTTGATTAATATGGGATTGAATTTTAAGTTGAATTCATTATATATTTGTGTGAAAGACATGAATAGAGCAATTGATTTTTATGAAAAGTTACTTGAACAATCTGTTGAAAAAAGAGATGAAGTATTTAGTGTTTTTAATATTAATGGTTTTAGATTTTGCCTATTTAATAATAGTAAGATGCAAGAACAAGTAAATTGGGGAGATAATTGTTTACCAAGTTTTGAAGTCAATGATATTAATAAATTAATTAATAGGTTAGAAATACTGAATGCTAAACTAGTTTTCCCGTTAACAAAGATAAATGATAACTTAGTATTAGAATTTAAGGATACTGAAGGAAATGATATAGAAGTTTATTGTAGAATTTCATAAAGGGGATTTTAATATGGATGATTGGTTTACAATTGAGAAGATTGATGACGAAACTTATGCAATAAGTGAATATGGACATTGGGAAAAAGTACATTCATATTTACTAATAGGAAAAACATCTGCTCTTTTAATTGATACAGGTTTAGGTATAGGAAATATTAAAAATGAAGTTGATAAGTTGACAAATTTGCCAGTAACAGTAGTTACAACACATGTACATTGGGATCATATAGGTGGACATGGCTTATTTAATGATATTTATGTTCATAAAAATTTACCAAAGGTAGTTCTAGGGTAGTTAGCACAGGATAAACTTTTATTAGTTTATCCTGTTTGTTTTTAGTGTTTTATTTAAAATATATAAAATATAGGATATACTATTAGATATAAGGCACATTAAAAAAATAACAGTCAGTATGCTAGTATATTTTGTGCCATACTTCGTCAGCGATATTAGCCCATAGTCTATGCTATGAACTAATATCACTTACTTGTCTGACAGAAAATATACATGGCATCTTTGACTTGTTATTTTCTTTAATGTGCCTAAAGAAATTATATATTAAAGTAAATATATAATTTAAAGGTTTAGAGAATAAGTATAATTAAGTTAGGAGTGAGATTAAATGAAAAGAATACCCTACGGGATTTCTAACTTTGAAGTTTTGAGAGAAAAAAATTATCTTTATGTAGATAAGACTTCTTATATAGAATTATTAGATAGATATGCTCCTTATAATTTTTTTATAAGGCCTAGAAGGTTTGGGAAAAGTTTATTTATATCTATGTTAGAAAATTACTATGATATAAATAAAAAGAATAAATTTGAAGAATTGTTTGGAGATTTATATATAGGTAAAAATCCCACTGAAGAAAAAAATAAATTTCTTATTTGGAAAATAAGCTTTGCAGGTATTGATGCAGGAAATGGGGAAAAAGAGCTTAGAAAAAGTTTTAATTTTAAGGTTGCATCAGCAGCTAGAGAATTTCTATATAAATATGGGGATTTGTTAGGAGAAAAAAAATTACCATTTGAAGATATGAGTGCAGAAATGGTGGTAGCTCATATAAGTATGCTTAGTAAAATTAACAATAAGCAAGTATTTGTTTTAATAGATGAATATGATAATTTTGCTAATGAGTTGATTACAGGAGGAAAACAAAGTACCTATAGCAGTATACTTCATGGAGAAGGATTTGTTAAAGTTTTTTATAAAGCTATGAAAGATGCAACAGGGGATAATTTTAATAGAATATTTATGACAGGGGTAAGTCCTATAATGCTAGATGATTTAACTAGTGGCTTTAATATCACTATGAATTATACCTTAGACCAAAATTTAAATGCTATGATGGGTTTCACAAAAGATGAACTTTACTCTATTATGGATGAGGTGAAAATAAAAGATAAAGAACTTAGAGAAAAGATATGTACTGATATGACTCAATATTATAACGGATATAAATTTAATGAAGACAGCAACACTGTTTTTAATCCAGATATGTCTATGTATTTTCTTAATAATTATTCAGTGTATAATCGTTATCCTAAAGAAATGATAGATAATAATGTAAAAACAGACTATGGAAAAGTTAATCAGTTAGCTTATAATTTTAATGATAGAGAAGCTTTAGAGGAGATAATGACTAAAGGAGAAACCTCTACTATGTTAGTAGATAGATTTAATATCCATACTATGTATAGTGTAAAAGAAAATTTTAAATCATTATTGTTTTATCTTGGAATGTTAACTATAAAAGAGCAGGGTCCTATTGGAACTGTACTTAAAATACCAAACTACGTAATAAGAACTATATATTGGGAGCAATATTTCCAAAAGCTAAATGAGGACTATAATATTCAAATACAAAACGTAAGAATAGCTGTTAATGAAATGAGAATAAACGGAAATATACAGCCATTAGTAGAACTTGTAAATCATGTATTAGGGGATTTATCTAATAGAGATTTAATAAAAATGGATGAAAAAAATATAAAGATGATAATTCTTACTCTTTTAGGGGTAGATAGCACTTATTTTATAAAAAGTGAAGATGAAAACAATAAGGGTTATGTAGATATAATGCTTAAAAGAAAGATTCAATTTAAAGATATAACTAAATTCCAGTGGATTATAGAATTAAAATATATAAAAGAAAGTGAAAAAAATACTCTAGAAAAAGTAAAAGAAGAAGGATTAAAACAACTTAAGTCATATGGAGAAAGTAAGTTGGTTCAAGAAGAAATTGGAAAAGAGGATTTAAAGAAAGTATTAATTATTGTTGTAGGGAAAAAAGATATTTACACTTTAAATGTAAAATAAGATATATGAGTTAATCTAGGGACATAGGTAAGCATGTTGCAGCAGGGGCAAGACTAGATGATGATCCAATATTATTTTTTAAACTTAGAGAAATTGACTTTCAAGATATTCTTAAAAAATCAATGGAAGAAAAAATGGAAAATATGATTAAGAATGCAGATAAGAAAAGTAAGAGAGTTATTGATGACGAGAGTATATTCGATTTATTTGGAGTATAATAGTTAGTTTCATTTGTAGGATAACAATATGCTAAATCAAGGAAAGGGGTATTTGAGTTTAAGGATTTTAAGATATATATAAGAATTAAGTCCAGTACTTAGTAAAAAGGTCCTAAATACTGGACTTTTTATATATTAATTATAGAGATTTTGATATAGTCGTCATATTAATACTGTGGTATAGTTTGGAGAATAATAGGCTAGGCACATTCAATATTGTTTACTTAATACATATACTTTCAAAATTAAATTTAGGGAATAAATATATGGGAGTTGTGTAAATCTTATTATGAATTCCACCTTCTGTTAAGCCTTTAAGGTAAATTGCAAAATTTATTTTTCCATTTGTTAATGATTTAGTTATAGTTTTACCAACGTTTTTTCCAGCCTTAACTTCTATTCCATAGACAGAAACATTTTCTCTATTCCTATAAACAAAATCTAATTCTCCATCTCCATAAACTGTTGATATTTTTTCTGTTAAACAATGATATACAAAAGTTTCATTTACCAAACCATTAGATTCCGATGTTAATATGTTAGATTTGTTCATAATATAATTTGCCATTCCTATATCAGCTAAAAAATATCTTTGACGTCTCTTTATATTAGTTCTTCCCTTATTACATCGTGAATTGCTAGTAAGTCTTCTCCACTTTCTTCTAGTAAATTAATATAAATTACATTACTATAGTTTTCACTTGTAAATTTTTTTGCCAAATAAGTTTTTCCTACTTGTGTAGCTCCTTCTACTAATAGTACTTTATTATTGTGATTATTTTTCCATTCTATCAGCTTATTATAATCATCTCTCTTTAAATCGATGACTTTTTGTTCCATATCATCACTTCCTTACTATAACTATCATAAGCTTATTATATCCCAATTAAGAAGTTCTTTAAACTTCCATAGTTAATATTCTTATTATAAAAAAATATCGATGTATATATTTTAGGCTATGTTTTAAATTAATGTTGAAATTTGCTATGGGTTTAAGGTATGCTATAATTAATCCAAATTTATACATTAGGAGGCAAATATGATAATTATTTTAGGAATAATATTTATAATCATTGGTTTTATATTTAAGGCTTTTCCGCCAAAAAAAATCAATTCTATATTTGGGTATAGAACTCTATTATCAATGAAAAATCAAGATACATGGAACGAGTCACATAAATATTCAGCCAATACTTTTATTATATTAGGCTTTATTTTTATTCCTTTACAATTTGTTTTAAGTCAATTAAATATTAGTTATGGTTATGAAAAAATAATACTTTTAATATGTGCTGTTCTTATGATTATTACTAATGAAGTACACTTGAAAAAAGTTTTTAATAATGACGGTAGTAGAAAGATATAGTATAAATAAAAATTGCAAAACTATCTGGCGAATATTAATCATTCTTGTTATAAAAAAACATTGATGGCGTTAAGGATTCCAATTTGTTCGAAGCGAAGCAAGTTATTGGAATTTAGCTATCAATGTTTTTTATACCTTACAATACTTTATGTAATCAGCTAGCTTGTGTTGCTTATACCCGCACACTTTTATGAATTTCTATTTTCATGTTTAAATAAGTTGTTTTTTATTTTTCAAGAAGGTCTTCATAAGGCCAGCCTTTTTGTCCTTTTTCTAATATGTATAGACGATCCTTATCTATGCCTTTTTCTGATAAATAAGCAAAAGTTCTTTCAGCACCACCAGCACCACCAGGGCAAACAATTATTATAGGTGATGTAGATTTTTTAAGATCTGGAAGTACCTTTTCAAGTTTAGCTTTATCCTCATCTGACTTAACTGGATAAGCATATGTAGGAATAACTCCGTTTAGGTGATGTGCTTTAAACTCGTCCTCAACTTGAATATCTAATAGAATAATATCTTTCTTTTCCTCTATAGCTTTTTTAGTTTCTTCAGCAGTATAATATTTAAATTCTTTTTGTTCAGTACTGCTAGTAGAAGTTTTGCTTTCTTCTTTAGAACATCCAGTAAATACTACTGACAATGATAAAAAGATAAAGGCTGTTAATGATAATAGTTTTTTCATCTGAAAATCCCCCATTGTTAAAATAATATTTATTAATAACAAAATAAGTTTATTATTAACGTATACATGTTAACATTTTGGGAATTAATGTGTCAATGAACTTCCAATGAAATAACTATTTAAAAATATTATAGATAATAAACTAGTTATAGAAAAATATAATAAGCTTTATCAAGAATCACAAAGAACTGATTTGAAATCTTTGTAATTAAAAATAAAGTAAGATAAAACAAAAAACATATTTTTTTCAAGTTGAGGAATGATAATAATAGAATTTATATATTGTAATGTTTTAAATAGTATTTAATATGACTAAATTGGTGGTGTGAATTATGATTAAGAAAAGAAAGGTTAATGCTGAAAATGCAGCAAAAGAAGTTTCAAATAGACTCTATGATTTTAGCAAGATGGATTTGGAGATGGTATATAAAGAGTTAAACACTGATAGTAATGGATTAACAATGGATAAAGTAGATAATAGAGTTGAAATATATGGGTTAAATCAAGTGACTCACGAGAAGCCAACACCATGGTATATACAATTATTTCAATCATTTATTAATCCTTTTATTTTAGTTTTATTGGTTCTTGCAGGAGTATCTTTAATAACTGATGTTATTATTGCTGCTCCAGAGGAGAGAAGCTTTAGCACTGTTCTTGTTGTGGGTATAATGGTAACTATAAGTGGGCTTTTAAAGTTTTTTCAAGAATTTAAATCAGGTAAGGCCGCTGAAGAACTAAAAGCATTGGTAAGAACAACTGCTGCTGTATCAAGGAAAGAATCAGGAATCAATGAAATGAATATGTCTGAAATTGTTATTGGTGATATAGTATATCTTGCAGCAGGAGATATGATACCAGCTGATGTAAGGGTAATAACAAGTAAGGATTTATTTGTTAGTCAATCCTCTTTAACAGGAGAATCAGAACCAGTAGAGAAGTATTCAACCTTAAGAAAAGCAAATAAAGATTTAACTGTTGCTGAACTTGATAATATATGTTTACTAGGTACTAATATTATAAGTGGAAGTGCTACTGCTGTGGTTGTTGCTACAGGTAATGATACATATTTTGGCTCAATGGCATCAATACTAGCAGGAATCAAAAACGAGACAAGTTTTGAAAAGGGAGTAAACAGTGTAAGCATGTTACTTATAAAATTCATGGTTATTATGGTGCCTATAGTATTTGTAGTAAATGGCATTACAAAGGGAGATTGGATAGAAGCACTACTTTTTGCAATATCAATAGCAGTAGGGCTTACTCCAGAAATGCTTCCAATGATTGTAACGAGTAATCTTGCAAAAGGTGCTGTTGTTATGGCAAAGCATAAGACTGTAGTTAAAAAACTTGATGCTATACAAAACTTTGGCGCAATGGATGTTTTGTGCACTGACAAAACAGGGACTTTAACTCTTGATAAAATAATTGTTGAAAAGCATTTAAATATACGTGGAGAAGAGGATTTAAGAGTATTAAGACACGCTTATTTAAATAGTTTTTATCAGACAGGACTTCGTAATTTAATGGATTTTGCAATATTAGAGCATGGAAAAGACAATGGATTTAATGAACTTGAAAAAAATTATGACAAAGTAGATGAGATTCCTTTTGATTTTGCAAGAAGAAGAATGTCAGTAGTGTTAAAAAATAATGAAGGAAAAAGACAGCTCGTAACAAAGGGTGCCGTAGAGGAAATGCTTTCAATTTGTACACATGCAGAATGTAATGGAGATGTTGTGGAACTTAGTGAAAATATAAAAAATAAAGCTCTTGATATGGTAAAAAAATTAAATGACGAGGGTATGAGAGTTATTGCAGTTGCACAAAAAAATAATATACCAGATGAAAACAACTTTAGTGTGTCAGATGAAAGTCATATGGTTCTTATGGGCTATATAGGATTCTTAGATCCACCAAAGGAATCAGCATTAGAGGCAATTAAAGCACTTAATAATAATGGTGTAGAAGTAAAAATACTAACTGGAGATAATGATGCTGTAACAATAAAAATATGTAATGAAGTTGGTTTAAAAGTTAGTAATGTACTTCTTGGTAATGAAGTTGAAAACATAAGTGATGAAGAGTTATCAAAACTAGTTGAGGGTACAAATGTATTTGCTAAACTTTCTCCACTTCAAAAATCAAGAATCATAAAGATACTTCAAGATAAAGGCCATACTGTGGGTTATATGGGAGATGGAATCAATGATTCTGCTGCTTTACGCCAATCAGATGTTGGAATTTCTGTTGATACAGCTGTAGATATTGCAAAAGAGTCAGCAGATATAATTTTGCTTGAAAAGAATTTAATGGTACTTGAAGAGGGAGTTATAGAGGGGAGAAAGGTTTTTGGAAATATTATAAAATATATAAAGATGACTGCTAGTTCAAATTTTGGTAATGTATTTAGTGTATTGATTGCCAGTGCATTCTTACCATTTTTGCCTATGCTACCTATTCAACTTTTGATACAAAATTTGTTTTATGATATATCTCAAATTTCTATTCCATGGGATACAATGGATAAAGAATATCTAAGGGAACCAAGAAAATGGAATGCAGATGATATTGTAAAATTTATGGTTTTTATTGGGCCAATAAGTTCTATATTTGATATAATAACCTATTTAGTAATGTGGTTTATATTTAAAGCAAATACCCAAGAAATGCAATCATTATTCCAATCAGGTTGGTTTATTGAGGGTCTTTTATCTCAAACACTTATTGTACATATGATTAGAACTAAAAAGATTCCATTTATCCAAAGTAGAGCAACAAATCCTGTGTTGTTATTAACAGGTATTATAATGATATTAGGAGTTTGGGTTCCGTTTACATCCTTTGGTAACTCTGTTGGATTACAGGCATTACCCTTATCATATTTTCCATGGCTTATAGGCATTCTATTATCTTATTGTATGTTAACACAAATAGTAAAGAATATATATGTTAAGAAATTTAATAGATGGTTATAAGGCACATTTAAAAAACAGTTGTTAAAAATAAAATACAGAAGATGTTGGTGTGCAACAATAATTAAAAGTTATTTTGCACACTTTTTTTAGGTATAAAAGGTTTTTTATATAATTGATAAAATAATATCGAAATTTTAAGAATAGTAGAATTGTTTCGAGGATTTCAAGTTAATTAGTATGATAATATATATTTTTATCAACATAATAAGAGATAATAGGTTTGTTAAATTTAAAACTATTGTAGAATTATAATGGAAATGGTGATAAACTCAAATAATAAGTGGTAAGACCAATATCAAAATGTAAAGGTTTAAATTATTGGGGGGATGGTATGAAAAGATTAGTTTGTATTAAAAATTTATCTGAAAATACTAAGATAGAGGTTGATGAAAAGACAGGAGGGATAAAATGAAGCTTTTAAGAGAGATGTTTATAATAATCTTAATTTATTTTATAGGAGAAGTTCTTTCAAAATATGTTATCACGTTTATTCCAGGAAATATTTTAGGAATGATTATATTACTTGTTCTACTCTCAACAAAGCTTATGAAGTTAGAGGCAATAGAAACAGTAGCAAAGTTCTTTTTAGATCATTTAGCCTTTTTCTTTGTACCAGCAGGGGTAGGATTATTGGCGGCATTGGACTTATTGCAAGGAAATATAATAAAACTTTTGGTAATTTGTGTAGTTTCAACTTTTATAGTTATGGGAGTAACAGGAAAAACTGTACAAATGCTTATTAATAAGAAGAAATAGGGGGCATAAAAATGGAATCAATTTTAAATAATATTTTATTTCCACTTATGCTAACATTGTTAGCTTTTGAAATAGGCATACTTATAAGCAAAAAGACTAAATTTCCATTGTTTAATCCATTGCTAGTAGCAATTGCATTAGTAATAGGTACATTATGTGTATTTAAAATAGAGTATAAGACTTATAATGAAGGTGCAAAATTTATAAATGCATTTTTAGGGCCTGCAACTGTCGTATTGGCAGTGCCTTTGTATAAGCAATTAGAAGCACTTAAGAAAAACTTATGGCCTATATTAATTGGAATTTTTATAGGATGTGTAGTTTCTGTTACTTGTGTAATAGCTATGAGTTTTGCATGGGGACTTAGCCAGGAGTTACTTATTTCACTTATTCCTAAATCAGTTACAACACCTATAGGTATTGAGGTTTCAAATTCTTTAGGAGGAATAAGTTCTATTACAATAGTGGCAATAGTAGTAACTGGGATAACTGGTTCTATTATAGGACCTACAGTATGTAAGATATTAAACATAAAAAATGAAGTGGCAGCAGGTGTTTCTATTGGAACAGCATCTCATGCAGTGGGAACATCTAGAGCTTTTGAGATGGGAGAGAAGGTGGGTGCTATGAGTTCTCTTTCTATTGGAGTTGCAGGACTTATGACTGTGGTTATAGCTCCGCCTATATTTAATTTAGCGCAAAAGCTAATTGGTATTATTTAACAATTAAAAGTAAGAATTATAATATATATTAAATGTTTATAGCCCATATAGTCACGCGATATTAAATATATTAATTTAATATGGACATGCCTATATGGGTTATCTTGTTTCCCTGTTCCTTTGCACAGTATCTATGTCTACAAGGGCAACAGTTATTATGTAACTCTATAACTTGCTTTCATAAATTTATTATTATGTGCTTTAAATCACATAATAATAAATTAAAAATCCGTATACTTACATTATAGATCACATGATCATTAAATAATAAATTTTATAAATATCCATAGGAGGATGAACATTATGAATAAGTTTAAATCAGAAGATAAAATAGGACAAGTTGTTGCAACTTTTCCAGGAGCAAGTAATTTATTTTTAGATTATAAAATAGATTTTTGTTGTGGAGGAAACAGGCCTTTAATAGAGGCTATAAAGGAACAAAACCTTAATGAAGATGAAATAATAAATATGTTAAATAACAAGTATGTAGAATTTAAGAAACAAAATCAAGAATTTGTAGATTGGGTTAAAGAGGAACCAAGTAAACTTATAGATTATGTAGTAGGTAAACATCATCTATATTTAAATGAGGAATTACCTAAGATTAGTGAGCTTATACTAAAAATATTAAAAGTGCATGGAAAAAACCATGAAGAGCTATTTGAAGTTCATAAACTTTTTAATACTTTAAGAATAGAGCTTGAAGAACATTTAATAAAAGAAGAGGAATTTATATTTCCAGCTATAAAAAAGTACGTGGAAAATAAAAGTAAGAAAAATGCAGAAAACTTATTAAAGAACATTAATGATTTAGAACAGGAACATGAAGGGGCAGGAGATATAATAAAAGAGTTAAGAGAGATAACAGATCATTATACTGTGCCTCAAGATGCTTGTAGAACTTTTAAATTGACTTATACAAAATTAAAAGAGTTAGAAAAAGATATGTTCCAGCATATACACCTTGAAAACAATATACTATTTCCTAACATTTCTAATGAGATTTCAAATAATTAATAAAGTATAAGTTAATTTAAATTAAAGAATTAGAGAGTATATAACTTTAAATAAAAGGTTATATACTCTCTAAAATTTTATATAAGAATTTAATTTTCATAATATAAGTTATATAGTCTATCAATAGAAGCTAATAAGTCTCTTGTGCTTATATTTCTGGCTTCTCTTAAGTATTCTGTTCCATTTATATAAACTAGTACAACTGGTAATGTGAAAATATTGTGTGATGTAAAAGCTTCCATATTATCTTCTGCATATATTTTATATGCGTTTAATTTAGGAAATTTGTTTAGTTCTTTTTCAAGAATATCTTTGATTACTGTACATACACCACAATTATCCCCATAGAAATATAAAAGAGTAATTGTGGGGGAAGTTACAGCGGTTTTAATTTCATTTAAGTTAGCTAAGTTTTTCATAATTTCTCCTAATTTAAATTAAATAGTTAAAGACTATATATTTATTTTCATATGCCTAATATAGAGTGTATAATTTGTAATTATAGTTTTAACTAAACAATTCTTTTTAACCAAAGAAATTTATTGTTAAATTTTAATTAATTAGTTAATTAGTAAAAGCTTCTAGATTTTCTGTTTCGTTTAATTTACAGCTTCCTGTACCATTACCTTTTCCTGAGTGTTTACCATTACCATTTTTGTTGCCCTTTTTATTACCATTTAATTCTTTGTTTAAATTAAATTGCTCATGTAGTTCTTTAAATTCTTCAACAGAAGTACAAGCATCAAATTTTTCTTTTGTTTCATTCTTTAATTCTGTAGCTTTTTCAGCTGTTATTTTACCTTTTTCAACAGCAGCATCAATTTTTGAGTATCTGTTTTCTAATGCTTTAGTCTTAGCTTCTTCAAAAGTTTTACCTTCATTCATTAATTTTTCTACACAAGTGATTCTATTTTCATTAAATTTACAAGTTGATTGAGGTGTTGAAGCATCACTAGCAAATGCTGAAGCACTTAAACCAAGAGTTAACACCCCTACAAGACCTAATGTTATAATTGATTTTTTCATAATTAATCCTCCTAAAGTTCATTTGAATTTTTGGCATTTTAAATTTTCTTTGATTTAGTTAGTAAACATATGTTGAAAATTTATAATAACCTTATAGATTAATATTAATATAGAAATGTAACAATAAGGTCACAAACATATCATATTTGTTTAACATTAAACATCACTATAACTATTTAAACTTAGCCAAAACTCAACTCCTTTAGAAGTATTTATTACTCCTTTTTCTCCATTATGAAGTTTAATTATCTCTTTAACTATAGCTAACCCTAGCCCGACACGTTTTTCTTTATAATTTCTCACTTTGTCTAATCTAACAAATCCCATCCATATTTTATCAGTATCCTTAGGTGATATATTTTCGCCACTGTTAAATACGCTTACAATAACTTTATTCTCATGGTTAATAGCTTTTATTACTATTTCCTTATTATCATCTACATGACATAGAGCATTATTTATATAATTTGTTATAGCTTGCTCAAGTCTTACAGAATCTCCAATAACTTTTGTTTTTTCAATATTAGTTTTAAGATTTATATTTAAATCTTTAAACTTGAAGTTCAATTTTGAAAGAATTTTATTAAGAAGTATATCAATATCCACAACTTTTAGGGCTATCTTAAATGTATTAGATTCAAGTTTATATAGATCTAATACATCACTGACAATAATATTCATTCTTTCAATTTCATCCTGAATAACACTAAGATAATATGACCTATCCTCAGGTGTTTTTAATATTCCACTATCCAATGCTTGAACATATCCTGATATAACTGTTATTGGAGTTTTTAATTCATGAGATACGCTACCTACAAATTCTTTTCTTAAAACTTCATTTTTCTTCTCTTTTTTAATGTATTCTTCAAGCTTAGTATTCTTATAAGTTAGTTCACTTAAAGTTTTTTCTATTTTTTTTGATAAGTTATTAATTGTATTAGCTAATACGCCTATTTCATCCTTAGAATCTATATTTATAGAACTTCCAAAATCCAAGTTTTCTATTTTTGATGCCTTATCTGTAATAAGGATAATTGGATTAGTGAAGTTTTTTGCGAAAATAGAAGTCGCAATTAAGGATAGTATGGTTATTGGTATTAGAATTACAGAGAGCAAAATAACAGCTTTATGTAGACTATCATCAATGGCAGAAATAGGTGTTTTTATATTTATAGTATATCCTAATGAATTCTCAACTTTTTCTGCACTTAAAAATTCAACACCAGTAGATTTATCTAAAATAATGGATTGAATTACATTATCATTTATACTTAAAGTTTTTATAAGTTGAAATCTATTTGAATTCATAGATTGAGAGTTTTTTGAACCACCATGAGATCCATATAGTGATTTTCCTTTTTTCTTATCTATAATTTGAATTTGCAAATTATATTTATCACATAAATCATTAATATGTTGGATATTATCATCAAGAGCATTTGATGATAAAAAAGTATCAATTGATGAAATTACATCATATAATTCACTGATTTTTGAGTTAAGAAAATATGGCTTGAATAAAAAGGAAAATGATAAAATACCAAAGATGAATATGCTTATAATAAAGGTTATACCTAAAAATAATTTTTTCTTAATTGATTTCATAATTACTCCCCAAACTTATATCCAAAGCTTCTAATAGTCTTTAGATAACTTGAATAATTGCCAAGTTTATTTCTTAATCTATTAATATGAGTGTCAACAGTTCTTGTATAACCAAAGTATGATTCTCCCCATATAATTCTTAAAAGAGTTTCTCGCGAAGTTACTTTTCCAATATTTTTAATAAAATACACCAAAAGATCGTACTCTTTAGGATTAAGCTCAATGATAGTATTATCTATTTTTACAGTATGCTTTTCTAAATCAATTTCTATATTATTAAAATTTAAAATATTAGTATCTGATTTTAAATTTTTATCTTTAAGAAGTCTTTTGATTCTAGCTATTAGAAGAACAATATTAAATGGCTTTGATACATAGTCATCAGCACCTATTTCAAATCCAAAAAGCTCATCTAAATCACTGTCCTTTGCTGTTAATATTATTACTGGTATATTTGAAGTTTTACGTATTTCTTTACAAACAACCCAACCATCATAAATCGGCATCATAACATCAAGCACAACTAAATCAAAATCATAAAGTTTAAATAAACTAAGTGCTTCCTCACCGTCATTGGCAATTTCTACTTCATAGTTTTCATGATTTAAAAAATCTTTAAGAAGTCTAGTTATTCTTTCATCATCATCTGCTACTAAAATTTTCAATATTTAATTCCTCCATCTTTCATAAATTCATAATAACTGTTATATTTTTTTTGAAAAATATGACTCATATATTGAATTGGATTTTAGAAAATAATGTTTAAATGTAAAACAATATAAAATTATGTTTCAAAATAATAAATATAATTTAATTTAACATTAGTTAAATTAAGTTTTCAACCCTAAATAATGGGATATGTTACATTATTGAAAGGATAATATAACTAAATGTAAGCTATAAAAATGGCTGCCTTCTATTAAATTTTATATTATATAAGTATACTAAGAACTTAAAAAATCTAGTATCTGCAATAAAAAATTGAATTAAAAACAACTGTATCGCAGAATAAAGAAAAAATAATATTTAAATTTTATATAAGGAGTTGAAGTAGTTTATGATAAACAATTATATTATTCCAATAAAAACAGCTTTTAGTATAGCACCTATAATTATTTTACTACTCATGGGACCATTTTCAGTATATCAATATAAAAAATATGGATATATAAATAGACTTAAGACAATTGTATTAATATCATTTGTTTTTTATATAGTTAGTGCATTTTGTTTAGTTATTTTACCTTTACCATCGTACAATTATATACCTAAAGAAGCAATAAAGCCTCAGTTAGTTCCATTTACAGCATTAATGGATATAGGAAAAGAGTTTAATATTATGATAGATAAAAATTTTAGTATTGTACAAGCTATCTTTAAAAACAAAGCAATACTTCAAATTATTTTTAATTTAATGCTTATGGCACCTTTGGGATTCTTTATCACATATTATTTTAAAAGAGAATTAAAAACAATAATAGTAATAACTTTTATAGTTTCATTATTCTTTGAGGTAACTCAACTTACTGGAAATTTTGGAATGTATAATTTTGCATATAGATTGTTTGATGTAGATGATTTAATAATAAATACATTAGGAGGAATAGTAGGATATTATACAGTTCCATTAGCTAATAAAATTTTTCCTGAGATAAGTAATGAAAAAAGGGAATTCTGTAAAATACTGTAGAGCAAATTTTAACACATTAGCATAAATTATTTATATAAGTAAACAATTGCTTTAAGGGGGAATATAAAAATGTGTAATCAATTTAACAACCGCTCAGGTAACAGATGTAGAAACAACTCTTGTGGAAGAGGAAGGACAACCTTTAATAATAATAATATTTCTTGTCAAAGAGTTAATTTAGAATTTGAAGAGGAATCACATGAGGAAAATAAAAATGTGAATTGTCGTATGGTTGATTTTGATTTTGACTTTGATGACTGTGATGACGAGAATGATTTCAGATGTAGTTGTAATGACGAGAATGATTTCAGATGTGGATGCAGACGTTAAGGTAAAATAATATTTTGGTATAGAACTTATATTAATTTAATATGAATTCTTAATTATAAAAAATTGAGAAAGGTTCATATTTAATTAAGGTTCTATACCAATTTTTATTTTAGATTTAAGCATGTTAAGAGGAGAAACTTATATATTTATAATATAGGATAATTTTTAGAAAAGGAGACTAGTTTATGGAAATTTATAATATTATGGATGAAAAATTAATTGTAGATTATATAAAATCACTGGATATAGGAATTTTCCAAGAATCTTCAAAACTTATAGCAAAGGAAATAGGAGATGGAAATTTAAATTATGTATTTAGAATTAAAGATGAGGATACAAAAAAATCTTTCATTGCAAAACAAGCATTACCTTATTTGAAAATAGCTGGTGAGGGGTGGAAACTGCCTCTTGATAGAAATAGAATTGAGGCTGAAGCTATGAAAGAGCAAGATAGGGCATGTTGTAATATGGTGCCTAAAGTATATTATTCATCTAAAGATAAAGCTTTATTTATTGCTGAGGATTTAGGACATATGGATACCTTAAGGAATGCATATATGAAAATGAAAACATATCCTAATTTTCCGAAATTTATTGGAGAATTTTTAGGCAAAAATTTATATTATACATCGGATATTGGATTAGAGGCTAGAGATAAGAAAAATAAGTCTCAACTGTTTAATAATCCTGAATTATGTGATATTACAGAGAGATTAGTTTTAACAGATCCATACAGGGAGAGCGAGTCTAATGATATTAATCCTGAGATTATAGATAATGTAAAAGAAATCTGGAAGGATGAAAAAGTACTTTTAGAAACTGCTAAATTAAAAAATATATTTATGACAAAACATGAAGCGCTTATACATGGAGATCTTCATACAGGATCAATCTTTATAGATGAAAATGCGATAAAAGTTTTTGATTCAGAATTTGCATTCTATGGGCCTTATGGATATGATATAGGCCTTTTATTTGCAAACTTCATATTAAATTATGTTTCATGGGAAGGGATATATATATATTCAGAAGAACAGGTGAATGATTTTAGAGAATATCTATTAAAGAGTATTGAAGAGATATGGAATTCTTTTGAGAAAACTTTTAGTGGTCTTTGGGGGAAATCCTGTGAAATAACTACAAAATCTAAAGGATATTATGATTGTTATATGAAATCTCTTTTTAGTGAAACTATAGGTTTTTGCGGCTGTGAAATTATTAGACGAGTTGTAGGAATGGCACATGTTCCAGATTTAGATAGGATATCTAATCTTAAAGATAAGGCTAAGGCTGAGAGAAGAGCATTAAATATTGGACAAAAACTTATTACTAAAAGAGAAGATTTTTTAGTAATAGAAGACCTAACAACTTTAATAGAGATTTTATAAAAAGTTAAATTTTATTTATAAAGTGATTCTCATATTAAGAGTTTGATTAAATGAAATACATTAATTATTTCAGCTAAAGTCTAGAAGAATTTATTTTGAAAGTGACAAGATTCATTATATTGACAAATGGCAACTTATAGACTTTATGTTTAAATCAGAAAAGGGGTTGTCATAATTTTCAATTTATAATTGACAAGCTTAACAAGTGCTTATATACAACTTCTTAAAAGAATGTTATCAAGTGTAAAGATTAAAGGGAGGATTGTTATGGCAGAGTTATTAGCTATTAATTGGGAGGATAAAAGAGAAAAATTAATACTTTTAGATCAGAGAAAGCTTCCAAATGAAATTGAGTATATAGAATATGATACAGTGGAAGGAGTTTTTCAATCTATAAAAGATATGGTTGTTAGAGGGGCGCCAGCTATTGGCGTGGTTGCTGCATATGGAATGTACTTTGGCGCTAAAAATACTAACTTAGAAAGTTATAATGATTTCATTGAGAAAATGAACCAATATAAAAATTATTTAAATTCTAGTAGGCCTACAGCTGTTAATCTTTCTTGGTCAACAAAGAGGATATTGGATAAAACAAATATATGTAAAGATATGAAGAAAATTAAAAAAGATATAAAAAAGGAGGCAAGATTAATTCATGAAGAAGATATAGAGATTTGTAGAAAAATTGGAGAAAATCTCTTATCTTTATTACATGATGATATGGGCATACTAACACATTGCAATGCGGGACAACTTGCAACTTCAAAATATGGAACTGCAACATCACCAATGTATTTAGCAAAAGAAAAAGGATGGAATCTTAAAATATATTCAGATGAAACAAGACCAAGACTTCAAGGTTCAACTCTTACAGCTTTAGAATTATCCATTGCAGACATTGATGTTACAACTATAACAGATAATATGGCAGCTATGGTTATGTCACAAAATAAAGTGCAGGCTGTTATTGTTGGATGTGATAGAATAGCTGCAAATGGAGACACTGCAAATAAAATAGGAACTTTAGGAGTATCTATATTAGCAAAATATTTTAAAATACCAATGTATATTGCAGCTCCAACTCCAAGTATAGATTTAAATACATTAGATGGAGCAAGTATTCCTATAGAGGAGAGAGATATTAAAGAGGTTACATGTAGGTTTGGAATTTGTACGGTACCTAAAAATGTCAAGGTTTACAACCCGGCTTTTGATGTTACACCTTATGAAAATATAACGGCAATAGTAACGGAAAAAGGAATTGTCTATCCACCTTATGATAAAAACTTAAAACAAATACTTAATAAAGGTGGGGATATTTAATGAGTTTAGAGAGTAATATTAGAAAAGATATATTAGAGGTAGGTAAAAGGCTTAATGAAAGATTTTTTATAGCTTCTAATGATGGGAATATAAGTGCAAGAGTAGATAAAAATAGTATTTTAATAACACCTACAGGAATAAATAAGGGATATCTAAAAGAAGAACAACTAATAAAATGTGATTTAGAGGGAAATAAATTAAGTGGGGATTTAGAAGTTACATCAGAAATAAAAATGCATTTAGCTGTATATAAAAATAGAGAAGATGTAAATGCAATAGTACACGCACATCCACCAGCATCAACAGCTTTTGCAGCAACAACTTTAAAATTAGATGAAGATGTTATATTACCAGAAGCTATATTTAGTTTGGGCAAAATAGGATATTGTTCTTATGGGACGCCTTCAACTTCAGAGGTTTCTATTTCAGTTGAAAAAGAGGTAATGGATAGCAATGTACTATTATTATCTAATCATGGAGCTTTAACTTTAGGAAAAGATGTACTAAGCGCATATTATAAAATGGAGAATTTGGAGATGGTATCAAGGATAACTATGTATACTAAAATTCTTGGAAATACAAAAAAATTAAATGAAGAGCAAGTAGATAAACTAACTAAGATTAAATTGGAAAAAGGATGGTGATTATACAAAGTAAATAAGCCACATGAAAGAAAATAACAAATCAAAGATCCCATCTAAGTTAACTATTTAAAATAAATGTGAGAAAATTTAAATAATATCTTTTAAAAAATCTTAACAACATTTATAATGAAAGTGGGGAAACTATATTTTACGAATAGGTGGTATTTCAAATGAAAAACTTATTGGAAAGTCTTGTAGAAAATAATAGAATACACGTAAGTGAAGGTAAAGTTGCATCTTACATACCTGAACTTTCAAAGACAAATCCATCAGATCTAGGAATATGTGTTGTGGGGTTAGATGGAAAGGAATATGGTGCTGGAGACTTTGAGAAAAAGTTTACAATACAAAGTATTTCTAAAGTAATAAGCTTAATGCTTGCATTGCTTGATAATGGTAAAAGAAATGTATTTGAAAAGGTTGGTATGGAACCAACAGGAGATAGTTTTAATTCAATAGTTAACCTTGAGGTTAAAAGTCCAGATAAACCGTTTAATCCTATGATAAATGCAGGGGCAATTGCAACAACTGCTTTAATTGGTGGAGATAATCAAGAAGAAAAATCAGAAAGACTTTTAGAATTTACAAGAAAAATAACAGGAAATCCTGAGATTAATTACAATGAACAAGTTTATTTATCAGAAAAAGAAACTGGAAATAGAAATAGAGCTTTAGCATATTTCATGAAAAGTAACGGGATAATAGATGGAAATGTTGAAGAGATTTTAGATCTTTATTTTAGACAATGCTCTATAGAAGGTAATTGTAGAGATATAGCTAGGATAGGAGCTATGCTTTCTAATGATGGAGTAATACCTTGGAGTGGAGAAAGGGTAGTTTCCAGAGAAGTAAGTAGAATAGTAAAAACTATAATGGTAACTTGTGGAATGTATGATGCATCAGGAAACTTTGCTGTTCATATAGGAATACCAGCTAAATCAGGAGTTGGTGGTGGAATAATGGCATCTGTACCAAGAAGAATGGGCATAGGTGTTTATGGACCATCATTAGATGAAAAAGGTAATTCTATAGGTGGAGCTCATGTGCTTAAAGGTTTATCAGATGAGTTAGATTTAAGTATATTCTAAAGCATAATAATATAAAATAAAAGCTTGTTATGAAAACTTTTTCATGACAAGCTTTTTTTATTTTGTAACCATAATTTGTTTTAATTTTAAACTAATTATTGTATTATAAATATATGTGGCTAAAGGTGGAATATCAGCTTTAGATGGCAAGAGTATAATAATTATTAGATTTAATTTAAATTTTATGAAAAATAGTTTTATATATAAGTATAAAATAATAATTTTATAGAATAAAATTCTTGTAGGAAGCCAAGAATTTAGAAGAGGATATAAAGCAAATGAAGAATTATAATATTTTATTTAGAGCTTATGGAGGAGTTTATGGAAAAATTAGTGATTTTAGATAGTAATAGTCTTATGAATAGAGCTTTTTATGCATTACCACTACTTACAAATAGTGATGGAGAGTATACAAATGCAGTATTTGGGTTTGCAAGTATGTTGTTTAAAATAAAGGAAGATATAAAACCTGATTTTATTGTAGCAACATTTGACAAAAGGGCACCTACATTTAGACATTTAGAGTATGGAGATTACAAAGCAGGAAGGAAAAAAATGCCTGAAGAACTTGCACAGCAGTTTCCTTTAGTAAAAGAGATGCTGAATTTATTTGATATAAATATATTTGAAATAGACGGGTTTGAGGCTGATGATTTAATTGGTACTTTGGCAAAGCATGCTGAAAAAAATGGAATGGAAGTTTATATAGTAACGGGAGACAGAGATGCTCTTCAGCTAGCGTCAGATAATATAAATGTAGTTATAACTAAAAAAGGAATAACTGAAAAAGAAATATATAATAAAAATAGAATAATAGAAGAAATGGGAGTAACACCAACAGAGTTTATAGATGTTAAGGGACTTATGGGAGATAAATCAGACAACATACCAGGAGTTCCAGGTATAGGAGAAAAAACCGCATATAAGCTTATACAAACTTATAAAAGTGTGGAAAATGTTCTAAATAATATTGATGAAATAAAGGGTAAAAAATTAAAAGAAAATCTTATGGAATACAGAGAGCAGGCTGTATTTTCAAAAAAATTAGCAACAATTATGATTAATGTACCTGTGGAGATAGATTTAGATGAAATAAAATCTAATAAAAAACTTAATATAGAAGGTTTAAGACAAATGTTCTATAAATTGCAATTCAAATCTCTTATGGATAAGTTGCCAAAAGATTCAACTGAAGAGAAGGTAGACCATATAGAATTTTCTTTAATAGGAAAAAAAGAAGAATTTTTACAACTTAAAGAGAAATGTTTAAAAGAAAAAATATATATTAAGTTTATTACAGATAATGATGCAAAATACTCAAGTTTAAGTTTGCAATATGCAAGTATAAGAGTTAAAGATGAAATATATATTGTTAATATGGACAAAATAGAAAAAGATAACCTTAGCATATTAAAGGAAATTTTAGAAAATAAAGATGTTGAAAAAGTACTTTTTGATGTAAAAACACCTTACACAGCATTAAGAAAAATAGGGATATATCTTGATAATGTAATATTTGATGTGAAAATAGCTGCATATCTTATAGAGTCATCTAAATCAGAATATGATGTAAAGACATTAGTTAATGAATATATATATAAAGAGTGTAGTGGAGAAGGATTAGACCTTTTATGTAAGGAAACTTTCTATTTAAAAAATTTATATGAAAACTTTGAAGAAAAACTCAAAGAAAACAACATGGAAGATTTATTTTACAATATAGAAATGCCTCTTACAAAGGTATTATCCTATATGGAGGGTTATGGATTTAAAGTTGATAAAGATAAGTTGAACGAACTTGGGGAAAAATTCACTTATGAAATTAAGAATATACAAGAAGAGATTTTTAATTTATCAGAAGAGGAGTTTAATATAAATTCTCCAAAACAACTAGGTAAGATTTTATTTGAAAAATTAGATTTACCTGTTATAAAGAAAACAAAAACAGGTTATTCAACTAATGCAGAGGTTTTAGAACAACTTTCAGATAAACATCCAATAATAGATAAAATAACCTATTATAGACAACTTACTAAATTATATTCTACTTACGTTGAAGGACTAAAAAATGTTATTCAAGAAGATGGAAATATACATTCATCCTTTAATCAAACTGTTACAACAACAGGGAGACTTTCAAGTACAGAACCTAATCTTCAAAATATACCTATAAAATATGAAATGGGAAGAGAAATAAGGAAGGTATTTATTCCAGATAATAGTGAGTCATTAATACTTTCAGCAGACTATTCTCAAATAGAGCTTAGGGTATTAGCAGATATAGCAGATGATGAAAATTTAATAAATGCTTTTAAGGAGCACAGTGACATACACACAAAAACTGCATCAGAGGTATTTGGAGTACCAATAGATGAAGTTACATCTTTACTTAGAGGCAGAGCAAAGGCTGTTAATTTTGGTATTGTATATGGAATAAGTGATTTTTCATTAGCAAAAGATTTAGGAATAGCTAAAAAAGAAGCTAAACAATATATGGATATATATTTTGAAAGATATCCAAAAGTTAAAGATTATTTAAAAAACATTGTAGAAGAAGGAAAAGAAAAAGGGTATGTAACAACTATTGTTAATAGAAGGAGATATATACCTGAGATAAATGCAAGTAATAAGATTGTAAAGTCCTTAGGTGAAAGATTGGCTATGAACACTCCCATACAAGGAAGTGCTGCAGATATAATCAAACTTGCAATGATAAAGGTGTTTAATGAACTTCAAACAAGAAAATTAAAGAGTAAGCTTATACTTCAAGTTCATGATGAACTTATTATTAATGTGTATAAAGATGAATTAAAAGAAGTTGAGGAAATAGTTAAAACACAAATGGAAAATGTTATGAATTTAGATGTTCCATTAGAAATAGATATGAATATAGGGAATAATTGGTATGAAGCTAAATAGGAGGTAAGAAGAAGATAATGTTGAGAGTGGGTTTAACTGGGGGTATAGGTTCAGGAAAAAGCACTGTTTCAGCAATGTTTAGAGAAGTTGGTTTTAATATTATTGATGCAGATTTGGTTGCGAGAGAAGTGCTGAATATATATCCAGAAATATTAGATACAGTAAAAAAGGAGTTTGGAGAAACTTTTTTTGAAGATGAAGGTTTCAAAAGAAGAGAGTTTGGTAACTATATTTTTAAATATCCAAGGGAAAGAATAAAATATGAGGGGATTATACTGCCTTATATAAAAAATGCAATATTTAATAGGTTTGATTACTATGAAAATTCAGGTGAAAAACTTGTAATATTAGATGCACCAACACTTATAGAAAACAATTTACATAAAGAAATGGACTACAATGTTCTTGTTTATGTAGGTAAAGATACTCAAATATCTAGAGTAATGGAAAGAGATAAATTAACTCATGATCAATCATTACTTAGAATTAATTCACAGCTTCCTTTGGAAGAGAAGACAGAATGGGTTAATTTTATCATAGACAATAGTGGTGATATTATAAATACTAAAGAACAGGTTTTAGAAATTGCAAATGTTTTAAAGTTAGTATAAAGAAATAAGCACACAGAGGTATAAGAAATGAAACATATAAAAAACTACATTTTAGCTTTCATATTAGTGCTTGTATCTTTTTGTATAATGTACAAAGCAGCTAAGTTTATATATCCATTTAAATATGAGGATTATGTTGTAAAGTATTCTAAGGAATACAATATAGACCCATATCTTGTAACGGCAGTTATAAAAACAGAAAGTGGATTTAAACATAATGTTAAATCTCATAAAAATGCAATTGGTTTAATGCAACTTACAGAAGAAACAGCTCAATGGGTGGCAGAAAAAATGAAAATAAAGGATTTTTCTACAGAAATGTTGGAAAATCCGGAAGTGAATATTGCCATGGGCTGTTGGTATTTAGATAATTTGAAAGAGGAATTTAATGGAGATATTACATTAACTTTAGCTGCTTATAATGGAGGAAGAGGGAATGTTCAAAAATGGTTAAAGGATGACAGATATTCTGAAGATGGTAAAACTTTAACGTATATTCCCTTTAAAGAGACAGACAAATATATAAAAAAGGTGGAAGTGAATTATAAAATTTATAAGATGCTTTACAAAAATCTAGATAAACAATAAAATGTAAATAACAAAATAGCTGTGATTAACATAGCTATTTTGTTATTATATTAAAATACTATTAGTTTTTTAAGTTAAACATATAAGATGCTATATAGGAAATAATATGTATATAAAAACAGAAATGTATAAAACTCAAGAAGTAAATAAAAAATCATAGTCTTGACATTATAATAACTCTTGATATAATAAAAATATCTTAATTATTTGTAGGATATAGAATGAATCTTCATTAAGGTGGTAGTCATCAGATAAATACAAATATTTTATATGCAGATGTGGCGGAATGGCAGACGCACCATCTTGAGGGGGTGGCGAGAGTAATCTCGTACGGGTTCAAGTCCCGTCATCTGCACCAAAAAGACACACTATGAAAATAGTGTGTCTTTTTGGTGTGTAAGCTAGTTGTAAGTTAATGATAGTTTTATTCACAATGTCCAGAAAAACAAACCTTGATTTGTAACTTAAACAGGTTATTCTTAAGTAGAAAACTATACTACAATGAAATTTATGGATAACTTTGCGAAAATGATTTTTTATGCTTTACAATACTCTGTTTAGTCGGTTAGTTCAACAAATTCATCTTTAATAGTTCCTTTTAAGCTAGGAGATAAATCATTTAAAGTTTTTAATATAGAATCTTTTTTACTTCCGTCCACTGGTGTTGGAGCATAGTCATTTTTATAGTCTATAGATGAAATAGATGCTGGTATAACCTTGAAAGTATACCCATCCAAATTATCGTCAGTAAATTTAAAATTTAATTGAAGAATAAATGTTCTTTTGTCACTTGGATTAGAGTTTCCTCCAAAACTAAAATTTGCCAATGAGTATGTAATAAGTTTTCCTTTGTAATTTTCAAGGCTTTGCATAACATGAGGATGAGATCCAAGAATTAAATCTGCACCATTATCTATTGTATATCGTGCAAGATTTACTTGATATTCTGATGGAGTAGTTTGTTTTTCAATTCCCCAATGGAAATAAGGAATTATAATTTTAGCTCCTTCAGCTTTTAAATCATCTATATCTTGTTTAATAGAAGATCTTAGTTTTTCAGTATCTTCCCAAGCTTGGTATGCTAGAAATCCAAATTTAATACCTTTCAAATCTTTAGTGAATTTATATCCTTCTCCACAAAAATCAACATTTGATTCTTTAAGTACGTTTATAGTATCATTAAATCCTTTATCACCATAATCATATATGTGATTATTAGCAACTGTAACACCATCTATATTAGAAGTGGTTAGTATATTTACAAAATCTTTGGGCCCTTTAAAATGAAAAACTGTACCATCACCTTTATTTGCCTTTTCCTTGGTATCTGTAAAAGTAGTTTCAAGATTAACAATAGTGTAATCATCATTTTTAAATAAATGGTTTACATTTTTAAAAAAATAAGAATAATCATTACCTTGATTTTGAAACATGGTTGGAAGACTTGTAGCAGTACTGAAATTAGTATCAGTTCCAAGGGTACAGTCCCCAGCTGCTGTCAAAAGAATATCTTTTTTTTCGTTTTTCTTTAAAGGTTCTTGGGTAGCTGGCTCTTCAATTTCGTTTTTTTCTAAGGAAACTGAATTTTTATCTTCTTTTTTAGATTTTAAGTAAGAAACCCCTTTAACTGTTGAATAACCTAATAATATAAAAATTATAACAAGAAATATACTTACACCAATCCGTCTAACTTTATATTTACGGTTTTTTTTTCTGCGATTAGCCCTTTTCAATTGTATACACCTCCTAGTAATTAATACTATTACACCCATTGTATTATAAGTACTATGTATTTTTCAATAAGATAATAACAATATAAAAAATAAGTACAAAATAAAACTACAGTAAAAAGAATATTTATCTTTATTTAGGCACATTCAAAAAAATAACAAGTCAGTATGCTAGTATATTTGGCTTGTTATTTTCTTCCATGTGCCTTGCTGTAGTTTTATAAATAAAAATTCAATTAAGTTTAAGTGCTTTTGTTTAGCTTTACTCAATACTACGTAGTAAGTAATTCATATAGGATTTATACCATTTATTATATAATTTACAATCATATTCTTTAAGGCAGTCTAAGAAAAGATCTAATTGATTACGTTTTTCTAGACCTTTCATAAGATGTTCAGGAGTTAAAACTTGTTTGGTATAGCACTGTTTAGGATCAATAATCATAAGAGTAAAATCATCCTGAACATATAAATCCTTGCAACGAGTATCCAATTTTGTAAATCCAAGTTTTTCAAATTCTTTTATTAATTCAATTAGATTTAAACAAAGAATTTTATTTAAATTATGTTTTCGTAAATATTTATCTAGACGATAACCACCTACATAATCGCGTATCATATAGTTATCCCCACGTTCATATACTTTAGGAAAGTGAGAGCTTTTTTTATTTACTTTCTTTAATATATAATGCTCATCATCGCATACAGATTTTTTTCCGAAGATTTTCATAACTTTGCCATTAGGTAATAAATATACAATCCCATTATTACCATGTCCTAAAACTTCACTTTCCCTTAGTATTTTCTCAAGATTAGGACTCCATTTAAGACAAAAACCTTGTCTCCTTGTCATACACAGAACCTCTCTAAATTACTCTTATGATAATATATTCATTTAAAGTGGTATTAGTTACAAATAGTTCCTAGAATAATAATTTATAATATGCTCATAATAAATTCATAAGGTTTTTAAAATTATATATTGAAAAAATGAAAGAGTGTGATATAATTAAATCATAAAAAGCAGACAATTTGTTTACTATCTGAGATATACGTCAAGCTCTTATTTTGAACCTACAGTATTTAAATGGGAGTTCAATATTTAAATGTGGATGTGTACTCTTATAAGTTCCTAGCACTGCTAGGCATAGAGAGATTGAAATGTTTGTGCGGGCACCCCCCTATCTTCGTGATAGGTGTCAAAATCAGGGCAACGGTATTTTGGAGTTTACAAAGTTAATTAAAGGAGAGTGAAAACTCTCCTTTTTGTTATGTGCATTTTTAAAAAAATTCAGTAAATTCATATTGTTGTTATTGGAAATTATATAATATATAATTATTTTATAAATAATAATTTAAGCACATGGGGTGATTTTATGAAAAATTTGGTTTCAACTGAATGGTTACATAATAATATTGGAAAAGATAATACTATAATTTTTGATTGCAGATTTGATTTAATGGATGCAGGATATGGATTAAAATCATATAAAGATGGACATATAAAAAATGCTATATTAATAAATTTAGATTATGATTTAGCTGGAGAAAAACAACAACATGGAGGAAGACATCCATTACCTGAAATGGAAAAGTTTAGAGATCTTCTTGAAAATTCAGGAGTAAATAATAAGTCTAATATAGTTATATATGATGATGGAGATTTAGCAGGAGCTTCAAGACTTTGGTGGATGATGAAATATATAGGTATTGATAAAGTGTACATCTTAAGTGGTGGAATTAAACTTTGGAAAAATAGGGGATATGACGTTACCACAGAGGAAACATGTGTAAAGAGTAAAGGTAAAATAAATTTAAATATTCAAAAATACATGGAAGTCAGTATGGAACATGTAAGAAACAACTTAAAAAATAGTGAGAGTTTAATTATAGATTCTAGATCAAAGGAAAGATATTTAGGCCTTATAGAACCTGTGGATAGCAAATCGGGACATATACCAGGAGCTAAAAGTTTTGATTGGCAAGAAAATTTCAAAGATGGTTTAATACTGGACGTTAAAGAGTTGAAAAAAAGATTTAATGATATAAAAGAATACAAAGAGATAATAGTTCATTGTGGTTCTGGAATAACAGGATGTGTAAATATATTAGCATTGGATGAAGTAGGAATAGATAGCAAGCTTTATGTTGGTAGTTGGAGTGATTGGTCTAGCTATGAAGAAAATCCTATGAACACTACAGAAGAATAAAAATTTAAAGATAATTACTATTGAATGATTTTAATTATTGTGTTATTATAATTAAGTAATAGATTATTATAATTACATGTAAATTATAGGAGGGAAATACAATGGAAGTTAAAGATTTAGTTTTTAATTTATTAAAAGAAAGTTCAGAACCTTTAAAAGGTGGAGAAATAGCAGAGAAGTTATCAATAGATAAAAAAGATGTTGATAAGGCTATAAAAGAATTAAAAAAAGAAGAGAAAATATGTTCTCCTAAAAGATGTTTTTATAGTGCTAACTAATAATAAATATAGAAAATTTTTAGTAAGGTTTAAGTTATAAAATATTATTTATAACTTAAACCTTATTTTATGAATAAAACCCCATTAATTGTGGCTAAATAATAAAAAATTGGAATTAAGTTTTTGAATAACATAAAAAGCTATAATAATATATAAGTAAGAAGTGTTTTTGTTATAATGTATAAGTTGTTTGAATCATCATATAAAGTATTAAGATAGAATATTGTATATTATCAATGTATAAGATATAATTTCATAATAATGATGATTTAAAATTTACATAAATATAAAAAATGTTTAATAAGGGGAAAGGATTTTGGTATATGGATAAAAGCAGGGGGAAATTTATAGGAAAAATAGTTGTTGTTATTGGAATAATAATAGCGTTGTTTTTTATATTTAAATCAGGAAATGGAATTAAACAATTTAGAGACTTAGATTGTTTGATATTATTTATTAAAAGAAGAGGAAAATATGCAGTTTTAGCTTTTCTATTAATATTTGCATTGAAACCATTGGTTATGGTTATACCATCCACTATAATGTCTATAACAGCAGGAATATTATTTGGACCTTTTTATGGGTTTATGATGAGTCTTACTGGTTTCTTTATATCAGGAACTTTTGCATTTGTATTATCAAGATTTTTAGGAAAAGATTTTGTAAATAAAATACTTAAGGGAAAAGCAGTTACTCTAAATAAAAATTTGAATAAAAATGGATTTAAGGTGCTATTATTATTAAGGCTTCCGCCAGTGCTACCATATGATCCAGTAAGCTATGCATGTGGTCTTAGTGAAATGAAGTATTTTGACTTTATAACAGCCTCAGTAATTGGGGTCATGCCTGAAACATTTTGTTATTCTGTAATAGGAGAAAATTTTCGTGATCCTATGTCAGCGAAATTTTTATTACCTCTTATATTCATAATTGGAGCAACGGCTGTATCAGGGTTTGTATTTAAAAAAGCAGGTAAGAATAATTAGAATAGAATTTTTTGTGTAAAAATTTCATGGAAAATAAATTTTTATTTAAAAGGATTTAAAGTGAATATGTAGAATTTATTTTTTATGAGAGGTGATGGTGTGGTTGATATTAATTTCAATGTTAATGATTTTAGAGTTAAAAGTGTTGACTTAAATAATATTAGCAATGTTAATAAATGGTTACATCAAAATAAATTTGAAGTTAATGATTTATGGAGTAGCTTTATATCTTACTATATAACGGACGGAGAAATATTTTTAGCTATAGAAAGACTAGATGGTTCTATAGTTGGAATCTTAAGAGGAACAATTGAAGATGAAAAAAAAATATTTATAACTTGTTATATATTAGAGGAGAATTGTTCTAACGATAATATAAAGCATGACATATTTGAATGCTTAATAGACTATATAAATGAAAGTGGAATTAGTGAAATATTTATAGGTATTTCAGATGATGATTTTATTTCAAGACAATTTTGGAAAGATAAAGGATTTACTCAATTAAGAAGAATAAAGAGTTATTTTTCATTTGAAAATACATCAAGAGACTTGCTTATTTTAACAAAGTAAAAGTGAAGGTGCTGATTAAAGCATCTTCACTTATTTTTTGTGCATTTATTATTCTAAAACATTAAATTTATTAATATAAATGAAATAAGTAGTTAATTTAATTTAGAGGAGTGATTGAGAATGAAATACACAAGATACAATCCCAAAAAGAAAAAAGAAAATGATGGACTTAAATTTCTTTTTGTACTTATATTAATAGTTTTTGCAGCCTTTTTAATAGGAACTCTTATGTATAGAGTTTTTATAAAGGAGAACATAGAGGGTGGGGATAGAACACCTAAACCTATAACAGAAGACATAACGAAGGGAAATCAAAAGAATGATGATAATGACAATAGTAAAGTAGAAAAATCTTCTACTGAATTTAAACTTTATGGAATTCAATGTGGGGTATTTGCTAACAAAGATAATGCAGATGAGTTAAGCACTAAATTAAAATCGGCATATAATGTTTTTTATGGAGAGGATAACAGCAAGTATAGGGTATTAGTAGGAATATATGAAGGCGATGATGGTATAAAAATATTAGATACTCTAAAGGGAGAGGGATACTCCGTGGCAAAGGTATCACTAGAACTTAATGTTAAAGATATTTGCGATGCAGAAATAGGAGAAATGATTAGAGCTAACCTTAAACTCCTAAATAAATTAGATGAAAAAGATGTTCAGTCTGTTAAAACTAAAGATTTAAAAGAATGGATAAAAACACTAAAGGAGGTTGATGGAAATAGCAAAAATTTTGAAGTGTTTAAAGAGACTAAAGAATTTATAGGGAGTTTACCAGAAAATTTAACTAGAGAAAATTCAGGTGATAATTATACTAAGATTTTCTCAGTAATAAAGAAAATTAAATAATAAAAAAATCAAGAGAAGGGAGTAATACTACCCTTCTCTTATTTTGAAATTAAATAGAAAATTTCAACAAAATAACATAAAAAATAACACAGAAAAGCTTAAAAGAAATTAAAGTTTGACAAATTAAATACGATTAATTAAATTTTTCTTAAAATGATAAATATACTTGTTTATTAAAATATTAAATGGTAAACTATATACGGTGGAGGTGGTTTAAGTGCGTGATCTTAAAGGTAAGGCAGGGTTATCATTGGTATTGATAATTCTTTTTGCTATTTTAGGAAATCTACTTGGAGAACTCCTAGGGAATAACATTCAAACTTTAACGTTTTTAAAAGAATTTTATTCTATAGGATTTACAGAACCACTAACATTAGATTTAGGAATAGTAAGTACTACACTAGGTATAACATTTAAACTAAACATAATGTCAATGCTGGGTATAATATTTGCAATATTTGTTGTGAAAAAATTCTAGGATGTGATAAATTGGAAATAATTTTAGCTTCAGCATCAGAAAGAAGACATGAACTTCTAAAAAGACTTTTTGAAGAGTTTACAATTAAAGTAAGCGATTTTGATGAAAGCAAGGTGTCTTTTAATGGTGACTTTGGCAAATATGTAGAAGAATTGTCAAAGGGCAAAGCCTTAGATGTTTCAAACAAAGTAAAAAAAGATTCTTTAATAATTGCAGCAGACACAATTGTTGCATTTAAGGGAAAGGTTCTTTTAAAACCTAAAGATGAAAATGATGCATATAATATGCTAAAAGAACTAAGTGGTAATATTCATGAAGTTTACTCAGGAATAACTGTTTTAAATTCAAAAACTAAGGATTTGAATTGTGATTATGTAAAGACTAAAATAAAATTTTCAAATCTTACTGATAATGAAATAATAGATTATATAAAAACAAAGGAACCTATGGATAAGGCTGGTTCTTATGGCATTCAAGGTTTTGGTGGAGTTTTTGTTGAGGAAATTCAAGGATGTTACTATAACGTAGTAGGGCTTCCTTTAAATAAGTTAAAACATATGATAGAGACTTTAAATAATTAAATTTATACATATGTGAGGGATGGGGTAAATCATAGTTATATTAAGGAGAATTTTATGAGTACAAACCTAAAAATAACAGATTTACCTATACAGGAAAGACCTAGAGAGAAGCTTGTAAAGTATGGGGCTGATACTTTGTCCAATGCTGAGCTTCTTGCAATAATACTTAGAAGTGGAACAAAAAATGAAAATGTAGTTGAGCTTAGCAATAGAATATTAAAAGAATATAAGGGACTTAATTCTTTATTAAAACTTAATTATAAAGATCTTACATCTTTAAAGGGAATAAAAAATGCTAAGGCAACTCAACTTATGGCCATGATAGAGCTTTTTAAAAGATTTAATTCTTTTAAGTCAGGGGAAAGTAATAGGATTACTTGTCCTAAAGATGTAGCTAATCTTGTTAAAAATGAAATGAGTATGTTAGATCAGGAAGTTCTAAAAATTTTGGTTTTAAATACTAAGAACATTGTTATTAGTGATAAAAATGTTTTTAAAGGAAGTTTGAATTCCTCTATAGTTCACCCTAGGGAGATCTTTAAAGAGGTTATAACCAAAAATGGAGCTTCTTTTATAATATGTCACAATCATCCTTCAGGGGATGTAACACCAAGTAAAGAAGACATAAATGTAACCATTAGATTAAAAGAATGTGGTAAAATATTTGGCATTGAGCTAATAGACCATATAATAATAGGTTCAGGAGATTATTTGAGCTTAAGAGAGAAAAGTTTACTTTGAACACGAAAGGAGATATATAAATGGGACTATTCGGTATAACTAAGGATATGGGGATAGATTTAGGAACAGCTAACACATTAGTATATGTAAAAGGAAAGGGGATCGTTTTAAGAGAACCTTCAGTTGTTGCAATAAACAGTAACACAAAGAAGCCTTTAGCAGTTGGAGCAGAGGCGAAATTAATGATAGGTAGAACACCAGGAAATATAGTAGCTATAAGACCAATGAAAGACGGAGTTATAGCAGATTTTGATATAACACAAACAATGCTTAAGAAATTTATAGAAAAAATAACTGCTAAATCAGCATTTGCAAGTCCAAGAATTATAGTTTGTTTTCCATCTGGAGTAACAGAAGTTGAGAAAAGAGCTATATTAGAAGCTACAAAGACTGCAGGGGCTAGAGAAGTTGTTCTTATGGAAGAACCAATGGCTGCTGCAATAGGAGCAGGACTTCCAGTTGATGAGCCAACAGGAAGCATGATAGTTGATATGGGCGGCGGTACTACAGAAGTTGCTATAATTTCTTTAGGAGGAATAGTTACTTCTAAGTCTTTAAGAGTTGCCGGTGATGAGTTAGACCACGCAATCATTAGCTACATAAAAAAAGAGTACAACTTAATGATCGGTGAAAGAACATCAGAAGCTGTTAAAATGGAGTTAGGATCAGCATTTAAAATAGAAGGTGAAGAAGAAAGAATAATGGAGATAAAAGGAAGAGATTTGATATCAGGACTTCCTAAAATAATAGAGGTTAGTGAAACACAAATAAGAGAATCTCTAAAAGAACCAGTAGCATCAATTATAGAAGCTATAAAAACTACATTAGAAAAAACTCCACCAGAACTTTCAGCTGATATAATGGATAAAGGTATTATGCTTGCAGGTGGTGGTGCTTTATTAAGAGGACTTGATGAACTTATAAAGTATGAAACACATATGCCTGTATATATAGCTGAGTCTCCTCTTGATTGTGTTGCTCTTGGTGCAGGTAAAGCACTAGATAACTTTGATAGTATAGCAAGACAACAAAGAGGCTAATTATGAAATTCTTCAAGAACAAACTGGCAGTAACTGTAGTAGTACTGTCAGTTAGCTTTTTAGGTATAATTGTTTTTAGTGTCAAGAGGGATAACAAAAGTTTTATAGAAAGTGGAGCAGGAGCAGCATTAAACCCGATACAAAAAGTTTTTTATAAAATAGGTGATAGTGTAAAAGGATCAGTAGATTTTGCTCTTAATTTTTCAAAAGTAAAAAAAGAAAATGATGAACTCAGAGGAAAGAATGATGAGTATGAAAATATGGAAATAGAATATAACTCATTAAAAGAAGAAAATGAAAAATTAAGAGATATGGTCGATTTTAAAGAACAGTTTAGTGACTATGATTATTTGGGAACTAATGTTATTGGAAAAGTTGGCAATAGTTTTTTAGATGGATACCAGATAGATAAAGGATCTAAGGATGGCCTTGAGGTTGGTATGGTTGTAATAACATCAAAGGGATTAGTTGGTCAGATAACATCTGTAGCATACAATTGGTCTGTAGTTCAATCTTTAGCAAATGAAAATATATCTGTTGCTGCAAAGGTTCAAAGTACTAATGAAATAACAGGTGTAGTTAAAGGATATAAAAATTCTCAAAATAAACTACTTGCTAAAGTATATCATCTTCCTATAGATTCGGAAGTAAAGGAAGGTGATGTAATTTTAACTTCAGGGCTAGGAAAAGTTTACCCTAAGGATTTAAAGATAGGAAAAGTAGTTTCCATAGATGAAGATAAAGGTAAAGTAATGAAAATTGCAACTATAGAACCATATGTGGATTTTAATAAGCTAGAAGAAATGTTTATTGTAATACCAAAAGATAAAAGATAAGAGATAAATAAAATAAATAAAATAATTAATTAGGTGATTTTATGAGAAGGTTAATTTTAGCATTAATGTGCATAGGCTTTACAATACTTGACAACACTATAATGCCACTCTTATCTTTTAATGGAGTATATGGAAGCATACTATTTTCATTTATAATATGCTATTCAATAGTTTCAGATGAGTGGGATGCCTTATATGTGGCTCTTATTGGAGGCTTGCTTCAAGATCTTTATATGTTTAAAGGGTTTGGAATAAACTGTCTTTCTAATATGCTTTTATGCATATTGGCATGTAAAATAGGAACGAATTTATTTAAGGAAAGATCTCTAATACCCATAGTTATCAATTTCTTTATGGGTATATTAAAGGGAGTATTTGTAGTTGCACTATTATATATGTGTAAACAAGGAACAGATATACAATCCGTGGCCATAATGGGTATTTATAACTTAATTATCTCCATTTTAATGTATAAAAGAGTGTTTAAGTTAAGTCAGAAACCTTACATGAAAAAGGATTGGAATTTTTAATGCTTGGGTGATTATATGAAGAAGAAAAAAAAATGGGATAGATATAGGGTAATGCTTGCCATAATGGTAGTTATATTTTCTTTATTGGTTTTAAAATTATTTTATGTTCAAGTAGTAAGTTATGATGATTATAAGGAAATGGCTACTAATAGGTCAACAAAGCAGATAGCCGAGGCAGCACCAAGAGGAATGATTTTAGACAAAAATGGTGAGGTCCTTGCTAAATCAGAACAAAGTTATGCCGTAGTTTACATGGAAACTAGCGAAAATAAAAAAGACATATTTACAACTCTAGAAAATTTATTTAAAGTTTTAGATGAAACAGGAGAAACAATAAGGGATGATTTTAGTTTAAAAATAGATCCTTATAGATTCGAATTTAGTTCCACTGATCCAGATGTGAAAAGAAACATGGAAATTAGATTTAAGCGAGATAGAGGATTTCATGAGGAAATAAAGAGAAAATTATTTAAAGATGTAGAAGAACTTACAGAAGAACAAGAAAGTCAAATTAATGATGAACTTTTAAAGATTACTCCAGAAGAATGTTTTGACAAGTTAGTTAAGGATTATGAATTGTATAAGCTTATAGGGTTAGAGAAAAAAGATGTAACAGATTCTAAAACAAATAAATCAATTATGAGTGGTACAGAAATAAAAGAAAAACTTCTTGAAAAATATAGTTTAGAAGAAATAAGAAAATACATGCTTGTTAGAGATACAATAAAAATGCAAATGTTCACTGGATACAAACCAGTAATTCTTGCAAGCAACGTAAAAAAAGATTCAGCATTTATTTTTCTTCAAAAACTAAATGAAATGCCAGGAATAGATGTAAGTATTCAACCTACTAGAGTATATCCATACAATAATTTAGCATCATCAGTAATCGGATATATAGGTTCTATTAATAGTTCTCAAAAGGATAAATACGAAGAAAGAGGATATGACGTATCAGTAGATAGTATTGGTAAATCAGGTATAGAATCAGCTTTTGAAGATAGGCTTAAGGGAGCTAAAGGTGGAACTGTTGTAAAAGTAAATAAAGATGGTAGAAAAACAGAAGAATTATTTAAATTAGATCCATATCCAGGACAAAATGTTCAGCTTACTATTGATAAGGATGTACAATATGCAGCTGAAAGAGCATTGGATGACACAATGAAGGAATTACAAAGAGGTGGCGGTGATCTTAATACTAAAAATGCCACAAGAGGAGCGGTTATTGCCCAAGATATAAAAACTGGTAAAATAATTGCCATGGCATCAAACCCTTCTTTTGATCCAAATTTATTTGCTGTTCCTGGAAGATTAAATGATGATCAAATAAAAGAATATTTTAGTCCAGATCTTGAGAAGTTTGGTAATGATTATATTAAAAAAATGGGTCTTAATAAAACAGTTGATGACTTATTCCCAATAGATGAGGATATGAAACAAAAGGGTGTTACTGTTAGAAAAGATACTTATGATATATATCCAAAGCCATTTTTTAATTATGCTACTCAAGGTATAGTACCTCCAGGTTCAACATATAAAGGAGTTACTGCCGTGGCAGGATTAGAGACTGGAGTAATAAATGTCAATGATACAATCAATGATACTAATAGATATAACATTTACGATGATATAAAAGACTTTAAAGGAAAAAATGATGGTGGTGTGGCTCATGGACCTATAAATATTGTAAATGCATTAGCTAAATCCTCAAACTTCTTTTTCTTTGAAACAGGTTATAGGATGGGAAAACAGTATGGATTAGATAAACTAGCAGAGTATTCATGGAAATTTGGATTAGGATATAATCCAGCGGATGGACAACATTCTACTACTGGAATAGAAATTGAAGAAGCAACTAATGGTCAGGTATTTAACTTTGAAAGCAATAAAGAAGCTGTATCAAGACTAATACTCTTTGATGTGGTAGATAAATTTAATGCTGGTAGTTTTGGTAGAAGAAACTTTACTCCAATTGATATAGGTAAAAAAGATTCTGATAGTGAAGAGATTGCAAATGCAAAGCAAGTGATTAAAGACTCTGTTTCTAATACAATAACAATAGAAAAAGCTCCTAAAGTTGAAGATTTAAGTAAGGAATTAAAAACCAAATTAGACCTATATATAAATCTGTTATCAGAAGGAGAAAAAGAAGCATATTTAAAACAAACTGATGCCATGGCGTATGATCTTGCAGCATATATAATTTTTGACATAAGAGCAAATACCTTTGGTATATATAATGTTTTAAATGCTGCCGTAGGACAGGGTGTCAATCAATTCAATCTTTTACAACTTAGTAACTATATTTCCACAGTTGCTAATGGTGGAACAAGGTATAGGACTCACTTAGTTGACAAAATAACCGATGCAGAAGGTAATATTATTGAAGAAATACAACCAGAAGTGTTGGAAAAATTAGATGTTAAACCTGAGAACCTAAATATAGTAAAAGAAGGATTTGAAAAGGTTGATAGTTCAGATGGTACAGCAAGAGCAACGTTTGGGGAAGGTTTTCCAATAAATACAGCTGGTAAAACAGGTAGTGCTACATTTAGAGAGGATGGTGTTCAAGAAGAAGTAGGTAGAACATCTTATTCAGTTTATGTAGGTTATGCCCCAGCAGACAATCCAGAGATTGCAGTATCTGTTATTATATATGACGGTGGTCATGGAGGATCAGCAGCTCCAGTTGCAAAGGCTATCTATGAAAGATACTTTAAAGAAAGACTTGATGCAATTGGATATAAGCCACAATATGACTATAAATTAGAATAATAAAAGGAGCTTGACTACTCAAGCTCCTTTTTTGTAAAAACTTCTTAAAAAATTATGGAGTAATTTGAAGGATTTTATTTATTATATGTTGAAATATATGTTAAGCTATTACTGCATGGAGGTTTTATATGATTAATGATGGTATTATTATAAAGGGGAACAAAGAAGGATTAAATGCAGTTATTAGGCTAGACCAATATAGAGACCTTGACGATGCAATTGATGCTTTAATAAATAAACTTTCAAAGGGAAAACAGTTTTATAAAGGATGTAGCCTTAAAATAACTACTGATTTAAAATATTTAAGTCATAGAGATAAAAGAAGATTAGAGCATGTATTATTTGAAGAATTTCTTATAAAAGAATGCATTTATGAAAATAGCGATGAAAAGGATAATAAAACTTTTAATGGAATATATGAAGGAAGAACGAAATTTATAAGAAAAACAGTAAGAAGTGGTCAGTGCATTTCTTATCCAGGGAATATAGTAATAATTGGGGATATTAATTCTGGTGCAGAAGTTTATGCTGGTGGTAATATAATAGTTTTAGGTGCAGTGAAGGGAAATGTACATGCTGGGAGTAGTGGTAATTACAAATCCATAATAGCAGCATTTTCTTTAGAACCTCAAATTCTTGAAATAGCAACTTTGCTTACTATTTCACCAGATGATGGAGAAAAACCTCTTTATCCAGAAGTAGCTAAGGTAAAGGATGGAGCTATTATTGTTGAACCATATTTAGTTAACAAATATATTTAGAAGTGTGGAGGTAAGAATTAAATGGGTGAGTCTATTGTTATAACTTCAGGTAAGGGCGGAGTAGGAAAAACTACTACTACAGCTAATATAGGAACTGCGCTTGCATCTTTAGGTAAGAAAGTGGTTGTTGTGGACGGAGATACAGGGCTTAGAAACTTAGATGTTTTAATGGGTCTTGAAAATAGAATTGTGTATACGGTGTTAGATGTTTTAGAGGATAGATGCAGATTAAAACAGGCTCTTATAAAGGATAAACGTTTTAATGATTTATGTTTATTACCAACAGCTCAAACAAGAGATAAAAATGATATATCTCCTGAGCAAATGTTGACGCTTATATTAGAATTAAAAAAAGATTTTGATTATGTTATAATAGATTGTCCAGCAGGAATAGAGCAAGGGTTTGAAAATGCAATTATAGGAGCTGATAGAGCTATAATTGTAGTTAACCCTGAAGTAACATCTGTAAGAGATGCAGATAGGGTTATAGGAAAGTTAGATGCTAAAGGTTTAGAAAATCATCAACTAGTTATAAATAGGTTAAACTATGACATGACTCAAAAGGGTGAAATGCTAGATATTTCGGATATAGTTGAAATTTTATCAGTAAAGTTACTTGGGGTAGTTCCTGACGATAGAGATATAACTATTTCTACAAATAGAGGGGAACCTGTAGTTTTAAACGATAAGGCTAAAAGTGGAGAAGCATTTAGAAATGTAGCAAGAAGAATATTGGGGGAAGAAATCCCTCTTATGAAGTTTGAAAGTGAAAATGATGGATTTTTTAATTCTTTAAAAAAATTATTTAAATTAAAATAGGAGGTATCTACTTATGGAATTATTTAAGAGAATTACCTCTAAAAATGGTTCTAAAAAGACTGCTAAAGATAGACTAAAACTTATATTGATTCATGACAGAGGAGATATACCTACAGAGGTTATAGAAAAGATAAGATGTGAAGTATTAGAGGTAATTTCAAAGTATGTAGACATAGATAATGAAGATGTCGAAATAGCTATAAGTAGAAGTAGCGAAGAGAGTGGAGCTACACCTGCACTTATTGCTAATATTCCTATAAAAAACATTAAGTAATACTTAATTTTAGATAGAATTATTCTTAAAATGAATACATTACTATAGCTAAAGATTATAAGAACTTATCCAAGAGTTTATAAATGCTTATTTTTAACTTAAAAGGTTTGGATATTAGTAATGATGGCTACAGGATAAAAGAAAAACAGAAGAATAAAATATTAAGAGATATTGCTTTCTCCACAGTTAGTTAATACCTTGTAAAGTTTTATGTAATTAATGTATTTTATACTATGAGATGAAATTGAGTGGAGGGAGAAAAGTGCTTAAAAAGTTAAAATTAGATTCAAGATTATTAAAGGAACTAGATTTTGGAATTTTAATAATTTCAATAATTATATTAGCATTTGGAATGTTAAACATATATCTTGCAAGTGGTATATCAAATATAACAAGGCAAATAGCATGGATTGGAATAAGTTTAGGTGTAGTTTATGTGTTAATACTTATAGATTATAGTTTAATAAAAAATGCAGTTCCTGTGTTTTATTGGGCCACGGTAGCATCGCTTATTTTTACAAGATATTTTGGGGTTGTGGTAAATGGTGCAAGAGGATGGCTTAGATTTGGGCCACTTTCTGTACAACCAGCAGAATTTGCAAAGCTAGCTATAATTTTAATGGTAGCTAAGAAGTTAGATGATATGGATGGTAACATAAATGATGTTAAAAACTTTTTAATATTAGCTATTTATGCAGGAATACCAATGCTTATAATAGTATTACAGCCAGATATGGGTCTTACTATGATTTGCTTCTTTATTGTACTAGGAATGTTTTTTGTGGCAGGACTAGATATGAAGGTAATAGTTGGTGGATTTATGTCGATTATCACCCTTGTTGCTATTGTTTGGAATTCACCACTTATGCAACCTCACTGGAAAAAGAGACTATTATCTTTTATAAGTCCAGGAGCAGATGAACTAGGAATAGGACTTCAATTAAAACAATCAATGATAGGTATAGGATCAGGTGGAGTATATGGAATAGGACCTACAACGGGAAGTTATGTGTCACAGTTTGTTCCTGAAAGTCAAACAGACTTTATATATGCGATTATTGGAGAACATTGGGGCATTATTGGAGGAATATTTTTATTGCTTTTATATGGAATAATACTATATAGAGTAATAAATATAGGCAACAGTTCTAAGGATGTATTTGGTAGTATGATTTGTGCTGGTTTTATATCAACATGGATATTTTCCATATTACAAAATATAGGTATGACAATAGGTTTAATGCCTATAACAGGAATAACTCTTCCATTTATAAGTTATGGAGGAAGTGCTGTTTTAACAAACTACATGGCTTTAGCTCTTGTTCTTAATGTGGGGATGAGGCGTAAAAAAATAAACTTTTAAAAAGTAGGGGTGGATTTTAGTGAGGATAGCTTTAATAGCTCATGACAAAAAGAAAGATGATATGATTGATTTTGTAAAAAGATACAAAGAAGTCTTTAAGGAACATGAGCTCGTGGGAACTGGGACAACCGGAAGGCTTGTAAGTGAAATTGTGGGAATTAAAGTAAAACAGTTTTTATCAGGACCATTAGGTGGGGATCAACAAATTGGTGGAAGAATATCAGAAGGAAAAGTAGATTTGGTTATATTCTTAAGGGACCCATTAACATCTCAACCACACGAACCAGATATATCAGCACTACTTAGAGTATGCGATGTTCATTGTGTACCAGTAGCCACTAACCTAGGAAGTGCAGAAGTGTTTTTAGCTGCATTAAAAAAAAGAGATTAATAAAAAATCCTTTGAAATTTTTCAAAGGATTTTTTTGTTGTGTAACGAATACCACGGGCTATGCCCGTGGTTCTAAAAAGCTTATAGCTATGAGTAGAAAAAAGAAACCCCCTTTGTTAAACTCAAATTAGGTTCGCCAACCGAAATGAGAACAAAGGAGGTTATCCAAATGGATACACAAAGTTTAGCACACAGCAAATGGAATTGCAAATATCATATAGTATTCGCACCTAAGTATAGAAGGCAGATTATATATGGAAAGATAAAGGTTGATATAGGAAAAATATTAAGAAAGCTTTGTGAGTATAAAGGCGTAGAAATAATAGAAGCAAATGCATGTCAGGATCATATACATATGT
>NZ_FOKI01000036.1 GCF_900111985.1 Clostridium frigidicarnis
GCACTCGGCTGTTAACCGATAGGTTGGAGGTTCGAATCCTCTCTGCGGAGCCATTTACTTAGAATATAGCGATAGGTTTTACCTATCGTTTTTTTATTTTATACAATATTATATATTTTGAATATGTAGTAGGAACATACAGTCTGTGAAGTAGATGTTCTTATCTTATGACCATCTAAAGGAATATTCATTCTATATTTAAACTTGTAAAAACATAATGCTACGGATAATTTTAAAATATTTATATACAAAATATTTTAAAATGTACTCTATTTAAGAAACTATAAAAAAGCATATATTAAACTTAAAAAATGTAAAATGTATTCCATGTAAATGATATTAAAAAAAGACTATGATAAACTAAGGAGATGATGTCTGTATTGTACAGGAGTCATCTCCTTTAAATTATAATTATATATGATGATTAATATAATAATCCATTTATTTAGTTTATCAAAAGTTTTACACTTCTTAATTTTACAAATATCTTAAAACTATCAATTGAAAAAAGCCCATACCTAGATGTATATTTCCTTTTGTTAACTATTAAAACTTAGCGATTGTAACAGAGTTAATTTGAGCTAAGTTAATAAAGAAATAATTGGAGAATTGTAGAGTATTTAAGTTTTTTAATTCTACAATTTACACTGAAGATAAGGGGGAGAGCAAGGAAATATAATGCTTTCATATGCGTATTTAATTAATATTTGAAGAAAATTATAAATTTACCTGTAAAAATAATTAAATATTGTAAAGAAATGAATAATGAGTACGATAATAAGATATAGAAATAAAAAGTAAGGAGTGATAAGATGAAAAAAAAGATCATTTCTATAATATTGATTTGTGCAATATTATTCACATCAGCTATTGTAATTCATAACAATAAAAAGATAACAGATAGTAATAACAAAAGTCCTCAGTCACAAGCCATTTTATCTGATGATAAAGAATCTGATTCTCAACTAGATAATCAAGATGAAAATAAACAACAAAATGAAAAAGAAGATAAAAAACAAAATATTATAGAAGAAAATGAAGATGGTACAGAAACAATTATTAAAAATAGTAATATTAAAGATCTTAGTGAAATTAAGGACTTGGATAAAATATCATCCTTAGAGATTATTGATAGTGATATAAGTGATATAAGTGCAATAGAAGGTAAGGAAAATATTACGACTTTGAAAATAGTACATAACAATATAGAAGATCTAAAAATTGTATCAACTTTAAAAAATCTTAAAAACTTAGAAATTATAGATTGTGGTATAGATGATATATCCATGGTTAGTGGACTAAATAAGTTGGAAAGATTAGATATAAGTAATAATGAAATATCAAACCTAGAATCAATAAAGAATTTAACAAATTTAAAAGAATTATATATGTCTAATAATAAAATAAAAGACCTAGAGGCAATTTCAAGTGTAGAAAATTTAACAAATTTAGATGTAAGTGATAACAGTATTGAGCATATTAAATCTATAGAAAAGCTTACGAATATTAGGGAGCTCAATATTTGTAATAATGATATTTCAGATTTAGAAGGTTTAAAAGATATGAAACAAATTACAGGGCTTTGGGCAAGTAGTAATAAAATAGGGGATATATATATACTTAATGATAAAAATGAAATAGTAAACTTAGGACTTGATAACAATAAAATATCAGATATAGCTACAATAAGTAAATTGAAAAAACTAAAATCACTTAAACTAGATAAAAATAATATATCTGATTACGGATCTTTAAAAGATATGTATAAAGATTTAGTAGATCCAGATTTCTCGATTTAGAGGGAAAAATTTTCATTATTTTAGATTTTCCATTCTCAAATTTAAACTTCATATTTAGAAAGTTTGTGGGTTTTAACAATAATTGTTAATTGCCAAATCTCAATTAGAATGTGGCTTAGCCGCTTTTGTTTCAATGTTTTAAGCTTAATCATAAATTAGAATGATTAGTTTAAATATAATATTTTATAAATATAAGGGGGGAATGGTGATGAAGCGTAAGCTTTTATCAAAAGTATTATTAACTGCTTTTGCAGTTACAGGTGTTTTAGCCATACATGAAATAAATGTTAGTGCAGCTCCAATAAAAGATGCACAAATAAACCTAACCCAACCAAATGGGCAAGCTATTGAGTGCTATGCTTCAGGGGACGAGTTTTATAACTATTTGCATGATTCAAATGGGAGAGCAATAGTTAAAGATGAAAAAACAGGTTACTATGTTTATGGTAAGTATGTAAAAGACAAAGTAATGCCATCAAGAGAAAGAGTAACAGAAGAAAAATCTGAGGCCTTAAAAGATATCAAGACTGATAGTAGGGTTAATATGGGTGAAGTTAAGGCGCCAATGGATGAAATTGAAAAGCAAAGAGAGATACTTGGGGCTAATAAATCTACTCAAAGAACAAAAAATATTGGAAAACTTAATAATATAGTTATTTTCATAAAGTTTAGCGACCAAGGTGAAATAACAAGAAATTTTTCAATATATGATAGACAATTTAATGCACAAAATCAAGCATCTTTATCTAATTATTACAAAGAAGCATCATATAATCAATTAGATATTAATACAACATTTTATCCAAATCCTCAAGGAGATAAGGTTTTAAGTTATACTGACAGTCATCCAAGAAGTTATTATGCAAATGTTTCCCAAAATGAAAGAGGAATGAAAGAACAAACGTTGCTTAATAATGCGGTAAATGCTGTTAAAAATCAAATCCCTAAGGACTTAAATATAGATTCGGACAATGATGGCAAGGTTGATAATGTATGCTTTATAATAAAGGGCGCAACAACTGGATGGTCATCACTTCTATGGCCTCATAAATGGGGTATGTATTATCAACATCCAGAGATAAATGGTAAAAAAATAGATACTTATAACTTTCAATTAGAAGATTTTATGGGGAATAATGGCGTAGGCGTTTTGAGTCATGAAATGTTCCATACATTAGGAGCTCCAGATCTTTATCACTATAATCATGACGGGAAAGTTGCTGTTGGACCATGGGATGTTATGGATCAAAATAATTCAATTCCACAATCAATGGGAACTTATATGAAAATGTATTATGGAAAATGGATAAATAATATAAATGAAATAAATAAACCAGGTAAGTATTCAGTAAAAGCAATAAATAATCAAGCTGATAATAGTTATATCATAAAATCACCAAATTCAACTTCAGAATATTTTGTGGTTGAGCATAGAAAAAAACAAGGTCTTTATGAATCAGGATTACCAGGACAAGGATTATTGATATACAGAATAAATACAGCTTTCCAAGGTAAAGGTAATTCAAATAGTAATGATGAAATATATTTATATAGGCCTTCAGGAACATTGAACAGTAAAGGAAATTTAAATAGCGCAGCTTTAGGAAGTAATAAGACAAGTATTTCTTCAAGTGAATTATTTTTATCAGATGGAAGAGATAGTGGAATAAGATTAGAAAATATAAGTATGTCAGGAGATATCGCTAATTTTAATGTTGTCATAAATGGACAAACTGGAGAAACCGGTGGTGGAGAAGATGGTGATAAAAAGTTACCACTTAAATATGTAGTAAATTTTGATGATACTAAAACAATAATGAGTGATTTAGAAATAACAGGTGAGTGTGTATCCGGTAAGAAAGTTACTAGTGTAGATATATATATAAACGGAGGAAAATATAAATCTGCTGAACGTAGTAGTTTGAATGATTATCAAAATAAATATAAAGGTTATGATTTATCACAAGCGGCATTTAAATTTAACTTAAATTGCTCAGCGTGGGGTGAATCCAACTATCCATATAGAATAATTGCAACAGCAAAAGATGGACAAACAACGACACTTAAAGAAGGAAATTTGATCGTCAGAAAACAGACTGGTGGTACAGAAACTGAACAAACTAACAAATGGAAACCTGGTACAAGTTACAAAGTTGGTGATATAGTTACTTACCAAGGAAATAAATATAAGTGTATTCAATCTCATAGAGCTATAGTCAGTTGGGAACCAACAATAACACCAGCACTTTGGGGAAGAATGTATTAAAATATGGAGGAATAACAATGAAGCGTAAATTTTTATCAAAAGTATTATTAACTGCCTTTGCAGTTACAGGTGTTTTAGCCACATATCAAATAAACGTTAGTGCAGCTCCAATAAAAGATGCACAAATAAAATTGACTCAACCTAATGGACAGGCTATTGAGTGTTATGCTTCAGGGGACGAGTTTTATAACTATTTGCATGATTCAAATGGAAGGGCAATAGTTAAAGATGAAAAAACAGGTTACTATGTTTATGGTAAGTATGTAAAAGATAAAGTAATGCCATCAAGAGAAAGAGTAACAGAAGAAAAATCTGAGACTTTAAAAGATATTAAGACTGATAGTAGGGTTAATATGGGTGAGGTTAAGGCGCCATTGGATGAAATTGAAAAGCAAAGAGAGATGCTTGGTGCTAATAAATCAACCCAAAGAACAAAAAATGTTGGAAAACTTAATAATATAGTTATTTTCATAAAGTTTAGCGACCAAGATGAAATAACAAGAAATTTTTCAACATATGATAGACAATTTAATGCACAAAATCAAGCATCTCTATCTAATTATTACAAAGAAACATCATATAATCAACTAGATGTTAATACAACTTTCTATCCAGAGGCTCAAGGGGATAGAGTTTTAAGTTATACTGACAGCCATCCAAGAAGTTATTATGAAAATGTTTCCCAAAATGAAAGAGGAATGAGAGAACAAACATTACTTAAGAATGCTGTAGATGATGTTAAAAATCAAATTCCAAATGATCTAAATGTGGATTCAGATAATGATGGTAAAGTTGATAATGTATGCTTTATAATAAAGGGCGCAACAACTGGATGGTCATCACTTTTATGGCCACATAAATGGAATATGTTTTATGAAAATGCAGAGATAAATGGTAAAAAAATAGATACTTATAACTTTCAATTAGAAGATTTTATAGGGGATAATGGTATAGGAGTTTTAAGTCATGAAATGTTCCATACATTAGGTGCACCAGATCTTTATCATTATAATTATGATGGAAAGGTTGCTGTTGGACCATGGGATGTTATGGACCAAACTAATTCTATTCCACAATCAATGGGCGCTTATATGAAAATGTACTATGGAAAGTGGCTTAGTAATATAAGCGAAATAAATAAACCAGGTAAGTATTCAGTAAAATCAATAAATAATCCAACTGATAACAGTTATATTATAAAATCTCCAAATTCAACTTCAGAGTATTTTGTGGTTGAACATAGAAAGAAACAAGGTCTTTATGAATCAGGATTACCAGGAGAAGGATTATTGGTATATAGGATAAATACAGCTCTTCAAGGAAGAGGTAATTCAAATGGTAATGATGAAGTGTATTTATATAGACCTTCTGGAAGCTTAAATAGTGTTGGAGATTTATCTAATGCAGCTTTAGGCTACAATAGGACAAGCATTAATTCAAATGAATTGTTCCTATCAGATGGAAGCGATAGTGGAATAAGTTTAACTAATATTAGTACATCAGGAGATACTACTAATTTTAATGTTGTTATAAATGGACAATCTGGAGGAGAAGATGAGGATAAAGACTTTCCTCTTAAATACACAGTAAATTTTGATGATACTAAATCAATAATGAGTGATTTAGAAATAACAGGTGAATGTGTTTCAGGAAAGAAGATTACTAATTTAGATGTATATATAAATGGAGGAAGATTTAAGCCGGCTGAACGTAATAGCTTAAATGATTCTCAAAACAAATATGAAGGATATGATTTGTCACAAGCAGCATTTAAAATCAAATTAAATTGCTCAATGTGGGGTGAAAGTGATTATCCATATAAAATAGTTGCAACAATAGAGGATGGACAAAAGATTACTCTTAAAGAAGGAGATTTAAAAGTAAGAAAACAAGATACAAGTGAAGATTTGGTTTTCAAAGGCCAATTTAATTTAGGAGATTGTGAAACATTAAGCGGTGCTAGAACTTTAACAGGTGAATGTGTTTATAAAAAAGGTATTAGCGGGGTTAAATTATATGTTAATGGATATGAATATACCTATGCAGAAAGATATGCAATATCAGATCCAGATCATAAATATGATGGATATGATTTATCAAATGCAGGCTTTAAATTTGATTTAGACTTCTCAAGATGTTACAACTGTGATTATCCATATCAAGTTGTAGCTGTAGATTCAGAAGGTGTTGAAATATTAATTAAAGAGGGATATTTAAGAATTAGAAATTAATATGTAGTAAAATTTTAGTTTTTAATGATGTAATTATACTAAAGTCATTCCTTATGATATATTTGTGTTTTTCACAGACATATCATAAAGGGATGGCTTGTTTGTTTTTAAGGAACATTCAAAAAAAATTGTGATTTAAGGAAATTATTAATTATATTAGTTCTTTTAATAAAGGATTATGTATAAACATTTAATATGAGAAGAAAAGAATTATAGGTCATTATCATAAAACAATATGTTAAGGAACATTCAGAAAATAACAAGTCAGTATGCTAGTCTATTTTCTGAATATACCTAAAGAAATATATACAGATATGAAGAGAATTTTAATTATTTTGAAAATTGAAAAAATAAAAAGGAATTTTTTCATGTTAAAAGAAATATAATATTAAGTCCAAAATATTATCAATGCTAGGAGGGGTAAAAATGAATGGCTATAAATCTGAAAACCTTAGAAACCTAGGAATTATAGGTCACAGTGGAGCAGGAAAAACATCACTTACAGAGGCACTTCTTTATTACACAAACAATATTGATAGATTAGGAAAGATAGAAGAAGGGACTACTTTAAGTGATTTTGATCAAGAAGAGAGAAAAAGAAAAATATCTATATCTTCTTCTGTTGTACCTTTTGAATGGGACAATACTAAAATAAATTTAGTAGACATTCCAGGATATTTTGACTTTATAGGCGAATCTATTCAAGGTATGAGAGCCGTAGATGTAGCTATGATAGTTGTATGTGGAGCATCTGGCATACAAGTTGGAACAGAAAAAGCTTGGAAGTATGTAAATAAAATAAAACTTCCAAGGACATTTTTTATAAATAAATTGGATAGAGAAAACAGTGATTTTGAAAAAACTTTAGCTCAACTTAAAGAACGCTTTGGAATGTCTGTTGTACCAATACAATACCCTATAGGGAAAGAAAATGAATTTTCTGGGGTTATAAATGTTATTTCAAGAAGAGCCAGAATATATAATGCTAAAACACATAATATTGAAGATTCGGATATACCAAGTGATTTAATTGAAAAGGTTGATGAATGTAAACAAATGATAATGGAGGCTGTGGCAGAAACTGATGAAGTTTTATTAGATAAGTATTTTAATGATGGAGAATTAAGTGATGAAGAAATCTATGCTGGTCTTATTAAAGGATGCGCTAGTGGTGAAATAGCACCTGTTATGTGTGGATCTGCATCACAAGTTATTGGTGTTAATACATTATTAGAAGATATAGTTGAATGTTTCCCTTCTCCAGAATATGCAATACCTCAAAAGGCTTTAGATGTTAATAAAAATGAGGAGAAATTTATAAATCTAAATGAAGAAGATCCTTTCTCTGCATTAGTGTTTAAAACAGTGGCAGATCCATTTGTAGGAAAATTATCTATGTTTAGAGTTATAACAGGAAAATTAAAAGCAGATACTGTTGCATACAACTCCAATAAAGAGAAAGATGAGAAAATAGGAAGTTTATACTTTATGCGTGGAAAAAATCAAATTGCTACTAAAGAGGTTATTGCTGGTGATATTGGAGCAGTTGCAAAACTTCAATATACAACTACTGGTGATACTTTATGTAGCAAGAATTTTAATATAGTTTATGATAAATTAAATTTCCCTGAGCCAGTTATATCTATGGCATTATTACCAAAATCCAAAGGTGATGAAGATAAAATTTCATCAGCTCTTACAAAGTTAGTTGAAGAAGATCCAACACTTATAATAACTAGGGATTTAGAAAATGCTGAGACTATAATTTGTGGAATGGGATCAACTCACCTAGAAATAGTAGCAACAAAAATTAAAAATAAATTTGGAGTAGACGTTACTTTAAGAACTCCGAAGATACCATATAGAGAAACTATAAGAAATATAGCAGATGTTCAAGGTAAACATAAAAAACAAAGTGGGGGACATGGACAGTATGGAGATGTATGGATAAAATTTGAGCCAAGAAAAGATGGTGATGAATTACAATTTGTTGATTCAGTAGTAGGTGGAGTGGTACCAAGAAATTTCATACCAGCAGTAGAAAAAGGATTGAAAGAAGTTATACGGCATGGGGTAATTGCCGGATATCCAGTTATAAGACTTAAAGCCACATTGCATGATGGATCATATCATCCAGTAGATTCTTCAGAGATGGCATTTAAAATTGCAGCTTCACTTGCCTATAAAAAAGGTTTAGAAAAAGCAGAACCAATTTTATTAGAACCTGTAATGCATTTAGAAGTTACGGTTCCAGATGAATATATGGGTGATATAATAGGTGACATAAACAAGAAAAGAGGAAGAGTTCTTGGAATGGAACCAGTTGACGATGGACAAATGGTTATAGCAGAAATTCCTCAATCAGAAATACAAAATTATGCTACAGATTTATTATCAATGACACAAGCAAGAGGAAGTTTTAGATCTTCTTTTGAAAGATATGAAGAAGTTCCAGCATCAGAAGTTGCTAAAATAGTTGAATCTGTAAAAGAAAAAGAAGCTTAAAATAAAAACAAAGGAAATTCACATGTATGAATTTCCTTTGTTTTTTACTAAATAATAAAGTTATTATTTCAGTTAAAATAAAGAATTTTGTATAATTTAGTTATATTATAAGAATATTTTATATTAATTGAGCATATATTAACAGTAGGCACATTCAAAAAATAACAAGTCAGTATGATAGTCTATTTCGTGCTTAAGTTAGTTGAAAATTGAGGTTTGAAAGTTGAGAGTAAAGGATGGAATCTTCTTAGGAAGATTTCTAAAATATATAAAATTTTTTAGAAAACCTTTGGTTTTCAACCGCAACCTTCAACTTTCCACTCTCCACTCTCAATTAAAAAGTGAAGTAGCTACTTTTGTTCTCTGGCACAAAATATACATTGTATCTTTGATTTGTTATTTTCTTTTATCAGCCTTAATAGGAACTACTTTTCCAATAATACTTTCAGTGAGGAGATAATTTATGTCGGACTATAGATTGGATATTAAAGGAACTTTAAATTTGAGTGATTTTAGCAACATCTATGATTATATTGGAATTGTGGATTATAATGATAAGTTTACCCTTGCGCTAAATCATATTGAAGAAGAAAATATAGGCATTATATGTGAAATGCTACAAAAGCAAAGTTTTTCAGTAAATCATATAGGACAGAATGAAGATGGAATTTATTATATAAAAGCTTGTAAAAGTTAATGCATATCCATTAATAAGTATGTTAAAATATTAATGTGAAAAATTTTTTATATGTACATGAGATTATGGAGGTTAAATATTAATGGGTAATTATGTCATAGGTATAGACTTAGGTGGAACGAAGATTCATGGAGCTTTAGCAGATATTGAAGGTAACGTTATATCAAGTCAAATAGTACCAACAGAAGCAAGCGAAGGTTCTGAAGCTGTTCTGGATAGAATAATAGGAGTAATAGAAAAAGTTTTAGAAACAAGTAATAAAACTATAGAAGATATTAAATGCATAGGATTTGGTTCTCCAGGACCATTAGATGCTAAAAATGGAATAATAGTAGATAGTTCTAATTTACCATTTAAGAACTTTAATTTGATAAAACCGATAAAAAGTAAATTTAATGTTCCGATTTATTTAGACAATGATGCAAACGTTGCTACTATAGGAGAATTTATGTTTGGTGCTGGAAAAGGCACTGAGAACATGGTTTATATGACTGTTAGCACAGGTATAGGTGGCGGAGCTATAATTAATGGAAAATTATTTAGAGGAAATACAAGCAATGCTTTAGAGATAGGACATACAACAATTCTTCCAGAAGGACCACAATGTAACTGTGGAAATCATGGATGTTTAGAATCCTTAGCTTCAGGAACAGCTATAGGAAAGAGAGCAATAGAAGCTGTTGAAAGTGGATTAGATACAAATTTATCTAAATATGAAAAGGTATCTTCATATGAAGTTTTTGTAGAGGCTAAAAATGGAGATGAAGTTTCAAGAGATATACTTCATAGAAGTTTAACTTACTTAGGAATTGGAGTTGCAAATGTAATAAATACATTTGATCCAGAGCTTATTGTTATAGGTGGCGGAGTAAGTAAAGGCGGACAAGTAGTATTTGATAGAATTAATGAAGTAGTAAAGGAAAGAGCACTAAAAGCTATGGCTGATAGTTGCAGAATAGTTCCAGCAGGGTTAGGGTCAGATGCTGGAGTTATGGGAGCTGTTGCCTTAGCAATATTAGAAAGTAAATAATTAAAAATAAAATATATTTATACAAAACAAAAATGTGTAGAGATTTCTGCACATTTTTGTTTTACATAAATATATGATTTCCATTTAATTATCCTGTAAAGATTGATTTATCTAGACTTGTATTTTACCTTTCAGTACATAACAAACAATTCCAATAAGCGGCTTAAAATCATGAATTTTAATTTTAATTTTTGAAACCTAAGGACAGGAGCAATAAGCTTGGATGACATATGTAATGTAATTCCAAATCTCATATATAAAAAGGATTTATTAAGCGTGAAAGAAAGTGAAATTCCAAAGGCCCCAGGAATGAAATATAGACACTATGCACCAGATGTACCAGTAACATTGGTCGAAGGAGATTATATAAAGACTTCTAAATGGATTAAAGAAAATGCAAATCAGAATGATGTTGTAATTTGTTTTCAAGAATTTTTAAATGATTTTAAGAATTATCAATATATATATAGTTTAGGAAGCTTTAAAATGTTAAATATAGCTGCACAAAATATATTTGATTTACTTAGAGAATGTGATAAATTGAATGTAAGTCATATTTATGTACAAGCTCCCAATAATAGTGGTTTAGGGAATTCTATAATCAATCGTTTAGAAAAAGCAAGTGCAGGAGATATTATTCATATATAAATTATATCGGTGATGGCTAAAATATTGCAAAACTTGTAGTGGACAAAAATAATAGTGGAAGTTATTACATATCTTTAATAACTTCCACTATTATTTGCTATATGAGCTACCTTTAAGGTACGTTTTTATACTTCATCAATATTATTATCTATATAGAATTGTAGTAGTTTTAGCTTCCATAGTCCAGTTAATAAAACTGCTGGAAAGCTTACAATAGCTGTATTATAATAGGTTGTATATTCATTATAAAGTAGCTTAGAATCTAAAATAATATTTTCTGATTGTTCAAGTTGCTCTAATATTTTAGAAACATGTTTATCCGCTTTTAAATCCGGATAACTTTCTACTGTTGCCTTTAAATTGCTTAAACATTTAAGCTCTTCATTTCCAGCAAATCTTTCTGAATTTACACTTCTAGATACTGCTACTGACTTTTGAATATCACTTTCATACTTAAAAAATTCTAAGACAAATTTTTCAGCTTTTGATAACAGATTTTTTTCACGCTCTTTATATAAACTAATATTACTATATAAAGAAGTTGTAGTTAATTCTAATCTTTTTAAATAGTTATATTCTGATATGAGTTCATAAGTTATTGTTGTTATTAATGAAAGTATAGTTGCTATAAGTCCTTGTGTATCAGTTGGTTCTCCTGATTCTACAATGGCCATAATCATTAAATAGAAAAACCACCCAATAAAAAAACCACATATAAATGATATTAATCTTTTAGTATAAGTTCGTTGTTTAATTTTTTTCATTTTAATATACTCCAATTTTAAAATATAAATTTCCTTTTTTCGACTAATTGTATAATAATTTGCACTTGACGTCAAGAACTAATTCTATATTTAATATATCTACTAAATAATTTTCCTCGAATTTTTTACAAATAGAGGATATAAAAAAATCCACTTAGTCAGTACTTTGAAATATTATAGTCAAAAAAAATTTATATTACATATGTAAAAAATTCTAGTATATAAATTACAACAATGAGTAAAATAAGAGTGTTGAAAACAAAAGATGAGGAGGAGTTAAAATGGCGAAAAAAGGTATGAGAAGACCAGATGTAAGTGATCCTCATGGAACAGAAAGCAATAAGAAAAACAAATTTCCTAAAAATACTATGAGTCCCGTTCCAGAAATTCAAGGTAAAGCAAAAACAGGAAATAAAAAGGCTAATACAATGCATGTAGATTACTTTGACCACGAATAGAGGATTAAGGAGGAGTTTTCATGTCTAAAGATAGTCAAATAGATAAAAAAGAAGATAGAATGAAAAAATGCAATTATCAAACTCCATTAACAAGAGAGACAGCTAAAAATCATAATAGAACAAATAAGAAGCAATCAGCAGGTACAAATTGGCAAAGTACACCTTAGCTAAAGGATTCCTTACTCTTATTATATGAATACACTCTTAAAAAATATGAATACCACTAAAAAGTATGTAAATATCCTGTGATTTTGCTATAGATTTTAGCTTATTTATGTGTATAAACTTTAATGCTACTAGTTATATGGTGGTATAAGAGCTTTATAAACCACTAGATAAATAATATCTTACTCCGAAAGATATAAAATCTATAGCCTGATAGCTTAATATTGATTTTAAGAGTAAGGAATTTTTTCATATAAAGCTGTTCAGTTAAGTCTGAACAGCCTCCAGTATATAGTTTAAAATTAGAATATTCCGATGAAGAGTGATTGCATATGCAATCACTTTTTGTTTTTTACTTTATAGGATATTATAAAATTTAAAAAATATAATTTAGAGAAAATCTGTGATTTTCAACCTTATATTTAGGAAGTCTGTGACTTCTAACAATAACCGTCAATTGTCAATTAACAAAATGGTGTGCCCTTTTGTTGTTTGCTTTAGAGTAAAATGAAATTAATCATCTAAAGACAGATGTAATTACAAAGAAAAATTTACAATGAAATAGATTTAAAGATGCTAATATAAAAATACATATATAATGAAGAAAATATATGCATAAACTATTAGAGATAAAGAAATGATATAATTATTTCTAAATATAAGGCACATTCAAAAAAATAACAAGTCAGTATGCTAGTCTATTTTCTTTCATGTACCTAAAGCAAAAACCTAGTATGATATAATTAATAGAAAAGATTTACATTAAGGATGTGAAAAATATGAAAGCTGAAATTATAGCTATAGGAACAGAATTACTTTTAGGCGATATTGTAAATACTAATGCTCAATTTCTAGCAAAGGAATTGGCCACTTTAGGAATAGGTGTATATCGTCAAACGGTAGTAGGAGATAATGAAGAAAGAGTTTTAAGTGCATTTAAATCTGCATTTGAATATTGTGATATCATAATAACAACTGGAGGCTTAGGGCCTACACAAGATGATTTAACAAAGGAAACTGCATCAAAATATTTTAATAAAGAACTTGAATTACATGAAGAAAGTTATGATTTTCTAATAAAATATTTTGAGAAAAACGGTAAAAAACTAAGTGAAAATAATAAAAAACAAGCTTATTTTCCTAAAGATGCAATAGTATTAAAAAATAAAAATGGTACTGCACCTGGATGTATAATTAAAGGCGATAATAATAAAGCAATAGTTGTATTACCAGGGCCACCAAGAGAAATGAAACCTATGTTTAAAGAGTCAGTGCTTCCATACCTTAGTAAGCTTACTGATGAGATTTTAGTTTCTAAGGTACTTAGAGTATGTGGTGTTGGGGAAAGCTATATGGAAGAGCTGGTAAAAGATTTAATTAATAATCAAACAAACCCAACCATAGCACCATATGCTAAAGATGTTGATGTAGTACTTAGAATAACAGCTAAAGCAAAAAGTGAAGAAGAAGGATATAAATTAATAGAACCTATGGAGAAATCCGTTAGAGAAATATTAGGTGACAATATTTATGGAGAAGGAGAAGCACCCTTAGAGCATGTTGTTGGAAAAATGTTAGTTGATAAAAATCTTACAATTTCTACAGCAGAGTCATGTACAGGTGGGCTGGTTTCTTCTATGCTTGTAAGTTATCCTGGTATATCAAAAGTTTTATTAGAGGGAGCAGTTACGTATTCTAATGAAGCTAAGATGAAGCGACTAGGAGTACAAAAGGAAACTCTAAATAATTTTGGTGCCGTAAGTGAAGAAACAGCAAAAGAAATGGCAAGTGGAATTGTAAAAGCAAGTGGAAGTGATATAGGAGTATCTGTAACAGGAATTGCTGGACCAGGTGGTGGAAGTGATGAAAAGCCAGTTGGACTAGTATATGTAGGTTTAAGTATAAAGGGAAATGTTAAGGTTAAAAAGTTTACCTTCCAAGGTGATAGAGATAAGGTTAGAACAAGAACAGCCGTAAATTCTTTGGATTGGTTAAGAAGAGAGATAATGAACCTATAAATAAAGTGATAAGTGGTTATTTAATTAGTAAAAGTTAGGCATAGAATAAAAATAAATCCCTCTATTTTACTAGAGGGATTTACTAGGAGATTATATAAATTAAAAATGGGGGAGAGGCTAATATAAGAAAGTGAACTTATATTAGCTGGTTAACTAGTTCATTAGTATTCTTGACTGATTTTATAGTAAATATACATTTAAATTTATATATAATATATAAATTTAAATGTATAATAAAAAATAAGTTTAAGGCACATGAAAGAAAATAACAAGTCAAAGATGTGATGTATCTCATATAGGAATCATTGAAATATTCTATAATAGAGATCAAGTGTTTTTAGTTTTAATTGAAGTGTAGTTAAAATATTTAAAATTAATTTATAGTATGGAGGTCTTCATGGAATCAGGAATAGTAAAACCAGCATTTAAAGGTAATTTATTTGCCTTAACGTTAGTAGTTTTTCAATTAGTAGCAGCTCAGTTTATAATACCACCCCTAGCAAAACAATTTGGATTAGGAACTGTAATGATATTAAATCAGTTTATATTTTTAATTTTACCATTAATTATTTATTTTTTATTTACAAGAGAAAATTTGAAGAAAACATTAAAATTCAACAAAGTATATGCAAGTGAAGTATTGATAATGATATTAATAGCACTTTTAAGTCAGCCAATAGCAGGGATTTGTGCATATATATCTAGTTTCTTCTCGGAAAATGTTGTGTCTCAAGTGGTTCAGAGTCTAAATGGAATTCCTTACTTTCAATTAATATCAATAATGGCAGTAACTCCAGCTATATGTGAAGAGTTAACTATGAGAGGAGTAATTCTAAGTGGAGCTAAAAATCACAACATAATTAAGGCAAGTATCGTGAATGGTCTTATATTTGGAATGATACATTTAACTGGCTCACAGCTTTTATATGCTACATTTCTTGGAATAATATTTGCTTATATAGTTAGAATAACCAATAGTATATTTTCAAGTTGCATAATCCATTTAGTATTTAATGGATTCAATATGAGCGTGGGATATTTTAGTGGAAAGCTATTAGAGAATCAAGATATAGCATCTCAAGTAGAGGATGCAGCAATTAATTCATCTTCAATTGCTGAAATTATTTTTCTAGGACTTATAGCAATACTAGCTGTATATATAATAATTTTACTTATAGGCTCTATTAAAAGGAAAAGAATAAGATTAGAAGGGGAAGAGGTTATGAATTTAAGAATTTTAGGCGATCCAATAGCTGCAAAAAATGATCCTATAATCAATTTACCTTTCATAATTTTAGTGTTACTTTATTTAGTAATAATGTTTTTGCTATGATTAACGAATAAAGACAATTGTTAATAAATATATGGAAAAAATGAAAAATATATAAAATAAAACACTTTATATTGAAAAAATATTATATGCATGATATAATAAATAAAAAAATAGTAAATTAAACCCCTACTTATTTTTTTATAAATTTTAGAGTCTTTAAGTTATATAAATCCCCACAAGAATTAAAGGTCTGCTGAAGAAATTCAGCAGACTTTTATTTTTTTTACATAAACTTTTAAGTAAACATTATTTTACAAGTTAAAGATTAATGAACTTTCAAATGAAGAATTATACATACCAATATATAATTCAATTGATGGTAAATTATATCACTTCCTCAAAGAACCTAAACAATACAGTTGTAATCATGTCTTCACAATAAGTCATAGTTCTATTAGCACTTTTACACCATGAGTCTGAATCATTAAGAATTAATGGGTATATTCCAAAAGGTTCTATTTTTAATTCTTGAGCAGCTAAACTATTTCTGTAACTATTTGATGCACTCTTATCAGCAGCGACATTAAGAAATTTATTAAAAGATTCACTAAAACATAAATCATACATAGTTCCGAAGTTAATAGTATAATAAGTTCTATGTTCATCCGCCCATTTTTCATATACAACATGATTTGTTATAAAGGCAGGGGAACTAGAGCTGTGGTGAGGCTCATTTATATCAGATAAATAGTGCAAAGCTCTTCCAAGTTCAGAAAAACTAGTGTATTTATCGGTAGGATAAAGGTCTTTTGCATTATTTAGGTGTTCTATGAATTTAGTTTTTGCAGTTATATTACCAAGTAAATAGTTTTTGTTTGTGTAAGGGTTATAAAAATGGTGGGCATAAAAAGGATAAGTTTCATCTATATCAGGTAAATCACACCCTTCTAATAGTTTATGGGCATATGGATATATTAAATTTTCATATTTATTACCTTTATCATTAATTAAAGTTTTTATGGCAACAGAGGTTAGATACTGATGAGTATGATCTATCCCTCCACTCTGCCATCTACTATCTTCATTAGAATGAAAGGAAAACATGAACGGTTTTCCTTTACCAAAAACTTCGCTTTTACCTGAGGTTATATCATCTATAAGAGACTTATTAAATTCAGGATATGTATCAGTAATAGCAATGCTAATTAATGGAGAATAACTTAAGAGTATAATTCCTAAGGAACAAACTACTTTAATAAAAAATTTTTTCATAATATCACCTCAAGGATAGTATTTCCCCAATTTTACAAATATATTTTATTAAATATCCATTGAGGGTATTAAGATTTTACAATATAATATATAAGAGAAATCTTAACGTGTGAAGAAGTGGTTTAGTGACAAGTTGAAAGTGACAAGTGATAAGTTGGGGAAGTTTTTCTTCACGTTGTTTAGAAAAATTAATAATTTAATTTTAGATTTTTCATGAAGAAATCAACTATCATTGTCAATTTTCCATTGTAAATTATCAATTTGACAAATGTGGTTATAAAAAAACTAACAGAGTATATATAAGTATAATAATTGTGAAAATAAATTAAAAGCTTTTATACTTTTGAAATTTAAATCAATTAATATAGAATACAAATTTAAGGAGAAAAAAACATGAGTGTCTTAACAGTTAAAAACATGAGTCATGGCTTTGGTGATAGAGCTATATTTGAAGACGTATCTTTTAGATTGTTAAAGGGTGAAAAGATAGGTCTTATAGGAGCAAATGGTGAAGGTAAATCAACCTTTATGAATATAGTTACAGGAAAATTAATGCCAGACGAAGGTAAAATTGAATGGAGTAATAGAGTAAGAGTTGGGTATTTAGATCAACATGCTGAATTACAAAGAGGTCAAAGTATAAAAGACGTACTTAAGGGAGCATTTCAATACTTATTTGACATAGAGAATGAAATATTGAAAATATCTGATAAAATGGCAGAGGCAACACCAGAAGAACTTGAAAAATTATTAGATGATATGGGTAGTCTTCAAGATATGTTAGATCATAATGGTTTTTACGTAATAGATGCAAAGGTAGAAGAGGTTGCAGCAGGTCTTGGACTTAAAGATATAGGACTTGATAAAGATGTTATGGATTTAAGTGGAGGTCAAAGAACTAAGGTTTTACTTGCAAAACTTCTTTTAGAAACTCCAGATATATTACTTCTTGATGAGCCTACCAATTATCTAGATGAACAACATATAGAATGGTTAAAGAGATTCCTTCAAAATTATGAGAGTGCATTTGTATTAATATCTCATGATGTGCCATTCTTAAATAGCGTAATAAACTTAATATATCATGTTGAGCATTTAAAGCTTACTAGATATGTAGGAGATTATGAAAACTTTAAGAGAATACATGAAGCAAATAAAAAGCAATTAGAATCAGCTTACGAAAGACAGAAACAAGAAATATCTAAGCTTGAAGAATTTGTTGCAAGAAACAAAGCTAGAGCTGCAACTGCAGGAATGGCAAAGGCTAGACAAAAGAAACTAGATAAAATAGATAGAATAGAAATTGCAGGGGAGAAACCAAAGCCACAATTTGATTTTAAGGTTGGAAGAACTGCAGGAAAACTTATATTTGAAGCTAAGGATTTAGTTATAGGATATAATGAGCCACTAACTAAGCCATTAAATTTAACAATGGAAAGAGGTCAAAAGATAGCTTTAGTTGGAGCTAATGGATTAGGAAAGAGTACATTACTTAAGAGTTTAATGGGATTAATACCTGCTTTAGAAGGTGAAGTTAAAAAGGGCGATTATTTAGAACTTGGATACTTTGAGCAAGAAATAAAGGATGCCAATTATAATACTTGTATAGAAGAGGTTTGGAATGAGTTCCCAGGATACTCTCAATATGAAGTTAGAGCAGCTCTTGCAAGATGCGGATTAACAACAAAGCATATAGAAAGCAAGGTTGTAGTTTTAAGTGGTGGAGAGCAAGCTAAGGTAAGATTATGTAAACTTATAAATAGGGAAAGAAATGTACTTATCCTAGACGAGCCAACAAACCACTTAGATGTTGAGGCTAAGGATGAGCTTAAGAGAGCTTTAAAGGAATATAAGGGAAGTATATTACTTGTATGCCATGAACCTGAGTTTTATGAAGATGTTGTAACAGATGTGTGGAATTGCGAAGATTGGACGCTAAAAATTATATAGTAGTTCCATAAAAAGAGTTAATATTAAATTTTGTGTATTATAAAGAAATAAAATTTTTTCACAGAGATATAGAGTGGCAGTATAATTTTACAATATATGTTGGAGGTTAAAATGTATGATAGAATGTCAGTTATGTGAAGAGTATTTCAATGAAGAGGATATGACAGAATGTCCAGAATGTTTAAAGGAAATGTGTGAAAGTTGTTATGAAAGGCATGTTCCTATTTGTTTTTATGTTTCAGAGCATGATAATAGCGATATTGATAGTGAGTAGATAGTATTTACGAGCATAAAGATAATTATGATTATGGAACTATATGTGAGGATTGGACAACAAAGATTTGCTAACAATTCCATATTAAAAGAGCTAGTTGTCTAAACTAGCTCTTTTAATATCCCCTACACCAATATTATACCATATTTTGAACTAAAGATATAGACTTACAATTTATGTTATATACCTTTATAATAGGTTTATTCCTATTTTTAAGGGGGAAACAAGATGAATAAGTATAATGAAAACAGAACTCTTATGAAATCCTCAATGTCTGATTATAATTTAATCTCTACTGCGGATATAGCAAATGGTATACCACAGCCACCATTTCAAAAGCCTATTTCAGATGACTCCATATTAGTTGACTTGCCTCCTGTAAATTCAATGACAGCTCCAAAAGCAGATTTTTTTGAATGTACCACCAGTAGGATTAGCAGAAGAATGTATTCAGAAGAACCTATAACTATTGATGAGTTATCATTTTTGCTTTGGTGCACACAAGGCGTTAAAAAAGTTATAGGCGGTTATTGGAATTATTTAAAAGATGGTTCTGGTAGAAATTATCTTCGACCTGTGGCAGAGGGGGGATGTATACCTGCTTATGAAACATATCTTGCTGTGAACAATGTATTAGGTGTAGATAGCGGTATTTGGAGGTACTTACCTTTATCCCATCAACTCATCTATGTAAAAGAGGTTGAAGATTTACCAATGAGCATTTCAAATATTTTTACTAATCCAAGTCAAAATCAAAGTTATACTGAAAGGGCAGGAGCAATATTCTTTTGGGTATGCCGTCCATATTATGGAGAGTGGAGATATAAAGAAACTTCTCATAAAATTATGCTTATTGATTTAGGACATATCTCCCATCAATTATATCTGGCTACTGAAGCGGTAGGCTGTGGATGTTGTGCTATAGGGGGATATTATCAAGATAAAGCAGATGAGCTTATAGGTGTAGATGGAGATGATGAGTTTACAGTTTTGTGTGCTTCTGTAGGACATGTAATTCCAGAAGAAAAAAACTGGGTGGATAGATACCCGGATATTAGATAGGCACATCTTATGTACTCTTTGCTGAATAACTAAATTTGTATAATTTTCATTATTAAGAGCTAGAATAAGTTCTAGCTCTTATTTAACTTTATATAATATTATGGAGTTTGAATTTATGCATAACATTAACTTACCACTTGTCGCTTAAAAACGGCGTGTTATCCTCTATGTATTTTTTGAAAACTATTTTATGGAGGTCATTTAGATTTCGTTTGTAAGAAACTTAAGTGATTAATAAATTACTTTAGTATAAAAAACAAAATAGCGCTAAATGGTTGTATATATTTACATTTAGTTTTTTTTAAAAGAGGGTGACAAATAAGCATAATAATTCTTTATATTTATGATAGGAGGGATTATTTATGAATGAAAATATATTAAATTTAGTTGCAACTCAAGGAGTTTTTGCTGTATTGTTTTGCTATTTATTATTTTATGTGTTAAAAGAAAATGTTAATAGAGAAAAAAAGTATCAGGAAATAGTACACGAACTTACAAAATCATTACCTGATATGCAGAAAGATATTGTATATATAAAAAATACATTAATAAAGATATAGAAATGTTGAGTGATTGAAGTCACTCAACATTTCTATATCTTTATATTTTTACGAAAAACTATTAATTTATTTAAATGAATCAAAACTTCTCTACATTCAGGCTTCAATCTATAAAACACAAATTGATATTTTATAGACTTTCTTAGCTTTTTCTACTATATGTTTAATTTCTTCACATGGAAATCTGTACTATTCATTTCTAAAGAATTTAAATTTCAAATTATCTAATATTTACCAATATATGCTTTCTACTAAAAGAATAGCCTAGGGATTTTTTACCCTATAGAAAATTATAAAATCTGTAGATAAATTTATTTTTTAAAAGTATGGTTAACAAATAATAGGTTTTACTCTTTATATATATTGAAGATAGATGATTGCAGAATTTTGCAATGGACTAATTAAAGGAGGAAAAAAATATTATGATAGAAATTAGAGATTCTATAGGGGTAGCCCCTGAAAGATTAGACTTTGGAAAAGACACAGAAAAAGTTTCTGGTGATAATCAAGTAAATTTAGACCATTATAAAAGTGTATTAGATGGTGGGCAAAAAAAAGAAATAGAAGAAGATACATCTGAAAGTACAATGGAAAATAATTTTAACACGTATATAGATCACTTTTCATTAGCTTATGCAGGTTTAATGGATAATGATGTAGGATCTTTATATAAAGACAGCATTTCAAATTATTGTAATAGTATTCCTAGAGACAAGGGTATTTGGATAATAGATAAGGATAGAAAGTATATATTAGAAAAAATAAATAAAGCAACAGATAAGACCTATTTTATAGATGATAATGGATATTTAAAGGAAGATATAAAAACACCTATAAATAGTGAAAAATCTAAAATATATTCAAGTATATTAGATACTTTAATTAAAAATTATAAAGTTATAATAGGTAAAGATTTTGGATTTACAACTTACAATGATAAAGAGGATAAATATATAAAATCAGAGTTTAAGGATGTGAATTCAAAGATTTTTGTTAATAAAGATAATAGCAAGATACTATTAATTTTAAATAATAATTATTTTACTAATAGCACTAGTATTATAAAGGAAAAAGAGAAAGAGAGTGACCTATTTAATTCTCTTGAAAAGTTAAGTGATAGCTTAAACGATGATATAGAACCCATTGAAAATAAACAAGAAATTATTTTAGCTGAAGAAAAAGTTAAATTAGAATTTAAAAAGAACATAGAGGAAAGTAAAGTTAGAACTAAAAGGGAGACTACATATTCTTTAGATACGTCAAGTGATGAAGTTATGTGCACAACGTCACAAGATAAAAACCAAGTGTTATTTAAAACAATTTTAAAGTCTTCTGAAGTTACTAAAACTGAAGATGTAAAAGATGGATGGGTAACAATTGATGGAGAAAAATATTATTATAAAGATGGTAAACCTTGTGTAGGATTAATACTCGTAGGAGACAAATATTACTACATGGATAGCGATGGAAAAATGCAAACTGGATGGCAAACAATAGATGGAAAAAGGTATTATTTTTATGAAGATGGATCTATGGCAAGAAACACTACAATAGACGGATGGAATATAGATGATTATGGAGTTGCTACTAATGTTCCTAGAATCAATGTAGAGCTACCTGAAGATGAAAATAAAATAACAACTAATTTTAATATTTATGGATGGGCATTAAATCCATCTGGTATAAAGGAAGTAAATGTTTATATAGATGATAAGTTTTTAGGAAAGGCAGATACAGGCATTGAAAGATTAGATGTAGATAATGCATTTCCAGGATATATAGGAGGAAATAAAAGCGGATTTAATTATGATGTAGATATAAATACAATACCTCAAGGAAAACGCAAAATATTAGTTAAAGCTATAGGAAATGATGGTACAAGTATAGATTATATTAAGTTTATTAATGTAGAAAAGTTACCATTAAAGATTCAAGTGGATATTCCTAGTGAGGAAGAAGAAATAACAAAGGAATTTTCTATTTATGGATGGGCATTAAATCCATCAGGAATGAATAAAATAGATGTTTATATAGATGATGAATTTTTAGGAAAAGCAGATATAAACATTGAAAGATCAGATATAGAGAGTGCATTTCCAGGATATATAGGAGGAGACAAAAGTGGATTTAACTACAATGTAGATATAAATAAAATACCACCAGGACAACATAAAATATTAGTTAGGGCCATAGGAAATGATGGAACAAGCATAGACTATATTAGGATTATTAATATAAAAAAGTTACCATTGAAAATTTGGGTTGAGTTTCCAAATGAAAATGAGGAAATAACTCAAACTAAAGAAACACAAAGTTTTCCTATTGAAGGGTGGGCATTAAATCCATCGGGAATAAAAGTAATTGATATTTATATAGATGGTAAGTTTATAGGTAAAGCCAATATGGGCATAGAAAGAGAAGACATAAATTATCTATTTCCAGGATATTTAGATGGGGATAAAAGTGGTTTTAACTATATAATAGATTTAAATAAAATATCAGCTGGATACCATAAGGTATTAGTTAGAGCTACAGGAAATGATGGTACATATATAGATGATATAAGAAATATTACTATAAATAAACTTCCATTAAAAATTTATATTGACAGCCCTGAGGATAAATTAGAGGTAACACAAAATAAGACAAATAGTAGTTTAGATATTAGCGGATGGGCGTTAAATCAATCAGGAATAAAAGCAGTTGATATATATTTAGATAGCAAGTTTTTAGGAACATCTAGTATAGGTAGAGAAACTGAAGATTTAGATAAAATGTATCCAGGATATTTAAACGGAGATAAGGCAGGATTTGATTATAGTCTTGATTTACTGCAAATATCTGAAGGAGAGCATGAAATTTTAACTAGGGCCATAGGAAATGATGGAACTACTTTAGATGATATAAGAACAATTAAGATAAATAAATTAAAGCCGCTAATTAATGTAGAATCTCCCATTAATGGAACTATCACAAGTGATGGAATATCAATAAATGGATGGGCACTTAATGCTTCAGGAATAAATAGAGTAGAAGTTTATTTAGATGGTGACTTAGTAGGAAATGCACATATAAATATGGAGAGAAAAGACGTAGATAGTGCTTTCCCTGGATATATAAATGGAGAAAATAGTGGATTTGCATATATGTTAAATACAGATTATGTACCACAAGGATATCACATTATATCTGTAAAAGCCTTTGGAAACGATGGAAGCATGATAAACCAAGAGAAGACATTCACAAGAGTTCAAAAAAACACTACTGTAGAACTAAAGGTTGAAACATACGGATTGTTTGGGGAGAACTTGCAATGGTCAGATTTCTGTCAGGATGGAGCATATGGTCCTATTGATAAGCCTATACAAGCAATTAAGATAATGTTAAACAATGGTTTAGAAGATATGGATATAAAATATCAGGTTTATATAAAGGAAAATAAGACTTGGGAAGATTGGAAATCAAACGGAGAGCAAGCTGGAGAAATAGGGAAAACTATTCAGGCTATACGAATAAAACTAGATGGTAGTACCTATGGATATTCAATAAAATATATTACATTTACAAATAAAGAAGCGTATAAAGAGGTTCAAGATGGTGAAATATCAGGTAGCTTTATTGAGGGGGCAGATGGTATAGTCGGAGTCTCACCTATATTATGTAAAACTTTTATGAGTATAGATAAAGACACCACATGGACAAAGGATGAGGGACCTAAAAAATTTGATTGTGTTGTAGAAGTTAAGGAAAATGTAACATTAACTATAGAGCCAGGTGTAGAAATATTATTTAATAATGAAGAAGGTTTAGAATGCGGTCTTATAGTTGCAGGAAAGGTAATTGCTAATGGGGATGATTTAAATAAAATTAAGATAATATCAGCAGCTAATAATACTAATTTTTTAGTTACCCTTAGCGGCACATTAGACGGAAATAATATAATTATACAGACAAATGAAGTAGAAGATGATTGTGTTTTAAGAAACTATGGTGCTTTAAACCTTAATAAAGTAGAGATGATAAATAAAGCTAACGGAAATAAAGGAACAGCTATATTTTCTAAATCTAACAATGAAGTAAATATTTTTGAAAGTAAATTTGAGAATTTTGATCGAGGAGTAAAAAAACTTGGATCAGGTAGGTTGGTTATTGCTAATAGTAAGTTTTTAAATAACCATTTTGCTATTGAAGTTTTGGTAGAAGAAAATAACAAAAATAAAGATGGGATTATAATAGATAATAACTTTATAGAAGGAAATGAATATGGCATAAACATAGCTGGTGGAGATCATTATGATGCAAACATAGCTCAGAAAGTAACCATCTGTGGGAACTATATAAATTTAAGTAAATCAGCAGGAATACATATAGTTTCTAAACTAATTTCAAATATTAATATATATAATAACCAGATAGTTAGATCAGGTTTAACTAAAACAACAGATAAATTAGTTGCTTTAGGGCCTATATGTATTACTAATACAGAAATAAAAGAAGATAAAGAAGACATTTTTAGCACTATAAATCCAATAGATTCTACCAGGGCAAATATAGTACAGGGAAACAATTATGATGGTATCATATTAAACAATGTAACTATATCCAGCAATATAACCATTGAGAAGGGACATAATGATTATATAGCTCAAAATGGGGTTTATGTGAAAAAAAGTTTTAAAATAGGTAAGGGAGTAATAATCAAAAGTAAAAACTCTAAGTATCCTTTATTTGAAGTTACTGGTCAATTATTACTTAATGGTACTAATGCAGAGCCAGTTGTAATAACAAGTATTAATGATGATAGATATCCTTTAGGTCATATAAACACTAATGATGAAGATGATAACAAAATATCATATATTAGTATATTTAAAGATGGAAGCTTAGTAGGAAATAATGTAATAATGAGGAATTGCGGTAAAAATGATGAAGATGCTAGTATTTTTAATAGTGGTAATTTAGTACTGAATAATTCAACTATAGAAAATTTAGAAGGTATTGGAACACAATCATACGATAATTTAAATATAAATAGTTCTACTATAAAAAGTACCTCTTATGGGGTAGAGAATGCAGTACAAGATGATGTAATTAAATCTAGTATAATAAGTTTTAACAGTGGTAATTTAGTACTGAATAATTCAACTATAGAAAATTTATCAGATCTTGGCTTTGGGGTAGAATCATACGGTAATTTAAATATAAATAGTTCCACTATAAAAAATACCTATTGTGGAGTACAGAGTAAAGGACAAGGTAATGTAATTAATTCTAGTATAATAAATTGTAAACACGGTGTTTGTAATTATGGAACATTGCTTGTAAATAGAAGTAAGATAGATGGCGGCAGTGTAGGAATAGAGGCTACAACAGATAACGAGACTACTATACTAGAGTCTCAGATATTAAACTGTGATAGAGGAATACTAGTTTTAAAAGGTAAAGCGAATATTATTAACAATAAATTTGAAAATTACAATGAATATGGAATTACACTTTGCTACCAAAATGATTATCAGATATTATATAATTCTTTTATAGCAAACACTAGTCCATATAATAGTGATAGATATGCTATTTTAAGTATACCAAGTGGAGTGATTAAGGTCCAATATAACTATTGGAACTCACAATATGGACCAAATAAAGATGGAGAAACATATAATCCTAAAAAAGGAGAATATGTTAAGGGTGAAATAGATTATTCAAATTATCTATCAGAGCCAACTACAGTAAATCTAGATATAGACTTAAACGAATATCAGAAACAGATTAATGATTATATTAACCAAGCAGAGTATTCTATTCAAAGACAATTTGGACAAGAAGGTATAAATGTAGCTACTGGAAACTATTCTAAAAAAGTTATGGATATATCAATTACGTCTCCAGGTATTCCTATAGAAATATACAGAACTTACAACTCTAGATCTAAAGATGCAGGAGAATATCTAGGAAAAGGTTGGAGATTTTCTTATGAAAGTAACATTAAAGATATAGATTCAAGCTTTAAAATACCTGGAAAAGTTGTAACGTTACCTGATGGAGGGGTTCAAAGTTTTAAGCTCAACGATGATAATACATTCACAGCTTTAGATTCAAGAAATAGGCTTGAAAAAATAAATAATCAATATGTATTAATATCAAAAACTAACGATAGATTTACTTTTGATAATGATGTATTAATTGAAATAAGAGATAAAAATAACAATGTATTAAAGATAAGCTATGATGAAAATAAGAAAATCAATAAGATTTATAATGAAAGTGGCATTCAATGTGAATTTAGTTATAGTAATGGAAAGTTAGCATCAATAACAGAAAGTGTTAATGGAATTAAAGAAAGAAGTATAACTTATAATTATTCAAATAATCTTCTTGAAAGTGTTAATGATGTTAATGGAAATATTGTTGAGATATACGAGTATGATTATGAAAGTAGATTAAAAAATATTAAAATAGATGGACAATCTATTGAGAGTGTTTCTTATTATGATGATGATGAAAATAAGAGTAAAATTGCAACCCATAGGGATGAATTAGGAAATGAGAACACATACACCTATGATAATAATAAGAGGATAGTTGTAATAACAGATTCTAACAAAAGGTTTAATGAAATGTATTATGACAATTCTATGAATGTTGTACTCAAAATAAACCCAGATGGAACATCAGAAACAGTAGAATATTTCTTAGATGAAAATGGTGTAAATAAGTTTGGAGAAACAAAATCAAGTAGAGATAAAAATGGTAACTCTGTTAAATATGAGTATGATAAAAATGGAAATACTTCAAAACAAATAAATCCAGATGGTGGAATCAAATATTATTTCTATGATGATAAAAATAATTTAATAAAAGAAATAGATGAAACAGACAAAAAAACTTTTTATATCTATGATGAAAATAAGATAAATATTGTGAAAATTATAAAGCCTATTAATGGAACTGATGAGTATGATGGAACAAATGATAATAACTTTTTAGTTTCAAAAATTGAATATTATTCATCTGAAGAACTTAAATCAATAGGGTGTGCAATTAATGGATTAATTAAAAGAAAAGTAAATCCTGAAGGTGGAATTCAGCAATTTTCACATGATAAATTTGGAAATGTTATTCAAACTATTGATGAAGAAGGCCATATTATAGATATGGAGTATAATAACCTTGGGCAAAAGATAAAAGAAAAAGTCGGGAACAAATTCGAAACACAATATAAGTATGATAATAAAGGAATTTTATTAGAAACTACGTATGATAATGGTTCAAAAAGTAAAACTATTTATGATATATATGGAAGAAAGATAAAAGAAATATCACCAAATTTATATGCGGATTTTAAAGATAGCAAGGGTAAAACTTATACTTATTATGAAAATGGTAAAGTTAAATCTATTACTAATGAAGAAGGATATACAACAGAGTTTACTTATGACGTATACGGAAATATGGAAACTGCAAAACAAGCTAACGGAGCTTATAATATTTTTAAGTATGATGATATGAATAGAGCAATTAAAAAATACTTTAAAGACAATATTAACTCTAATCCTATATTGCTTGAAGAGTATGAATATAATATTGATGAAGATTATAGTAAAGATTCAAAAATAAGAACAATAAAGAAAACATACAGTGAAGATAATAAATATAGTGTTATAGAACAGCTTCATGATTTTAGGGATAATATTATAGAACAGACTGATGAAGAGGGTGTAAAAACAAAAACATATTATAACCTAAATGGTACTAAGGCATATGAGATGGATGAAAACCAATCTATAACTTACTATGAATATGATGGACTAAATAGGCTTGTAAAAGTTTTAACACCAGTTAAAGGAGAAAGTAATGATACTGTTTATAGCTCCGTAACTTTCCAATATGATAGGAATGGCAATAAAGTAAAAGAAATATTAGGAAAAGATTTAGTTAAAAAAGATGAAAATTCTAGTGAAGTTATAACGAATGAACATTCCTATTATAAGAATGGAAAATTAAAGTCTAATTACGATGATGAGGGAAGAAAAACTGAATTTGAGTATGACGAAGCTAATAACTTAATAAAACAAATAGTAACTATAAACTCTAATAATGAAAAAAATATTATTGAGTATGAAAATAATTATTTAGGAAAACCAATAAAGCAAATTGAATATGTTAAGGCTGGAGATATTTATGGTAATGAAATAAATGACGACAATATAATAAACATTGAAACAGAATATGATTATGACCTTAATGGAAATATGATAAAGAAACTTATAGCTGGGTATAATGAAACTAATTATAAGTATGACAAGCTTAATAGGGAAATTGCAGTTGAAGAAAAGTCATTGTCTGAACCAGAAGAATGTAATGTAATAGAAACTACAAAAGTTTATGACTGGAAAGATGATATAATCATTGAGGTTGATGGAAATGGAAATTCCACTGCAGAACGTTATAATCCTAGAGGATTTTTAGAATCTCATACTGATGGAAATTGGGGCATAACAAGGTTCTATTATGATTTACAAGGAAGATTAGTAGAGAGAACAGCTGTTAACAACAATAACGATAGAATAAGATATATATATAATAATAAAGGTCTTATAATAGGAGAGCTAAATGTAACATATGAAAATGAAGAAGAGATAACAGCAATAGTTACAAAAGCTTATAAATATGATAAAAAAGGAAACAAAATAAAAGAATTAGATGCATTAGGTTTTGACAAAGGGGTAGGAACTTCCTTAGAAGAAAAAATAGATTCAGGTTATGGAATAGAGTACGAATATAACCTAAAGAATCAATTAATTAAAATGTTAGAACCTGAAGATAAAGCTAAAAATCTTAACTTTACTTATATGTATGACTATGATGGAATGGGAAGAAAGATAAGAGAAGAAGATTCCAAGGATCATATATTTGAATTTGAATATAATAACTCAGATAAGTTATTAAATAAAAAGTTCATCTTAGGCAATAAATCTATAGAACTTGAAAGATATGAATATGATCTGTTAGATAATATTATAACTAAATTTGATGGCAATGGTAATAAAACAATAATAGAGATGAACAGTCTTAATAAGCCAAGAAAAATAATATTCCCAGATGATAACAGCATTGATTTAAACATAATAACATATCAATATGATATTTACGGAAATGAAGTATTTAATCAAGACACATTAGGAAAAACTCATAAATGCAGTTTTGACTATAAAGGTAATTTATTAAAAGAAGTTGAATGTGATTCTAATGGGAAAAGTGAAATAATAAAAGAATTCAAATATGATAAAAATGGAAATAAGATATTTGAAAAAGACGGAAATGGGAACTTTAGTGAATATATCTATGATGCTTTAGATAAATTAAAAGTTATTAACTTCTATGATAATAGCATAGCAGAAAAACCTGTTATAAGAACAAAGACTTATGAGTATAACAGTGATGGAAAAATAGTAGAAGAAACTAACTACATGGGAAACACAACATCATATAAATATGATAACTTAGGAAGATTAATAGAAAAATATGATGGAGAAGGAATCTTAGTAGAAAAGCTAGAGTATTACCAAAACGGTTGTCAAAGTAAATCCATAGATGCATTAGGTAATGTAAAGCGTTTTGAATATGATAAAAATAACAGGTTAATTGCAACTATAGATGGGGAAGAAAATAAAATAATTCAAGGATATGATAGTTTAGGAAACGTTGAGTATAAAGCTGATGGAAATGGCAACAAAACTGTATATGGATATGATGAATTAAATAGATTAAAATCAGTATTAAATCCTAAGAAAGAACTAACTATCTATAATTATGACAATAATGGAAACCTAATAGAACAAATAGAAGGTAATGGAAATAAAACTACCTTTGTATACAACGTAGCAAACAAAAAAATAAAAACAATAGAGTCTTCTATAAACGAAGAAGGAATATCTAGTGATAGCTTAGAAAATCTTACCTATGATTCAAGTGGTAACATAAAAACCAAAAAAGATAGAAATGGCAAAGTTACAATATTTACTTATGATATTCATGGAAGAATAATATCAGAAGGTGTAGGAGATTTAAGTATTACCTTTGATTATGATAATAATGGCAATCAAATTTCCCTAAAAGATGCAACTGGTACAACAATAAGAGAGTTTGATGGATTAAATAGAGCAATATCTAAAGAGGTACCTGCTATAGGAAAGTCAACATATGTATACGAAAATATTGAAGGCCTAGAAAATGGACATTATGAAGAAATCACTATTGATCCTAAGGGAAATACAACAAAGAAAGTCTACAATAAGGCAGATAGATTAATAAGAGTAATTGCTGATAATAAGACTACAACTTATGAATATTGCTTAAATGGTAATAGAAAAACTATAATTTATCCAGATGGTTCAAGAGAAGAATATGAATACAATAAGGATAATAGGTTAAAAACATTAACAAATAAAAAAGCAGAAAATGAGATTTTAGAAATCTTTAACTACAAATATGACTCAGCAGGAAATATAACTTCAAAGACTGATAAAAAAGGAATAACAAGCTATAGTTATGATGAGTTAAACAGATTATTAACGGTAACAGAACCAGATAACAAAGAGACAAGTTATCTTTATGACAAATCTGGAAATAGAATAAGTAAAACTTTAGTTGAAAAAGGTGTTATGTATATAACAACCTATTCCTACAATGAAAAAAATAGATTAATAAGTACTGTAACTAAGGATAAAGACAGGGTACTAGGCTTTAAAAATTATGAGTATGACAATAATGGAAACATAATAAAAGAAATTTCAGCTAATGCAATAAGCGATACGGTATCTAATGATGTAAGTAATGATACTAGTAAATTCAACATAAACACTGTAGAATATGTTTATGATGATTTAAATCAACAAATTGAAGCTAAGGATGAAAATGGAGTATTAGTTAAAAATACTTACAATGGAGAAGGATTAAGAGTTTCAAAGGAAAGTAAAGAAGGAAAAACCCATTTCTTATATGAAGGTGACAAAGTTATCTTAGAAGTTCAGGACAAAACCCTTTTAGAAAAAGGAAGAAATGTTTATGGACTAAACTTATTAATGAGAAAAGTAGGGGATACTGAAGCATATTATATGTACAATGGACATGGTGATGTTACAAACTTATTAGATGGAACTGGAAAAATAATAGGAAGTTATTACTATGATGCCTTTGGAAAAGTAGAGGAATCTACAAGTGATATTAGCAATCCATATAAATATGCAGGATATCAGTATGATGAAGAGATAGGAAAATACTATTTAAAAAGCAGAATGTATGATCCAGAGACAGCAAGATTTATGCAAGAAGATACCTATAGAGGAGATAAAAATGATCCATTAAGTCTTAATCTATACACATACTGCGAAAATAATCCTTTGATTTATGATGATCAAAATGGACACTGGCCT
>NZ_FOKI01000003.1 GCF_900111985.1 Clostridium frigidicarnis
AAGCTAAAAAAGGCTTTAATTCTTTTGAAAAAGCAAATAATTTAATATACTTATTTGTATTTCACTATAACTTTATTAGACCACATGGTTCATTAAATAACTGTACTCCAGCAGAAGTTGCTGGCTTCGCTAGCGATAGCTCAGATAAAAACTCTTGGTTTTCAGCGGCTTAATATAAAATTAATATCTTTGATTAACCTGCAAAAATTACGTTTATTGCAGGTTTGTTTACCATACAATAAACTATCCAAACTTATATAATTTTCAAAGAACGAGCAATTCTATGAAATATTAAGCTATTTTTTCATATCAGCTTAACAGATTCAGTTCACATTCAAGATATTTAATTAACATATGTTTTATCTACATACCTTATATATCGTTCATAAAAATTTTTTTTGTACTATTAATGATTCTTTTATGTAAAATTTTAAAAGTTTTTTTAAAATTACTCAAATTATCAAAAACAAGTTCATTATTCAATTATATTATTTGGAATTATTATACCATAAATGTAATTAATTTAAATGTATTTTCAATACTTAAATTTATTTTTCATCTCATAACTACCATCTAAATGAAAACTCGTTCTATAATTATCATTAATAGTATATATAATTTATTTTATACCTTTTGTCATATATATTTGACATAAGGTAACGTTAATGATACTATACCTATATTGGTAATTAATCACAGGGAGTGATGTAATGGGAAAAAATCTTAGACTTAAATCTGCTAGAGCTGCTTTAGATATGTCTCAAAAGGATATAGCTGAAGCTATTGGTGTAACAAGACAAACGATTAACGCCATAGAAAATGGAGATTATAATCCAACAATAAAACTATGTATATCAATTTGTAGGGTTTTAGGTAAAACTCTTGATGAAATATTTTGGGAGGATGATTTAAATAATGAGAAATAATTATGATGAAATGCAAGAACAAATGAGAAATAAAATTGGTAATGAGACTTTTTCACTTATTGCACCAAAACAAAATATACCATTAAACTTGGGTAAAGATATTGTAATTATGCTATTAAGCATGTCTGTTGTAACAATCATTGCACACTTTTTCGAAAACAAAGAAACCTCAGCACCAGTAGACAACAATATGGGATTAATCCTCAATGTTCTAAGCATTGGTGTTTTCATAATTCTAGCCATTATTAGTATTGTAAAGAATATATATGATAATAAACACATTAACTAAACCACAATTAAATCATTTAGAAAGTATTATGAATGCAATGATTTCAAAAGAGAACAACAACTCAATACTTTTTTCATTTCATAGATATCAGTGTTTCAAAAAATTTATTAGAATAAAGAAGACTAACATGATAAGATATTAACATACATGTTTATAATAGAAAATTTATATTAAGTAAAGGAGATTTATATATGGAAACTATTGATGCTATTACTAAAAGAAGAAGTATAAGAAAATTTATTGATAAGGAAATTCCAATAGAAATAGTGGAGAAAATATTGGATTCGGCAATTAAAGCTCCATCTCCAAAGAATAGACAGCCATGGAAATTTATTGTTATTACAAATAAAGATAAATCTTCTATGATAGAGGCAATGCAAACAGGTATTGAAAATGAAAAAAAACTTGAAGGACTTTTGCCAAATAGTTTAAGATTCATTTCTGGTGCAGAATATACTATGAAAATAATGAAACAAGCTCCAATCACCATATTGATATTTAATACACAAGAAAATTATTTATGGGATGAACAGAGCATTGAAAGTAAATTTTTTAATACAGCTAATATCCAATCTATTGGTGCATCTATAGAAAATATGTTATTAACAGCAACTGATTTAGGTATAGGAAGCTTGTGGATTTGTGATATATTTTTTGCATATCGTGAAATCTGTCAATGGCTGGGAGAAAAACAACAATTAATAGCGGCTATATCATTGGGATATGCTGATGAAAGCCCGCACCCTAGACCTAGAAAAAAGTTTAATGATATTGTTGAGTGGAGATAATACTCGAACATTATAATCTTGTAGCTCTACTAGGTTGAGAACACATAACTTACTTGAATGATATAATTTTAATGTTAGAACTCCTGTTGAGTCAAGGCCACCTGTAAAACAGGTGGCTTGCTTTAGCCCTATAAGGGCATATTACTTAGCAAGTAATACTTTATTTACAACTACATTGGCGATTTAAAGGATAGAAATTTTTTTAATTTGTTACTTGTAACTAATCTAAGCCTTTACTTGCTACCTTATCTATATTTTTATTATTAAGAAACCACACCACGCCAAAAGCCGTTGCAAAAAAAGCTAATGGGTACAAGCAATTTATTGAAAACAAAATAGTTTTATCAAATTTAATTCTCATAATTACAGCAAGGACCCATATAAAAATACCTGAAATCAATATGAAAATCTTATCTTTACTCATTTTAGGTTTTGTTAATTCAAAAGACTTTTTTGTTGTATACCAGTAAATATAGAACGCAGCTACCGTTGCAATAGAAGTTGCTCCAATGAACCCCAAGGTTATTGGCATAGTAAATGATCCTGATTTAAATATATTAATAATTGTTGATGAAAAGAAAATTTCATATAAATACAATATTCCAATTCCCCCAATAATAATATATGCTTTTTCTAAAATTTTTTCATATAAAGTTTTTTCTCTTGCATTTTTAATAAGTTCATTGCAAAACTCTTTATAACCACAACCTATAGCATTCTTAAAGTCTTCTCCACGCAGCTGATATTCTAAAGCCATACTAATTAAATCTCTTTGTATAACCTCAATATCATATTCCTTTAAGTTTGATGAATATAAATAAAGTATCATATCAGTTAAAACAATTTTATTATAATCATTTAGTTGTTTTTCCATAATATTATTTTCTTTTTTTAAAACTTTCAACTTATTAGCCATCTATATTTCCCCCAACCTTAAAATTTTATTTACTGATTTAGAAACACTATTCCAATACATTTCAAATGAATTTAATGTTTCTACCCCTTCATCTGTTATAAAATAGTATTTTCTACTAGGACCTAATGGAGAAGGTCTAAACTCTGAATAAATTAAATTTTTCTTTTCGAGTCTAACTAGTAAGGGATAAATTGTTCCTTCTCTAACATCTTCAAAACCATAAACCGCAAGTTTTTCCATGATTTCATAGCCATAGGTTACTTCTAAACTAATTATTTTTAAAATACAGCCCTCTAACGTTCCCCTCATAAGTTGTGACTTATCAAACATATCCTCACCTACCCTGTGCCACATAGTAGCTATCTACATTGTAGTACCGAGTAGACAATTTGTCAATAATTTACTCAAAAAATAAAAAACAGACATAATCATCTCTGATCATATCTGCCTCTCATTAAACTTACCAAACTTGTAACTTGTCACTAATTAAAGCTTTCAATTAGTTTAAAGTCCTGATTCCCTAAACTTATGATCCATAGCATGTGATAACTTATGAATTGGTCTCTTTAAAACAACTAGAACTAAAAATCCCACTGCAAAAATACCTAATGCATATAAATTATCATTAACACTTTCCCATATAGGGCCTGCTATTGCTTCTCTGAATCCATTTATTGCATAAGTAAACGGCCATAAAAATTGCATTTTTCCAAAAATCTCTGGGTTAGTTTGTATTGGATATATACCACCTGCTCCGGCTATTTGGAAAACCATTATTATTACTGCTATTGCTTTTCCTACATTACCAAACATAGCAACTAAAGTGTATATCATAATTGTAAAAGTAATTGCTGTAACCACCGTGAATCCTAACATAAGTGGCAAGTCTGCAGCATTTACCCCTAATATATATACATCTCCTAAAGTAACAATGGTACCTTGTATTATTACTATCGTTAAGAACAATAACATTTTACCAAAGTGTTCTTGCCATAAATTTATTTTCTCTTTTTCCTTAAACTCTTCTTCACATTCTACTGCTAATAGCGCACAAGATAACAATGCACCAACCCAAATTGCAAGTACTGTATAGAATGGTGTTAACCCAACTCCAAATATTCCTGCATCATAAACCTCTTCTTCAATTAACTGAATAGGAGAAGATATAAATGAAGCCATTTCCTCTGGATCTTTTTCCATTATATCTAGTATGTCATTTAAGTTTTCTTCTGTTAAATCTTTTGTCTTATCTGTTAACTTGTCCAAATCTTCTTGGAATGTTGTAAGTTTCTCATTTAATCTATTACCTTCATCAATAGCCACTGTACTAGTTGCCACTCCAAACTTAGATAAAGCATTAAGCTGAGGTACTATAACCTTTATACTATCTAGAACTCCATCTGCATTAGTTAATCCTGTAGTAAGTCCATTACCAACACTATTAAGTGTAGGTATAACCCCTGAATAAAAAGCATTTGAAGCACTAACAACCTGTGTTGAGATTTCATTACTTGTCTTAGATAATATATCCAACATCTCATTTATATGTTCCTTAGTTGCCGTTCCATTTTCTACTGAAGAACTTATATTTCCTGCATTAGTTCTTCCACTTTCTATAGTTTCTTTTAGATGTCTTAATGTATCTACAAATTCGGAAATACTTCCACTAGCTTTTAAATCATTAAGACCTTCTAATACCTTCATACTTGTATCTATTATATCATCCATTGTGCCAAGTAGTTTATCTATAGTGTTGGCATCCTTTATTATTTGTGCTGAATCCCCAGCTACATTGTTTAATTCTTTTAACTCTGTTATTAAAGCTTGAACCTTTTTGTTTGTTGTTTGAATCTGCATTATGTCATTATTCAAATTTCCTGATAAAGAATTCACCGTTTGTTGTGTTGACATAATAAGGTTCTTACTTGTATTGGTTGCTTTTTGAAGAGTATTTATTTGATCTGTTAAAACAGGCAAGTCATTTTGTACTTTTCTCAAATAATCCTGTAAACTTGCCGAATTACCATTTGCATCATTTATATGGTTTTTAACCTTTTCTAACTCATCAATGGAGCCTGTTAAAATATCATTTAACTGTAATACCTGTGGTTTATGAGTTTGTATTTCTCCACCTACTGTATTTAGTTTTTCAAAGGCTTTCTCATTTACAGTCTCTACAAAGTTAGCTTTTATTTCTCTTGCTACACTTTCTTTAGCTGCATTTGTAATTTTTGTAGCTATTGCATTAGCCTTTTCATTTACTTTATATATTATGTTTGGCTTTTGTGGATCTGTACCTGCCAAACTTGTTAATCCTCTTGTAAAGCCTGCTGGTATTTCTATCATGGCATAATATTTACCTTCATTTAATCCATTATTGGCCTGCCATTCATCTTCAAATACCCAGCCCATCTTATCATTGTCCTTAAGCGAATCTACTACTTCATCTCCAACATTAATGAAATTTCCATTAAACATTGCACCTTCATCATTATTAACTACTGCAACTGGTAAGTTACCAGTATTTGAATACGGATCCCAACATGCTTTTATGTTAATCCATGCATACAGTGAAGGAAGAATGCATAATCCTGTAACTATGAATAATGCTACTGGACTTTTTGCTATATTTCTTAAATCATTTCGAAAAACCTTAAAAACTTTTCTCATGCCATTGCCTCCTCATCTAGTAACATTATTCTGAAATTCCTGATTCTTTAAACTTAGCTTCAAATTTACTTACTTTATGATGTAATGGAGATTTTAGGAAGTATCCTATTACTATAAAGATACCTGCCACCAAACCCAATACTATAAAATCTAATGCTACGCTTGATACAAGCGGTCCCGCTATGGCTTCTCTAAATCCTCCAACCGCATAAGTGAATGGAAAGAATGGTTGAAGCACTCTAAAGAACATAGGATCGACTTGTATAGGATAAGTTCCACCACTTCCTGCAAGTTGTATAATCATTAATACAATAGCTATAGCTTTACCTACATTACCAAGCAATGCTACACATGTGTATATTATTATTGAGAAAGTAAATGAGGTCATTAAAGCAAATAATATCATTAGCAAAGTATTTACTGTATACACACCTAAAAGAGCCTTGTTTCCTATAGAAACCACAAGTCCTTGTACTAATGCCAATGTAACAAATGTAATCATCTTACCAAAATATTTTTGCCTTATTGTTATATCTTCGCTACCTTCAAAATCTACAACATCTGTTCTCAAAACAGCAGTTAACATTAATCCACCAACCCAAAGAGCAAGTACAGTATAAACTGGTGTCATTGCTGAACCATAATTAGGTATTGAAAATATAGGTTGTTCTTTTAGATTAAATGGATCTGATATAAAATCTCCCATAAACTCAGGATTACTTTGAAGTATTGATATTATTTTTACTAAATCCTTATTATCTACAGTCTTTAATTCATCACTCATTTTACTTACTATATCTTCATATTCAGTTAATCTGTCATATAACTTTTGAGATATATCTGCTGCTAACTCAGTTCCTTCTGCCCCTGAACCTAATAGTGTATCTATTTGGCCAGCTAAGCCTTGTGATAAATCAACAAGTGTTGAAGCATCATCTGTTGCTTTTATGAGACTATTAGCTATGTCATTTAACTGTGGTCTAGCTTGTGAATTATAATCATTTATTTCAGTTGTTATATCATTATGAATCTTACTCATATTATTACTAATTGTATTTACTAATTCCTGATTAACTTGATTAGTATTTCCCACTTGTTTTTGTAATTTATCTAAGTTATTTTTTTGTTCAGTTAAATTTCCTCTTATATCCTTTAAACTAACTATCATTTGAGATACAGTTGCATTAGGATGAAAATCATTAACATCTCCTAAAAACACTATTAATGTACTAATACGACTATTAACTGCATCAATCTCAGTACTTATCTTAGATAATATAGCATTTGTATCTACAGTAGTATTTTCACTACCTGCTATAGATAATTGTTTTAATAAAGCTTGTATACGTTCTGTAGAACCTTGAGCTTGTTTCAAATTAAAATCCGCATCGTCAAAAGCACTGCTTAAAGTACTTTGTGTATTCGTTAAAAAGCTTTTTGTATTTTGTTTATTTCCACCTATTGTATTAATACCATTAATTACATCTGGCATAGTAGTCTTAAGTTCAGATAAATACTTAGATAAATTAGCTGAATTACTATTAACATTTCTTAATACAGCAAGTATAAGATCCATATTTTGATCTACTTTTATTATGGAATCCTTAAGGCTTATTATCTTCTTTTCTTTATCTTGTAAATCTTCTCCCATCTCATTAAAAGAATCAAATACAGTTTCATTAACTGTTGAAATAAAATTAGCCGTTATCTCATCAACCAAAGTAGTTTTAGCTGCCCCTGCAATTTTAGCCGCTACTGGATTAGCCTTAGTATCTACTTTATATGTTATTTCTGGCTTTTTAGGGTTGTCCGTTACTAAACTTGTTAAATCTTCTGAGAAATCCTCTGGAATCTCTATCATAGCATAATATGTTCCATCAACAACTCCTAATTCCGCTTCTTTAGAATCAACAAATTTCCACCCAACTTTGTCATTATTTTTTAATTCCTCTATAACATCATTACCTATGTTTAATTCCTCATCATTAAAAGTTGTTCCTTTATCATTATTGGCCACTGCTATTGGAATAGTGCCTGTATTTTCATAGGGATCCCAACACGCCTTTATATTTACCCATGCATAAAGAGAGGGGATAACACATATTCCAACAACTATTATCATAGCTACAGGATTCTTTATTATACTTTTCATGTCCCTCTTAAATACTCTTAAAGCATTTTTCATTGGTTGTCTCCTCCTTATATTAAGTTCAAAATTACAAAACCAAGTTATTGTTTCTTTACTGACCGGTTAGTACAAACCTCATTTAACTATAATATCAAAATAATAGCCATTTATAAATATAATTTTTCATTTATTTATAAATTCTTCACACTCTAATTTTTTACACTATTAATACTGTATACATTCTCACACCTTTATATTTAAAATATTACAAAAATTAACTTCGAAATTTAAGTATAAAATCAACTCCATTTTCCAATCAATATAAAACAAATTTCCCATATTCATATGTACAAATAATACCATAGTAATTATATCATTGAATTACCTTAGATTACACCCAAAGTAAGACTTTTTTAATGAATTACTTTGTTATTTCACTAAATATTCAGTCTATTTTGCACAATTTTCTCCTTTAAAACCTATATTGCCATTACTCATTGCTACTGACTTGTTATTTTTTAATGTACCTTACTCTAAATTATATTTTTCACTCTATAAACTCCAACTTGTGATTTTTAACTTATTAATAGTATAAATATCTATCAAAAAATCCAAATGGGTTGTCTCATTTTTAAGACAACCCTATTAATTAATATTAGATATATGAAAGAAAATAACAAGTCAAAGATGTCATGTATTTTTTGAATGTTCCTTAAGTTATAAATGAATATCTAGTCTTTTAATACCTTATCAATTCTTTCAACTAATAATTTAGCATCTATTTCTGGTAGTGGTCTTGAAAGCAAATATCCCTGCATACAGTCAATTCCCATTCCATTAAGTATATCCTTTTGTTTCTTAGTTTCAACACCTTCAGCAATAATGGGAAGATTTAAAGAATTTGCTGAATCACTTATTAACTTTATAAGTTTTACATAATCATCTCTTTCATCAATGCCTTTTATAAAGCTTCTATCTATTTTTATAAGAGATAATGGTAATTTTAACAAATAACTAAAGGAAGAATATCCTGTTCCAAAATCGTCTAGATACACCTTTATGCCTAAACTTCTTATTTCCAAAATCTTTTTTATGCTTTCTTCCATATTATTTAATAATAGCATTTCAGTTATTTCAACAGCTAAACAATTTGCATCAACGCCAATATCCTTCATAATATCCTTGATCCTTTCAACAAAGTCTTCACTCATTATTTGTTTAGGTGATATATTTACTGATATTATTAATTTTTCTTTTCTCTTATAATTTATTTGTTTTGCAAATAAGAATGCCTCTCTCATTATACAGTCCCCTATTGTATTAATAAGATCACTTTTTTCCATTATATTTATAATATCTATAACAGGAACTTTTTTATATTTTTCATTTTTCCATCTGAACAATGCCTCGAATCCAACTAATTTTTCTTCTTTACCATACTGAGGCTGATAATGAACAGATATCTCTTTATTATTAATCGCACCATGTAAATCTTTTTCAATATCTATATATCTTAACCTCTCTAATTCCATTCCATCTTCATAGAATGCATATGTTCTTTTCCCTTTCATTTTAGCTTTATACATTGCCATATCAGCTTTTCTAAGCAATCCCTCTAAATCCCTATCATTTTTAGTTGCTATTCCTATGCCCATACTCCCTGATACATAACATTTACACCCTTCACTCTCAATATAGGTGTTAAGAAAATTCTTAAGCCTTTCTACCCTGTTTAAAATATCACTGTAATCCTTAATGTTTTCAAATACAACAATGAATTCATCCCCTGCAAACCTAGCTACAAACGCATCATTAGATCCTTTTCTAAGCTGTTCAGCTACAGCTACTAAAGCTTTGTCACCAAAATGATGTCCACAAGAATCATTAATTTTTTTAAATCCATCTATATCTATAAGAATTAAAGCTATACTAGACTTGTTATTCTTCAATTTATTGTTCATATATTCATAAAGACTTCTTCTATTGTCTAATCCTGTAAGGTAGTCTGTGTACCCATATCTTTTTATTAGATTTTGTTTTTTTCTAACTTCTGTAATATCTCTAGCTACACCCACTATGCCCATTACTTTATCTGAAATATCAACCACAGGGGTTTTAGTTATTTCCAGAATCCTTTCCTCACCATTTAAATTGACTATAGGTTTTTCAAATGTTAATTGTCCTCTTTTTTCTATTACCTCAACATCTTCTCTTTCAAACTCCTTTATTTGCTCTTTATTCCACACCTCTTTAAAATGTTTTCCAATCAATTCTTCAACACTCATATTCCTACAATCTGCAAATTTAGAGTTAGCGTTAACATATATATTATTTCTATCCTTTAGCCATGCCTCAAAAGGCATATTTTCTAATAAAATTTGCACCTTTGCATCTTTATTTTTAAGTTCTGTAATATCACGTGCTACTCCTATTGTTCCTACAACTTCTCCTTCATTATTTGTAACAGGAGCTTTATAAATATTAAATTGTCTATATCCTTTTTTTCCTTCTATAATTTCATCAAACATTATTTGTTTTTTCTTATTCATTACGACAAGATCAAACTCTCTACATCTTTCACCTATCTTTCCATCCCAAACATAATAATCTCCTCTACCTCTTATTTCATCCATAGTTTTACCACTATGCTCCATAAAGGCATTATTGACCTGTATATAATTACTGTCTTTATCCTTTAACCACGACATAAATGGAATATTATTTAGAAGAGTGTCAAACAAAGTTATTTCCTCATTTAACTTCTGAGTTGTATTGTAAAATTTAATTGCATTTTTTATACGTACCTCTATTTGCTTACAGCTACATTGTTTAGTTATAAAATCATATGCTCCAAATTCAATATATTTATCAATTAATTTTTCAAAGCTACTTTCTAAAACTACTATAACTGGTATTTCACCTATAAGTGTATTACTTTTTAACTTTTTTAATATATCTATGCCTTCATCTTCTTTAAATTTATGATATAAAAGTATAAGATTTATATCCGCTATTTCAATATTTTTTAAATTATTATCTATAAAATTAAAAATCCTATATTCATTTTTCCTGATTTTTTTAATAAAAAATTCTTCGTCATCCAATTTTTTATTAGTTATTATTAGTATATTTTTATTATTACTCATTAGTATTTCCCCCATAGGTAACAAACTCTATAAACAACATTTTACTAGTCCATATCAGTATCGATTATACTTTTAGAACTCTTTACCTCTTACTTTCATAAATTATCCACAACTTCCTTTAGAAAACTATTACATATTCTAATATAAAAACTTTTCAATGAAATTAAAAATGAAGATTAGTTATATATCAAAAATGGATTAAAGTTTATATCTTCTAAAAATTCCTTCCTATTATATATATGTCATTTATGTTAATCTTTAAATGTTTACTTTGTAATTTATTAGGTATTACTTTCATCACATTTAAGATAAATTTTGACTTCAAATTTATCTTAAAATTTTTCTTGTTCTAAATAAGTATTTTAATACTATTCCAAACAGTTCCTTCTTAATTATGATTCTTTATTTCATGTGACAATGCGTTATTTTCAACAACAATATTATTATTTATGTACTTATTATGAATTTTATTTTTATTGGGCATAAAACTCATTGTGCAAAGAATATATATATTTAAAGGAAGAACTCCACTTATTCATGCTTATATATACTCCAAGCATGTTTTATCCGATGATATCAGCTCCAAGGCTCTAATACTCCAATTTTAAACTTGAGAATAAGAGCCATCACAACCATGAATAAGTTCTTCTAAGAACAACTTGATGAGTTCTCATTATTGTAGTATTAATATTTATTTTATGGTATAATTTGTAAATACAATTTAATATAGTTGCTTGTGGGCTACTGGTGTCTCTTACCTTTTATTAAGGGAGGTGACACAAGTGAGTGACAATAGTTTAATGATATTATTTCAAGCTGGCATGTTTTTACTAGCACTACTAACTTTTATAGTGCTGCTTATAGATAAAATGTCAAAAAAATAGTAGCCCCGACTGCAAATGGAAGCTACTATTTTTATTAACTATATAATTATAGTGATGCACCAGCTGCCTAAGCAACTAGAATTATTGTATATGATAGGGTGTTAGTAGCACCCTATCTTTTATTTTTTGCACTTTACTCTTATATTATATCAAACAAAACAGGAAAATAAACCTCAAGCTCTTTTTATTTTCCTATTTTTACCATATAAATGTATTTTTGTCTTTTTAACTTACTCCTTTTTATTTATATGACTGTCTTTCATATTTTATAACCAAAAATATATTTTCCAAATATCTATTAATAATTACTCACTATATATTTATATGTCCAATTTTAAAAAATTGATACATTAACTTTTTTTGATTTTACTAATCCACTTAAATTATTCATATATAGAACTCATCTTTATTTATAATGATTTAGTTCTAAAGCCATTTCCCTCAACCTCTGAAACATCCATTATAGACATAAGGACTTTACTATCTATCTTCTCTATTAAAGCTTTTGTTCTAACAATCTCTCTTATAGAAACAACACAATAAAGAATTTTCTTTTCATCTCTTGTATAAGCACCTTCCCCGTGGAAAATGGTTACCCCTCTACCTATTTTCATCATAATTGCTTCTGCAATTTCATTATGCCTATCTGTTACAATAAATATTGCTTTCTTTTTATCGACACCAACTATAACCTTCTGCATTACAACAGATCTAACATACATTAAAACAAGTGTGTATAAAGCTAACTTTATATCATTAACAAATGTACCTATAACAACAACAATTATGTTTATAATTAAATCTATTTTAGCTATATCTATTCCACTAGATTTTTTAAGAACTACAGATATTATATCTGTACCTCCTTGGGATGCTCTGTTTTTAAAAACTAACCCAACTCCAGCACCATATAATACGCCACCAACTAAAGTACAAAGTAAAACATCATCTAAATAGAAAATTTGGCTCACGTTTTTAGTTAACATTAAGAATATTGAAAGAGCCATCATACCTAAGAAACTGAACAATATAAACTCTTTGTCTACTTTTTTGCATCCTACCATAAATATTGGTACATTAATAAGCAATACTATTATACCTGAGTTTATACCTGTCAAATACTGAATTATAAGAGCTATACCTGAAACTCCCCCACTTAATAATTTATGTGGTACTACAAATGTATTAATTGCTATAGAACATATAAAACTTCCCAAAAGAACATAAAAAATCCTTAAGCATATTTCTTTTTTTGAACCCATATTATCGGCTTTATTAACATTCATTTCTTATACCTCTTCTTTTTAAAAGGGTTTAATCTTAATACCCTTCTTTTATTAATCAATAGTTAGAATTATTTGTATATTGACATTTTTTAATTAATATGCACATTAAATTTAACGACCAAACAGTCATTTTCCATATGTAAGGGTAAAACATTAAGATTAAATTGTCAACTTTAATTAAGGGTCCTTTAATGTAAATTTACAATTATTATACCCTTTTTCATCATTTTCTATTAAAATTCTCTAAATTATTCTAGTTTTCATTTTAATTAAAAAATATTTTTTTATTTAATATTTATAATCGTAATTTAATCATAAATATGTAGAAGTTTTTCATGTGCCTTATTAATTTTTTATAAGGCACATGAAATAAAATAACAAGTCAAAGATGCCATGTATATTTTGTGTCAGAAAAGGAAGTGATATTAGTTCATAGCATAGACTATGGGCTGATATCGCTGACGAAGTATGACACAAAATAGACTAGCATACTGACTTGTTATTTTTTTGAATGTGCCTAAATGTATGTTATATGATATTTTACTACCTTGACTATTTTTCAGAATATTATATAATATATTTATAGATAATAATTATTAACTAAAATTGATTTAACTTGCTAGTATTTATTTAATTAATATAAAGTCTGTTAATTAACAAACTAAGTTAATTTCAATTGGTACAAGCTATTAATTAATTCTGCCTGATGGATGTTTCTTTAAAAACTATACTTTTTTAGGGTGTATTTGAATATGTATAGCTTATGTGCTTAAAGTAAATTTTAATTAATGTACATATCCAAATACGCGTCTACTACTGTTAGTTTATATTAGAGACAAGTTTCAAGTTTTAGGAATAAAAAATGGAAGTAATGAATGTTTTTCTTCAATTTGTTTAGAAAAATGTTAATCATATTTAGTGCAAATTTATATAACTTAAAAGACGACAATTAAAATTTATATAAAGGGGTTGTTATTAATGAAATCATTAGAAATTAAAAAAGACATTTATTGGGTTGGTGCATTGGATCCTAATTTAAGAATTTTTGATATTATAATGTACACACCTTATGGTACAACTTATAATTCATATGTTGTTAAAGGTAGTGAAAAAACTGCTGTATTTGAAACTGTAAAAGCTGAATTTTTTGATGAGTATATTGAAAGATTAAAAACTCTTGATATAGATATCAATAAAATTGATTATATAATTGTAGATCATACTGAGCCAGATCATGCAGGTTCTGTGTCAAAGCTTCTTGAATTATCTCCTAAAGCAAAAATTGTTGGCTCTGAAACAGCAATTGAATTTATGAAAGATATAATGAATAAAGACTTTAGTTATATAACTGTGGGTGATGGAGACACTTTAAGTCTTGGAAACAAAACTTTGAAATTCATTTCTGCTCCACTACTACATTGGCCTGATTCTATGTATACTTATGTTCCTGAAGATAACATGTTATTTACTTGTGATTCTTTTGGTTCTCACTATAGTTCTAAAAATGTATTTAATGATTTAATAGAAAATAGAGAACATTACATGGATGCTTTAAAGTATTATTTTGATTGTATAATGGGACCTTTTAAACCTTATGTTTTAAAAGCAATAGATAAAATAAAAGATCTTAAGATAGATGTAATATGCCCTGGTCATGGCCCTGTACTAAGAGAAAATCCTTGGGAAATAGTAGATATTTATAAAAATTGGAGTACTCCTGAATCTTCTAGTGAAAAAGATAAGGTAACAATTTCTTATGTTTCTGCTTATGGCTATACTAAAGAAATTGCAAATGAGATTGCTAAAGGTATTAAATCTCAAGGTGACTTTGATATAAAACTTTATGACATTATACACCATGAAATAGATGATATCTTAAAAGATATAAATGAGTCATCAGGTATATTATTTGGTTCTCCAACTATAAATTCAGATTTACTTGAACCTATAAGAGACATCCTTACAAAACTAAATCCCCTAGTGCATGGTGGTAAAGTGGCTGGTGCATTTGGTTCCTTTGGTTGGAGTGGTGAAGCTGTTCCTAATATGGAAAATAGGTTAAAAGAATTAAGAATGGATATGGCTCTTCCAAGTGTTAAAGTTAAATTTAAGCCAAGTGAAGAAGATTTTAAAACAGCATTTAACTATGGTGAAGCTTTTGCTCAAAAACTTCTTTCAAAAAAGACCCCTTCAAACGGAAAACAAATTAAAAATAGGCTTTGGAAATGTGTAGTCTGTGGTGAAATATTTGAAGAATCAGAACCACCTGAAGTATGTATAGTTTGTGGTGCTACAAAAGAATCTTTTGTAGAAGTTAAAAGTGATGATACAGGTTTTAGACTTGAAACAGATGAAAATTTTGTAATACTTGGTAATGGAATTGCTGGATTTAAAGCTGCTTCTAATATAAGACTTAGAAATAAAACGGCTTCTATAACTATGATTTCTAAAGAGAGGGCAAAAACCTATTATAGACCCCAACTTTCTGATATTATAAGTGAAGAAATAGATCCTTCTAAATTCTATGTAGCTCAAGATAATTGGTTTAAAGATAATAATATAAGTGAGATACTTGGAGCTTCTGTGGAAAAAATAGATTCAGAAAACAAAAAATTAATCTTTGATAATAAAGATTCTATCTCTTATGATAAGCTAATATTAGCAAATGGAAGTTATAATTTTATACCACCAACAAAGGTAACAGGGCTTTCTAAAGATCTTACAATAAACTCTAATAATTACTTTGAAGTTTCTGGAGTCCATACAATAAAATATTTAGATGATGTTACTAAGCTTAAAGCGGCTTTAAAAGTTTCTAAAAAAGCTGTAATTATAGGTGGTGGTCTTCTTGGACTTGAAGCTGCTGAGGAAATAAACTCTCTTGGCATAAATACAACTGTTGTTGAATTTTCAAAAAGACTTCTTCCAAGACAATTAGATACTGAAGGATCTAATATATTTAAATCTATAACTGATAAATCTTTGATTAAGATTTTACTTGACTCTTCAGCATCAGAAATTTTAACTAAAAATAACAAAGTATGTGGAATTAAATTAAGCACTGGCGAAATAATTGAAACAGATATTGTTTTATTCTCAGTTGGAATAAGATCTAATATAGATATTGCAAAAGATGCAAATATAGATTGTAATAGAGGAATTCTTGTAAACAGCAAAATGGAAACAAGTATTAAAGATATATATGCTTGTGGTGATGTTTCTGAACTTAACGGAATAGTATTCGGTAACTGGCCTGCAGCAACTGAAATGGGAAGAGTTGCTGGTTCTAATGCAGCAAATGATACTGTAGAATTCCAAGGTTTTGTATCTTCTGTAGTATTTACTGGTCTAAACACTGAAGTGTTCTGTGCTGGAATAATAGATTTTGATGGAGAAGGTTTTAAAACTCTAAGCTTTAAAGGTAATGGAAAATATCAAAAACTATTCTTCAAAAATAATATTCTTGTAGGTGGATTATTAGTTGGTGATGTTTCAAAATCTTCATCAATAATAATATCTATGGAAAACCAAAAAACTTTTGAAGAGATACTTGAATCAGATATAATTTAATTTTTAAATAAAAAAGGTTATGGCTAAAATCATTAAAAATCTATTTTTAGCCATAGCCTTTTTTCATTTCACAAAAATTTAAACTATATTTATCATTTATTATATACATTATTTTTTATGAATACTTTTTCATTTCAATTATCCCTGATTTTCCTTTTTAATGTGGTCTGACCAGTTGCTTTTTTACTATTATACTTTATTTACTTTAAATTGCTCAATTATCATATACCAAATGTTCATTGACCATTTTAAGCTAAATATTTACTATAAGTATATAATTAGCTATTTGGGTTATCATTTATAAAAGGTACTTAAAGGAGATGTAATAATGGAAAAATTATTCTTAAAAAAATTATTGAAAAGTATATTCTCAGACACCTTTGAAGTACAGTTCTGGGATAAAACCACTGAAAAATTCGGTGATGCCGATATAAAATTTAAAATAATAATAAATGAACCTTTATCAAAATGTGATATTTTAAAAGATCCATTCTTAACTTTTGGTGAAGCATATATGAATAATGTTATAGACTTTGAAGGTAATATTAGAGAAATTATAGAGTCTGTTTATAAGAATAAAGATAGCTTCATAAATAAAGCTTCACTTTTTGAAAAATTATATAAAGTTACACCTCATTCTATAAAAAACAGTAAACAAGATATACATTATCACTATGATTTAGGCAATGACTTTTATAAATTATGGTTAGATGAAACCATGATCTATTCTTGTGCCTATTTTAAATCCCCTGAAGACTCCCTATATAAAGCTCAAACAAACAAGGTTGAGCATATTTTAAAAAAGTTAAATTTGCATTCCAAACAAACATTATTAGACATAGGTTGTGGTTGGGGTGAACTTATAATAACTGCTGCCCAAAAATATGGTGTTAAAGCACTTGGAATAACATTAAGTGAAGAGCAATTTAATAAAGTAAATGAGAGAATTAAGGAAAATAACCTTGAGAATCAAGTAGAAGTTAGATTGGTAGATTACAGAGATTTATTAAATACAGGTGAAAAATTTCATAGAATTGTAAGTGTGGGTATGCTGGAACATGTCGGTAGAAAAAATATTCCTATCTATATGAATAATGTAAATAATTTATTAGAAGAAAATGGCGTATCCTTACTTCACTGTATAACTGCCCAAACTGAAAGTGAAGTAAATCAATGGATTAAAAAATATATATTCCCTGGTGGATATATCCCCTCCATTAGAGAACTAGTTTATAATATGCCTGAAAATGGTTTGCATTTAATAGATGTAGAAAGCTTACGCCTACATTACGGAAAAACTTTAGAACATTGGGCTAAAAACTTTGAAAACTCTTTAGATAAAGTTAGTGAAATGGGCTTTGATGATAAATTTATTAGAATGTGGAGATTATACTTAAATTCTTGCGCTGCTTCATTTAATTATGGAGTAATAGATTTACATCAATTTGTATTCACAAAAGGATTAAACAACGAATTACCTATGACAAGAGATTACTTATATTAAACCTATTTATAGATCTTAGAAGTGTTTTTTAGTTTTTATAAATTTATTTTTGAGAGTAAAAAAGTGAATTTTTCAGTAAATTAATACCTATAGAATAAACTCTTATAAAAAAGTGTTTAACCTATAGGTATTTTTTTAGTAATTTAGTTATCTAGTATCCATTATAAAACAATAATCAGATGCTAAATTTAATAGTTTTTACTATCCTAGTATTTTTTCTAATTTTTGTACTATAGCCTCATCCATCTTCTTCATATATTCTTGGAATACTTTATCACAATTTAAAAATGGTGATAATACACAAGCTCTTAAAATAGTTACCTTTTCAACTCTATTCCATTCTTCTCTTGGAATTCCGCATCCTTCAACAAATTTAAGTGGAGAGTCTCCATAATCGCCCAATGTAAAATCAGTATGAGAAGTTAAAAAATTATTTACATATAACGCTTCTTTTACATATGACGCTTCTTCATAGAAGTTATGATTTAAATCATTCATAATCTTTAAATCTTTGTTACCTCTAACATTGAATGTAAAATCAACCATATTAAAATCTGGTTCAACAAGTGGATATACATCAACTATTTTATCTCCAACTTTATATGATTTTTGCATTTCTAACTTATGATAAAGTTTATAGGCTCCTTCATTACCAGCACCTATAAGCTTTCCATACCCAGTTATATTAAGAGGCATTACTTTATGCGCAGTCCAAACTGAGGCTGCTGTTGCTCCTGCCTTTGATCCTTCAAGCATAAAAGCTCCAAGAAGTGATGGTATATCAGCTCCTTTTTCAAATACATAAGTTGCAAAGTATGAAATTGAATCTCTCATTCTTTTATCCTTTACAATTATTCCTCCAGCTGAATATGGTATATATCCCATTTTATGAGGATCAATTGTAATAGTATCTGCTTTTTCCATTGCTTTAAATGCATTGTATACATCTTTTGATGGCCATAAAGTACTCTTATCTAGAATAGCACCATGTTCTATCATCTTATCTTTTAATTGATTCTCTGGAATAAATGAGTAATCCTCATCTAGGAATATAGATCTAGCATATCCACCATAAGCAGCATCTACATGTATATAAAAATTAATTCCATTCTTTGAAAATTCGTCTCTTACTTCTACAATCTTATCAATATGATCTACAGCTCCTTCCTCTGTTGATCCAACAACTCCAACAACCCCTAGTATGGGAATGTTTTTACTTGTGTATTCTTCGATTGTTTTTCTTAATTCATCTATATCCATTCTATAATGATTATCAACCTTTACTGGAACCATAGTATCTACTCCAAGTCCAAGAATATCTCCAGCCTTAAGCCATGAATAATGCTTTGTTTGAGGAATTAACCACTTACCTAGCATTCCTATTTTATCTCCCATACCTCTAGCAGAATGTTCTTTTATTTCATCTAGTTTCTCACCTGCTTTATCCATCAAATCAAGGATCTCAGAAACACTCATATTTAAAAGTTCCCACTCTGATTTTAATTCTACTAGTTCTGGTGTAACTTCTTTCATTGCAAGAGGTATAGATTTAATATTTCTTGCATACCATAATCCTTCATAATTTGCTATTGAGCCATCAGCACAAATATGCCCCCACCCATTATTACTATAACTAACTAATTTGCAAAAATCTTCTCCAACATCTTCTTCCATTTCTGATGTTGCAGGAGATGACTCATAGGCAACATTATTACCATTATATAACATTGCTGCAAAATAACCTAATAAAGCAGGCATCAGTGTTTCTGAATTCATATGTCCTAAAAATCTTGGTGAGTGCCAAGGAACAGATCCTGCTCTTAATTTTGAAGATAATTCAATTAATACTTCCCTAAGTCTATCTTTACTTACTATAAAACTTTCTTTACGTTCATCAGAAACCTTAATTATTGTTTCATCTTCTGGATGAAAATTCTTTCTCCATTCTGCATGATCATTAAATAGTTTTAAAATACTTTCTTCAAAAAACTCTTCATTTTCTGATTTTGGTCCTAAAAACATTGCTTTTAAATTAATATCCTCATTATTTTCTAGGGTATCATTGCTCTTTTCAATATCCTTTTCCATTATTTTCAATCTCCTTTTCACTTGTTTTTTTCCATGATTCCTTCTTAAATGCATATATAATTAATGGTGAAATAAAACATACTAATGTTCCAATTACTTGAAATGCAATATACATAGTATCTCCAGATGAAGGAATCGAACTTGGTGGAATAAAGCTTACAGCAATTGTTATAAATACTCCAAGAAAAGCTAATATACAAGTAATCCACATTCCTACCTTTCCTCCAGGGATAGTGAAAGCTCTATGTACATCTGGTTGCTTATATTTTAAAATTATTTCTGCAAGTATTATAAATATATAAACTATACTATAAAGAATAGTTGTTAATATAAGTACCATAAAAAAACTATTATTTACATCTGGTACTACCACATAAACAATAGCAACTAATGACACCACTACAGCTTGAATAAGTACAAAAGTTATAGGAACATCACGTCTTGTTCTTTTTTGAAATATAGGTGGCAAATTTCCCTCTTCTGCAACCTTTATCATAGATTTTGAAGGACCAAGTACCCATGCACTTAATTGTGCAAGAACTCCTATTGCTATCATTCCTGCAATAATGTTTGTAAGCCATGGTACCCCAAGTTCATTAAAATAAAGCTGAAATGGCTGAGTTATATTTGATAATTCTATCTTATCTCCAGGGATTGCATTTGCTTCTGTAAGCCCTGCAATGAGATTGAATATTATAAGAAGCCCCATTGATAAAAAAACTGATATTGGATAATTTCTCTTTGGATTTTCTATATTATTTGCATGAACTGATGCAATTTCAAGACCTGAAAATATAAAGATTATTCCCGAAAAAAATGATAATTTATCCAATGATGCTAAGCTCGGTATTGCAGTTTGCCCATTAAACTGTCCTAGATAAACATTTCCATGTTTAAATGTCCACCATATACCTAAAACAACTAATGCAATAAATGGAATATAAATTCCAACTACTGCTCCTATACCGCCAACCACTTTCCCCATATCAAACCTAAAATTCAATAGAGTTACAGACCAATAAGAAATTAGTATTACAATGAATATAAAGATATTATTCTGCGCAAGTCTTGGAGATCCTATTGCATAGGCAATCATTACTCCAACTGTTGAACTTACCATAACCATTCCAAAGAACAACTGAACCCATAAGAGCCATGCGGTCACAAACCCCCATCTTTCTCCTAATGCCTCTTTAACCCAAACTTGAGAACCACCTTCTTTAGTCCATCCTGTTGCAAGTTCAGCTGCAATCAGCGAAATAGGTATTGCAAAAAGTACTGCTGCTCCTATCATAAAGAATATTTGCTGCCATCCAACAATAGCTAATGTTGGTACACTTCTAACGCTTCCATAAAAAGCTATACTTATACCTATTAATTGGAATAAGGTAAGCTTTTCATTTTTATTTTTTAAATCGCTCATATTCTTATTCACATCCTTTTCTTTTGTTTTTTTCTTTAACTTAAAGTAAAGTTATACTATTCTTTTAATAACCATCCCCTTATTAAAATATTTTACTTAGTCCCTTTTATAACTTAATCTTATTGTTTGTAATATCTTCTGATTTAATACACTTAATCTAGTCTCTATTAATCTCTACCTATATCAGTAGAATCTAAAAGAGATGATTCCTGTATACAATACAGAAATCATCTCTTAAGTGCATAGTACTCTTTTTTCTTATATGTTAATATATACGTTTTCTTTTAAACTTCATATATTGTCTATTATTGAAATAATTATTAGAAATTACTTCTATTTTGATATATAATAATTATTGGCATATTTTTTCATTAGTGCCTAATTTTAAACATAAGGAGTTTAACCATGGACAAGATCAAAAATACACTTTCTAATTCACTTAATTTGATAAAATACGATATATTGTTTTGGGTTATAACTTTATCATTATTAGTTAAACAACTAGTTTTCATAAAACTATGTGTATGCAACTACTACTCTTGGAAATATATTTTTTCAAATTTTATTCTAAACCCTGAAATACTTATATATCTCTCTTACACTATTATACTTACATCAATTTGTTTTTTATTTTCTAAAAGAGCTAGAGTCTGGTATTTGATTTTATTAGACCTTATTATATCCTTACTTATAATATGGGGATTTTTAAAATTCAGAATGTCTACATCATATTTTTCAGTATTAATATCTTATGGAACTTTACCCCTAAATGTTTTAAAAGACATACTATCCTACTTTCGTGCTAAAGATTTAATACTATTATTTGATATCTTAATTTTATGTCCATTTTTTCTTTTCTTTAACGGAGCTTATAAGACTTGTAAAAAAAGCATTTGTTCATTTCTAATAATGATAATGTTTTGCTCAGGTTATTTAGGTTTTGTATATTTTAAAGTTGATATTAAAGAACATACTAAGTGTGGACAACATCTATATTATAACGATTGGACTGATGTTAACAGAAACTACTCACTTGGAATCATTGGCCATGACTTAGTTAAATGGTTTGGATATGTGAAAGATTCATATCACTTGGAACCCAAAGAAACTGAAGAAATTAATGATGTTTTTAAAGAGAAACATCATAATGATATTGAAGAAAAAAATCAATATTTTGGTATGTTTCAAAGCAAAAATATTATTTTCTTGCAACTTGAATCCTTTGAGCCTTTTGTATTAAATCAAAAAGTTAATGGACAAGAGTTAACCCCTAACTTGAATAAAATTATGAATAATAGTATATATTTTCCCAATATTTATCCAAACAATAATTTTGGGGTAAGTTCTGACTGTGATTTTCTAATAAATACAGGATTATACCCTAGTAGAGTTGGTCAAACTTTTTATGATTTTCCAAGAAATCAATATCCTAATGCTTTACCAAAACTCTTAAAGAGTTATGGTTATTACACCGCTTCCTATCATTGTGACAATGGTTATTCTTGGAACGCTTATGAGAACTTAATTAAATTTGGTTTCGATGAAATAAACGAATCTAGTGACTTCGTTAAAAAAGAACAAATTGGAATGGGTGTTGTAGATCATGAGTTTTTGCCTCAAGTGGCTGAAAAAGTTTCTAAACTTCCTACACCTTTTTTCGCTACTGCTGTGACTGTATCAGGACATTCCCCTTTTTCAATTCCTGATGAACATAAAGAACTTAATCTACCTTCTGACCTAAACAACACTTTAATGGGTGATTTTTTTCAAACAACAAGATATACGGATAAGGCTATTGGCGATTTCATAGAAAATCTTAATAAATTAAATTTGTTAGATAATACTGTTTTATTTATATACGGTGATCATGGTGGAATCCATAAATATCATAAAGATAAAATTAAAGAAATGAGTTGTTCTGAACCTTGGTGGTTTGGACCTGAACAAATTCCATTAATTGTATATAACAAAAATCTTAATGCTGAAATAAATAATACTTTTGGAGGTCAAATAGACTTCTATCCTACTTTAAGTTACTTACTTGGTATAGATAATGACTTTCTTCAATATACCTTAGGAAAAAATCTATTTAATACTGATAAAAATTATGTTAATGTCAACGGAATAATTTATGGAGATAGTAATGAGGATATTCAAAATAATGAAGATCATATATTAAAAATTAATCAATTAATACTTAAAGGTAATTATTTAGAGAACAAAGTGGCTAAGCCACGTTCTAATTGACAATTAAAAATTGAGAATTCACAATTATGGTTGAAAGTCACAGACTTTCTAAATATGAAGTTGAAAATTTGGAGTGAAAAGTTTAAAGTTATTGGTGAAAACCACAAGTTTTCTTAAAAAGATTTTTTTATTTTGGAAATCTTCCTAAGAAGATTTCATCATTCATTTTCAATTGTAAATCTTCAATCCTCAATTTCAACAATCTATTTAACCTTAGATTTTATAAATAGTTCATAGTAAAAAATTTCTATACAACAAAAAAATTTGCAAGGTGATATTATGATTATTAAAAAAAGTTGGTCCATAGATAATAGTAAACTTACTGCATTATATAATCCTATACTAGATTTTAGGCTTATATTTTTAAACAAAAAAATTATCCACCATTCCTTAGGTTTAAGTAACAGAAATATTGACTTAAATCTTAACAATTGTGGATATAATATGATTTTCTGTGAAGATAATATAGTAAAACTACTAGATAAAAATAATCAGGCTGTCTTATCAAAAGAAAAATGTAAAACACCCTTCTATTTTTATGTGTTTTTTATATTAAATTTACTTATTCCTATATTTACCTTTGAATCGCCAAGCCATTGGTATGGCTTCTTTTCAATAACATTAATAGAGAAATATATATTAAATAAAAGTGCAGTTAACAATAAATTGAAATTTATATTATGTCTACTACTTTCCGGATTACTATATTTCTTATTTATAAAGTCATTTATTCCATTAATACATTAAAAGCGTGTGGGTATAAGTAACTTAAGCTAGCCTAGCTACAATAGCATTCGCTAGATAGTTTATTAACACTTATACCCACACGCTTTTTTCATGTGCCTTATGCTTGTTTTTTACCCACATAATCTATTATTTTAAAATCTTCTGCTACCACTTCATACCTGTATTTTCTATTTCCAGCTTCATCTTCATAAGAGGAAGTTCTTAATCTTCCCCCTAATGTTACTAAATTACCTTTTCTTAAATAGTCTCTAACCACTACTGCTCTTCTTCCCCATACACTTACGGGTATAAAATCAGCCTTTCTCTCTCCATCTGCTTCTTTGTAATTTCTGCTTACAGCAAGAATAAATCTTGCCATGCTTTTTTCTTCACTTATTGTTTTAAACTCAGGATCTTTAACTAATCTTCCCACTAATAAAATCTTATTCATCACAAGAGCCTCCTTATTGTATATGAGTTTCGTCTAAATTATATCCATTTTTCCAAAATTAATACATTTAGGAAATGTTTTTAAGAGTATTTCTTTCCAAAAAAATTCACAAGACATGTTTTATTCTTTTCTAAGTTTATTAATTCAAATTCCTTGAAATCCTTTGGAATCCATAGCTTTTTTAAAAACCTCTTAATTGTTAACCTTTTCACTTGTGATTAAAGGATATTTTAAAGATTTTTTTTGTTGATTTCTTAATAATTTGATGGTATCATTTAAACAATACATTTACGAAATTATTAGAAAATTGACTAATGATACATTAAATTCATTCAATAAGGGGGATTAATTTATGAAAAACGACTTTAAAAACTGTTTAGTTATAGGATTTGCATTGTTTGCAATGTTCTTTGGTGCAGGTAACTTAATATTTCCAACTTACTTAGGATTAGTTGCAGGTAGTAGTGCACCAATATCCGCTATTGCTTTTGTATTAACTGGTGTAGGTATCCCTTTCCTTGGCATACTAGCTGGTACTAAATTTAACGGTAGTTTTGAAAACATGGCAGGTCAAGTTGGTAAAACATTTGCTGTAATATGTACAACTGTTTTAATAATAACAATAGGACCGTTAGTTGCAATTCCTAGAACTGCTGCAACAACTTTTGAATTAGCATTTAGTCCTTTTTTTCCTAGTATGACTCCAGTTGTTGGAATGATTATATTCTTTGCTATAAACATAGCGCTTATCTTGAAACCAGCTAGAATAGTTGATACTATCGGAAAAGTATTAACTCCTGCACTTCTAGTTATATTATTAATATTAATAGTTAAAGGATTTATTTCTCCAATTGGACCAACTACAGATCCAACTATAGATTCAGTTTTCTTTACTTCCTTAATTGAGGGATATCAAACAATGGATGCTCTTGCAGCTCTTATTTTCTCCTCAATAATCATAAGTTCAGTAATCAGTAAAGGCTATGATAAAAAAGATATTTCTAGAATAACTATAAAATCTGGAATAGTTGCTATCGTCGGTTTAGCAGTTGTATATGGCGGATTAGTTTACGTTGGCCATACTGCCTCTTCAGTTTACCCAACTGACATATCAAAAACTCAACTTTTATTAAATATATCTTCTAACTTACTTGGAAATGGTGGAACAATCTTAATAGGTCTTGCAATGGCATTAGCTTGTTTAACAACATCAATGTGTTTAGTTAGTTCAGCAGCAACTTATTTTAATGATTTATCAAAAGGTAAATTACCATATAAAGTTAATGTGTTTGTAATATGTTTTATAAGTGGAGCTATAGGAGTTTTAGGAGTAGATAAAATAGTATCTTTAGCTGGTCCTCTACTATCTATACTTTACCCAATATGTATAACATTAATATTATTAACTCTTGGTAAGAAATTTGTAAAAAGTAATTTAGTAGTTAAATATAGTGTTTATGTAGCTTTAATATTTGCAATAATAGATGTATTTAAACTATTTGGTTTAAACAACCTTATACCGTTCTCTCAGTTAGGATTTGGTTGGGTTATACCTACTGTTGTAACATTTATAGTTTGTAACTTCTTAATATTTAATAAAAAAGACGATTCTGTAGATAATTTAGAGATAATTTAGAGATAATACCACTAAATAGAGGTTTCCTTTTAGGCACATGAAAAAAATAACAAGTCAGTATGCTAGTATATTTGACTTGTTATTTTCTTTCATGTGCCTTAATTTGATAAAATGAAACCTCTATTATATAATACCATTATAAGGCACATTCAAAAAATAAGGAGTGGTTTTAATGACTATTTTAGTTTGTGGTGGTGCAGGATATATCGGAAGTCATATGGTTGCACACCTATTAGAAAATAATATTGAAGTTGTAATACTTGACAACTTTGAAACTGGTCATGAAAAAGCTGTAATGGGCGGTAAATTATACCGTGGGGATTTAAGAGATAGAAAAACTTTAGACAAGGTGTTTACTGAAAATAAAATAGATGCTGTTATAGATTTTGCAGCCTATTCTCTTGTTGGTGAAAGTATGACTAATCCATTAAAGTATTTTAATAATAATATTTATGGGACAATCAATTTACTTGAAGCTATGAGAGATCATGAAGTTAAATACATAGTATTTTCTTCAACAGCTGCAACATATGGAGAACCTGAAAATACACCAATACTTGAAGGTGATAAAACTTTTCCAACAAATGCTTATGGTGAATCTAAGCTTTGCGTTGAAAAAGTTCTTAAATGGTGTGATACAGCTTATGGCATAAAATATACTGCTTTAAGATATTTTAATGCTGCTGGGGCTCATTTAAATGGAGCTATAGGGGAAGAGCATAGCCCTGAAACTCATTTAATACCCCTTATACTTCAGGTTGCTTCTGGAAAAAGAGAGAAAATCATGATGTTTGGTGATGATTATAATACACCAGATGGAACATGCATAAGGGATTATATACATGTATCAGATCTTGCATCAGCACACTTACTTGCATTAGATAGATTAATGAAAGGTGGAGAAAGCAGAATTTATAACTTAGGAAACGGCAAAGGCTTCTCTGTTAAGGAAGTTGTTGAAACAGCAAGAAATGTAACTAACCATCCAATTCCTGCTGAGATAGCTCCTAGAAGAGCTGGAGACCCTGCTATTTTAATAGCCTCTTCTGATAATGCTATTAAAGAGCTTGGCTGGGAACCAAAATTTAATTCTTTAGAAACAATAATAGAAACTGCTTGGAATTGGCATTCAAAACATCCAAGTGGTTTTGAAGATAAATAAGGAAATCTCATATAACCAGAAAAGAGAGTTATGAGCAACACAAATTAGCTAGCTACACATATCATTCTAAGTTGTAAAAAAGCATCGATGACCAAATTCCAAAAACTCACTTCGTTCAAACAATTGGAATTCTTAACGTTATCGATGCTTTTTTATAACAAGAATGATTAATGTTCGCTATATAATTTGATAATGCTCATACCTCCCTTTTCTTTATATAATTCTTTATTGTTATTATATATACAACTTTAAAATATTTATTTCTTACTAAGTTATAAAAAAGCGTTGATATCTAAATTTCAATAACTTGCTTCACTTCAAACAATTGGAATTCTTAACATCATCGATGCTTTTTTATAACAAGAATGATTAATGTTCGCTATATAATTTGATAATACTCATACCTCCCTTTTCTTTATATAATTCCTTTATTACAAACTTTTTCTGGACAACGTGAAGAAAAATATCCATAATTATCAATTGTTAATTTTTAATAGTAATCATAATATGAACTCGTATATGCATTCCTGCCGCTCACCTTGTAGGAACATGTCGTTGTCTTTTGGTAAGTCTATTATTTCCTTTAAAATTCCGCCTAAGTATTCACATGTTTTTCTTGATGAATAATTATCTGGATTGCATGTGATTATTAAATATTGTAATTCATGTTTCCTTGCTAATTGAAACAGTAATTTACATGCCTTTGCAGCATAATGATTCCCTCTATATTGTTCATCAACACCATAACCTATATTCCCACCATAGTATAAGCCCTTATTATGACCTATTCGCAAATCACAAGTGCCTATTTCTTCGTCTGTTGTATTTAAACATATTTTGAAATAATAAGCCGGAACCCAGTTTTTTTCTGGATTGGCATTAGCAGTTTTATACAATTTAAGGTATATCTCATTATTTTTTAAAAAATCTGTATTATAAAACATAATCCTTACCTCTCAAAATATAAATAATATTTATTTCTCCTTCTAAACAACTATTAGTTAAATTATATATTTATTATACAACTTATTATCCACATTAATGATTATTTTTTATTTTTTTACATTTAATTTATTTAAAGTTCAAAACCCATTTTGCAAGTATTATTTATTATTATTCAATAATAATTTATTGTTTTTCAATAAATATGTGTGATATAATACTATTAATTCATTAAATAACACATTGTGTCATTTATGTAATTAGTTTATACATGCATATTTAATTACTTTTGGCTTTAAGTTATCTACTTTGTTAAATGAATTTTTATATCAAAATATTTATTATTTGGAGGTTATGCTATGATTGAATCTAGAAAACTAAATATTTTTAGGGTCATAATATTTATTATTTTTATATTTTTATGTATTATGTCCTTTGCATCGATAATACTTACATTTCAATCTTTATTTAATTTAGGTGAAAATTCTGATATTAATATATACAACATGTTGTATGGCGACACTATATGTATTTTGTTTTCAATTATTTTATATAAGGTATATTCTGTTATAAAAAGTTTGAAATCTAATCCATTTATTGAAAAAAATATTAAAAATTTTAAAATTATTTATAGATGTATGATATTAATTACTATTTTAGATGGAGTGTTTACCTATAATATCCCAAAAGACAGTGGACTTATTATATTAGGAACTGATTCAGCTTCATTAGATCCAAGCTGCATATTATTTTTCATATTAGCAGTATTGGCATTAACTTTATCCTATATATTTGAAAAAGCAGTTGAAATAAAAAATGAAAATGACTTAACAGTTTAAAAAGGAGATTTTTCATGTCTATTATAGTTAACTTAGATGTTATGATGGCCAAAAGAAAGATATCTCTTTCTGAGCTTTCTGAAAAAGTTGGTATAACCAATGCTAATTTATCAATATTAAAAACCAACAAGGCAAAAGCTATACGATTTTCTACTTTAAATGAAATCTGCAAAATCCTTGATTGCCAGCCTGGAGATATAATTGAATATATTGAAGATGACAGTGAAATTTAAAATTCACTGTCTTTTATTTTTTATATAAAGCACATTCAAAAAATAACAAATCAGTATGCTAGTTCGTGTTGCTTATACCCACATACTTTTATGATTTTTATAAAAAGTATATTGGTTTTGTGTACAAAATATACATTTTTGTGTATTTTTTATTTTAAAAATGCTTTTTTTATGAATTTTTTTTAAATTCATCCCAACCTTTATTTTACTTATAATTACCACATATATTTATTGTAAAATTTAATTATTTTTCTAAATTAATTAAATTAAGTATTATAATCCCTCTATTTTTCTGTTATAATTAAGAAATTAACACCTTAATTATAAAATATTGTTTATTCGTGTTTTATTTTATGTGTTTTTGTTGATTTATACATACAAATAAATCGGTTATTTTATTAACAAATTTATCTTTAAATACATATTTTTTAATTTTTATGTAAATTTTTATATACATTTGTCGATATATTATATAGAACCAATATTCATTGGGGTGGGTATCATTTCTAAAATTTAAATATTGTATGAGTTAATCTAGAGGCATAGCACCTGTTATTCCTACCTACTAATAGGATCCTGGATATTACAGTGTTAGCCATTCTATAAAAGTATTTTTAAAGGAGGACTTCATTTTGAAGAGAAAATTTATTAGTTTTATTCTATCTGCAATGATGGTAGCTTCTATTGTATCTCCAACTGTAGCAAATGCTACTACTAATACATATGATTCTACTTTAATAGCAAATAGTAACACTTCTCAATCTTTACCTAGTAGATATGATTCTAGGGATCTAAACTATATATCTGGTGCTAAAAAGCAAGGTGAAATAGGCTGTTGTTGGGCCTTTGCAACTATGGGTGCATTAGAAACTTCTATTAAAAAGAACACTGGAGAATCTAAGGATTTTTCTGAAATTCATTTGGCCGCTAATAATGGTTTCTTAGGAGCTAATGGTGGAGGTAATGGAATCATTGCAGCTTCATATTTCTCATCTTGGCAAGGACCTGTTTATGAAAAAGATGCTCCATACCCAAATCCTGCAATTCCTAGTAATGTGAAATCTGAATATGGTGGTACTGTTACTAATCATATTCAAGATGTCATCATGGTTGATAGAACTAAAACTGGCCAGGATAAAATAGACAATGTTAAAAATAATGTTTATAAATATGGTTCTTCAACCGTTCAAGTTTCATCAAGAGCTGCAGATGGTAATGGAACTATATTCAACTATTTCGATGCTCCTATAGACCATGAGATTTTAATAGTTGGATGGGATGATAATTATTCTAGAGATAATTTTCAATATACAAAGCCTAACCATAATGGTGCTTTTATATGTAGAAACAGCTGGGGGGAAGAACTAGGAGATAATGGTTACTTCTACTTATCTTACGAAGATCAAAATTTATTAGACCCTAGCAATACTCTTATAACTTTTGATAAAGTTGAATCAATTGATAATTATAAAGATGTTTACGCTGGTTGTTTCAATACTAATATATTTAACGGAGCATTAGCATATAAAGACGGTATAAGTGAAACATTTCCTCTTAAAATGATTTCTGGTATTGGTACTGGAATCGGAGAAAATGAAGAAATTGCAGCTGTTGGTGTACCAAGTTTTACTTCAAATGCAGATTGTGAACTTTATTACACAAACAACGATGTATCTATTGAAAATATATTAAATCCTGATAATAAGGTTAAATCCTTTCATCTTGATGATGCAGGTTTCCATACTATAAAATTGGACAACCCTATAGTTCCTAAGGATAAAAAGAATTTTTCATTTTGGATTAGAATTTTTCATCCTTCTCAATCTAATATTGCTAAATCATCACCAAGTAAGGAATTTACAGAAAAACATTACGAATTTTTATTTCCTGAAACTATTGATGAAAATCCTAACAACATTAGTAAGAAGGCTAAAAGTCCTATCTCGTTTATTGCTGGAAGATTTTATACTAATGAAAAATCAAATATTAAACCTGGTTGGAATCTAAAAAACAATACTTGGTATTACTATAATGAAGATGGAACTTCAAAAACAGGTTGGTCTCAAATAGGTGGAAGTTGGTATTATTTCAATAATGAAGGTAAAATGCAAACTAATTGGATATATGTTAATGATACTTGGTACTATCTAAATTCAAATGGAACTATGAGTACTGGTTGGTTAAATGAAAATGGTACTTGGTATTACCTTAATAATTCTGGTGCTATGAGTACAGGCTGGTTAAATTTAAATGGTACTTGGTATTATTTAAGCTCTAATGGTGCTATGAATACTGGATGGTTATACACTGGTGATGCTTGGTATTATTTAAACTCTGATGGATCCATGAAAACTGGTTGGATCTATACTGGCGATGCTTGGTATTACTTAAATTCCAATGGATCTATGAAGACTGGTTGGATATTTACTGGTTATGCTTGGTACTATTTAAATTCTAATGGATCTATGGCTACAAACACTATAATTGATGGTTGGAAGCTAGATGCAAATGGAGTAGGTAGCAAACTTTAATCTTGAAATTAATTAAGAAACACATGTAATTTTGCTTATAAAAGAGATTTTTCCGATAGTAGCAAATATACTACTATGGGATTATTTTGAAATATTTTATTAAGATATACTTACATCATTTTTAAAATTTAATATAATATGTAACGACAAAAATAAATAACTCAAGGAGGATTTTATTATGAAATCACTAAAAAAAATATCATTATTAGCCGTAATGTGCTTATCTTTATTATTTGTTGCTTGCGGTAAACCATCTGAAAAAGAATTAACTGAATGCCTAAATGGTTCAATTCAATGTAGTGCTGGATATGAATATGACTATGGTGATATATCTAAAGCAGGTTCTAGAGAAGAGTATGACAAAAATATGGCAATTGACAAACAAAAAGCTTATAAATCTTTAGAATCTTTGGGTATACCATTTACAAAAGACCAAAAAGATAGAATTTATAACGCATTTATAGCTAATACAAAAAAAATCACATATGAAATTAAATGTGATGAAATCAAAGATAAAACTGCTAGCTTCACAGTTACAAGTAAAGCTATAGATACAGACAGTTTCTCAAAGCAATTAGAAAGTAAAGTTACAGAGAAAAGCAAAACTGCACACTCTCAAGAAGCATTATCCGAAGATATTACAAAAATAATCATAGATTGCTATAACAATGCACCAGTTAAAGATTCAACTAATAAAGCTGTTTTCGAAAAACAAGACAATGTTTGGAAGCTTACAACAAAAGCTGATGATTTAACAAAAATTTTAGTTGACTAAAATATATAATACATATTCGGTATGAATTTTCAACATAATATGGTAAATATAAAAAGACAGGTAATAAATTACCTGTCTTTTTATTGTTTATAATTTCTCATAAATTCTTATCCCATATTAATCATTAAAATAAAGGAGTTTTTGTTCCCTTTGTCTTTTCTAAAATAAAGTTTTTAACCTCATCACTTGCTAAAGCATTTTCTAAATCCTTGGCCCACTCTTTTTCTTCTTTAACTACTAATACTATGCCTTCTTCTTGTCCAAAAGCTAACGCCTTTTCTGAATCTTTACCGGCTTGAAGAATAACATCCGCCATAACTATAGCCATATCAGTATCCCTTAATGCATTTGCTAAATTCAATCTTTCCATTTCTACAAATTTTAAATTATACTTATTCTCTGCAACATCTAAAACTGTTGGAACTGTAGCCCCATCTTTAAGTTTTATAATTCCCTCTTTATTTAATAAATTTAAGGCTAAGGTTCTATTAGTAGCATCATTTGCTATAGCCACTGTCATACCACCTTTAATTTCAGATAAATTATTAATTTTCTCTGAATATAAACCTATTTGGAAAGCAAAAATTTCTTTACCATAGGGTTGTAATTTTGTTCCTCTATCCTTATTAAAGTTTTCTAGATAATCTTTATACTGATAAAAATTTGCATCTATACTTCCATCATCTACTGCAAGATTTGGTGTTATAGCATCATCAAAAACTTTCAATTTCATTTCATACTTGTCACTTTTATTAAACACCTTTTGTGCCTCTTCTAATACATCTTTAGATATAACTGATGTACCCACTGTTATAACTTGTTTTCCATTTGACTTTTCAGTATTTTCTCCTGATTTACTTCCACACCCTACTATTGAAAAAGTAAGAGCTATTGCTGATATAAGACCTATAATTTTTTTCATTTTTTTATCCCCTCTCGTTTGTATAAAATTTATTTTAATTTTTTATATGCAATATTTCCTATGAACTGTACAATTTGAACTACTATTATTAATAAAATTACAGTAGTGTACATTATAGTGTCATTAAAACTTTGATATCCATATGTAAGTCCAACTGCTCCTAGCCCCCCAGCACCTACAGCACCTGCCATTGCTGTCAAACCTAATATAGATATTATTGCTAATGTTAAGTCTGAAATTATTGAAGGTATTGCTTCTTTTAACATTACCTTAAAAACTATTTGACTATTAGAGGCTCCAAAAGATTTAGCTGCTTCTATTAAACTTGGATTTACTTCATTTAAACTGCTTTCAATTAACCTAGCTATAAAAGGTGCTGCTGCTATAGTTAATGGTACTATGGCCGCCTTCTCCCCTATAGACGTTCCAACAACCATTCTTGTAAATGGTATTATAGCTACTGCAAGTATGATAAATGGAAATGATCTTAATATATTAATTACTGTGCTTAATATACTGTAAACTACCTTATTAGGCTTAATTCCCTTATCATCTGTTACTACTAAAACTATTGCTAAAACAAATCCAAGTATAGCTGATAATAACGTTGAAAATAATATCATATATAATGTATCCACTAAACTTGGAACTATTATCTTGTTTACTAAAACTGAAATATCATCCACCTTTAAGCTTCCCTCCATTCTACATTCTTATCATTTAAGAACTTTATAACATTAATCTTATCTTCTTCTTTTATATTTATAATAAAATTGCTAAGTACCTTATCTCTATACTTGTCCATTCCACCCCATACTAATGAATATTGAACTCCAGTTTCTATGGCTAAACTAGATAAAAGAGAACCTTTCTGACTTCCATTTCTATCTATTATCTCTATATCTATGCCATTGTCTGAAGTAAAACTATGCTGAGAATGTCCCAATAGCTCATCTAAAACATCAGGTTTATCTAAGAATATATCTTCAACTCTACCCTTAGCTTCTAATTTACCTTTACTTAAAATTGCCATTTCATTACAAACTTGTTTAACTACATTCATTTGGTGAGTAACAACTACCATAGTTATACCTAATTCTTTATTTATTTTCCTAAGCAAACTAAGTATAGAATTTGTTATGCTTGGATCTAAAGCTGATGTAGCTTCATCACATAATAAAATCTGTGGATCTAAAGTAAGAGCTCTTGCTATTGCCACTCTCTGCTTTTGACCTCCACTTAATTCATTTGGCTTTGAATTTATCTTGTCACTTAACTCTACTAAATCCAATAATTTTTTTACCTTCTTATCAATTTCACTTTTTTTATATCCCCAACATTCCATTGGTAAAGCTATATTTTGATAAACTGTTTTTCTTTCAAGCAAAGAGAAGTTCTGAAATATCATCCCTACATTTTTTCTAAAACCTCTTAATTCATTTTCACTTAAATCCTTTACCTCAACACCATTTACCTTTAAGCTTCCTTCATCATATGACTCAAGACCATTTATACATCTTAAAAGAGTTGATTTACCCGCACCACTTACTCCTAAAAGACCATATATATCTTGTTTTTTTATTTCAACATTTATGTCATTTAATACCTTGGTATCTCCATAACATTTCTGTAAATTAGATATCTCTATCATTGAATATTCCTCTCCTTTAATAAACCCTTCTAAAAAGATGATAGTTAGAATTCCTCTTTAGTTATTTACATATTATTATTATTAATTTTTACTAAATGAACCCATTCTAATTCCACCACTATATTTTTTAGTTGCCTCTACTATTGCTTTTATATTTTCAATTGGAGCCCCTCCAGGAATATCACATCCTGATCCTACTATGTACCCATTCTTGCTATCAGCAGCTTTTTCTATGCTTGATTTTACTTCTCTATAAACATCCTCAACTGTTCCATTTCTTATAATTGAAACTGGATCTACATTACCAATTATGCATACTTTATCCCCTAGTACCTTTTTAAGCTCCCCTATATCTTCACAGTTATCAACACTAAATGCTGATATATTCATATTTCCAAGCTTGTCCCAAGTCTTTCTCGTCTTACCGCATATATGTAGAGTTGGCTTTTTACCTGTTATTTTATAAATTCCATCTATAGTTCTTATAAGATATGGTTCAGAAAACTCTTCAAACTGTTTTGCACTTATTAAGTTTGCAGATGATAAGGGATCACCTATTCCACAAACTAATCCATGCTCTTTGTAAACTGCTTCTACAAAAGCTAAATTGCACTCTGTCATAAAATCCAACAATTTATGTAGATTTTCTTTATTTCTAACCAAATCTCTCATGATATTTGTTGTCCCTCTAACTGCTGAAGCAGCACTAATAGGACCTGAAACACCACTACCTATATTTATTTCATTGCCTAATTCTTTTTTTATTTTTCCTAAAGACTCTAAAATTATTGGCAATCTACCATCTTTATATGGATTTACTATGTCCATATTTTCTAATGTTTTGTAATCCTTTAGAATAGGATCTATTAGAAATGATGCTCTATTATCACAATATCCCATTTTACTTCCTAGAGCTTCACCCATTCCTCTTAAAGTTACATTAATACCTGCACTTTCAGCGCCAAGTTCTTTTACCGTATATTTTTCAGCTTCTAGCATTTTATCAGCATCAAAATAATATTTTTCAACATTTATTCCTGCATATGCTGCTGCCGTCTCTTCAAACATAACTGCACAAGGTAATCTATCTACTTCTTCCCCCTTGAAATAAGCCTCATTTCTTTCCTTTGGTGTCATTCCATCTTTAAAATTCCCCATTAAATTTATCCTCCTCTATAATTAGATGATTTTAAAATTACTTTATTATTAATTTTTGATTCCTAAAACTTTAAACGTACCCTATAATTTATTTGGTATTTTAATTTGTTAAAAAGATAGGACTATTAGAATGTATATTTATAGAATAAATTTAAAAATATTCTCAATTGCATCCATTGTAATTTTCAGAATTTTCCAAGCATATATTTTGAGTATTTTCTATGACATTTTGTCATTTTTCTTCTTTGAAATGCTAATTTCGTCAATTTTCCCAATTACGAATTTTACACCTAACCATGTATTTTTTCCACTATTATAGAAATTATAAATAATTATTCCATATACTATAAGTTTATCAAATAGTACCTTTTACCCATTCTTGCATTTTCATCTCATAGTTACTATTTATAATTCTCTAATTTTCAACTAAGGCACATGAAAGAAAATAACAAGTAAAATATACTAGCATACTTACTTGTTATTTTTTTGAATGTGCCTAAGGTAATGTATTCATCTTAATGAATTTCAAGAATAAAAGCTTCAGTGTACTTTATTTTCACTGAAGCTTTTATTAATTACATTTCATTTAATTCATTAAATCTTTTATTATTAATTTTTTTGCACTTTTCTTCAATAACTAGCCTTATCTTCTCTTCGTAAATTTCTAAAAACATCTCAAGGCTAGTTAATTCTGTTCTACATAACTTTAATATTCTTTCTCTAGATAATTTTCTTTGATAATAGTCATGAGTATATCGATTTCTCAATTTCACTATATTTTGAAGCTTTCTTGAATCTTTTGAAGATATAAATCCAAAGTTACTTGCTAACTCTATTATTTCTGGAGCAGATTTATTGGGAATATAATTTTCTGTTGAAACCAAGCAGGTTTCACACATATCTATTATAAATTCACAAAAAGAGTTAAAATAAGATATCATTGCTTCATCTATTATATAATCTTTGCCTTGTGGATTTCTTCTTATACATTCTAGTATCTTAACTAAAAATACCTTACTTTCAGAAAATTTTTCTTCTAGTCTCTCTTTTTTATGTTTATCAAACTTATTCAACTCTTCCATATTTTCTGTTCTTATTATCTCTAAATTTTCTCTATCTCTTTTAAATGTTGCATATCCTAACACATAATCTAAATATTTTTCCTCATTTAAAATTATTTTATTATTACTTATTAGTAGTAATTCACTAAATGGATAATTAAAGCCATTTATAAATGTGTAATGTATATTATCATGAGAAAAATATTTAGGTAATATACTCTGTAAGTAATCTTCAATCTCAAACTCTTCATCAACTTCTAAACTCTTTGATAGAAGAATCATTATATCTATATCACTTCTATTTTTATCAAAGGCTTTCTCATGATAGCTACCAAATACACCTATAGCAATTACATCTATTAATTTTTCAGAGCGTATCTTACAATTTTTAATCATAATTTTTTCCATAAAACACCTCTAACAACGCTTTTTATTTTATTATATTGTTTTACTTGGAACTTCTACTTAATCTATCTTACCGTCTTTTCTTACTCCCATTATATTATGAAAAAATAGTCAATGTTTACTTATAGAAACATTGACTATTTTTTTGATTATAAATATATATTTAATTTTATTTTTCTTAATACTAAATCACCTAATTAAATCTCTATATTTCTTTTGTTCCTTTCCTCTAAAAAGTACACCTTCAGATTTTATATTAGAAATCTCAAATAATTCCTTTGCTATCTCTAAATTATCTTGTTCATATGCCAACTTTGCTGCAATAAATTCTCTATGTCCATCATCTAATCTATTCTTTGCTGCAATAAACATAATACTTATCCACTTGTTAGCTAAATCAAATTCTTTATATTCTAAGCATAACTCAAAAAATCTTTCTAGTACTAGATAACTCATATCATGTGCAACCTTAGGATAAGGTAATGAATCCCATCCCTCTCTTATTTTTTTAAATGCACCTTCCTTGTCGCCTTTTGAATGTAAAATAGCACATTCTCTTCTAATATTTAAGATCTTTTTTTCAATTTCATTGTTTGTACACATATTTATTTACCTCACTAATCTTATTTATCTATCATTAATTTTATTAAATCTAAATATTTTTTATCATTCTTCTCAAATAAATTTAATCCATCCATCATATATGTTCTAATAAAATACTCCTGTGCTTTATATTTTTCATCACATTCATATAAGCATTCTCCTAAACGAAATAATATATATGGATTTGCTATTCCATTTGAACAATCTAACGCATTATAAAAATAGTTTCTTGCTCTCTTATATTCTCCTGCTAAACAATAAGCATCTCCTATCGCTGCATAAATCATAATAGATTCTTCATATTCTTCTATATCACCTTGAAATAGTTCTAATGCCTCATTATATTTTTCAATGGCTTGATCAAATTCACAGATTAATACATGTTTATCTGCTTCATTACATAATTTTTCAACTTTATTATATATTTCTTCCTCTAATGTCATTTTACACCCCACCAATTTATGATAGTTATTAAATCTATTTAATCAGTTTTTTTTATTCTATCACTTGATTAATTATCCTTTATCACCATTTATTATTATTCTCTATTCTAATTATTTATTATTTATCAACTTTTTCTATTCTCTCTATTTCTTTTTCTTTTTGATATGTCCTAAAGGTACTAGGATTGATTGGTAAGGACATCCTTTATCAGATACTTATATCTGTAGAACTGCTAAAAAATGATGAAACAGCCTAATTAAATTTCAGCTGATTCATTTCATTTTTCACTGCATTATTACAATTATGCTATGAGTAGTTATACTACTTTTATTGATTTTATTATAGTTTATTAATAAAGAATTTTATGCAGTCCTATTATTTATTTTTTTTCATTCAAATTATATTTCTTCATACCTTTCTTTGCTAAATCTGCTAATCCAACCATCTTCAGTGTATAATTCACCTTCTAAACCATCACTATCTTCTTTTATATCATTATCACTAACCATTACTTTTATATCATCATTTTGCTCAATCATCATTAATAAATTGTGTAAACTTAAATCTGTAATTTTAGGTATTAACCATTTTATTGTCATTAATTGTTCTTCGTTAAATGTTGATATTTTTTCTCTTACTTGTTGTGCAGTAATACCTTTCATTTTACCATCAATTATCATGTCTAAACTAGATATAGTTTCATCTCTTACTTCCTTCATTAATTTATTACCGAAATAGTCTAAAATATTTTCACTCATTTATATCACTCCATTTTTTATTTTGAATACCAAGGTATTCTTGATGGCTTAGTTACTCCTTGCTCTTTTAAGTTATTAAGCGAATTTATTATTAATTCATCAATTTGACTTTTACTAGCGCCACCTGCTTCCAAGGCTTCTCTTGCTATTCTTGTATGCTCTTCAATTGTATTGGGTCTACCACTTTTATAAAGTTCTTTAAATAGCTGTCTTTGCTTAGTTGTCATATCAGAATGACTTAATCCATCATTCTTCATAAAATCTTGGCTTATTGAAAAGCCCTTCTTAGGGTCATAATTTGTATCGTCTTTAAAAGCTGCTTTTGCATGTATATGATGTCCTCCAACTTCTGAATAAGAACCTGTTTCAGCTTGTGTAACCCCTTATTAGCAAGATTATTCTCTTTATTACTACCTGGAGGACACCGTACATACCCACTAGGATCATAATACCCGATAGGATTATTTCTACAATAAGCATAGAGATTTAACCCATCCCCTCTATAAACATCCTCCTGAGTAAATCTACCTATAACAGGATTATATAATCTTACCCTTAAATAATACTATTGAGTTATGTTATCATACTGTTGTTCTGTATAAGTTACCCTATTATAACTTTAGTTTGTATTAGAAATAAAAAACCAGCAGTGACCATTTAATGGTGTGCTGGATTCTTAATATCTTTATATTCGTTGTAATATTCTATTATTGATTGTATCATACTAAAACCCTACCTCAATAACCACTTCAACTGTTCCTTTAGTATTAAAATTATCTTTAGTTTATTAATTCCAAATTGATATAATTTCTTCGTTTATTTCTTTAGCTACTTTATAATATTGTATAAAATCCCTTTTTTCATGGTATAATAATCCAACTATTATATTACTTTTTGGTTTGCATATTATACATAAAACTTCTCCTTGTTTAAATAATTTAGGTAACTGCTGACCTTCTAAAAAACTATTTAAATTATATATAGTATCAATATCATAAAAATGAGTTTTTAATAATCCATCATATGCTAAATCATCTTTGTTTCCGAAGGTTTTGATGCTATTATTATCTAAGTTTATTACTAAACAATAAATAATCTTATATCTTGACAAAACATTGCTTAATTTCACTTTGTACATATTTCATGTTTCTCCTCTTACTATACACCAGTATCGTACCATACACCTGGTTCTATTTCAATTAATCTTTTGGCTTTATTTTTCCAATGTTCTTCTATTTCAGACTTTCTAAGTTTATTTCCATTAGGTTCATTATTAAACACTGATTTACCTGGATGCCTATTTGGAGACCCCTTTGTATGTTGATTACCAGATGAATGTCCTGGTCCTGGTATTTCATCCATTACTCCACCATCTCTAATTGGTATTTGATGTCTATGATGTGGTGCTAATTTAGTTCCCGCTGAATTTCCCTTTGAAAATTGTTTATATTTCTCTGTGGTATATGGTCCAGGATCAATAATAGGCGGTTGAGAAAAATCTGGATCTCTTGGGCTCATTATATGTCCCTCAGGTATTTTTACATCTTCACCCTTCCAATTTTTTGTATTCTGTGTTTTTCCCTTGCCTAGACATTCACTTTTTGCCTTATACCCACTAGGATCATAATAAACTACAGGATTATTAGCACAATAAGCATAGAGATTTAACCCATCCCCTCTATAAACATCCTCCTGAGTAAACCTACCAATAACAGGATTATAGAATCTTGCTCTTAAATAATATTGATGAGTAATATTATCAAGCTGTTGTCCAGTATATGTTATTCTATTATGAACTTCTTCTTTGCTATTTAGTACATTTCCAAAAGCATCATAGTGATATTCATTTCTTATACCTTCATCTTTATCTGTAATAAAGATTGTGCTTCCCTGCTCATCTTGAGTATAGTAATTAATGGCGATCTAATCCAGTATAAACATTGAATAATATACATATAATGGATACCTTGAAGTAGCCTTTATTAAAGTTATACAACTTTATAATATAACTTGTTTATGTATGGTTAATTAGATAATCATTACCAAAATCTATTTCCAATTGATAATAAAAATACCCATTAACCCAATTGTAAGTTTATATATAAATTAGCTTGATGGCTATGGGATAAATACGGAAGAACCAAAATAATGTTGACATTAATAGAACGTACAAAAAGCCACTTGAAATTACTCAAGTGGCTAATACATACTTAATATAAATTAATCATTATATTTTTCAACTTTTAATAATTTCCCTAATTCCCCAAGAGATTTTATCTTTTCTAATGCTTCATCTATTGCAACATCATTTTTTAAAACAAATGGTACATTCTTATATCCTTTTAGTATATCAAAAGCACGATATTGTATATTAAATGCTTTTTCTATAATTACTAGATCACTTGATCCATTTTTAGGTGGATCGATTAATATTAATTGTCCTAATTCTGGTTCCTCATCATCTTCTAACTCCTCCGGATCTATAGCTCCTTCATTTATCCATTCTATAAGATCATCTGCAAATGGATGTGAATACATTGGATTCATAACTCCACAATCTACTTTTATTACTTTTTTTGCATTTTCCTCTGCTCGCATTAATAAAAAATCATCTCCACCAATATTTCCAATAGCTACATATCCTTTTGTATATTCTTCTACTTCATATGTTCTATTCATTTCAATTATTTCATTTGTACCAAAAATTGATATACTTTCGTCTGTTGTAAATCCATTAGTCGCAAATAAACATTCCTTATATTCATTAGGTAATTTAAATCCAAATTCTTCTTCGACTTCAATTACTTGAGTTTTAGTTGCTGGTTCATATAATGTAAATTTAGAATTATTATTTATTTCTATCATTTTTTAAAATCCTCCTAAACTATCAAAGTATCTATATGCCTCCCTAATAGCTTTTTTAGCATATTTAGAGTTAACACCTGATTCTATTAATTCTTTATATCCTGTATTAAATTCATATACTATGCTAGTATTAAAGCCGTCTTTACGCCTTCTTGCTCTTTGAGATGAACTTAACTTAGCATGTGACTCACCAGAGATACTTTTTAGAAGTATTCCTGGAGCATTTCTTTTTTTGTATCCACTTATGTTATTTTTCTTAGCCCATTGTTCAGCCCATTCATTTTGAATTGGATGATGAGATTCTATTAGTCCATCTATATATTTATGCGAATAACCATTTGCACGATTTTTACCTGGAGAATTCTTTTTATACTTATCAATATCATTAATTTTATACCCACCTTGTTTTATAGGGCTATTTTCTGCTCTTGGTAAAAACTTAATACCATTTCTTTCATTAATATTTTGATGTAATTTTTCAGCAGTAAACTCTTCCCCATACTTCTTTTTATAATTTTCTTTTAGCTCTTCTAATCTAGACTTCTTTATAGATTGAGTTTTAGTTTCACATGACATATACCCGCTCGGATCATAGTAGCAAATAGGATTGTTACCACAATAAGCATATAGGTTTAATCCATCTCCTCTATAGGTGTCTTCCTGCGTAAATCTACCTATAACTGGATTGTAAAATCTAGCTCTTAAATAGTACTTACCTGTAATGCCATCAAATTGCTGTCCTACATAAGTTATTCTATTATGGACTTCTTCTTTGCCGTCTAATACATTTCCAAAAGCATCATAATAATATTCATTTTTTATTTGCTGATTCTTATCAGTAATAAATATCGTACTACCTTGCTCATCTACAGTATAGAAGTACCTATTAAATTTTGATTCTATTGCTGAATTAAATTCTTCACTTGAATCCACAATATCAGCAGCAACAACCTCATAACCCCTACTAAATCTTGAAATTACATTGTCATCAGAATCTAGTTCAACTAATATATCTCCATTTTTATTGAAAATAAATCTGCTTAATTTTTCATTTTCCTCTATCTCATACCTTAATCCTTCAGCATCATATCTATTAACTAAAGTGTTTCCTTCTTTTGTTATAGCTTTTACTTGCTGATTTAAAGTGTTGTATTCAAAGATATTATTTCCTAGATTACTTTCTTCTTTTATTGTATTTCCTTGTTTATCATATGTAAAGTAGGTTGTGTTTTCTTTTCCTTGAAGTTCTTTTAATTGGTTCTTTACATTATAAACATATTTTTCTGTTATATTATTTGTTGTTTTGCTTAATCTATTTCCAACCTTGTCATAGGTGAAAGATTCTTGTCTTCCATCATAACTTGATTCTTTTAGCCTATTCATAGAATCGTAGGTGTAATAAGTTTTATGCTTACTACTTAATTTTTCAAGTCTATTTCCATTTAAATCATAGGCATAGTTGTAGTCTACAAGAACTTCACCATTAGATGATACTGTAACTAGACTCTTAACATTTCCATCCCCATCATAGGTATAATCAGTCTTTAAACCATTTCCTACAGTTATTGATTTTATATTATCATTGTTATAATAATCATAGGTTGCAAGAGTATTTTCATTGTTATCTTTTATTACTTTTACTCTATTTTCATCATCATAGCTATATATACTGCTTTTACCTGTAATGTCTTTTATAGATCTTATATTATTGTTTTTATCATAGGTATAGCTAAGTAGCTGCTTTCCACATGCACTTTTACTTTCTAGCATTCCTTCTTTGGTATAGCTATACTCATACTGCATATTTTTTGAATATGCACTTTTTAAAGTTCCATCTTCATTATAAGTAAATCTCTCAGTTATAGCATTTTCTTTATCTTTATTATAAGCTCTTGTTGAAACTATATTTCTATCTAAGTTATAACTTTTCTCAACCTGATTACCATTTCTATCTATTGTCTTAGTTACGTTTCCTTCATTATCATAATAAAAATATTCACTATGACCTTCTTGATCCTTTATTTCACATACCTGTCCTAAGCTATTGTAGAAATATTCTATTGTTCCACCATTAGCATCTGTTGTGCTTGTTATATTGCCTGCATAGTCATAGGTATATGCTTCCTGTCCACCTTCTGGTGTTACTATTTTTGTTATTCTGCCCCAGTCATCTAAAACATAGCTTGTTTCATTTCCATTACCATCAATTATTCCTGTAATGTTTCCTCTTCCATCATATTTGTAGCTTTGGGCTACCTTATTTTCTTTTTTACTACTTGGAGTTATAATTTCTTTAATTTTTCCTAGTAGATTATGAGTGTACTCTACTTTATTATTTTCACCATCAATGGATGTTTTTATATTTCCTTTAGGATCATAAGTGTTTTGTGTTACAACCTGTCCCATTGGATTTTTAATTTCTACAACTTTTCCTCTTAGGTTATATGAATAAGTTGTACCAAGTCCATTATCAGTTTTTTCATCATATTGCTCTGGTAATACTTGTTTTATTATTCTATCATTTTTATCATAAAATAATCTTGTTGTATTTCCTGAAGCATTAATATAGTGAGTAAGTCTATTTTTAGTATCATATTTATATTTCTTTATTTTTTCAAACTTATCTTCTTCTAAGTTTTTACTGCTACTGTATTCTTTTAAATTTATTACATTATTTAGAAAATATTGATGAAAATATTGATGAAAAATAAATCAGTATTAATATTTTTATAGAAGAATATATTGAAAGCCCATTAGAATCCCCAAACACCCAAATTATTTTTAACATTTCTGTTTCCCCTACAATTACCCTTAGTGCAAACTCTAGCAAAACTTTAGGCATATTATTACCTTGCATTAATCCAAATTCATCTAAAACATCAATAGTGTCTTTATCTTCTATCGCTACAATTGAACCAACTTCACTAAGGTTATAGTCTTGCCATGTTTCCCTTACAATACCTTCTGCAATTTCTTGAAAATATGCTAGTAGTTCTTCCTTCAATGGTTTTGAAATAAGTTTTAGATTATTAATTTCATTCAAAGTGCTTATTATTATCATTGAAAATTCCTCCTTTATAGCAGGCTTACAGCCCTCATTTTATCTTCCTTACTACTATTGATATAGAATTTAGCTGTGGTTTCAATGCTACTATGTCCTGCTAGTTTACTTACTGTTGTTATAGGAATACCTTTAGTTATAAGTCTTGTGCAGAATGTGTGTCTAAATGTATGAGGCTTTAATTTAATTTCAAAATTGCCTTTCAATGTATGTTTTTCAAGAAGTGTGTTTACTGCATCTCTTTGAATTACTCCCCTTTGTCCTAAGATTAGGTACTCTGAATCTTTGTATGGATTATTATTCCTTTCGGGAATGTATTCCTGTATGGTGTCCATTACTTCAAACTTTACTGGAACTTCTCGCACCTTTCCTCCCTTGCCAATGATTTTAATTTGACTCAATAGGAAATCAATATTCTTTAGCCTAATGTCACAAAGTTCGCTAACTCTTACTCCTGTAAACATCAAAATTTGGATTATAATTTTATCTCTTAGACTTACTTTCTTTGAGTCTTGAATATAGAATTGAATTCTTTCAAGCTGATTATCTATATATACTTCCAATTGATGCTCTGAACCAATAGCTATTTTTACTCTATCTTTTTTCAAGTCGATTACATTTTCTTGCATGTATCCTTTTGCTACTAAAAAGTTATTAAAAGCTTGAATACTGTTTACTTTCTTATTGATAGTAGCAGGCTCATAACTGTTATCAACTAAATAGTTTTTATAACTGGTTATATAGAATCTTTTTAAAGTTCCATCAAATTCTACTCCCATTGTTCCAAGATATTTTAAAAATGCTGTAATATCTCTAACATAACTTTGCACTGTATTAGTGCTTTTACCATCCTCAATTAAATTAATTGTGAATTGTTCTATTATTGTTATCATCTTTTTTCTTCCTCTCATTGTTATTTTTAGACAAAAGAAAAGACTAACAAAGGAAATAGTTATCCAATGTTAGTCTTGATTTTTTATTTTTAGGTTGTATCTAGGTCACAAATTGGTTACATTCAGGTCATAGTAAACCCTTGATTCAACTAAGCTTGGTCGCAAGGGCGTAGTTGAAACCAACTTTATTCTAGTATTTAGTATTTTTTTTATAACTTGATTACCCTCAAACTTAGACCTATACAACCAAGTCATTGATTTTACTGGATTTCCTACGTCCAAAATACGCCCAAGCTATGTCCTACTGTATCCAATCCAAGTTAGACCTTAGAAAGAAAAACTCCAACCGACACCTTTACAGCATCCATTGGAATTTTGCTATTAGCTTGAATCAGACATCAAAAGAAGCTTTTACTAAATGCCCTATGTTTCTACAGCAACTGGCATTTGAACCTCTTTTTGATGGCTGTTTGCAGTTTTTAGAGTATATTTTTCACATAGTAATCTGCAAACTTACTACAGAATTTGAATTATGCAGTGTTTTTGTTTTACATAGTTATTGAGCTTAATCAATTTGTAATGTTATTACCCACCTAAAAACTTTTTAAGTTAGTTTTTCCTATGTTTTGTATTGAGATTATTTTGAATTTTTCTACAATAACTCAACCCCAATTTGCTTTTTAAATTTAACCTTTAGTATGCTTTTTTCTTTGTTATTTATCACCATTTCATCATTCACTTTATTAATACCTTCTACATTTTCAATCTTACAAGTAAAAACTGTTAATTGTTGATAGGTTATTGTTATTTCACATATTTTTCTGTATACGTCCATGGACATAACTATTTCAAATCCCTTATTATCATTTAAAGAATAAATAAGCTCACCAGCTTCTAATTTTCCAATGCTAACAGGTTCATTACAAAACAACTCTAATAATTCAAATTCATCATATTTAATATACATGTTATCACTCCTTTATTTTGGTATTACAGTTATTACATCTCCAGCTCCATTTACTACAACTGTTACATCCCCAGTTTCATGTATAAATGTATCGGCATACTTACCTGGTGCTGAAGTAGTATTCTTAATTGCATCTTCAATTACACTTGGGGGTATATTTCTTGGGTCAACATATTTCTTTACAAAATCTGAATATGCCTTTGTTTGTGGTTCTAATCCCTTTCCCTTTGCTAAATCGGCTGCAATTTTCTCTAGTTCTGCTCTAACTTGTGGTGTATCAGGTGCCATTCTTTCCATAGCATGTTGGGAATATCTTCGTCCATTAATATAACCTCCGCCTTTCAACATATCCCAGCCAGCTTCTCCTGCCCCCTCAGAAGAAGCTCTCTCAATCAGATTATTAATTCTCGAGAAACCATCACCTAACCATGATTTTGCTTTTCCTACAAGTTTACCTCCAACCTTACCTAATCCATGGAATATTCCAGCTGTTATTGCACCTAGGCTAAATTGGTTTGCTATAGCTAATGGATCAAATGGTCTATCACCAAGTACTTGACCAAAATATTCATCTAAACCACCAAACAATCCACATTCAAGCATAGACCCACCTACTCCAGTAATTCCTAATGGTCCCATTATTGCTCCTACTAATGCACCTACTAATGCACCTTTAAGTGCATTCTCTAAATATGTCCCGGGACTACTTTGTGTATTATTGGCCTTATCTGACATTGCAGTACTTGCTACTCCAATTGCTGCTCCTATTACTGCCCCTGCAAGTACTGCTGCTCCTATACCAAAAGTTGCTACTGATGCTACTATTACTACTGCTGCCGCTGCCACTACAAGTAGTTTTCCCCAGCTAAATCCCTTCTTTTCTTCTTTCTTTTCTGGTTCAACAGGCTTTGGTGCTTCTCCTTTTTGTGGTTCATCATCAAATGGCTCATAGGTTGTTCTGTCTGTTGCTTCTGCCATTACATTGTCAGATAAAAAGTGGTATTCATTTTCTATTGATATTCCACTTTCTACTCCTGTTTTCTTTGTAAGTAACTGACTCTCTGCCTTTATTAGCACGTTTTTTCCTGTTATAGATATTTCTTCACTGGCATCTAATTTTAATTTTTTATGACTTGTTAATGTTACTCCTACTCCATCCTCAAATTTTATATTTAATGGTTCTTTAGATCCACCTTTTATATTTATGCTTGATGGTGTAAGTTCAAGTTCACTTCCATGCTCTGTTCCAAAACATCTTTTATTAGGATCTTGGAATTTATCACAACCTCCGCCATTTTTCCTTACACATCCTGTGACACTTGGATTTTCTCCTGCTGAATTTGGAAAGTATAAGCTAGCAAAAGTTCCAACCTTAGGCATACAATACATAGCGCTACTTGTAGCTGGTGCAAAAGGAAACCATGCTGCATTTGATGATTGTTCTTTATCTATATCAAGGTGAAGTTTTAATTTCTCACCACTTGTTTCTATTACCTTACCTTGTAGAGATATACCTTTTAACAAATTGTTATGTATTTTTTGTTGTCTTATTCCTTTTTTTCTACATAACTTATATTTATATGTTAATATTCCCTTATCCATATATGCTTCTAATTGGCTAACATACATTTTTTTATTTCTAAATGTTATTTCGTCACCAATCATATATTTATTTATACTTTCTATCTCATAACTAAAGAAATCTGTGTCATGAAATCCAGCATCATCCCCACCTGCTTTTTTGAAAGCTAGTAAATTCTTATTAACTTTATACCTTATATTTTCCTCTATTGTATACTTGTTCTCATTAGGTAATCCAAAATTAATTTTAGGTCTTTTCTCAATTATATCACATAGTATTACCGAATTTACCTCACTTGCAATCCTTTTTATAAATTCCCAATCGGTCTCATTATATTGAACTAATGTCTTACCAGTTTTATAATTTTCATCTATATTATTGCTAAAAATACTTCCTGAGGATTTTGTTATAACTCCTTCTATGATATCTTGGTATTTTGCATCTATATCCTGAAACGATCTACTTTTCTTTTCTAAATCCAATAAAAAACTTGAAGATATACATTCTAACTCAATATAATATATTCCATTATTATTGGTTGTTTTAATATTTTCAACTAATCCCTGAAATATAGTTTGTCCATTTTCTTCATAAAGACCCACAAAATCATTAGAAGTAGCACTTATTGACGCCGCAAAATTATATGAATCATCAACTATACCCTTTATATACAAATAGCCATGCTCATTTGGCTTATGTTTGATCTTTATATTTTCTATACTTAATATATTATATGGTGATTCTACCTTTAAATTATGAAAACCTCCCATGAATTTATCACCCCCTATGCTTCATTATTCTTCCTTTTGACCATCATCATCAAATGTTATTAATCCCCCATAGGCACATACCAATTCTGACTTTGTAGTAAGTGCAGATTTTCCCTCTACTTTTGTTTTATCCTTAGTTTTTATCCAATCATCTAGTATTTTAGGGCAACACTTTTTACCTGTTACGGTTGACCCATCTTCTTCCTTTATTAAAAAAATTGTTTCACTTGATGGACAATTGCCACTGCATATCCCAAAATAAGTAATATTATCTTCTTCTACTCTATCTTCTTTATTCATCATTGGTTGTCCATTAACATATGAACCATGGCTTGTTGGGAGATTTATTTTTCTTTTATGACTTCCAAACTTACATTTCATTTTTGCTCCCCTTACAACATATTTCTCATCTTCTGCCACTTATAATCCCTCCCTTTATTTATGAAACACACAACTTTTCAAGTTTTATTCCGGTAAAACCTCTTCTTAATATACTTTCAGCAACATCAAGTCTTACTACTATTAAAGTTTTAAATTCATTTTTTATTTTAAATATTTTTTTACCTTTTATCTTTTTACTATCTAAAACAATCTTTTTTATTACACTTCTATCCATATTAAATTCACTTTCTTCACTTAAAGCATCCAATTCTTCAAATATTGGAAGGCAATAATTTTTTTGTCTTTCATGCTGTAAATCAATTAAAGGTATTGTTTTAAAATAAATATTTGCATCATACTTTTCTATAATATTTTTTAAATCATCTGACATTAAAAAAAGAGGTTTATCTAATATATCCAAAAAAGCACTGTCTTTATCCGCTTTTACATTTAAAATCACAGTATCACTAATATTGTCACATGTTGAAAGATTGATATCTTTTATATTAATATTTTTATGCACATCTATAAGTTGTGGAACATTAACATATCTTGTATCTTGCTTTAATAAAAAGTAATCCATAATTATATATCCTCTTCCTTGTATAAAATCTCACTTCTATCCATATATTCTCCTACCATAATACATATATCTTTGTCCTTGCTCATTTCTTTGTAATATGAAGATTCTATAAGCCTAAGTACTATGCTTCTTAAAAATTCAATAGCTAAAACGTGATATTTTCCTGCTTCTAAAAACTTTATATTATCTATGTCCATAGATGTTATAGTTCTTCCATATTCATTTTTTATATTTTCAAGTTCACACATATGATCAAATAGAGATTTAAATATAAAGTTTAAATCAATCTCTGTAGAACACTCTTTTTTGTCTAGAAACCAATTTTCATCATATAAATCAATTCTATAAAAAGCTTTATTGCCCATAATACTTGTACGTAAAAATGATATATAAATATATTTAATATTTCCCTTTAAAGAGTCTCTTTGTAAAGACAGAGCATTTTTACATACTGAATTAAATTTAAAGACTATGCTATTATCAATTTCATCTATATTCTTGCTATATCTTTCATCTATATTAAACACTTCATCTTGCCAACGTTTGGCTACATGTTTTATAAAAAATTGCTCTTTAATCTCTTTCTTCTCTAAACAATTAATCATTCTATATTCACCTTTGATCCGCCTATAACTACATCATCACCTATTTTTAGTGTAGTACCCGCTTGTTTTAAATCCACGCCTTCTTGCCCTTGTATTACTACTTTAGCTCCTCCATTTATTTCTATATCTTCTGTAGCTGATAGTATTATTTTTTTATCACTTTTTATTTCAATTCCGCCATCATCTGTTAATCTCATAAGCATATTACCATTACCTGCGATTTCTACAGCACCATCATTAAATGTAATTTCTTTTCCGTCTTTTGTACCTATACTTTTTACTGATGGATCGCTACGTTTTCCAGAATTACTTGATTCTAAATTTACAGAACTTGTTACAAAGGCATTTTTTTCTTCATTATCTGGAAAATAAAGACGTATTGCATCTCCCATCTCTGGCATACAATACCATCCACTTCCATCTGGAGATGAATATACTGTGGAATATGGAAACCATCTTGATCCAGATGATCCACCACTATCAATGTCTAGCTTAACTTTTACCGTATCTTTTGATATATCTAATATAGAGCCTGAAAGTGATGCTCCTGTTATTTCATTATTCATTACCTTATGTGTGCTTATTCCTTTTATATCCTTCAAAATATATTTATTTTGTAAAACTCCTTGAACTATCTCTGTTTCTATTCTAGATACACAAAGTTTTCTTTCCTTAAATGTAACTTTGCTACATAAGTTTAATATTTTATAACTTGTTATTTCATAACTTATAAGATTTTCTTCGCTTAAATTTCCACCATAATTTTTAGATTTGATTCTATATTCTTTTAAATCCTTTTTTATTGAATAATTGAACTCCTCAAGATTACAACTACTTGGTGAATCAGGTATTCCTACATGAAATTTCACATCACCTAATCTACATTCCGGTACGAGATAAGAATTAAAATGTGAAGCTAATCTTTTGCAAAATTCCCAATCTGTTTCATTATATTGAACTATTAATCCTGGTATAGTATTACCCTTAGAAACTTCATCCACAATAGAAGCATTATTGTATTTGCCAGAAATATCTGAAAATATCCCTTTATATGTTGTGCCTTCATCTTGAAACGACTGCGTGTTTTTTGTTATATCCATTAAAATTGTAGAACTTAATGCTTCAAATTTCATAGTTCTGACATTAGCATCAGCATCAATACTTATATTGGTAACTATCCCCTCAAATAAAACTTCTGTACTATCATCATTCTTTACAGATAAATTTACTATTTCGCTATCATCTGTCATTTCAACATATTTGTCTATATCTGATTCACATATTATTCCTTCAATACAAAGTTTCGCATGTTCATTTAATTCTCGTATTATTTTTAAATTTATTATTTTTTCAAATTTGTAAGGTGATATTGAAATTTCTCCATATGTATAAGCATATTCGCTCATTATCTATCATCTCCCTTAACTTTCTTTTATTACTTTTATTGTTTCAATAATTTGAAAAGCTACTTCTCTCCACTCTTTATAACTCTTATACCTACAAGAGAAAGTTCCCATAATAGTTTTCTCTTCAAGTTCAAAGAAAAACATGAAATTATATATAAAATCATCTATTGCTGAGCCTTTGAATTCAAAATATCCAATATTTTTTTCTTCTACTTTTTTTACGCCATCTTCATAAAAGACATTTGATGGATTTGTTTTCTTTATAATTGCCTTCATACCATCCTTTAGTTCTTCCACATTTTCTTCATATAAAGGACTATCTATATTTTTTAATGTTATAGCTATATCTCCCTCGAGATTGCTTTTTATTATATCTGGACGATCTCCTGATGGATATTTTATTTTTCTTTCGTTTAAAGGCATGTCTTTAAATTCTTTTGGAATATATATCTTTAGTTTATTATCAAAAAATTCTTGCTCTTCAAATTCATAATATTTATTATTAATTTTAATAACTCCATCACGAATATCTTTTTTTTCTGATTCTTTCTCTGCCTTATTTATAATTTCTAATATTTTTTCATCAACATTTTTCATTCCTAAATTCCCTCCAATTTAATATATTTTTAATTCAAATTCTTTTTTATTTGGTTATTTATTGATTAGTCCACTAAAATTCTTTTATATCGTGATCTATTCTGCTTTTCGCAGTCATTGTTACCCTCCATTAATTCCTCTAATATATTTAATAATTGATTATATATATAATCATTAGAAAATTCCCTGAAGGATATCTTAAGTCTAGATTCTATATAACCTTTTAATAAATCACTCTCTATAACATCCTTACTTTGCAAACATATCATTGCAAAAGATATATCAAGTGGATTTGTCGGATTATATTTAAACACTTCCTTGCCAAAGTTTTTTAATATTTTAGGTGATAAACTACTCACTTCATGTGCTGAAAATGGGCAATTAATAATATTTACTGTATCGTACTCTGTTGACATATCTCTAAAATCAACATAATTAGCTCTTAGCCTAGCCCCTCTTTTAAGCTTAAATCTACATAACTCCATTTCATCCCTATTAACGTCTAAATTATCATCCAAAAATATTTCAGTGTCATATTTAATAAAATCCTTATTTATTGTTTCTCCTAGAAATCTTATCTTTAATATTTGAGTATTGTTATTTGACTCATAAGGAATTGTGTAATTTTCCTTTAATACATAGATGGTATTTTGGTATTTTATTACTCCTTTAGTCACTATCATATAATCATCATTTATTTCTATATCACACCCTGACAGTATTCCATTAGAGTATTTTTCTAAATTTATATCTATAAACTCTTTTGGAAAATCTCTAAGAGCTTCTAACATTTGAATTTTTAAAATTCTTCCTGGTTTAAATAAAGGATATGTATTTGAAAACACAACTTTTCCTCCTACTTGGTTTTTATTTCACTTTATTTTAGTCCATCAAAGAAATTTCTCTCCCATTGATCATTTTCAAAAGAATAAAACTTCTCTTTCCCTATATAAAGTTTCTCATCCTGTCTTAGTATGGCAACTGTGTAAAAGCCCCATAACTCTTCTTTAGCCCAAACAAAGAATTTCACTTCGTTATTTACAATATTATCTGTATCATGCTGATTAATAGTATTTGGATACAATTTTTCTATTTCTTCTGGTAGTATAGGATTTAATTCTTCATCTTTAGTCTCATACTCATATTCGTATCTTATATTTCCATGGGTATCCTTCAAATAAAGTTTCAAAAAAATCTTTTCCATAAACCTAGAAATATATCCCTTAGTTTTATCTCTTCCTTTAATTAAAGTTTTTTCTTCCCCTTGGTGGGTATAAGCACTAATAACATAGGGTAGAGCAGGAGTATTAGTATTTATTGTTATATCAGCATAGCCAAAATTTTTAGCGTGTAAATATTTAAGCGCTCCTTTTAAACAAGCTAACTTTAAATCAAAATTCTCTTTTGCTTCTTTTTTATTTCTCTTAAATTGAATTACCTTTCCTGGTATAAATTCTTTTAAGGCATCCCTAAAAATTTCTACTCTACAGGATTGTCCAGTTAACTTTATAATTGAATAATCAACCAGCTCATCTTCATAATAAAGATCTTCTAAAAACCTTTTTATTATGTTGTATATGTCTCCCTTAAGAAGTGTATTTATTTCATACGCATTTATAGAAATATTAGGTGCGTCTTTAACCATTTGAAGTTTATCTTTATAGATATAGGATAATTTCCACTTATCAAATTTTATGGTATCTTCATCTAGTTTTTCATTATCCTTTGATGTTAAAGCTATTTTTAATATACTAGGGTCAGTAAAAAACTGTTTTTTTACCTGTTCTGCTAATTCAAATAAAAAATAGTAATTACTTTTAACCTTGTAATATTCCTCTTTGCTTCTATATTCATAAAGCTTAAACTTTGTAGGAATTATATTTTCTACCTTTTCATACTCTTCATTTAACAATTCATATGATTTTTCTATGCCGTATTTATCTATAAACCTAAATATATCAATATCAAACTCTTCTATTATTCTTTTACTTACAAAGTCATCTTCTTTACATAATTCTTTTGCCATTAAAATCTTTATAAATTGCATTATTCTAAATGTAAGATTGTTTCCACCAAAGTCCGTATCTCCATTTTCATAAGATGTTTCTATATTTAATTCATAAGAAACTCTGTTGTTGTATATGGTAAAATTACAAGCTGATAAATCTGTAGTTCCTCCTCCACAATCTATAATTAGAGCCTTATATTTCTCCCCTTCAATGTATTTTTTTCTCTCTATTAATTCAGATATGGTATTATAAAGAACTGCTGCACTTTCATCTAGAATATTTTCACTTTCAACTACATAGTCACTTAATATTTCCTTAAACAAGATATTGAATTTATATTTTTGTTTTGATGGACAGGATATATATATGTTCTTAAATTTACACTTAAATCTTTGATTTGCTAAAGATATTATGTGTTCTAAATAAGCTTTCATAATATCCTTTCTTATTATAAAGGTGGTTTTTTCATTAATATCAATTACCTTTTCCACCTTTTCAAAGTCACTTATCCATCTTTTAATATCATAAAATATAGTTAATCCATCATCTATATAGCTCTTTTTAGATGCTTTAATGGCATCATATCCAAAAATATATTCTATGTTGTTTTCAGTAATATTTCTTACACCCACTACACTAGGAATTAATGGTGTTAATTTTTTGTATTCTTTAGTTGAATCAACAACTTGTACAAACTTAATTTCTTTTTTATCAGATTCCTCATTCATCTCAAAACTTCTATTTATTGATGAAAATTTTTCTTTATTTATATAAATACCTGCTGTAGTATTTGATGTTCCAAAATCTATAGCAAGTGGCATTGTTGTCTCTTTTAATTTCTTTACTTCAAACTGTAAAATTGGTAAAGAGTAAAATTTTATAGAACCTTCTGTAATATTTTTATTACCTTCATAAATATCATAAATAAGTTCAGATTCATTTTTCTCAAAATATAATAAACTGTAATGCTTAATATCTGATTCTTCTGATGGAATACAGCCTTTGTTTATAAGAAAATATTTATCTTTTCCATTTTCTTTTATTCTTTTCAAATTAAAAATGCTACAAATTTTAAAAGTATTATCAACCAAAAGCATATTAACTTCATCTAGATTGCTTTTGCTGTCTATTATGTATTCATCATAAATTTCTGTATCTAAATCATGGTAAATTATAATTTTTCCTGGATATTCTATACTTTTATCATCCATTATTATCTTGTCTGATCTTCTTAGAAATTTTTCTACTCTTTCTAATCCATTGTCCCTAAATTTATTTATAAGAAGGCTATCTTCTTCTCCACGATATTTCATTATAAGTCTTACTAACTCTTCTTTATCTAATGGATTAATTAAGCTTTTCACTATTTTCTCTTTAATACATATTTCTCTTAATTGAAATGTTGTCATAAGCTTAAGATCTTGTTCTTTATATGTTGTTTTATACTTTTGTTCTTTCGTATTGTCTCTATGCAATTTATATGAATATGAACTCATTTTTTCCTCCTTAAGGTTACAATGCTATTTTTTTAAATGTGCCTTACATCATAACAATTTCATCAAGCACCATAGTTTTTTCAGCATCTAAAATACCAAAATGGTAATCCCAATATATAAATGCATTCATATTTATAGGCAAAAATAACTTTGTTATTATCTCTATTTTTTTATTTAAATCATTTGTTTTTGGTTGTCCTAAATAAATATACATGTCTTTAGGATTATCTTGGTTTAGATATACTCTGTTATTTTTAAAAACCTTTTTTAAAATTTTATTGAATAAATGTAGGGAAACCCCTGTTATATATAAAGTAATTAATCCACTTAATATATAATCTAATTCCTCTTTGCTTAAAATATTTATATCTGAGTATAGTTCTTGTCCAAATATTCCATTTTTTATATCTCTCATAAAAAATTTTTTATAAAATTCTTCTTTACACAGACCCTGATTTAAATCCAATTCACCTAAATAATGAACTACTATATCAAATAGCACTTCTCTTAATTCCTTGCTTTCTTCCATGTTAATATCAAACAAATCTTTAAATATATCATAAAACCTATAATATGGATTAACCTCAACAGTTTTGTCTTCTGGTAACATGGTGTTATTAATATCAATAAAAGAAATTTCCATATATGGACTACAGATCTCAGGTAATATAAATTTAATTTTCTCTCTTGATATACATTCTTCATCAGATTTTAATAATACATCCCAAATATAATTCATATTAATCTTCCTTCACATTGATACTCTGGATAAAGTAACTGGGCTTCTGATATTAAAAAACTTAAAATATCTCTATTTAAATAATTATTTTTATCCACTGCTTTAAAATACAGTATTAATGCTTTGTTTATGTTTTCTTCTCTTATTTCATCAACAATAAATTCATTCATATTATAAGTTTCTGAGTTTTTAATTTTTTCTTCATTACTAAATATACCTTCATCTAATTCTTCTAGCTCTAAATGTTTGAATTCTAAGTACTTATATACTTTAAATGAACTTATAATTCTTTCTAATTCAGCTCTAGTTTTTACATTATATCTATTTTTTAATGCTAATTTTCCAACAAAACTTTTATTGGTTTCATTAGACATAACATCATTATCATAAATTTCTGTACCAAACTTATCCCTAGAAACAACCTTCCACACATTCCATTTTTTCGATTCTTCCTCTGAAGATGTTACTATTAAAGAATCTTTCATGAATCTTATATATTGAATATTTGAACCTTCATAGTTTACTAAGTATCCATGATTTTCTCCTTCTTTCTTAAGTGAAAGTATATGCTCATAATTAATTTTATCTTCACAAGGCATTGGAAATCCTACACTCTTAAGTAAAACTTGTTTTATGTTCCAAAGAGGAACTGGATTATATTCAACATATTGATCATAGTCTTCAAAATCTATAGATATTTTATTTATAGATTCACCCTTTTTTATTTTCTCTTCACATTTAATTAAAACCACATCAGCCATTTTATAAATATATGGATTATTTATAGTTGTCCAAGGAATATTGTTATTCATGAACATTTTGTATAATTCAACTGTTTTCTTTATGTATTCATTATTTTGCTTTAATGTAAAATAAGCCTCGTATGTGTTTTTATCTGTTTTAATAGTTCCTTTAAACATTTTTTCATTTTTGAATATATGATTTAAAAGTAAATAATCACATTTTAGAAATACCCTAAACATATTCATAGACTGCTTCTCATTTAAATTTTCTAGTATTTCACTTACATCGTATATATCTTCTTCTTTGTCTTCTTCTAATATTGGATATAAAAACTCGTTAGTTGGGTCTAAGTTTTCTCTTTTAGTCATGGTACAAAATACGTTGTATCTTTCTTTTATATATTCAACTTCATTAAACACTCTTTCTTCTAATTCATTGAACTTATTTTTTGTATATTCTTCTAGTGAAGTGAATAACCCATTTAATATTTTCTTCAAAGCTAATCTATCATCTAAATTTTGAATTTCATTTAGTTTTTCATAAATCTTATTATCCATATTTATCACCCTAATTATTGGACATAGCTTTTTCTACTACTGCCAATTTTTCTTCTATTTTTTTTGATTCATCTAATAACCCTTCTTTTTCATATATTTCTTTAGCTAAAAGATATAATATTTTTGCCGAATTAGGGTCACCAGCTGCGTATTTATTATCAGCTTCCTTTTCATACTTTTCAGCTTCTGATCTTTTAGATGCAACTTCATTTATTTTTCTATCCATAAGCTGTATTTTAGCTTCCAGGTCATTTGCTAAACTATGTAAATTAAGTTCCTCAAATGATTGTTTTGCCATTGTATAATACATTTTTGCACTTATATAATCCCCTGACATATAACTTAAGTCACCATTTTTTCTAAGATCTATAGCTTTCTTCTGCCCTTCTTCATCTGATTTTTTCTTTTCTTCTTCCTGTTTCTTTTTATCATCATCTTCTTTTTTCTTTTTATCATCATCAGCTGCTTTCTCAGTGTATAAATCTTTCAATTTATCCATAGCTTCTTTTCTTTCATCTTTTAAATAATAATCTGTGGCTAGATTTTTTGCTTCTTTATAATTTTTTTCTGCCTCTTCTTTATTTCCAGCTTCTAAGCTTTCATCTCCTAATTCTAAAAGATCCATTACTTTAATACAGTTTTTTACAATATCCAGTTTTTCTAATATATAATCTTTGGCTAAATTATCAACATCCTCAGCTTGTTCTAATGCCAATAAATACTTATCTAAAGCATCCTCATATTTCTTATCCTTTAATGCTGCGTCTCCTTGTAAAATAATATCAGTGTATTTATAATCTCTATCAAAATCACTTTTTTCTTTTTCAAGTTTGTACTTTTTAGCTATATCAAAAGCTTGTTTATATTCTTCATTAGCCTTTGGCATGTTTTTATTTTTGATATAATGAGCAGCACTAGATTGATGCCCATTCATTTCATTTATATTATTAATTTTTTCTTTTCTCTTAATATTAAAAATAACCAAACCTATTGTTAACACTAATAATATAGGTATAGCTGTAAGTATTATTTTTTTTATTAATTTATTTCTTTTAGGATTTATATAAATTTTATCTACAAATGTTAAAGATAAAGTATAGTTTTCAAGTTCTTTTGGTTGTTTAGATAACATCATTTCTTCTATGTCACCTAATATTTCATCAATTTCATTTCCATTATCTAATGCATCAAGCATTTCATACTCATCGATGTTTTCCCATATCCCTTTTGTGAGTAAGGAAAATGTATCTCCATCTACTAGTTTTAATTTTTTAGATATGTATGGTTTACTTAATATGTTTTCACCTAAATATGAATAAAGATTGTTTCTTTCTATATGCTTTGATGCTGTGTATAAAGATATTTCTTCTTTATCAACTAATTCTTGAGTTAATGATTGATCCTTGCTCTTATGTCTTATAACTCCGTCTCTAAATAAATAAAATCTTGTATTTCCTACCACTGCATATCTAACCTTGTTATAGTTAGTTATTAAAATGGTAACTGATGCCTTTAATCTTACATTTTTGCTTCGCTTTATCAATTCATCATTTGCTGCATTTAAGTATTTTTTTATTGTTGATTTTTTCATACTAGGATTTTCGGTAAAGTTTCTTATAATACTTTCTACTACTATATTTGCGCTATCTAATACTAAATCATCATCTATGCCATCTGCTATAACATAACATGCGTAATTATCTAATTCTACAAATGCAAAGTAATCTTTGTTTTGTAAAAACGTACCTTCTTCTGATATAAAATTTGTTTTAAAATCTGAGTTTATTTTTCTCATATTATCCACCTTAAACCTGGTTTTTTAATTTCCCACATATTTCATCAATATAATGCTTCCATTATTTTTATTAGTTCTTTTATTAAGATTAATTTGTCTTATTATTTCTTTTGCTTTTTCTTCAACCCTTTGATTTGATCCAATTATATTTTCTAAAGTTGTCCATGCTAATACATCATAAATACCTCTACTCATTAATGTAACTATGTCTCCCTTATTCAATTTAATAGGCTTTTCAAAAATCTCTATGTTATTTAAGGGTTCTTGTCCTAAGTAATATAAAAGTTTCTTATTATGTAAAGCATTTATAGCTTGTTCTTTAAGAATCTTACCCTTATAAAATTCTTTTTGAGCTAATACATCCAAGGTATGACCATCACTTATTCTAATTAATTCTTTATCTCTAAACACTGCCAACATAGTATCTCCAACCAAAGCATAATGTAACAAATCTTCAACTACTATAGTACTTATTACACTTGTGCCTCCATTATCATTGTCTATCCTTTTAAGTATTTCTCTATTAGCTGTATTAAATGATTTTTTAAAAAAGTAGTTTATTTTCTCTTTACTACCCTCTTTTAGAAATAGCTTTTTTATTGTTTCAACTGCTACAATACTGGATATTTTACCTGATTGATTTTTCCCTAAACCATCTGCTAAAATCCCTAATACCCCATGTGGAGCATATGCTACACCTAAATGATTTTCTTGTATTTCCTCATTTCCTATAGTAGAGCATACACCTATTTCCAAATCCCTTTTATTAGCTTTTTTTATTAAATACATTCTTACTATTATCAATATAATTAGTAAAACAATTAGTATAGATATACATTTATAAGTTTCACATATATGAATCGCCATCATCGTGTACACCTCTAATTATTATCTTCCCACTCAAAATGTTCTCCACAAAATGGAACAAAAAGAAACTTGCTTTTACCAAGCTCAATAACATCATAAGCTAAAAGTTCAGTAGGTACGTATGCGGCTTCTCCATTTAAATAAGCAATTCCTGAAGAATCTCCTGGTAAAAGAACATTGTTCTTTTTCTTTGGATCATACACTACTATTGCATGATTTCTTTTTGCTATTGCATTATCACCTATTATTTGTATATCCATATCATCAGATCTTCCTATGAAATTTTTACCGCTTTTAATTTTGTAATCTTTACCAACCCTTGTACCTTCTATACATACTAGCCATCCACAAACAGGTTCTATCTCTTGATATAACATATCTATTTCCACATCTGAGTCTTCTTTATTTATTTCTATTTTCTTTTCTTTATTGGCTGTTTCAATATTACAGTATGGACACAATGTTCCATAACGCCTTTCACTAAACATATGTCCATTTTTACATCTAATAAGACTCATTTAAATCACTCCATTTCATCTAAGCAAAAGTTTAGCCTTGGCAATAAATAATATATCCCCTTTTTTTATTGTACAAGGACTATATTTTATTAATCTGTATTTTTCTCCGTCTTCTATCTTTTGTATACTTACTCCATTTTCAGAACATAAATCTTCCACATACCATCTTCCCCCTGAATGGTTTAAAACAGCATGCTCATTTTCAATTAACAATGAGTATATTGAAGAAGTTAAATCTATATGTACTTCATTATTTAATGTTTTTTTACCAATAAGGATTGATACTTTTTCACTTACTATCCACTCTCTTATGACATCATTATCTTCGTTTATCAAAGCTATCGTATTAATTGCATATTCATTATCTAAATTTTGTTCCTTATGTGTTTTTCTTAATAAACTTATAAAACAACCTGTACCACATACTATTAATACAGCTATAAATATAGATTTTATTAATGAAGATTCTATAGCAATATAAGCAAATACACCTATTAATGTAACAATTACACCTATACATAAATTAATTATCTGAATACTTGTTAGTAATTTATTATTATTAGCGCTATATTTAAAATTATTTTCTTTCAAATTAATTCACTCCATTAATTCTTTTTTAAATTAAAAAAACTATTAAAAATATGAGAAGTATCCATTGGATTTTTCTCCTTATTATTTAACGTTTCTTCATTAACATCACTTGTATTTGCATTAAAGCCAAAGAAACTTTCAAAACTCTTATTTAAATTTTCCATAGTACTTTTCATATCACTACTATTTGAATTATTGGTTTTTTGTTTAGTTTTATTTGACTTTTTAAAATTATTGCTTTGATTATTAAGTTTTTCATCATATTCTTTTCGAGACTTCTCGTCCCTTAAAACTCCATAAGCCTCATTAATCTCTTGAAACTTTGCTGATAGAGTTTTATCATCTACATTTGTATCTGGATGATACTTTTTTGCTAATTTTCTAAAAGCACTTTTTATGTCATCTTTACTTGCATCTTTATTTAGTTCTAATATTTTATAGTAATCTTTCATATATTACCTCTTATCCTTACAGAAGTTCTCCCTTGAAAATATTTTTTCAAGGGAAAATTCTATAATACTTTATCCAACGTCTAACATTAATACTATGCGCTATATCCGCCTTCTATAGTAACTTTATCTAATTTATCTTTTTTCTGTCTTACAACAATTTCAAATGTACCTATACCTTCTGTATCACCAAAATGCTCTTTATAATCAACTACAAATGCATTTGGGAAAGTTATTTTTCTTATTATTTGGTCTGCTGAAAGCACCTCTACAGTTAACTTTCTATAACAATCAGCTTTTTCAGCTGGAACTAATGACCAAACTCCTAATTGTCTTGTACTATCGAAAACATCTCCATCTAATGCAGTTAAGATTTTTCCGCTTATTATCATAGTACTTCCTACATCTTTTGAACGAGCGTTTGAATCTTTAGGAGTATCTGTTTTTAACTTTACATTTTCAATACTTTCAATACTAAGGTTTATTGTTTCCGCACCCTCTATTGCAACTCTAAATCCCATTTTCTCAAATCCTTCCTTAAATTAATTTTTATTCGCCAAATCCACCTTCAAATTTTACTTGTGCTGTTTTATCTTTCTTTTGTTTTACACAAAGACTGAATGTACCAACACCTTCTTCATCTCCATAGCTTTCTTCATAATCTACAACGAAAGCATTTGGTAGATTGATTTGTCTTACTACTTGAGATGCAGATATAACATCTACTGTTACATTTCTATAGCAATCAGCTTTTTCTGCTGGTACAAGTGACCATTGCGCTAATTTAATTGTGCTATCTGCCTCTTCTCCATCAACTGGAGTTAATATTTTTCCATTAATAACTAGTGTTGTTCCTAAATCAGTTGAACGAGCATTAGAATCATCTGGAGTATCTGTCTTAAATTCTACTGTTAAAAGACTTTCAATACCTAAGTCTATGTTTTCAGCACCTTCAACTTTTACTTTAAATCCCATTTTCCATCCTCCTATTTTGTATTTTATTTATAATTAAAAATAGTAATAAAACTACCACTATTTCAATTAACATTTAAGTTAATCTAATTTTTGTACTTTTACATATGTCTAAATTAGTTTTCTATTATAATGAGCCTATGTTTTTATAATTTTATTTAATCTTAGTATTTTTACACATAAGTTTTAACTAATTACGCTTCTTGTAATATCAACTTCTAAGTTCTTAATATTTCCATTAAATACAAGGTCTATATTGCATGTACCACTCTTTTCATCTATTAAGAAGTTAATATCGTCTCCTTCTTGGATAATAGAGTTTACATAACCTTTATTTGATGTCCATTTACTCTTGACACTGTTTGGATTATTACTGAAGAATTTAATAATATTGTCTTGCTTAAAGTCATTTGTATGGAATCTTAACATTCTTTCTATATAAGTTGTTACTAAGGTCTTATATATTGATTCAAAATCATTATTAGTTGCCTGTAAACTTCTAGCCTTATATATTGTTATTTGCTTAACATTTTTACCTTCTAATTGAGCATTTTCTGATGAGAAAACAAAACCAAAATTCTTTCTATTTATTGAATTTTTTATTTCGTTTGTAAAACCAGAAATCTCTTTAGCTAATGTAGTTGTAACTTTTAAGCAATTGTCTGCTGATTCTATATCAAATCTAATTCCTGGATATTCAGGTTGTACATTTTTATAAGCCTCTCTTAAGAACTCAGGGCATTGATATGCAGATACAATACCTGCTGCCACATAAGACCCTCCAATGTAAACTCCTTCTATCCAAAGTTTAAGAATATCTTCTTTTTCTTTAGATAATTCTGCTGAACCACCTTCTGAAAGTACCATTCTTTTGTCTATAATAACTCCAGATTTGTCTTTAGGTATTATAGTAAAGTTTGGTATACATGGAATTGCAAATTCACTAAAATCATTACGTATTAGTGGAGAACATTTGTCTATAAATCTATCAATTCCAGAAGTAGCTATATGATTAAATGTAGTATCTTCTCTTGCTTCAAAACTGAAGAATACTTGTATCCTATATTTTTTAATAGAATCTAAAAGCATTGATAAATCTTCCATGCTTGTTCCATCTATTTTCTCAACTTGATTATTTCCTCTAAATCTTTCTCTTCTTACTTTAGATTTACTTTGACTTTCAAGCTCTAATGATGGAACAATTCCAAACCAAATAGTATTATCAAAATCATTTTTATCATTTACTGTGCTTAAATAAGTTGTTAATCTAGGTAAATTATTTGAACTAACCATTCTGTTAAGTTTTGTGTTTGTTACTAATAATGTTGGTTGCATACCTACGCTCTTTGTTCTATATTGATCAAAGAACATTTTTACTCCAACTATTTTTTCAACCAATGGCTTAACAGTTTTAACAAAATCATCTTTAGCACTTTTATAAAATTCTAAATATGTATTATAGTTTGAAACCTCTAATTCTACGTCAATTTTACTTTCCATAGTAGAAGCCAATGGACAAAATGTTCTTACAACTAAACTTTTAACATAGTCAGTTTTAACATCATTTGCTTCATTAACAGCATCATAATCTTCTTCAAAAGCCTTGATTAATCCAACATTTGCATTATCATCTAAGCTTACTAAAGATTTTTCTTCATTTTTTGGTGCTTCTAAAACTTTTAGTTCACCATTCTCACCCATACTTAGAGCCCCTATTTTAAGCTCTACGTTATTATTCTTATTTTCTTCTTCCCCAAGAAGCAATCTTGTCTTAATATCCTCAATTGCAAGTGGGAGCATAGCCATAATATTATTATAATTACTACTTGCTTCTTCAAACATGTAGTTAAGTTTATCTCCTAAATCTAACTTACTAGGATCTTCGTCTTCTAAATCTTCATACTTGCTATACATGTATTGAATTTCTTTTCTAGATTGTCTTATATCATCCATTACTTTTTTTGGTGATATCATATCCAATAAATTTTCAAATTTAAAATCCACATTAGCTATACCTTGGGCACTTTTAGTGTCAATTAAAGTAAATAGCATTTTTAGGAAATCATTTGATTGGTTAACTGGTATTTCTGTTATACACTCCGGTGGTAGGTTTTCTGGTTTCTTTAATGTGTACATAACCTTTTGATTTGTTGCATTATAAAACGAATAAACAACGGGTGAGAATTTTTCTAAGAATTCGTCAAAACTTTTTACTAAAAGATGTTCATTAATTTCTTTTATTTTATCGTCATTTAAACTATTTAATCCTTTTGTATCACCTATTATCGAAAGTAAGTCTAATTTCTCTGGATTTATTTCCTCAAATAGTATCGTCCTATTTGTTTGTTGAATAACTTCCATCATTTCACTCCTTTGTAATAATTGTCTTGAGGACATTATAATATTTACCATTTATTTTTTCAACCTTAATTTTAACTGTAAATATAATGGACTTAAAAACAAAATTAAACTTTATTGTATTTTTTAATTTATATATTAATTTTTAAATAAAAATTGTAAATTTCTTAACATTTTTGTTAATTTCTTAAAAACAATGTGTTAAGTTTATATTTTACTTTTTTTTCAATTTATTTTTAACATGTCATTTAAATACATTATTTTCAAATAATTGTTTTGTCAATTGTTTAACAGCCTCTATTTAATCCCAAAAATATATGTATTAATATTGTCTAATTTACTTTTTTATGTAGTTTTATTTTTTTTCACATTAAACCCGTTATAGATTTTTATATAAAAAAAAAGCATTCATAGTTTTTATTTCAAAACAATAAGCACTTTTTCACCTATAGCATTAATAGAAAAAACAAATACATCTTTTTACTATTATTTAAAATTTATATAGAACCTTTAGCTAAAAGTTCCTCTACTTCTCTTAATTCATCTAAAGAATCAATCTCATAAGATGCAGTAGAATCTATTTTTTCAATATATACATTCAAATCCTTTAAATTATCCTTAACAATATCATCCCAATAAAGATTAGTAAAACTTCCACCATCTATTACACTTTCAAGTCTTTCCTTAATTAAAGCTCCATCTCTTTCACTCCAATAAGATATACCACAAAGTATATAACCATCTCCATCTCCAACTTCTATATCATATACTTTATTATTTTCATCAAACTTTAAAATCCATTCCCCTTTAAATCCTTCTTTATATCCTGAAAAATACGTTGAATCTTCAACCTTTTCTTTAAATATATTTTTATGTAAATAAACATCTGCATCTATTACATAAGAATCCTTTAAATAATCTCTAACAAGGTACATGGTATATATATTGTTATAAACATTATACTTATCATTATGCACAAGCTTAACACCGTATTTTTCCTTTAAATACTCAAACTTTTCATTTAAATATCCTGTTAAAACTATTATTTCTTCTACTCCCACTTCTCTTAAATACTCCACTTGCCTTTCAAGCATAGGCTTGCCATTAACCTTAACTAAAGATTTTGGAGTTTCCAAAGTTAATGGTCTTAATCTAGTTCCCATACCTGCTGCTAATAATATCGCTTTCATTGTAAATTTCTCCTTACTTTTATTTGTTATTTAATTATATTCCTCTGTGAGATCAACCATTGCTCTAGGGTTTCCAGCAACTAATATTGTTCCACAAAGTACAATAACACTTCCTAAAACAAACTGAACAGTAACAGGCTGTTTTAAAAAAACTATTTGAATTAAAATGGCCCACATGGAATAAGTTATATTTAAAGCGGTACTTCTTGCTGCTCCAATTAAATTAATTGCTGAATAATAAAACAAATAAGAAGTAGTCCCAACTAATGCAGTGGCAGCTAATATAATCCAAGTTGGTTGCCTAAATACTTCTATTGTTACACTATGTGCTGATAATAATGGAAGTATTATTATTCCATAAAATATAGCCGAAGTTAATTGTCTTATGTTTAATGCTTCTTCTGGAGTAACATCATCCTTCATACCATAAGCACATATTACACTTTCAAGTCCCCACCCTAATACTGTACCTAAAGCACATAGTAACCCAATGATAAATGTTCCTTGAAGTGCTATATTTCCTCCACTAGAATATCCAATTACTATAACGCCAAAGACACTTAAACCAATACCCATCCAAGCTCTTTTTTCAAGCTTTTCCTTTAGAAAAATAAATGCAAAGAATGCTCCCGCCGCTGGATAAACAGATGTTAAACTTGCAGCATAAGCTGGTCCTATGTATTTAACACTTAATGTATAACATGTCATTCCAACTGGTCCACCAAGAAGTGCTCCAAGCATTATAAAAAGTCCACTTCTACTTTTCATAGATTTAAATACATTTGAAAGATTACCCTTTAAAATTTGATACATTGTTATCCAAATAGCTGAGAATGCATCATGTAAAAAAGTACTAACAAAAGGAGCAAACACTATAGCTTTTTCCACATCCACAAAAGGTGTCATAGTCAAAGCAATTCCTATTAAAACAGTATCAATTCCCCATGTGATACCTGAAATCAAAGCCGAGCCAATTCCAAACTTAACAGTTCTCAAATCCGTTGCCTTCATATTAAATAACTCTCCTCATATATTTATTAAGTTGAAAGTTGAGAATTGAGAGTTGAAAGTTATGGTTGGTTTTTCTACGAAAAACCTAAAATTTAAATTATTAGTTTTCACAAACAAAAATACCCTTCATTCTCCATTTTCAACTAACATAAGTTCTCAATTTTCAAATGCTGAAACTCAACACTTAAATACTCTCGTAACTTTTAACTCCCTTTGTTAAATTAAAAGTTAAAGTTTTAAAATTACAGTTGATTTTTCTAAGAAAAATCTAAAATTAAATTATTAGTTTTTGTGAGCAAAGTGAATGAAAACATCCTTTACTCTCAATTCTCCACTTTCAATTTTCAACTACCTATAGTAGCATCTGGTGAAGTATTTCTAAGTTTTTCTTCGCCCTATTATATCTATCTATACCATAAGTTCCAAAATCATCACCTTTAGCTTCTTTTAACTTTGTCCAAATACTCCAAAGTAAATCTTGGAATATCTTATGAATTAAAATTCTCTTTTTTATGTTTAAATCAGGGTCTTCTTCAAAATAAGTTCTTAAAAATAATTCTTCATCATCATCTGAAAAATTACATTCAATTATATGTGCTGCTAAATCCCACATTGGATCATTCATTCCACTATATTCCCAGTCAATAAGATACATCTTATCATCACCACTTTTAACAAAGTTTTCTGGTACAGTATCATTATGAGCAGGAACTTCCTTAGCACCAAGTTCTACTAAAAGCTCTTTTAAAGGAATAACTTTAGCTCTAATTTCTTCATAATCATCAAAATTCCTTCCGTTAGCTTTTTCAAGTAAATCCTCATAAAGCTTTATTTTACCCAAGATATCAAAAGAATTATTTAGCTTTACATCAGAATTATGAAGAGTTTTCAAAAGTTTTGTTGTCATTTTCATATTGCTCTCTTTTGAAGCTGAAGTTCCTGTTAAAGTCTCAGCATTTTCTATAAATTCACTAATTTTTATTCCCTTAACCTCATCAAAACATAATACATGAGTATCAAGACCTAGCTTAAATCCTATTTCTGCATTTATCTTTTCATCTTTTCTACTTATCATTTCTTCAGTTCCTGCACCAGGTACTCTTAAAATATAGTTCTTGTTATTTATAGAAACCTTATAATTTTTATTAGTCATTCCTCCTGCTGGAACTATTTCCCCTATACTATCTTCATTTACATTTAAAGCTTCAACAACGTACTTTCTAAGACTTATTGTTTTTATCTCAAGCTCTTTTCTTCTAAGTTTTGGATAAACATGATTAACAACATTATGGTAATGATCTTTTGAATCAATCTCTGCCCAAACTAAATCATCAATTTTTGTATATCCTATGTCATAGTACCTAGCCACATCTAAAAGAGCATACTCATAATTTAAATAAGGATTTTTATTATATCTTTCATACTCCTTTAACATCTTATTGAAAGCTTCATAAGAAAGTTTACTTATACCTATCATCTCTCCATCTATTTTATTGAACATATGCTTGTCTTTTGATATTTTATAAAGAAATCCATCTCTTATTTCTACAAAAGCTTCATCACCTGATCCACTTTCATTGGTTATTAATACACAATCCCTTGCAGAATTTTTTAATACTTCCTTTATGGCTCTTTCTTCAAATACCAAATCATTCTCTATAAGTAAGAAATCACCCTTAATATAATCCTTAGCTAACGCTAATGATGCCATAGTACCTGTCCACTTAAATTTAGGATTTTCAACTAATTTTATGTTTTTAGCTTTAGAGTAATCCTTGTAATAAGAGCTTTCATACCCTACAACAATTGTAATATCTTCTATGCCCCTATCTTTTAATAATTCTATTATTCTATCAATAACTGTCTCATCTTTAAGTTCTAAAAAACCTGTTGGTTTACCAAATTCTTTTCTACTACCAGCCCCTAATATAACAGCTTGTTTAACCATAGCGCCCTCCCTGTGAAGCTTTATCTTTACACCATCAACTTCCTTTAAATTTTCTTCTAAAACCTTCATACCTTTTATAGTAACTTTATAATCAAACCCTCTGCTCTTCTTAGTGCAGCTTATATATTCATCTCTTGTTAATTCTTTAAGTATTTCATTTATTTTTCCAAGAGACATTTCTGTAGATTTAGATATTTGTCTCTGGCTTAAGTTTTTACCCTCATTTAAAGTCTTTAAAACCTTTAATTCCTTGTCCATAACTTTCCCTCCATAGTTCATAAACTAAACTTTCCTCTTATCATTGAATAAATCTTATTAATTTTAAATATCATTATTAACAACTTATATTCAAACGTTCATTAATTGAACGTAAATATTTCAAAAAAATATAAGCATTATTATACCTATACAATCATATTTCTATTTAACTAAATTCCAATGAGTTCATAAAATGAACTTAATATATATTATAAATACTTTACATATTTTAGTCAATATATTTTCACTTAAATACCTATTTTCATAACAAAGTCTCCTATATTTTTTAATTGTATAGCTTCATTATTTAATCTCTTAAGCTCAACATTTATTTCATTAAACTTACTTTTTGCCACTAAGATAAATCACACCTCAAATATGAATATTGTTCCATAATCCAACAAATCCATTTATTAATTATGTCCTATAAAAACCTATAAATTCTCACTGTTTTAGTATTTAGCCTAAATGTTCATAAAATCAATTAAATTTCCAACACAATTTTATACATTATATTTAAAGTTTCTTTGAATATTATCAAAAAACATATATATATGGAGTACTATTATGGTAATATTTAATGTGGATACCTTAATTCCTAAATTTGTACAAGCTATCCACTAAAAAAATAAATATTAGTTAAAGGAGATTGATGTACATGATTAGACGTCTTAAAAAAGGTGTATGTTGGGTTATTCTTATGTCACTTTTCATAAACCCTTCAATAACTACCTTTGCACAAACTGAAAATTCTAGTAAAAGTGATACTCAATCTACTTATTCTCAAAAGGATGTTGAACCTCTTGTTGATTCAAAAGACAATATTAATAATGTAGATGATTCGGCTAAAAATCCAACAATTCCAAGTGATAATAAGGTAGATGTTTCTAAATCTTCAAGTACTATGAACTACGGTTGGTGGGTACAAACTGACAATAACTGGTTTTACGTTAGTGATAATAATGTAAAATCAACTGGCTGGAAACAAATTAATAACTATTGGTACTATTTCGATAAAAATGGTGTCATGTTAACTGGTTGGCAATTAATAGACGGTGCTTATTATTACTTAAGATTTAATGGATCTATGGCTACTGGTTGGATAAAACCAGACAATGTATGGTATTACTTAAAAGATGATGGTTCTATGGTAACTGGCTTGCATACTATATCTGATAAAAAATATTATTTTAATAACAATGGTGATATGCAAGTTGGATGGCAACAGATAAATGATAAATGGTATTATTTTGATTGTAATAATGGTAATATGTGCACTGGCTGGATATGGACAAGTACTGGTTGGTACTACTTAAATGCAGATGGAATTATGGCTACAGGTTGGATAAAGTTAGGTCAAGACTGGTATTATCTAAATCAAAACGGTACAATGCTAACTGGTTGGCAGACTATTGGTGGACAACGTTACTATTTAAGAGATAATGGATCTATGGCTGAAACTTGGGAAATGATAAACGGTAAATGGTATTATTTCAAACAAGGATCTGGCTCTCTGCTAACAGGATGGTTATTTTTAGGTAATGTTTGGTATTATTTACTTGCAGATGGTTCAATGGCAATAGGAACTCATAAAATAGATGGTGTTAATTATTATTTTGATTCTAATGGAGTTTGGAACCCTGAAGGTGTCAAAAAACTTGTGGTTGTAGACCCTGGACATAATCATGGTGGAGACTATGGAAGCGAAAAATATCATGATGGAATAAAATACTCCGAAACTGAACTTGACATGCAGGTTGCTTTAAGAGTTAAAACTCAACTTGAAAGCAAAGGTTATGATGTAAAATTAACTAGAGAAGAAAGCGATAGATTTTACGATGATTTAAGTGTAAGTTTAATGAAAAGATATTCTCTTGCGAATAATTCTGATGCAAAATTATTCGTAAGCTTACACCATGATGTAAGTGATAATTCTACAGTACAAGGAATAAGCACTCATTATAGTACTTATCGTCCTAATATAGATAATGAAGGCGTAATAGTTGGAGATGATCCAAATGGCTGGTATTCTGGAGTATATATAGATACAACTCCATGTGAGGCTGCAGTTAAAAGTAAAAAATTAGCTGAAACTATAGCTACAGATTTAAGTTTTCAAATGGGTTATAATAATAGAAAAGCCCACGATCATAATTTAAGTGTAACTGTAAATACTAATATGCCATCATTATTAATTGAATGTGGTTTTATAAGTAATAAAGATGAAGCTGAAAGAGCTAATAATTTTAAAAATCAAGAGAATATAGGAAAAATTGTTTCAAGCGCAGTTGAGAGTATAATAAAATAACAAGTCAAAGATGCCATGTATATTTTGTGTCAGACAAGAAAGTGATATCAGCTCATAGTCTATGCTATGAACTAATATCGCTGACGAAGTATGACACAAAATAGACTAGCATACTGACTTGTTATTTTTTTGAATGTACTTTATACTTTTTTTTCATAAAAAAGAAGATTGCTACGAATGATTACGTAACAATCTTTTTTAATTGCATAATTTATTTTACAGCTCCATCAGATCCTATTGTCTTACCATCAATTACTGTATTTTTTGCCATACTTCCATCATTATATAAATAGTATTGTTTTCCACTTACAGTAATCCAGCCTTTTTGCATAGCTCCATCATTTCCTACATAATACCATTTACCTTGATCTTCAATCCATTTATTAGAATCCATTACTCCATCTGAAACAAAGTGATAGCACTTTCCATCAACCCATTCCCAACTGTTAACTTTCATGTATCCAGCATTATCAATGTAATAATATTTATTATTATCTGAAATCCAAGAACTATATACAAATTGATTGTGATCTAGGTAACACCATCTATTAGAGTTCTTAATCCATCCTTCAATTCTTCTAACTGTATACAGCTTGTCTGATCTACTTGATAAAGAACTTTCTTTTACAACATCACCAGTACTTGGTGCATGCACATAAGTATCTCCACCTAAGTACATTCCTACATGGTGTGGTCCACTTTCACTTCCAAAGAAAACTAAATCTCCTGATCTAGCATCTGAAAATGAGACGAACTTATTTTTATCCGCTGCTGTATTTTTAGCACCATATTGACTTTCACTTGTCCTATCTATACTATTACCAAGTCTAGTATTATACACATAATACATTAACCCAGAACAGTCAAAAGAATTAGGACCCGTTGCCCCATATACATATGGTTTGCCCTCTTGAGCTTTAGCTATACTTACAGCTTGAGATGCACGATTATTAGTATATGTTGTTGCTGCACTAGCTGTATATGTAACCATAGTAGTCATAGTCATCACAGCTCCTAATGCTAATAAACACACTTTTTTGATATTTTTCATAAATATCTCCCCCTTTTTATATTATACCAATATAATACAGTTATATTACTTTTAATGTCAAATTATTCATTTCTTACAAATCAACAATTTTCATTGACTTCTTTTAAGTTTATATCTTTTATTACATTGAAAAATTGTCGTTTTTTACTTTTTGTTATCATTTTGTAATCAATATAGTATTTTTTACTTTTATTTTCCAAATATGTAAACATAGGAATAATTATAGCAACTAGTGTTGAATCATTAATGAAATAACATATTGTTAATTACTAGACATAACTATAAACTCAAAAATAAAAAATTGCCACGTGAAAATTTCGTAGCAACTTTGTTATCATATATTAATATTTTTTATTAACTCATAAAAGAGTTATATTATTGCAATCTGCCACTGACTTAAAATTATCAATTATTATTGCAACTAAATTAATCTTATCCTTTAATAACTGCTCCATCAAATCCTATTGTTTTACCATCAATTACTGTATTTACTGCCATACTTCCGTCATTGTAGAAGTAATATTGTTTTCCATTTATAGTAAGCCAGCTTTTTTGCATAGCTCCATCACTTCCTACATGGTACCATATATCTTTCCATTGGACCCAATCGTTAACTATCATAGCTCCATCATTACCCACATAATACCAAATCTCTTTATATTGAACCCAATTATTTCTGTCCATTGCTCCACTTGGTTTTACATAGTAACATTTACCATTGTCCCAAAGCCAATTATCACTTTCCATTATTCCACTTGGATTAAATTTATAACAACTTCCATCTATCCATTGCCAACTATTTTCTTCCATGTATCCACTATTGTTTATATAATAATAGCTATTGTTATCTAATATCCACTTATTATTAACTTCAGTATCAGCCACTAAAAATTTCCAAGAATTCGAAGATTGAAGCCATCCTTCAAGCCTTCTAACACTAGGAAGCAAATTTGATCTACTTGATAGAGAAGTCTCCTTAACAACTTCATTAGTTCTTGGAGCATGAATAAAAGTATCCCCTTGAAGATACATCCCTTCATGGGTTACATTATAACTAGACCCTCCAAAAAACACTATATCTCCTGGACGTCTATCATATATAGAAACATAATGACCCTTTTCTGCATTATATTGATCATTTGTACTTCTTCCTAATCCATTTTCTAAATTAATTTTAACATCTTGTCCATCTATTTTTAAAGAGGGCATCTGTCCAGTTGCATAATATATTAAACCTGAACAATCAAAACAGCTTGGACCAGTTGCACCATACTGATATGGTTTATTCTTTTGTTCAGTTACAATATCTACAAATTGCTTAGCCCTATTATTTGTTATCGTTTCCGTTGAAGCGTTAGCCACATATGTAATCATGGAGCTCATAGTTAATATAGCCCCTACCGTGAATAAACAAATTCTTTTTATATTTATCACTCACACATCCCCCTTTTTTGAATTTTAACATTATTATACATTCAAATTTTTCCATTGTCAATTTATTGTTATTATTTTTTTGATTTTTTTAACCAATTTGTTTTATTTTTGTAACCATTTTATGAATATAAATTGAAATAACTACATTTTTTATGTGAAACTCACTCTTACTCATAAAATCTTAATAATTTATTTTTATAGATTAAGCATTCATATACCCTATCAATGCTTAATACTCCATAATATGCAACTATCATAACTCAAAAATTCAACTTTCTAATTGTTACTTTTATGAGAATTAAACTTATAACTTTTATTAAATTTAGAGCTAAAAATAAAGAATTGAAAATTAATGTTGATTTTTTTACAAAAAGCTAAATTCAATCATTAGTTTTTTAATAAAATAAACAAAAAAAATCCTCAACTCTCTATTTTCAACTTTCAATATGTAAGTAACAAATTTAAGATAGTGACAAGTTATCAAAGCTTCTTAAGCTCTTTTAAGAAATTTATTCAAAATAGCAATTACAACTTCATCCTTAGTAACTAGAAGTATACCAAAATATACTGAACCGCATAGTATCATTGTAACTAATGTAATCATAACTGTAGATGCAAATATCATCTTAACCCCATAAGTTATTGGTATAAATAATAATGATATAAACAAATATTTAAACTTATCTAATTTAAATATAGGAATATCAACTTTTAAAACTCTAGTTGAATAGAAAAATTCTAGACTTATTAATATAATATTCGCCATTACTGTTGTCATAACTGCAGTAACTGGAGTTAATAATCCTGCTTTTGTTAACCCTATCTTTGCAATTAAATTAAATAATCCGCAACATATAATAAAGCATATAAGCACCTTTTCTCTTTTCTTAACATACATAACTTGATTTGACAAAATAGATTCAAATGCCAAAGTAATCATGTAAATTGTGAAAATTTGAAGTACAGGTACAGCGGGCAAAAACTCTGGCTTAGCATATAAAAGAATTATTTCTCTTGCCAAAACAGTTAATCCCATAGCTGCTGGAAATAAAAATAGACTTAAGCTCTTTGCAACTTTATTGAGTAGTTTTAAATAAGCCTTCTCATCATTAGCCGCAAGTATGTTTGAAAGTCTAGGTATTGTTACATATACAACTGACATTATAAATGCATTAATCATGTAAACAACATTTTGAGGTGTAGTATAGAAAGCAACCGTGTCTTTTCCAAGATTAGAACCTAAAAATAGTTTATCAAGTTGAGTATATAAAACATTTCCATTAGCCATAATTAATGCCATAATTAAATATTTTACATGTCTTCTAAATGTAAGACATTTTAAAGTAAATCCTATATCTTTAACTATAAAAACAAAACTTATTATATTATTTAAAAATAGAGCCACACTTATAAGCCCTGCATATATTAAATAATCCTCTGGTGTTTTAACTAATGTAAGTAATGCAACTATATATATAAGTTTAACTATTATAGTTTTAATTGTTATAAAATCGTACTTCTCTAATGCCTCATTGGCCCATTCTACATAAAATAAATTAGAAAATATACTAAATAAATATATTGCAAATATAGAAAAGCTACTCGTACCTTTATAGTTGAAAAATATAAACCCAGCATAGGCAAGAAGCACTATTATATTAGATGCAACTCCCAAAATAAAAAGTGATGAAAAAAGTTGTTTTAATTTTTCTTTATTGTCTCGTATTCTACTAATCTCTCTAAGACCATAGTTATATATACCAAAAGCTCCAAAAATCAAAAAATATTGATATATTGTATCTGCATAAAAAACTTCACCCATGCCATCTTTTCCGATAATCTTTGTAGCATAAGAACCTATTATTATAGGTACAACTATATTAAAAAGACTTAAGAGCGATTTGTACATCACATTTTTTACTAACGATTTTTCCTTAGGCATTTCCACTACCTCACTATTTAACACTCTCTATAAAACTTTTTAAAGCTTTTTCCCAGTGTCTCATCCCATTTCCTACTGTGCATTTTAACATCATATTATCTAATGATGAAAAAGCAGGTCTTTTAGCAGCTCTATCAAGCTTATCTGATGTTATTGGTTCTACTTTACATTCTATACCTGAAAATCCAACTATAGCTTTAGCAAAATCATACCAGCTACACTCACCTTCTCCTGTACAATGGTAAACTCCATACTCTTCAGTTCCAATTAATTTTAATATATGATAAGCTAAATCCTCTGCATAAGTAGGATTTCCTCTTTGATCGTTAACTACAGTTAATTGTCCTCTTTCTTTTGCTGCATTCATTATTGTTTTTACAAAGTTTTTCCCAACATGACCATATAGCCAAGCTGTTCTAACTATAAAATACTTTGTACAAAATTCCCTAACATATTGTTCCCCTAAAAGCTTAGTTTTACCATAAGCACTTACTGGGTTTGTAATATCACATTCTTTATATGGTATTGTTCCATTTCCTTCAAAAACATAATCTGTAGAAACTTGTATAAGCTTTGCTCCTATTTCTTCACAAACCATAGCCAAATTTCTAGCTCCTAATGCATTAACCTTAAATGCTAATTCATAATTTGATTCGCATCCATCAACATTAGTACATGCTGCACAGTTTATAACTGCATCAGGTCTTTCATTATTAAAAATCTCTCTAACCTTGTTTAAATCAGTTATATCCATAATATCTGAATCAAATCCTACTATTTTAGCATTTTTTAATTCCTTAGAAATCTCTCCAATATCACTACACCCTCTATCCAAAATATTGACTATTTGATTAGCCAGTTGTCCTTTAGAACCTGTAATTAAAATTTTCATATTAATCTCTCCCCTCAATAACTATTCTCCACTTATCTGCGATATTCTCCACATAATATTGTCTACTGTTCTCTATAGCATTTCTAGACATCTTAACTCGTAGATCTTTATCACTCATAAGTTTTTTCATGGCTTTGCTTAGCTCTTCAACATTGTTTTGTGGAACAATTAATCCATCCTCTTCATGTACAATTATTTCTCTTGGTCCAGTTCGTATATCAAAACTAATAGATGGTATTCCACAAGCTTTACATTCTACTAACATCATAGGGAATCCCTCTGTTTGAGATGTTAATACTGTAAATGCTGCTTCCTCATACTTTTTCTTAACATCACTGCAAAAACCTGAAAATATAATTTGACCTTCCATATTATATTCCTTAACCATATTCTGAAGTTTTTCTCTTTCATCTCCATCTCCCACAATTTCTAAAGTCCACTGAGGAAATTCCTTATGTATTAACTTAAATCCATTAATTAAATAATCAATAGACTTCTCGGTACTAAGCCTTCCAACACTTATAATCTTATTGCTATTTCCATCATAAGGTTCTTCATTTCTAAATGGAGTTGCATTAGGCATAACCATTGTGTTTTTACAGAACTTACTATATATTTCTTTATCTCTTTCTGTTAATAACACCAATGGATCTAATCTTCTATAAAAAATTCTTTCCATAATTCTAAAAACAATATTATCAAAATAATATTGTCCATGCTGACATGCTATTATTTTGGGTTTAATCTTATTTTTTAATATAGAGAAATAAACATTTGTTTTAGTATATAAACTAAATAATACTTCTATATCTATCTCATTAAAAAGTTTTTTATACATTTTAAGACCTTTAGTATGCTTCTTAAAAAAGTTTCCGCTATTATCATAATTTAAATACATTACATCAACATTATGGTCTAATTCAAATCCTATTTTAGAATTCTTAGGTGGTATTAAAGATATAATTTTTATCTTATATCCGTAAAATTTAGAAAAATGGTTTGCAAGCATACAAACCACTCTCTCAACCCCACCTACTGCAGTAATGTCCTCAACTAAAAATCCAACTTTCATTAATCTTCTCCTCAAGAAATCTTAGTTTAAATCCTTAATATAAACAGCGTCACTATGGGATGGCATTCTATATTCTTTTGGTGGTAGCTGTGTCCAATTCCCATATAATTTTTTTAAAAATTCATCGCTGTTATTTGGTATCGGAAATTCAATGCCCTCAAAACTATGTGTAGATAATGGAAAAATGTCCTGCTTATCTATATCTAACTCCCAAGGCACCTCAACCCCATAATTAAGTTTATTACTTGTTTTTCTATATTTAGTATTATATTTTTTATGTATTCTACCTAAATAATCATTATAATCTATTAATTTATATAACAAACCTAATGTCTTTAACCCACATATACCAATATTTTTAGGTAGATTTTTTATAATTGGCTTCTTAAATCTAGTTTTTGTATATGCCCTTAAAAACATTACATTAGTTATAGTCTTTTTCCTTTTAACATCCTCATCACTTAAAGTATCATATGGAAAAATATCTACAAACAACCCTGAGTGGGCATTATTATTATTTTCTTCCTCAAGGATCTTACTATTATTATCCTTTACCTTTATCCACGAAGCTTCAGAATATGTATCGGTTAAAGGAGTTTGAAGAAAATACTTTTCTCCAAACTCGCTTTGTGCAATGCTTATGAACTTTACGTAATCTTGCCTAAGCATACCTATGTCTAAATCATCATCCCATGGTATAAAACCATCATGTCTCATAGCACCAAGAAGAGTTCCTCCATCAAGCCAATATGTTATGTTGTGCTTTTTACAAATTCTATCTATTTCCCTCAAAATCTGAAACATTCTACATTGTGCTTCCCTTAAACTACAAACTCTATATTCCATAACATGCTCCTAAATCTTAAAGCTCTATTTTACAATGCTTTAATGTTTTCGCCTTTTTATCTTTTTCTGAAAGCAGTATTTCATCAATTCCTTCTATTGGCCATTGTATATTGATATCTGGGTCATTCCATGCAATTCCGCCTTCATATCTAGGATTGTATAAATTAGTACATTTATATACAAACTCAGCTTCATCTGACAAAACTACAAATCCATGAGCAAATCCTTCTGGAATATAAAACATTTTTTTATTTTCTTCACTTAAATGAACTCCTTGCCATTTTCCATAAGTTTCTGATCCTTTCCTTAAATCCACAGCTACATCAAAAACTTCTCCCTTTATAACTCTAACAAGTTTACCCTGCTGATCTTGAGTTTGGAAATGTAATCCTCTAAGTACTCCCTTTTTAGACTTTGATTGATTATCTTGAACAAACTGCATTGAAAGTCCTGCATCATTAAATTCTTTATAATTATAAGTTTCCATAAAGAAACCTCTATGATCTCCAAAAACTGTTGGCTCTATTATATACACATCTTTTATTTCTGTTTCTAAGAATTTAAACTTAGCCACTATAATCCACTCTCCTTTACTTTTTAAGTAAACATCCTTTTATTTTTAAGCATGCTAAAACATATGACTTTCCTAAATTATAATTAATATTATATAATTTTAATCTTATATTATCATTTTTACTTAATTTACATATAAAATTTTTATAATATTTATTTTCATTGATATTATACCCATAATTTTTCCAATTATAATAAAGAGCTTTATGTGATTCTCCTATTATATTAGACGTTACAACATTATAATAGTATAAGTGTTGAAATGCAAGTAATTCAAAATTCCCCTTAAATCTTTCATACTTACAGCTATAATCCAAATAAGTTTTTATTTTCTCTATACTCTTTAATATATCTAAAACCTTTTTAGAATCTGTTTTAGTTACACTTGTGCCTCTTTGTAAGTAATAATATAAGCACTTATTAACTTTACACACCTTCTTTGCATAACATGCTATATGTACACTAGTCGCCATATCCTCAGCAAATGCAATGTTTTCTGGGCATTTTATATTGTGCTTAATTAAAATTTCTCTTCGTATAAGTTTACTCCAAAGAGATAATGCTACCGAAGAACTTAAACATAATTCTAGGTATTCATCACCTGATATACATTTAAATGCTTCTTCTTTGTTTATTATATTTGTACCATCTTCATAGCTAAAAGCATAATTGTAGCAAACTAAATCAGCATCTTCATCTTTAGCTTTTTTATATAGAAGTTCTATGGCTGTAAAATCTACATAATCATCACCATCAATGAACATAACATATTCACCTCTAGCATGACTAAGACCTTCATTCCTTGCTTTACTAACACCCTCGTTCTTCTTATCTACAATAATTATTCTGTTGTCTAATTCTCTTAAATACTTTATTTTTAATAAAGTGTCATCTTTTGATCCATCATTGACCACAATAATTTCTATATCATCTTGAGTTTGATTCATTATAGACTTCATGCATACATCTATATATTTTTCTATATTATATGCAGCTACAATAACACTCACCTTAGCCACTAATATTCCCCCCCAGGTTGCTTCTTATAAAGCCATTATACTAAAAAATATACATATCTTTTAATATAAATTAGAATCTTTTAAATTTAAAAATTCTTCTCCCTTTATATATAGCATTGCTAAAGCCAAAACTATATAATAAGGAAAAAATCCGAAAGTATCTGAATTAAAACCACTCATCATAACTCCTGCTATTAAAGTAATGATTACCATACCAGTAACATCAAATCTACTATTTATAAATCTAGCTAAACATTGAATAGTTATACTTAGCCAAAGAATAACCCAAAGTGCAGCTCCAACAAATCCAAACTCTGCTAATATTCTAAAATGTATTGAAAATGCTGGTGGCCATGCTGCTGATTCTGGGTCTATCCAGTTCTTTATTTCATCTGATCGCTTAGTGTCATCATCTATATAATTAGATACATTAAACCCATATTGACCTAACCCAACACCTTTAATTGGATTATCCAAACTCATTTTTGTTGCCGCTTTCCAAAGTCCTGTTCTTGCAACATTGGACATATTATTTTCATCATTTAAAGATCCATATACATCTCCTAGTGCTAAAGAACTTGATGTATTTCTATCATACTCAACTCTTTCCTCTGAAGCTCTGTTGTAAAATAAACTATTTACACCAAATGCCATAACCATACTAATAATAGCAACAAGTATTGTATTTATAATGCTTCTTTTATTTTTACTTAGAAAAAGTCCATAACATAATATCATAGCTGCTTGAACTAAAACCATCATATATCCAATTCTAGATTTTGAGAAAAATATTAAAATTAATAAATATACATTTAATAAAACAAACCAAAAGTTTTTATTTGTTTTTTTTGTATAAATATAACTTGCTATAAATGGAAATGCAAAAGTCACAAACATAGCAAAATACGAAGCTTCTCCGCAAATTGATCTTACTCCTCTAGGATATAGATCTCCTCTAAAATACATATTTACAAAATAAGATATTCCTTTTAAAGCTTCATCAAAAACTCTTATATTTAAAAGATATCCTACTTCCATAAAAGAATATATTCCACATATAAGAAAACTTATTGTTACAAATTTTCTCATAAATGTCATACTTAATTTGTTTGATTTTACTATATAATAAACACAATAAAAGCTTAGAATACAGAAACCTAAAACCCCAACTTGAAGTATCAGTTTTTCTAGTCCACTTCTGCCCTTAAAGGTATTGCTCATTATATTACTAAAATTAAAAGCTGTTGAAATACATACCCATACTAAAAACGCCATAAGTATATAGATAGATATATTATTAATTCTATAAAATCTTCTTTTTACAAAAACCATATCTACAAATACTAGCATTATAATAAATATAAATACATATGCACTACCTTGCGCTCCAAGTTCCCCCATAAACTTTTTCATATATGGCAAATTCATAAAAGGAATACTTATTAGCATAACAGCTAAAGCTATTTTCAAAAATTTATCTATCCTACTTTCTCCATAAAAATCATTATTCATCATCATGTTCATCAATTACACTCCTTATACAACATCTGTTAACTTCAAATTTAAATATATTATTTCTGTATATTTATTATACTCATTTTTTCAATTTTAAAGTCATACACTACTATTTTAATATAACTAGCTTTATTCTCCAAATGTTATTATATCTTTATTAAATCTTTTAGTAAATTTAAATATTATACAAGCTAAATTATAGTTAAACAAAACAAGTCTACTTTTTAGTCTTTTATTAAAGGATAAGCTATTTATAAAATTCTTATAATGTATATTGAATCTTATTTTTTTTCTAGTATTCTTCCATCTACAATACATGTCCACTGTTACTTCATTGTTAGTCTTTGCTTCTATTACTCTATAATAGAACACATAAAGGTACTCAAAAAATTCTATTTCATCTTTTAGTTTATGGTATAAATCAATTTCATAAAAATATTGAGTTAAACAAATTACACTATCATATATGCTATAGCTTTTTTCATTGTTAGTTGCAGTAATCCTTTCAGGTCTTTGAATATAGTGAACAAAGGACTTATTAAATTTAATTATTTTTTTGCTATTATAAATTAATTTAATTAATGTACAAGCATCTTCTCCAAGAGTTATATTTTCAGGAAACAATATATTATGTTCAATAAAAAGCTTTCTTTTAAACATTTTATTCCATATTACCCCACTACTTTGACCAAGTAAAATTTTCTTTATATATTCAATGTTGTCTATACTATCATCATTAAACTCAAAGTAATAATCCATTATTTTTTTTCCATAATCTAAATAAAAATCACTTACTAAAATATCGCCATCTTCATTAATTAAGAATGAATACATTTCTTCTACTGCTGTATTTTCAACCCAATCATCTCCATCAAGAAACATTAAATAATCACCTACAGAAGATTTAATGCCTTGATTTCGTGCAGATGATACTCCCTTATTCTCTTTCTGTATAACCTTTATTCTTGAATCAACATTAGCATATTCCTCTATTATATCGTGAGTATTATCCTCTGACCCATCATTAATAACTATAATTTCAATGTTTTTAAATGTCTGATTTATTGCTGAATTTAGTGTTCTACCTATATATTTTTCAACATTGTAAGCAGGTATAATAATACTTACATCTACCATATCAATTTTAACCATCCTTCTTAGGCACATGACACTAAATAGACTTCCATACTGACTTGTTATTTTTTGAATGTGCCTTATATTTTTAATTTAATACTCTATTTTCATGAAATACTTTTATTATAAAATTTATTCTTTATAATGTCCAATTTACTTTAGGTACATGAAAGAAAATAACAAGTTAAAGATGCTATGTATATTTTGTGTGAAACAAGGAGTTTGCACCAAAAATCACCTATAATAACATTTACAGGTGATTTTTGCTATATTTAACTTTTAATTGATTTAATTTTAGATAAAATTAAATCTTTAAAATATATAAATTCTGGAGTTTTCCTATATAAAATAAATAAAAATACATTAATATACACTACATTAAACATACATTTAATTACAAAACTTCCTATACCAAATGAAAGCGGAATTTTATTCATTAAAAAATTTGATGTAACTAAAATAATGATTGTTATAACAGTCTTTTTAAAGTAATTATAAAAATAACCTGATACATTTCTTTTAAATACAATTCTATAAACTAGCACTGGTCTTATCCAAAATACAACAGCTAAGCTACTTGTTATTGTTCCTATAATTACTCCTGCAATACCAAACCACCTTGCAAGTATTATAGAAACCACGAAATTTATTAAAGCTTCAAAAATTGGTGCAAATCTATCTTCTTTATATATTCCTGCCGCTTCTTTAAATTTTTCTAAGCTTGGTCGCATATTAGTTATAAAAAAACTAACTATCATTAATGCTAAAACTATATTATCTAAATATAAATCTCCAACCCAAAGGTGTATAAAGTTATGCATAGTATTATAAATAGATATACTTATAAAACACACTACCCAAAAGTTAAAAAAGAATAATCTTTTAAATACTGTATATGTTTTTTCTTCACTAGAGGAACTAATTAAATTTCCTATACTTGACATTACACTTTCAAATATTTTACTAATGAGACTACCGAAAAAAGTTATAATCATTAAATAGTTACTATATGTTCCTAGATTTGTTAAGGTAACAAAATACGCCATTACCATATAATCTGTACCAAACACAACAAATCCACCTATTTTATGTAATGCTAGAGCTTTTAGATTTGTATATATACCTTGCTTAGTACTTATATCCAAAGTTCCTTCACATTCCAATACATGTTTATAATTTTTATTTATTATCCTATTTATTACTGAATAATATAAGATATTACAGACAGTCTCTACAATTAAAAATCCTTTATATGATTTGAATTTATATAAAACTGCTAATTGTATTAAATTTTTTAAAATTTTAAATATACCATCATATTTATATATAGTGTAGTTTTCTTGATACACATAAAGTAACGTAAGCTTGTGAGAAAAAAAGTAACTAAATGATGTATTTATTAAATATATTAAATAATACACTATTACATCACCCATAGGTACTTGACCTTTTGTAAATATACCTAAGAATGGTATAAATAAAACTCCACATACAAGCATAATAACGCCAGCAATTGCATACATCTTTCTATAAAGATCCATTATACCCTTTATTAACTTCACATTTCCTTCAGCTACTGGCTTATATAATGCAAACATTACTGCACTACCTATTCCCAGCTCTGCAAGATTTATTAAATTTAAAATACTACTAAGTAATGAATTTAATCCATTTATATCATTTCCTAGTTCTTTTATAAATGTACCTTTTACTACAAAAGTAAGTATTGATAACAATAAATAAAAAAACATATTATATTTTGCATTTTTTATTGCCTTTTTAGTTCTCACATTAACGACTCCTTATATTAAAAACTATTTTTCATTAAGTAACCTTATTATAATTTTTATTTATATCTTTGTCCAATCTACCTTTATATCTTTGTTGTAAAAGCAAAGAAAAATCATCCTAAATTCACATATTTAAGATGATTCTTATAGCAATATAAAAAATTTTTGTTAATTTAAAGTATGCTTACATATATATTTAATTTGCTTCTTCTATAGACCAAAACAAATTATCATTTTTTAAAGATTGGGCTATTGAATTCGCCTTGTCTTCAGGCATATTTTGAGTTTCTATCCATATTCCTGTATCATTACTTCTAACATATAATCTATCTAATTCACTAAAATATTTTTTAATTATGGAATTTATTTCAACTCCATACTGACCTTCTGGCAAATAGTTAGTAACTACGTATTTCATTCCATTTCCTCCACTTGGTATATCTTTACCTGTAACCCCTTTTACTATTGAATTAGCAATCCCCTTATCTCCAATGCTATTATATACATCTATATCATTAGTAGCCTCAACAAAAAATGGTTCAACAATTATAGCTGGCATGTTAGTCTTTATAAGTTCTGCAAGACCTCTTACATCTGCCTTTGCACCCCTACTTTTAAACCCTAAGCTAGAAAGCTGACTCTCTACACTAGTTGCATACTTTTCACCTGATGAGCTACCTATAGCATATATAACTTCACATCCTAAGCTTCCTCTATAACTATCATATGCATTATTAACGTGACAACTTACAAATAAATCAGCACCCCAATTATTAGCCATATTTATTCCATAAAGTAAACTATCTGATAATGTTCGATTTGCCTCTGGTGGAGTAACATCTAACACTTCATGGCCTAGACTTTTGAATCCTTCAAGCGCTAATTTATAATATTTTTCAGCTACATCAATTTCCTTTATTATTGCTTCAGCACCCTGATCTTGTCCGGTGTATTGATGACCACGCCTAACTGCTATCTTCATAGGTTTCCCTCCTTCTATCATAAACATGAGTTTATCTACTATATAAGTATGTATTTACTAATGCTATTGATTTTCAAAATTTAACAAAAATTCAAGCTTCAATCTTAATATATTTTTTATATACAATAGGTTAACTCGCCTAAACATTCAATTTGTTCTATATATATTTTTTTAAGTGACAAGTGACAAATTAAAGTTATCCGCAAATTTAAAATCTATAATATCCCATAAAAAATAACATTTAAGAATTCTTAAATGTTATTACCCTGATTAAGGCACATTGAAAAAAATAGCTGCACCATGTTATAATTGAGAGTTGACAGTTCAAAATTGACAGTTGTTGTTGAAAATCACAGATTTTCTTTAATAAGATTTTTTTATTTTAGAAATCTTATTAAAAAGATTTCATCCAATATCGTCAATTGCAAATTCTCATTTTTCAATTCAAAAGCCCTTTAACCTTAGGTTTTATCAGCATTTTAGGATTAAAAACTTCTATAATTTCTTATACACTAACAATAAAAAATAACAAGTTAGTATGATAATCTATTTAGTTATTTTTGCGTAACAATAAGTAGTAGCTTGTCCTATAACCCATGCACAGTATTGAAGTGAATGCATTATTAAAGATTATAAGACAAGCCATGAAAATTTATTTAATTGCTATTTCTAGAGTTGTTTTATTATTTATAACTGAATCATCCATTTCAATTAACAAGAAATAATTATAGACTATATTCTTATCATTAGAATTGATAGTTATTTTTTGTTGCTTAGGTTTTAAATCTATAGTAATAACGTTATCCTTATAATTTATACAATCAATCTTATAAGCCGAACCATTAATTTTATTTTCCCAGTTAACCTTTATAAGAACTAAGTTTTTACCAATAAAGTTATCCATAATATTTTTACTAATATTTGTTCCGTACTCTTTATCAAAATTAATAGCCTCATCTCTAGTATAAAATATAAAAACATCATTTTTATTATTATCTAGATCAGTATCCGTCACATTGTAGCATGGTAATGGTGTATGAATTAAATCATATGCTAGAGAGTCACAATTATCCTTTTTAACAGTTAAAACAATACTCATAACTAGAATAAGCAATATACAGGAGGAAAGTAAAAGTCCCCAATATATTTTTTTCATACAATCACCTCATTTAATATTACTGTGCTTATACTACTATTATATTCAAAAACTACTACTATGATAAATAGAATTTTCAGTTTATTTAAAATATTTTTTAAATAAATCATCTAAACATGAAACTAGAGGGGTAAACACCGTAAACAAGCAGATTTCACCTAGTATTCTAAAGTTCAAAAAGTATTACTTCCTAAATTTCAATAACTCACTCCGTTCAAACAATTGAAATTCTTAACGCAAGTAACACTTTTTGAACTAAGAATGCTTACGGTTTATCTGATAGTTTACTAACGTTTATCCCTCTAGTTTCATTAAATAATTTATTATTATAAGGATGTATAATTTTAAAAACAAAAATTTATCAAAACAGAAAAGTGCGATCTAATTAGCTGGCTATGCATATAATTCTAAGTTATAAAAAGGCATCAACGACTAAATTCCAATAACTTGCTTCACTTCGAACAGATTGGAATTCTTAACGCCATCAATGTTTTTTATAACAAGAATGATTAATGTTCGCCAGATAGTTTGCTAATGCTTAGCCCTCTCTTTTCTTTATAAAATTCCTTATACTCAAAAATATATATGTAATTTTAAGTATAATCAATTCACTAAATGAAGATTCGTTCTATCTGATAGTTTTCTAACACTTATATAACCAGACTTTTAGTACATATTCATTAAGAAAATTGAATAGACTTTGAAAAGCATAATGAATTCATAAAATTGCGCGGTTATCAGCATTTTGCACTAGAGAATTTATATAAATTTCTATACAATGACAAAAGGTCCGTAAGAATTTCTTCTTACCGACCTTTTGTAAAATTAAATTTAATTATCAGTTTTTGTGAACAGGGTGAATAAAAACATCCACAATTGTCAATCGTCCATTATCAATTTTCAATTAACCAATGCTTCCTCTTATTTTACCCATTCTAACAATCCACTCATTTAGGATTTTTAACTCCTCAGTTTTGCCAAGTATTTCAGTTTTTTCAATTCCGATTAAATGCATAACTATAGGTCTTGTTGTTTTTAAAAGAGTATGATAAAAATTATTTTCGTTCAAGTCTTCAAAATCTACCCCTAGATTTAGAATCTCATTAACTAGTCTCATATCCTCTTTATACTCTTGTCTTGCACTTTCATCTATAATTTTCTTTGCAACTCCCCCGTTAGCAAACTTAGCTGCAAAGCGTAAATCTTCTTTAAGCATTGGATAAAATTCAAGTAATTTATTTATTCCCTCATCACCATACTTATCCTTAATTTCTTTAAGACCTCTTCCCATACCCATTATTTCTGGTGGAAGTCCTATTGTATACATAGCACCTGTATAAGATATAGCTCTAGGCACTGCAAATTCAGTTGAATTATCTATTGAAAGAATTTCTTTCTTAAGCTTCTCATCCTTAACTAAATCTGCAATTTGATTTAAATCTGCCACTTCTCTATTATACTCAATTCCTGTTTTAGCCTTAGTTAATCTATCTCTATTCTTAGGAATAAAATCAGCTACAAATGATACTGTATTTATTACTTTTAAGAATGTAACTAAATAATGTTTTGAGAAAATCCCTATAAATTCCTTCATAAGTTGTATATCTTCTTCTTTAAAATTTCTATGAATAGAATTCTTAATGCCCTTATTTAATTTATTTGTAGCACTCTTAGTTTTTTCCGCTCCATGATCATATCTAAGAGCTGACTGGAAAGTAAAAGTTTTTATACCACTATAAGTTTCTAAAACCTTCTCTACATTCTCTTCTGTAAAATGTCCTCTAAAAGGAAGTGACCCACATCCTAATATAGGTGCCATTTCACAATTGTGCTTATTTCCCCATTTATAAGCTCTATCTATTGCTATTAAAACTGAAAGCACTCCTGAAATTAATCCATAAGACATAGCTGAATCTGAACGAGCTATCATAAATCTTAAATCATCAAGCTTAAATCCATTTCCCTCACATGTATGATAAAATTCATCAAAAATCTTATCTATATTTACAAGAGCTGGAACACTTTCAACTAAAGGTATTATTCTTACACTGTTAGGTTCAAAGTGTATTGGATAATTCTTATTTCCAAGTTCTATAACTGAATTTACTCTATCTTGAAACTGAGTAATTTCTTGACCTGTTTCAACCATAGGAACTACAACCTCTTTTATTGCTTGAGTTTTTGTAAGTTCATATGCTTGTACATTTGTCTCAACAATAGACATGATACTCATAAGTTGTCTAAAAACAGATTCCTTATTTGCATTAGGTATTCTTGGTGTTATTCTAACATCTTTTCCTGGTATAACATCTTTAGCAATTAATCCCAAAGCAATTTGTGATGTCTGATGATAAGGGGTTAACTTACCCTCAAAATCAATCATTACCTCATCTATTCCAAGTCCACCTTTATTATGTGGAGATAATCCCTCTATAGCCTCTTCTGGCTCCTGCTGTACCGAAATATAAATATCTACATTATCTGGATGTTGTGTCATCATCGAACTAGGAAATTTCTTCATTTTTATATTGCCCCCTATAAATTGTATTCATTACTTTCTATATCTTGTGAATAATTCATCATTTATACAATATGCATTTCTCTCTTTGTTTATATTTCATATAATAACACATTTATATTATTTTGCAATACTTTTTATAAAATTATGCAAGAAATTCTTTTAGAAACTTGCACTAATTATTTATCCCAATCATAAAAACCCATATCTTGAACCTTAAAAGCATTGATTTTCATTTCGTCTATCATTCTTATATTTGTTAGACTTATCTATAAAATCTTTAAGTTGCTTTTTATACCCTTCTATATACGGATCGTCCTGAAGATCTAATAAGGAAAATCCACGTCATACTTAGTCTTTAATTTACCTACTTCTATTAATGATATAGGATCATTAAAAATCAGATCTACTAAAACCACTGTATTGTCTTTATTTTTCTCCATAATTCACCTCCATTCACTTATAAAACGAATGACTATCCAATTTGTTACACACCAACAAAAAAATGTGTGCTAAAAAGCACACATTTCTAAAAATTCTATTTATACATTTCTGAATAATAATTTTGATAATCACCTGAAGTTATATTATCCATCCATTTTTTATTATCAAGGTACCATTTAACAGTCTTAACTATACCTTCTTCAAAACAAGTTTCTGGATACCATCCAAGCTCTTCTTTAATCTTAGTTGGGTCTATTCCATATCTTCTATCATGACCCTTTCTATCCTCAACATGCTTTATTAAGTCTTCTGTTATAGCACTATCAACATTCTTGTTTAAATAATCAATAACAGTCTTAACTATTTGTATATTTGTTCTTTCATTATGTCCACCAACATTATAAACTTCTCCAAGTCTACCATTGTTAACAACCATATCTATTGCCTTACAATGATCCTCAACATAAAGCCAATCTCTTATATTTAAACCATCACCATAAACAGGTAAATCCTTATGATTTAAACAATTGTTTATTAAAAGAGGTATTAGCTTCTCTGGAAACTGGAATGGTCCATAGTTGTTAGAACATCTTGTTATATTTACAGGCATCTTAAAGGTATCAGCATAAGCTTTAACCATTAAATCCGAACTTGCCTTACTTGCAGAATAAGGGCTGTGTGAATCTATAGAAGTTGTTTCTGTGAAATATCCTTCATCTCCTAAAGAACCATAAACCTCATCAGTAGACACTTGAAGATACTTCTTACCTTCAATCCATCCCTCTTTAGTTTCCCATGCATTCTTAGAACAATTTAAAAGATTTAAAGTTCCTAATATATTTGTATTAGCAAATATATCTGGATCCTTTATACTTCTATCAACATGAGATTCAGCTGCAAAGTTAACAACATAATCTATATCATACTTCTTAAATAAACCTGAAACTAATTCCTTATCACATATGTCCCCTTGAACAAATATGTGATTTTCATTACCCTCTACAGATTTTAAATTTTCTAAGTTACCTGCATAAGTTAATTTATCTAAATTTATTATTTTTATATTCTTATATTTATTTAACATATATATTACAAAGTTTGAGCCTATAAAACCTGCTCCACCAGTTACTAAATAAGTTTTCATAACCTTCAACTCCTCCTATTTCTTTTCATTAGCCACTTGAACTAAATATTGACCATACTCTGACTTTAAAAGTGGCTGTGCAAGCTCTAGAAGTTGCTTATTATCTATAAAGCCTTTTCTATAAGCTATTTCTTCAATACATGCAATATATTGTCCCTGTCTAGTTTGTATAGCTTCAACAAAGTTTGACGCATCTAATAGCCCTCTATGAGTTCCTGTATCAAGCCAAGCCATACCTCTACCAAAAAGCTCAACCTTAAGCTTTCCTCTGTTTAAATATTCATTATTAACAGAAGTTATTTCAAGTTCCCCTCTATCAGAAGGCATAACATTTTTAGCAATTTCAATAACATCATTATCATAGAAATAAAGCCCTGGAACTGCATAATTTGATTTTGGCTCCTCTGGTTTTTCTTCTATAGAAACAACATTAAAATCCTTATCAAATTCAACTACACCAAAAGCCTTTGGATTGCTTACATGATATCCAAATATAGTAGATTCTTGTCTTTCCACTGCATTTTTAAGTCTTTCAGAGAATCCGTAACCGTAGAATATATTATCTCCTAAAACTAATGCAACTCTATCATTCCCTATAAATTCTTCTCCAATTATAAATGCCTCTGCAAGTCCCTTTGGTTCCTCTTGAATCTTATATTGAAGATTTAAGCCAACCTGACTTCCATCTCCTAAAAGCTCTTTAAAGCAACCTAAATCCCTTGGAGTAGATATTATTAATATATCCTTAATCCCTGCAAGCATTAAAACTGATAAAGGATAATAAATCATCGGCTTATCATATATAGGTAATATTTGTTTAGATACTGACTTAGTTACAGGATAAAGTCTTGTTCCTGAACCACCAGCTAATATAATTCCTTTCATTGTACAACCCCCTCTAGTAAGATTTATAAGTTATAAATCCCTTTATTCTTGATACAAAAGCGTTAAAACCTTTTTTCATTCGTTCCTTATTAAAGGTTATTACCCCTATTAAAGTATTTACAAAATGAAAGCCTTCTGCTTTAAAAAACAACATGAATTTATGAAAATCAAATCTACTTCTGCAAAATGCTCCAAAGCCTAAGCCATAGCTATACACCTTTTGTGCACTCATATTGTGACTTGAAGAATAATGGGGATGATATAATCTTAATTCTGGATTATAAGTTATTTTCAATCCTTCTTTTAAAAAACCATATATCATCTCTGCATCTTCACAAGCTCCAAAATAATTACCTGTACCAAGCTTTTCATTAAATTTTAAAGTCTTTGAATTTTTCTTTATAAACATAGTAATAGATGAGCACTTTGTATAAAAATTGCTCTTAGTTATAGTTATGGTTTCTTTTGGCCACACCCTTAATGAATCTGACCCATCACGCTGAACTATTCTTCCCATAACAACACTATTATCCTTATTTTCATCAAAAAACTCATTTACTATGTTTAAGGTATCGTTTAAATACTCACAATCATCATCTGGAAAGGCAATAATATCCCCAGCACATTGTTTCAGCCCTATATTTCTGTTTTGGGATAACCCCTTAACATCTGATTTTATGTAAACTATATTTAAATCTAAAAATTCCTCTATTAAAGGTTTTAAATTCAACTCATCATTTTGATCGACAACTACAATCTCAATTTTATCTAGAGGATAATTTATATTTTTTATACTATTAAAAAACCCTCTTAATTCATCGTAACGACCTAAAGTTGCCACTACCAAACTAAATTTTAACTCCATTGGTAATTCTCCCTACATATAGAATCTATAAAGATAAGATTCAATGTTAATTATAATTGTTTATAACTATAAAAAAGGCTATGCCCTTTTTTAATTGATAATGGACAATGAACAATTGTCAATCATCAATTCTCAATTTTAAAATTTAATACCTATTAACGTTATCCACACATATATCATTACACCATATATAATATTCTAACCATAATAAATAATGTTAAAAAACCTTCTTTTCCTTTTTAAACGCATTAACAAGTAAAGACATTCCCCACTTTGCATATATTCCAAGGTAAGTTAGTCCATTTACCAAGAAATTATATTGAGCTTTATAATGCTTATTATAAAAAATAAACATAGATTTATGGAATTCACCTATCATTCTTGTACTTTGTTTTTTACTACTTTCACCCTTATAGTGAGTTATTCTTACTTTAGGATAATAATAGTTTATCCATCCACCTTCTTTAACTCTATAGCACCAGTCTATATCTTCTCCGTACATAAAAAAGGTATCATCAAGAAATCCTATTTTCTTAATAGTTTCTTGTCTAAGCATCATAAATGCCCCAACTAAACAATCTATTTCACTTTCTTCATCTTCATCTATATAAGTAGAATTGTATCCGCCAAATTTCTTTGATTTTGGAGATAACTTATCTAGCTTTAAGAAATAGCATAATGAATTCCATGGAGATGGAAAACCTCTCTTACAAGCCTTATCTAGTTTACCACTAGCCAAAACTACCTTACATCCTAAACATCCAACTTTTTCATTGTTATTTAAAAGTTTAACACAATCTTCTAAAGTTTCCTTTGGAACTACAGTGTCTGGATTTAAAATTAAAACATACCTACTATAATCTAAACACTGTTTAATTGCTAAGTTGTTAGCTTGAGAGAACCCTCCATTTATAGGGTTTCTTATAAGTTTAACCTGTGGAAACTCCCTTTCCACCATATCTGGACTACCATCCTTAGACTGGTTATCAACTACCCAAACTTCATAATCTATATTTTCTGTATTATTATATACGGAATTTAGGCAATCTCTTAGTAAATCACAAGTATTATAACTTACTATAACAATTGACAAGTCCTTCATACAATTCTTCCTTCCTAATGTTAAACAGCACCCTTACCTTTTAAAACTGAAAATACTGTTTGGAATATTATTTTTATATCAAGTCCAAAACTTCTCTTATTAATATAATCCATATCCATTTGAACTCTTTCATCATATGTAGTATCACTTCTACCATTTGCTTGCCAGTTACCTGTAAGACCTGGTTTAACGCTTAACAATTTACCCGCAAATTCTCCATACTTTTCAAGTTCTTTTTCAACTATTGGTCTTGGACCAACAACTGCCATATTCCCCTTAATTATATTTACGAGCTGTGGCAATTCATCTAAGCTTGATTTTCTAAGAAAATTTCCAACCTTAGTTATTCTAGGATCATCATCTAACTTAAAATTTATTTCAAACTCTTTCTTTTGCTCAGGAGTAAACCTCTCAAAAAGTTCCTTAGAGTTTTCATACATGGTTCTAAACTTATAAACTTTTATAAAGTTTCCGTTTTTTCCAAGTCTTTTATGTCCAAAAAATACTGCTCCTTTTGAATCTAGCTTTACAGCTATCGCCACACCTAAAAATATTGGAGATAAAAGAATTAATGCCACCATAGCTGAAACAATATCAAATAATCTCTTAAAGAAATTGTACACTGGCTTTGACTCTATTGTTGTATCTATTTTTACCTCTTTAACTTGCATACTAATCCTCCATATACATTAATTTTTAACTATGTATACTACCCATATATTATACATAATAAAAATGTTTTAATCTATACAGGTACTTAATTTTAATAATTTGTTATAATCTCTTATTATTATTGACCTTTATATAAATTAATAATATACTAGCTAAAATCAACTTTTGTTTTCATCAGATTTTTTCTGAAGAATACCCTCATTTAAACATAATAAGCTAATATATAGTTTACTATTATTTTTTTTATTTGTAAATTGGAAATAAAAAAATTCACAATGTAGAACTCTTATTAAAATACTAATATGTAATTTTTTTCATTATATATTTAGTTTTACAAAAGAAATAAACCTAAAAATTCTATTTAAACCATATTATTTTGTTTATTCTATAAATTCATTTATTGTTGCATTATTATTCTTTACATATTTAAATAAAACTATCTGTAATTACTCATTCTTGTTATTAAAAAATATTGTCAATATTAATATTTACTTTTTTTTATCGGCACTGACGCCATGTATCTTTTTAAATTTTCCCTAAGTTTTCTTCACTATATATACTATAAAAAGTGTGTGGGTATAAGCGTTAGCAAACTATCTGACGAACATTAATCATTCTTGTTATAAAAACACATTGATGGTGTTAAGATTTACCTTTTTAAATTCCTTTCTCCTAATAATAAATTTATCTAAATGAAAATAGAGGGATAAGCGTTAGTAAACTATCAGATAAACCGTAAGTATTCTTAGTGAAAAAAGTGTTGCTTCCGTTAAGAATTCCAATTGTTTGAACTCAGTGAGTTATTGGAATTTAGGAAGTAACGCTTTTTTCACTTTAGAATACTAGGTGAAATCTGCTTGTTTACGGTGCTTATCCCTCTATTTTCATGTTTATATGAATTCCCCTATTTCTTGAACACAGGAATTTCAAAAGATACACTAGGATTATCTATCTTATCAACAAGCGCCTTTATACGAGAAGTTTGCTTAGTAGCCCACTCAATATCAGTTGCATATTGATGCCACATAGTCATACTATCAAAATCCCATCTCATCTTATAAAGGGTATCTTGTCCCTTTGAAATATATCCATCAGCTATCCATTTAGCTCCACCAATTATAGCATCTTCAACAGTAAACCATCCTTCTCTGTAGGCTCTATCAGATCCCCAGAAGTTGGCATCATCATCAAATGCACCTATACCATAAACATTAAATGTAAGTCTTGGTGAAACATCTTTTTCTTTAACCTTAACTACAACAGTATTTCCGTTTTCATCTTTAATACTTTCCTTTTTATATAAAGAATTAACAATAATACCTGTAGCAAGCTTTGATGTACCATTTCCTGTCTCTAATAATGAATGTGATACAAGATAAACAGGATTTACATTATAACGTCTTCCTGCTTCAAGGAATGCAGCTCCCTTGCCCTCAAGAACACCCTTTCCAACTAAAACTTGATTAAGTTGATCCGCTGTTATGCCATCTGTATAACTTAACTTATAGAAAATATATTTCTTAACTGGATCATTAACAAAGTTGTTTGGGTTCATTTGGTATTTAATCTCATCACATGTAGCCTTTCTCCAGCCACCATCATAGATTATTTGTGCATTAGAATTCATTTGAATTTGACTATAAAAATCTAGTGAATTAGTATATTCCTTATATGTTATTGAATCACTTTTAATTACGTTGATATTTGCACTTCTCTCTATTGACTTACCATCAACACTAGTTGTCACAACTTTTACCCTATGGTTTCCCTTTGATAATTTAGAAACATCTAAGCTATACTCAAAGCCACTATTCTTACCATTTTTATAACCAGGATAAATGTTGTCTACATCTTCTCTAGATAAGTTCATTGTAGCATTTCCTTGTAAAGAATTATCAACATAAACTTTTACATCTCTTATTTCAGAATCACTTAATACCCACCCTGAAACCTTTAATGCATTTGAATTTACATTCATATTTTCATACAATGATTCAACATTCATTTTCATATCTTTTTTAGCAACATTTACACTAAATGTTGAGGTTTGTTTTTTTCCATTGTTTCCTACTATTTCAACGGTAATCTTATGGCTTCCTATTGTTAAAGTATCAATATTCATATCATAAGAGAATCCGCTATTTTTAGCATTAACATACTCTGGGTAATTTGCAAAAATATCATTTCTTTCAAGTCCACTTTGTGCATTACCTATAAATTGATCATCAGCATAAACATTAACTTCTTTAACCCCTGATTGATTTAATCCCCAACCAGAAATTTTAAATGTATTATTTACATTACTACCATTTACAGGTTCTTCTACCCACATTTTATTTTCAAGAACTTTTAAATTTACAAATCTATCTTGACTTTGAACTTTTCCATCATTACCTATAGCTTGTACAGTTATTCTGTGTTGTCCTTGGATTATATTACTTAAAGATAGCTTATATGAAAAACCTGAGTTTTTACCATTTGCATATCCTGGAAAAGCACTATCTACATCTTCTCTAGAAAGATTTGTTTTAGCTAGTCCAACATAATTTCCATCAAGTAAAACCTTAACTTCTTTAATGCCAGATTGATCTAAAGCCCATCCAAAAACATCAAGAATATCTGGTCCTGTAACACTATAATTCTCTGGGTATTCAACCCACATTTTAGGGTCTAACTTCTTAAACTGAACATAGGTATCTTGCTTTTGCTTTGTGCCATCTTTACCTATTACCTCAGCTGTTATTTTATTTCTACCTTCCACTCCATTAGACAGGTTTAAGTCATAAGCGAAACCAGAATTTTCACCATTTGGATATCCAGGATAAACAGCATCTACATCTTTTCTTGGAAGATTCAAGTCTGCTGAACCATTTAATTTATCATTTAAATAAATCTTTACTTCCTTAACACCACTTGGATTTAACGCCCAACCATAAACACTAACTAATGAACTTTCAGCTGTTGAATCATATACTGGAAGTTCAAGCCACATTTTAGGATCTTGTTTTTTATAATTTACAAAAACTTCTTGAGTTTGCATTGAACCATCTTGTCCTATAGTTTCAATTCTGATTTTGTTTCTTCCCTCAACACCATTATTTAGGTTTAAGTCATATTCAAAACCACCATTTGTACCATTAGGATACCCAGGATAAACTTCATTTACATCTTCTCTTGGAAGATTTATTTTAGCTGATCCATCTAGCTTATCATTAAGATAAACCTTTACTTCCTTTACCCCACTCGGATTTAATCCCCATCCTCTTACATTAACCATAGAACCATTTGAATTAGAGTAATTTTCTGGTGTTTCTACCCACATTCTAGCTGGTAATTTAGTTTTTGTAAAAGATGTACTTAAATATCCCTTAGATCCACTTTGAGAAACAACTTCTATTTCTATATTATGTTTCCCGTCTTTAATATCCCTAAGAGACATTTCATAAGTAAATCCACTATTCTTACTATCAGAATATTGTGAAAAAGCATCGTGAACATCGTTTCTTTCTTTTCCATAAGTAGCTTTACCTATAGGATTTCCATCCAATCTAACATTAACTTCTTTAACCCTATCGTTATGTACGGCCCAACCTTCAACATGAATAACATCACCATTCATACTTGATCCATAGCTTGGAAGCTCTAGATTTCCATTGAAAGGTAATGCTGCATGAGCTATCTCAACAGGAGTAATTAATGTTAGGGCAAAAATGAAAGTTAAAAATAAGCTTAACCTTTTTTTTAGAAATTTCATTCTTCCCCTCCTTTTAATATATAGAACAAATCCTCATTCAGTTGTATTCTTTCCACCATCTGAATGAAGATATATGTATATATATTTTTTTCTATTTAAAATTGGAACATAAATTCTAGGTTCAATAATAAAATAACGTTTATTTTCCATCTATTCCCAGAATTTAATCTATTATCTTAACTCTATTCCCTAAAATCCACACTCCAATAATAAAACAATTTTTATAAGTGACAAATTAATAGTGACAAGTAACAAGTTAATGTTGGTTTTCCTGAACATTGTGAAGAAAAACATCCCTCACTCTCAACTTTTAACTAACACAAGCTTATACTTATCAAAACTTGCAACTTCTTACTTATTAAGTACATCTTAAATTTTACATTCATTATGCTTATGTATCAAGAAAAATATTCATTTTAAGTAAATTATATTTTAATCTTATAAAATATACTACAAATTATACTTATATACCTGACTTTAAATTAAATATTATCCTTATATGTAATATAATACATTATAAAATTTTAAGCAAAGATTTTCAATTCAAAAGCCCTTTAACCCTAGGTTTTCTCAACATTTTAGCCTCAAAATTTTTTATACCTTCTTGTACACAAAAAAAGTTGCCCAATATATTAATCGGACAACTTCTTATAATCCTTGAATCCTTTTTTCATACCACTAAGCCTAGTTGAATAAAGTTTATGGTTATTATCTATAATAGAATAAATTTTAAACTTTAATAATACTGAAGAATATTTTAATAATGCCGTAGTTTTAAATCCATATACTTTTAATGATTTTTTTATTACAGCCCCATATCCAACTGTATATTTAAACTCCTTGTCTAAATTTACATCATGTGGATTATAAAGGTGATAAACCTTTAAATCATTATAGTAATATATATTTTTATTTTTTGATATAAGGTTCAAAGTATAATCTATATCTTCTCCCCCAAACCACTTAGCACCAAGACCTAAATCCTCATCAAACCTTTGAATACTTTCACGTCTTATAAATATTCCAACAGATGTTGTATACTTAAATGCATTGAAGGAGTTAATCTTTACTATTGGTTTTTTTGATTCAATACTACTATATGGCAAATTATTTATAGGATCATATACCCCTGTACAAATAGCAGTTATATCTCTATGATTTTCAAATATATCATTAACCTTTTCTAAGAATTCTTCATTGTACCAACAATCATCATCCGGAAAGGCTATGAGGTCTCCATTTATATAATCAATTCCTAAATTTCTAGCTTTTGATAAAGACATTTTACTTGCCTTAACATATTTAACCTCAAATAATTTTTCATACTTTGTACAAAGTTCTTTTATAACTTCTAAATCACTTTGATCTATGACTATAAGTTGAAAATTATTGAATGTACTATCTTTTAAGGTAGTAAAAAGAGTCTCCATTTCTTTAACTCTATTATATGTAGTGACTATTAACGATATCTTCACTTTAACACCCCTTATTTAAGAATAAGGATTCATACCTTTCTACAATATAATCCCAAGAATAAAATTTATTTATTCTATCCTTAGCTGCCTTTTCAAGGCTTAAGATTTTTTCGCTAGAAATTTTTTCTGTTTCATTTATTAAATTGCTTAAGTTTCCATCCTTCTTTGAGAAGTAAAGAGCACCATCCATAGCAACTTCTTTATTGAAAACAACATCTAAAAGTATGTTTACCTTTGTTGCACCTAAAGCTTCTAATAAAGAAGGATTAGTTCCACCAACTTCATGACCATGAAAATAAGCAAATGCATTTTGTCTTATTAGTGCAAGAACTTCTTGGTCATACATAGTTCCAACAAATTTTATTCTCTTATCCTCATTGAATTTTGTTCTTTCTAAAAGACCTTCATAAAATTTATTTTTTTCTACATTAGTTATAATAACTAACTCTTTCTTACTATCTGATTTCATAAACTCTTTTATTACAAGTTCATAATTGTTTTCTGGTACAAACCTACCCACAATCAAATAATATTCACTCGTTTTAAGATTATGGCTATTATACCATTTTGAAAGCTTCTCTTCAGTTTTTTCTGAAGTCTTTCCATCAAACACCTCAGCTCCATAAGCTATAAATGTTGTTTTTGGATTATAACTACTATATTCAGTTTTAATATAATCCTCTATTCCCTTTGAATCACATATTATAAGGTCGCCCTTTTTAATCATAAGCTTTTCTGATATTTTCCAATAATTTCTTATTAAGCAATTCCATTTAGTTCTTTTCCATTCATGTCCGTCTGGATTGATATAAACTTTTACGCCTAACTTTTCGAGTTTTCTCTTATAACACAATAAGAATGGTCCAACTCTACATGCAAGTATATATAGTATAGGATTTTCTACATTATTTTTCTTAACATACTCATATACCTTTTTTATAGCTTTCATATCATAATAAACAGCTTTTGCAGGCCCCACATTTGGAGTTTTAACATTAAAACATCTCGCTTTATTAAACTCAAATTCATTGTCATCCTCTGCAAGACATGAAACATGGTACTTTATATCATCACTTTTTTTAAACTCAGTTAACTTATGAACAAAAGTTTCAAACCCACCATAATTAGCCGGAATGCCTTTTGACCCTATTATGAAAATATTTTTCATAACTATCTCTCCTACTTACTACTATCGTATACTTTTTCAAAGTTTGCCACATAACTTGTTAGCGAAAAACTCTCTCTTTGTCTTTTTGCTGAATGTTCACCATAAGATTTTCTTAGGTCATCATTCTTTAATAAAATTTCTATCTTATCTGCTAAATCACTTGTATCACATATATCTGCAAATAATCCGTTATACTCTTCTTTAACCATCTCCATTACTCCACCATGTCTATATCCTATAACAGCATTTCCTGAAGCCATAGACTCAAGGACTACTGTTGGAAGTGGATCTGGTCTAACTGATGGAAGTACAAATATATCAAATAAACAATGAAGGTTTTTACTATCTTTTCTATAATCATCAACAATGATTCTATCTTTTACTGGACTTTCAGAAACTGCTTTTTTAAGCTGCTCCATTCTCCAGTCTTCACCTTCAAAAACTCCTCCAACCATTATTCCAATTGCCTTTGGATATTTAGGTAAAACTTTGTTTAGTGCTTCTAAAAAAGATTCTTGTCCTTTCCAAGCATTAACTCTACCAATCATTCCAACAACTACTTCATCATTTTTTATATCATAATGTTTTTTCAAATAATCTGTTTCATTATTCTCATTAAACACTTCATTATCAACACCATTATAAATAACATCTACTGGAGTAGTATTAAAATATCCTGTTGACAAAAGATGATCTTTTACAGCATTTGAAACTGCAATAACTCTATCAGCACTTTTTGAAATAACCTTACATAAGAATTTATTAACCATCTTAGGTTTTGTAATTATCTCATGTATATGCCAAACATGATATAAATTTAAATCCTTACACACCTTAGAACCTAAAAGAACTGCCATAGTATTTGAATGTATTACATTAATTTTATTTTCCAGGCAATATTCTTTAATTTTTTTAGATTTATCTCTAAATTCCTTATAATATTTTATCATACCACTTGGATTAAAATATTTTCTTCTTAAGATTGGATATTCAAGCACGGTAACTTTTGCACCTATATTTTTCATTTCCTCAACTAAAGGTCCATCACAAGGAAGTATAATATGCAATTTATACTTTTCCTTATTTAGATTCTTCATAAGTTGAAGAAGAACTATATCCGCTCCGTACAATTCTGCTCCTGCATGGAGATATAAAATATTTTTCATCATTCTTCTCCTTTTTTATAAGTGGAAAGTTGGATCAATTTAATAAACTTTGCAACTTATAACTTTTTACTAATGAAACTCATAACTTTTGTTGAATTCAGAATTGAAAATGTAAAATTTCAATTCTCAACTAGAATAAGTCCTCATTCCTATAAAACTTCATTATCTAAATCTGTTTCTTTAAAATTACTAAAGATAAAACCATATACAATCCAATTTAGAGGATTTGTAAAATGTCCTCCAAAAACTTGATATAATACAACGAAGCACAAAAGTCCCCATTTTAACACTGATCTTTCTCTAAAACATTTATATATAAGTGACGCAATAATTCCCCAAATTGCTAGAATGCCCAAAATTCCTGTTTCTGCTATTTCATATAGGAAAGAGTTAGGTATTACACTAACAAGACCCCATATTTGATATTTTTCTCTTGCTAAACTGGTGTTCATATTACCCATTCCCAGTCCTAGTCCATTGGTATCTTTAAACATCATATTTGTTAATCTAACTGAAGCATTTATTCTGTACCAGTTAGACAAATCTTTTCCTTGCACTGTATCCATGGCTCTCATATAAATAGGATTCTTAGTTGCAGCACTAAATATTCCACCTGCAATTATAATTGCAAATACAACTCCACCAATTTTAAATGCTTTCCTTGATGGATTAAGAATCATATAAACAAGAAACATAAACATTAAACTTGCAACTAAAACTACAATTGCTCCCCAAGGCCTTGCTAAATATAGTACTATAAAGTTGACTAATATAGCTCCTGAGAAAATTTTAATGTTTCCCTTATTTTTTTCGTGTAATACAACTGCTATAAGCATTATTATCAATATTGATACATGAAATCCCAGTTCACTAGGTTCCATGTAAAGAAGATTTAATCTAGATAAACTATATTTATTTATTGTATCATTATTTCTCCATAGTATAGAGTTTCTTAATACAAAGGCTAATGGTATAGAAACTAGATATAATCCAGTACAATACATTAAAAACTTTTTTATATTAAACTTTCTTATATTTCCAATGGTTAAATACATTACTCCTATACAAAGCATTATCTTTACAATATTAACACCCATCTTAATAATACTTACATTACCAAGAATAAAAAATTGTAATAATCCATATACAATTAATGGAATAATCCATAGAAATAATTGTTTTTTATGATCTCTTGTTTCCCTTTTAAACAAGTAAAATACAAAATAATATATAGATAAAATATATAATAAATCTGCATTACCTGAAAGAAACACTCCGTTTATTGTTATATTACCGAACATCTGTCTAAAGTAATATAATATAGCTAACAGTAACTCCATATAGAACTCCTCCTAAATGCTTTACCTAGCATTCTTATCTCCGAAAAGTACAAAGAATGTTTTAAAGATAAGCTTAAAATCACCTAAAATACTTCTTTCATTTATATATTTTATGTCAAGCTTCATCCATTCTTCAAAACCTATTTCATTTCTTCCCATAACTTGCCAGTAACATGTAAGTCCCGGCTTAACTATAAATTTTTGTTTTTGCCAAGGTGTGAATTTTTCTACTTCCCTAGGTAAATTAGGTCTTGGTCCAACAATAGACATTTCCCCTTTTAATACATTTAAAAGTTGTGGAAGTTCATCTATGCTTGTTTTCCTTATGAATTTCCCTACACTAGTTATTCTTGGATCTTCTTTCATTTTAAACATAGGACCTGACATTTCATTTTTTTCTAGTAAGGTTTCCTTTAACTCCTCTGCATTAACTACCATTGATCTAAATTTGTACATCTTAAATATCTTTTCATTTCTTCCAATTCTCTCTTGTGCGAAAAATATAGGACCTTTAGAATCAAGTTTTATTGCAATGGAAATAATTAAAAGCAACGGTGATAAAATAACCAGTCCAAATAAAGAACCTATAATATCCACTGTTCTCTTAACTATATTAAAAATTATACTTCTTTCAGCATGGGTAACCCTAGTATCCTCATCTCTACACTGACTTATTTTTTGCATACATCTAACACCTCATATCTTGAGAGTAATTTTTAATACTTATAAAGACCTTTAATAACATCTGTCTTTATTCCACTTACCATATCATCAAATATTCCTGCACTTTGAAGCTTATAAGCCATTGCTGGATCTTGTTGTTTATATGCTTGAAGTCCAATGTATTGCTTTAAATGCTCCATATTTTCAAGATGTTCAATCCATCTATTATCAACAGCTTTAAGTATTACAGCCTTTTGTAAATCTTCAAAGGCCTCTTTAAATCTTTCTTCCATAGCATCATATAATGAAAATGCAATGTTTTTAAAATAACTTCTTACATCATCTTTTGATTTCATTTCCATTATTTCAGAAAGTGTTTCCTCTTTTAGCTCATCTATCTTAAATAACTCTTTTATCTTTTTAATTAAATCTTTAACTTCTTCTTCGATAAACTTTTTATTTTTCTTACCCACTAAAATCTTAGTAACATTTTCTTGTATAACATCTTCAACCATTGATAAAACTTGTTGTTTTAAATCTTCCTTTAAAATTACCCTATCTCTTTGAGAATATATAACTTCTCTTTGTTTATTTATAACATCATCATATTGTATAAGATTCTTTCTTGTGTCAAAACTATTTGCTTCAACATTTTTTTGGGCACTTTCTATAGCTCTAACAGTCCAAGCTTCATTAACTTGTGTTTCATCTTCTAAATCAAGTTTATCAGTAATCTTCTTAAATTTCTCTGATGTATGAACTTTAATTAAATCATCCTCTAAAGATACGTAAAATGTTGACTCTCCAACATCACCTTGACGACCTGAACGTCCTCTAAGCTGATTATCTATTCTTCTTGATTCGTGTTTTTCAGTACCAATTATTCTAAGTCCACCAAGTTCTCTTACACCTTCTCCTAAGATTATATCTGTACCTCTACCAGCCATGTTAGTTGCTATAGTTACAGCTCCCATTTGTCCAGCTTTTGCTACGATTTCTGCTTCCTTAGCATGATGCTTTGCATTTAATACTTCATGAGGAATTCCTCTTGTTTTTAGCATAAATGATAAAAGTTCTGATTTTTCTATAGAAACAGTACCCACAAGAACAGGTTGATTTGTTTCATGGATTCTCTCTATTTCATCAACAACAGCTTTAAATTTTGCAAATTCTGATTTATAAACAACGTCAGAATTATCTATTCTTTTAATTGGCTTGTTTGTTGGTACAACTATAACATCTAGTGCGTATATTTCTTTAAACTCATATTCTTCTGTTTGAGCAGTACCTGTCATACCTGAAAGTTTTGTATACATTCTAAAGAAGTTTTGATATGTTATTGTTGCAAAAGTTTTATTGTCTCCCTCTATTGGCACTCCTTCTTTTGCTTCTATTGCACAGTGAAGACCATCTGAAAATCTTCTTCCTTCCATTGTTCTTCCTGTAAATTCATCAACTATATAAACTTTATTTTCTTTTATTATATAGTCAACTTCTTTTTGCATAGAATAATTAGCTTTTAACGCTTGAACAGTGTAGTGCTGAATATGTAAATTATGCACCTCTGTAAAATTTTCTACATTATAAAACTTCTCTGCCTTTTCAACACCTTCATCTGATAGTAAAACAGATTTAGATTTCTCATCTATAGTAAAATCCTCTTCTATTTTTAAAGTCTTAGCAAAATAATCAGCTAACTTATAATACTCATTTACTGAAGCACTTCCTCCGGAAATTATAAGAGGGGTTCTTGCTTCATCAATAAGTATAGAGTCCATTTCGTCAACTATGCAATAATGAAGTCCACGTTGAACTTTTTCTTCCATTTCGTTAACCATATTATCTCTTAAATAGTCAAACCCAAATTCTGAATTTGTTCCATAAGTTATATCACAATTATATGCATTTCTCTTAGAATCTTGTGCATCTTGTGGTATTACAACCCCTGTTGTAAGGCCTAAAAATCCATATACTTTACTCATTTCATCTCTATCTCTTTGAGCTAGATAATCATTAACTGTAATTACATGAACTCCTTTTCCCTCCAACGCATTTAAATACGCTGGTAAAGTTGCAACTAATGTTTTACCTTCTCCAGTTTTCATTTCTGCAATTCTGCCTTGGTGAAGTACTATACCACCAATAAGCTGAACTCTATAATGTTTCTTTTTAAGCACTCTCCATGAAGCCTCTCTCAATACTGCAAAAGCTTCTACTAATATGTCATCAACTGTTTCCCCATTTTTAAGTCTTTCTTTAAACTCTTCTGTTTTATTCTTAAGTTCTTCATCATTTAATGATGCGATTTTTTCATCTAATGCATCTATTTTATCTACCAATGGTATTATTCTTTTTACTTCTCGTTCACTATAGCTTCCTATAACCTTCTTAATTATGCCCATGTTAACTAAACCATCCTTCTCAGCTAATTTTTATTCTCATAAAAAAGCTCCATATACTCATTAAGCTTATGACGCCAACTTATTTTCTTTGACTTATCATACGCGTTTTTAACAATGTTTAAATACTTTTCTTGTTTATGAAAAGATGAATCTAGAATTTCTTCTATTCTTCCATAATAATCATCTAATTTAACAATAAATCCACTTTTGTTCTCATCTACAAATTCACATGCGCCTACATTCTCCGTAATTATAGGTACAGTACCATTGGCCATAGCCTCAACTACAGTCATGTTAAAAGAGTCTAGATAGGATAACGCTATTAAAAAATGAGCTCTTTTATAGGCCTCATATAGCTCATCTTTATCTACACATCCGTTGTATCTTATATAATCTTTTCCATGTATAGCCTCTAAAAAGCTATCAAAGAATACTTTATCATCAAATTTTCCGTAAACATCTAATGTAACTCTATACGGTCTGTTTTTATTATTTAAACTGGTAACTAAATTAACCGTTTCTAAAGCACCCTTTAGTTTTTTGACTCCTCCACTCATTATAAGCCTGATCTCTTTTTCCATATGCTTTTCTTTATTCAAATCTATGTAGTCAATTAAATCTACCCCATTATGTATAACATAAGTTGGCTTTATCCTTTTTGTGTACTGCAAAATCATAGATTTAGAAAAATTGGAAACGCATATTAAATTTTGAAAGTTTTTAAGAATATAGCTCTCAAGCCTATAGTAATTTTTCTTATCTAATCCCACAAACTTATCTTCAAGTCTTCTAAAACCATGAACCATCATATAATATTTGTGTTTTTTATGCATCCTTGATAAAAGATAAATTACATAAGGCATTTTAAGACCATCGGAGTTTACACAATAAATATTTTCTTCACTATTTGAAAAAGTACTCATTATAAATTTAACAGCTCTTGTAAAATTGCCGTTAAATGTTTCAGGACATATAACTTTTATATTGTCCTCTTGTGTTATCTCTTTAACCAATGAATTAAATACATTTGTGGGTCCATTTAAGGTATTTAATCCATTATGCCAATTTATAAAATATATATTTTTTTTCATTATTCCACCTCTATGAAATTGCAAAAGGGTATATAATATACACCCTTTATCATATTACTATGAGGAATTTTGTCTAATTTCCTTATTGTTTAAATAAAAAACCTAAGAAAATTAAAGTTAATCTAGTATATTTACACCAATTATCTAATATTAATATAATTTAAAAACAATAAATAGTCAATTTATTATACTAAGTATTCCCAAAAAAAGTGTATACTTTTTTTAACTTTTCACATGTTTTTCATAATAATTTTCTATTAAATAATAAGTAAAGAAAAATAATATTGATAATTTTGGATATTCAAACCAATTGTCAATAGTTAATATCATGGCTAAATATATAATTGTAAGCCTATTATTAGGACTTTTTATAAAGAAAATTACTAACAGCGCTATAAACATTATAAACCCTATATAACCAAACTCACCCATTATAGATATATATTGAGATGTAGGTTGATCCACTACAGAAAGCCCATATCTTGAATAAAGTCTTGGTTTTATATACTTCCTCATATATTGTCCATTATATATAGGTAACTTTAATTTATTGTACCAATTAGCATAATATCCACTACTTGTTAGTGCAGCTCTTGATGAATAGCATCCTAGCCCTGCACCCTTTAAAGCAAAAGATGCATCCTTTTTAGGTACTGTTAGGAATGTGTCTTCGTAATATGCAAATTTCTTTATTTCATCATTTCTAAATTCACTATCAAATAAAGTACTTTTTATTTGATACTGAATCCATGATGGTGATGTTACATAAAAAACTGCACTTAATCCTATTAATGTAGAAACAATTATAATTCTTAGCTTATTTGATGTAAATAAAACTGAATATATACCCATAGAAACTACAAATAACATTGTTAATGCTGTTGAAACAGTAAGTATTCCAAATATAAATACTATGGCCATCCAACCTAATAAATTTTTCTTTTTATTTTCTTTAAATCTCATAAAAAATCTTATAAATGAAAATATAAATAGATTAAACAACATTGGTCCTTGGCTGGTTCCTAAAGTACCAATCGCCCAATCTCCTATTCTATGTATAATAATCACATCAATATTTAATGGTATATATATTATAAGATGTAAAATCTGTGCCATTATCATTGTGTTCATAACTTTTTCTAATGTATCCCCATATTCATATGGCTTATAAGCTAAGATTATAAACATTATACAAACAAAAGTAGCATTATAAAAAATGTATAATAGTATATTGGCCATAGGAACTCTATTAAGTATAATATTTACAACAATATATATAAAAATTCCCATTATAATATATTTTGTTTTATTACTAAGATTTATTTTTCTTTTTCCTCTTATGATTTGACTTAATATATAAACTGTAAGAATTAATGTCATTACCATAGAACTATAATTATCAGCTAATATATATGTATATAAAGTTAATGAAAGCAAACTCTCCTCAAAAACTTTTCCTCTTTTAACTATCATATAGCCTTCTTTTATTAACATAAGTATAAACCAAGGATATATTAAATTCTCTTTTCCTGTTATAACAATAAGTAAAGAGAATGGTAAAAACATAAGAAGGTCACTCTTTATAAATTCAACACCACTAAAGAATTTTCTCATAGCTTCTTTCAAAATTATCTCCTCCCTATTATTTTTTTAATTCCCCCTTTAAATATCTCCCATCTACACATTAATGGAACTTTTCCATACCATCCAATTCCGTTGTACTTACACACCTTAATAATCTCCTTATTAAACTGAGATAGTATTGACATTGTTTTTGAATCTTCATGTAATCTAAATTGTGCCAGATATGTTGGTATATATTTTATTTGTCCATGTTCAAGTATTCTAAGCCAAATATCATAATCCATAACACATATTAGATCCTCATTTAAAATCCCACACTTATCAAGATGAGCTTTTCTAAAAAATGATCCTGGCTGTACCACTGATGGATTATCTTTTAAAAGAGATTCTCTTGAAAGGTTTGGTCTAGAATATCTTCCAAGAACCTGTCCTTTCTCATCTATATATTGAACATCACCATAAACAAGACATATGTTTTTATCCTTTAAAAATTCTTCAACTACCATTTCCACATCATGGGGAAGCAAAATATCATCTGAGCCAATCCAACCAATTATCTCACCTTTACTTAAAGCAAATCCTTTATTGATTGCATTTGTTTGACCCTTATCTTTTTCTGAAACTATAGTTATTTTATCTTTGTACGGTTCTAAAACCTTTAATGTATTATCCTTTGATTTTCCGTCCATAACTATAATTTCTATATTTTTATAGCTTTGATTTAATATACCTTCAATGGTTTCCTTAATATATTTTTCTCCATTATAACAAGGTACAATTACTGAAACTAATGGTTTATCCAAAACATTCTCCCCTTACTTATCTTATATTGTGTGAGTTTTCTAAGTACCATTTATAAGTGCTTTTAAGACCTTCTTTAAGATCTATTTTATAAGCCCATCCTGCATTCTTAAGTCTTGAAACATCTAAAAGCTTTCTCATTGTTCCATCTGGTTTTGATGAATCAAACTTAACTTCACCATTATATCCAACAACTTCTTTAATTAGAAGAGCTAAATCCATTATTGATATTTCTTTTCCTGTTCCCACATTAAAGAAATCATTTCCCTCATAATTGTTCATAAGGTAAATACAGGCATCTGCCATATCGTCTACGTGTAAAAACTCTCTAAGTGGTTTACCACTTCCCCATACTTCTACAGAGGCAAGATTGTTAACTTTAGCTTCATGGAATTTTTTAATTAACGCCGGCATTACATGAGAATTTTTTAAATCAAAATTATCATTAGTACCATATAAGTTAGTTGGCATTACACTTATATAGTTTGTGCCATATTGAGTGTTATAATACTGACACATTTTAAGACCCGCTATTTTTGCTAATGCATATGCTTCATTGGTTTTCTCTAAATATCCTGACAAAAGATAGTCCTCTTTAATTGGTTGAGGGCATTCTCTTGGATATATGCAAGAACTTCCTAAAAACATTAATTTTTCAACTTTATTTTCATAAGCTGCTTTTATAACATTACATTGAATCAAAAGATTCTCCATTATAAAATCTGCTGGATAAGTACTATTGGCAAGAATACCTCCAACCTTTGCTGCTGCTAAAAAAACATAATCTATATTTTCATTTTTAAAAAATTCATTAACCTTCTCTTGATTGGTTAAATCCAATTCACTATGGGTTCTTTTAACAATATTGTTATAACCCATATTTTCTAATCCTCTAACTATAGCTGACCCAACAAGTCCCCTATGACCTGCTACGTATATTCTACTTTTTTTCTCCATCATAATTAACACTCCCCTTTTTTTGAGTTGAAAATTGATAATGAACAATTGACAATGGTGGTTGATTTTTCTAAACGAAGTGAAGAAAAACATCCTTCATTCTCAATTGTCAATTGTCAATTGTCAATTTTTAATTGTTATAAACCTGAATATGTTTTTCAGCAATAAGTTTCATATTAAAGTTTTCTTCAACATGTTTTCTTCCCTGTTTTCCAAGTATATTGTCTCTATTATTAGTAAGACAGTATTTTATTCCATTTTTAAAATCTTCTGAGTTCTTGAATTCTGCCAAATATCCGTTTTCCTTATGTCTTATAAGCTCTGGTATTCCCCCTGTTCTAAATGCTACAACTGGAGTTTCTGAGCTTAAGGATTCCATAACCGTTGAATTTAAACTATCTTCTATAGAAGGAACTAAAAATAAATCTGTTCCATTATATATTAAAGCTAATTCTTCTTCTTCACTTATATACCCTGTAAAAGTTGAAGTTATATTTAGCTTATCAATATTTTCATCATAATCACTACCAAACACAACACAGTGGATTTTATCCTTTAATGAAGGATTTTCTTTTAAAAGACTTTTTAAAGCTTCAAGTAAATATTCATATCCCTTGTACTTAACCTTTGTTCCATTAACTGCCCCAAAGGTAAGTATAATTTTACCTTCTGGTAAATTAAGTTTTTCCTTAGCTATATCCTTATTCATTGGAGCAAAAGTATTTAAATCCAAGGTATTTGATATTTTGAAGGCTTCCTTTCCTTTAAAAACCCTTGATTCTTTTATACAATCAACGGTCCATTGACCTGGTCCAATTAACTTCATTGGTATGTCCTTAAAAAGTTTATATTTATCCTTTAAAAGCTCCTTAGCATAAACCTTACCCTTATGATTTACAAGTGGACAGTCTTCACATGAATTAGTAAACTTATCACATCCATATCTTACATGACAGCCACCAGTAAAAGGCCAGCTATCATGACAAGTCCAAACAATCGGTTTTCCCATCTGACTTATGTTTTTTATACTTTGGATACTCACAAAAGAATCATTTATCCAATGAAGATGTATAACATCTGCTTCCTTAACTAAAGGATTATTCTCTATGTTTACTCCTCTATGTCCTAAAGAAAACACTGTTTGTATATCAAACTTACTTTTTTCTCTATCATCAAGCTTTTTTCTTATTTTCCATTTAACCTTATTTGAAAAGCTATCAACATAAGGTATAACCTGCTTTAAATCATGGAATTTTTCAACTACAAGTATTTTTGAATCAACTTCATTTTTTAATAATGCTTTATGAAGTCTATAACAAGCTGACTGTTTAAAAACATTAGTCGTTATGTGCAACACTTTCATTTACTTCACTCCTTTTAAGTTCATATCTAACCTGTATAGGAAGAACTATTGCAGGCATTACCTGGCACACAAAGGTTGCCAACTTAACCCCAAATATTCCATAAGTCTTACCTAAGTAAATAGATAAAGGTATATTTATTATAGCTCCTATTATAGCTGTATAAAGTTGTACCTCTATTTTCCCCATACCATTTACAATACTACAATATATAGCCGTCCATCCTTGAACTATTGTGTATAATGCAAATAATATAACTAAAGAAACTGGTATTCCTTTATCATCTCCTAGCCACAAAATCGTTATAGGCTTAAAGAATATTGATACACCAATTACCCCTAAAGAAAAAGGAACTAAAAGTAATTTCAATTTAAATAAAATTTTCTTTATCCACTTTACATCCTTCTTTGCATAAGCATAAGTAACAGCTGACCAAATTGGTATCAATATTATAGAATACATTATGGTTAAATTATTATATACCTTATTAAGAATGTCATATTGAGTTACTTCTGTAAGTCCTATTAAATTAGCGATAATTAAACTATCTGTTGAGAAAAGTACAAGACCACATAGTTGAAGAAAAAAGAATTTCATTCCAAGGTTTAAGATTGATCCGATTGTATCTTTCTTAAATGCACTGATGCTCGGAAACATGCTCCTATGTTTTAAAAAGAATACACCTGACAAAATAACATTTGATAATATCAATGCTACTACATACACAAGAGATATATGTATCAAATTTCCTTTTCCCAATTTACTTATTTCAAATACTCCAAGAAGTAATATTAATGAGTTTAAAACCTGGCCAAAACTCACAAGATTACTTTTTTGGTAGGCATATAAAATAGAGTTTATTATTCCACTTATTAAATTAAATGAAAACCCTATAATTATTATGTATAATGCTCCTTTAAAATCACTATATCCAAAACCAGTTTTAACAAAAACCTTACTTATTAAAAGAGTTACTATACATACAAACACAGAAATTATTCCTATAGTTATATAAGCCGTTGATATGTAACTCTTTACCTGCTTCTCATCATCTCTAGCAAGAGCTTCTGTTATTCTATTCTTAAGTCCATTACCAATACCCAAATCCCCTATTGCCATCATAGAAACAATAGAAAGAAGAGTAGCCCAAAGACCATTCTTCTCATCTCCAAGATACCCTATAGTAATCCTGACCATATAAAAGTTAATAGCAATATTAAAAAACTTGGAAAAATAATTAATAAGGGTATGAACTTTTAATGTTTTATCTATATTCATAACTATCACCTTTCATAAAGTTGAAGGTGGAGAGTTGAAAGTGGAAAGTGAATGTTGATTTTTCTGCGAAAAATCTTAAAATTAAATTTTAATTGTTAGTTTTTTTAACAAAGTAAAAAAACATCCTTTACTCTCAACTTTCAATTTTCAACTTCTATAAGATTTCTTTAATTGTTTGTTCAAATCTCTCTGTAAATTTCTCCAATGAGAACTCTTGATTGCTGTTTAAGTAAACTCTGTTACTTAAATCATAAAGCTCATCTTCCCTTATAGTTAATAACTTATCTATATAACTATTTAAATAATCTAATTTATAATCTTCTAAAATATAAACTAAATCTCCCATAACTTCAAAACCAAGATCTTTGGACACCACTGGTATAAGTCCTTGCCTCATTGATGTTAAGATGGCTGTGGACATTGCCTCAGCACATGATGGTAATATAGCAAAGGTACATTTATCCACAATGTCTAAATACTCTTTAGAATTCACATTAACAAATCCATGATTTATTATATTTTTTCTGTTAGGTATAGAAATTCTCTTTCTATCTTCCTTGCTTAATCCACAAATATGTAGATTTATATCTTCTCTCTTTGAAAAAATATCTATAAGCAAATCCAATCCTTTATGTATTGCACCATGAGAACCAAACCATAAAAAGTTATTCTTTATTTTTTTGAAATCTTTCTTATAAAACTTAAATTCTTTATTTTTTAATCCTGATGGATATATTCTTTTTATTTCAAAATCATAATCTTTAAATACATCTGTATCTCCAAGAGCTATTCCATAATCTAAGTTTTTAAAATCCTCTACCTTATAATAAACCCCACTTCTTTGAGTAGAATAGAGCTTACCATGTCTTTCTTCATAATACTTAAGCCTTTCAACTTCACGTCTATGAGCTTCTTTAGGCTCCATCTCAGTTATGTAAATAATCTTTTTTGCATTAGGATTTAATTCACAAGCATTTCTAAAATTATCCCCCATGCCAATTATAATATCGTAGTGTTTATTTTTAATAGTCTCCATAGCCAAATCATCAAACAGATGACATGAATCTATGCAGTACCCCCTATTAATTAACACCTTTAAAATCTGAGCTTGTTCTAAAGTATTGGTGTGAGTTATTTTACTAATGTCACCTAAATCCATAATAAGTGAATTATTTATATAAGCTAATAAAACCCTTTTTTGATTTTTGGTAATATCAAGATTTATATTTTGAACCATGTAGGTTCTTTTAAGTTTCTTTTTTAAGGCGTATTTTAATTCCTTAAACATTTCAAAACCCCTATTTATTATTATTTAGATATTCTTCTATACTTATTCCTGCTATTGTCTTCATATCATGTTCCATCATCATGTTAACTAGATTTTCAAAGTTAACTTCTCTTCTCCATCCTAGTTCCTCTTCTGCTTTAGTAGCATCTCCCCATAAAAGTTCTACTTCTGTTGGTCTAAAGTATCTTGAGTTTATATCAACTAAAAGTCTTCCAGTTTTCTTATCATAACCCTTTTCATCTACTCCAGTACCCTTCCATTGTATTTGTATGTTAACCTTACTAAATGCAATCTCTAAAAACTCACGGACTGTATGTGTTTCACCTGTAGCTATTACATAATCCCTTGGATTTTCTTGTTGAAGCATTAAATGCATAGCTTTAACATAATCTCCGGCAAATCCCCAGTCTCTTTTAGCATCTAAGTTTCCTAAAGATAATTTTTCTTGGTTACCTGCCATTATATTAGCAATGGCTCTTGTAATTTTTCTTGTAACAAAGGTTTCGCCTCTTCTTGGTGATTCATGGTTAAACAATATACCATTAACCGCAAATATATTATAGGCTTCTCTATAATTTACAGTAATCCAGTAAGAATAAAGCTTTGCTACCCCATAAGGACTCTTTGGATAAAAAGGAGTCTTCTCACTTTGAGGAGCTGTTCCTGGAAGACCACCAAAAAGCTCTGATGTAGAAGCTTGATAAAATTTACACTTAACTCCAGTTTCCTTTATAGCATCCAAAAGTCTTAAAGTTCCTATTCCAGTAGTTTCAGCAGTATACTCTGGAACCTCAAAAGAAACTTGAACATGGCTCTGAGCCGCTAAATTATAAATTTCCTCAGGCTTTATCTTTTCTATTAATCTATTTAAATTACTTGAATCAGTTAAATCTCCATAATGAAGAAAAAGGGTCTTATTTCCTACCTCTTTATTTTCAAACAAATGATCTATTCTATCTGTACTTATGGTGCTATGTCTTCTAATAATTCCATGAACCTCATATCCAAGACCCAATAAATACTCTGTAAGATAAGCTCCATCCTGACCCGTTATTCCTGTAATTAACGCTCTCTTTTTCATAAAAAACCTCTTCCTTCCTCAACTCTTTTTTAAGTTGAAAGTGGAGAGTGGAAGGTGGAAAGTATTGGTTGATTTTTCTAAGAAAAATCTAAAATTAAAATTAGTTATTAGTTTTTCTGAACAACGTGAAGAAAAACAACCTTTACTCTCAACTCTCAACTCTCAATTTTCAACTAACGTAAGTTCTCACTCTTCAATTCCTTAAGTTTATTCAAACTTAATAGTTTCATGTGGTTTATAAACTAAATGATGTGAAGATTTTGTATTTCTATCAGTTAACTCCATTGAACTTATTTTTAATTCCACAGAATCTTGCTTTTCTTCAAAAGATTTAAAGTTAACAATAATTTCTTCATTATCATTAGTAAGTTCCACTCTAGTAACATTTGTATCTTCTATTGTAAAGTCGCTTTTATTAATAGAATCTATTTTTAATGGTTCTGTAAGCCTTATACGTAATTCCGTATCATTTACAAACTTAATATCGTATATTTTTAAAGTTTCATTATAATCTTCTTCTAAAGAATTTATAGCATCCTGTAAATATTGTTTGTTTTTTTCATTTTTCACATATGCTACACTTTGCTTTGCATATTGAAGATTTAATAAATTTAAATCAGCAGTAGCTACATTTACTCCATCCTGAGCTCTTGTAAAATCCTTTGTAAACAAGTTATCACTTTTTTGAGATATTTCATATCTATAATAATACCCATTTCTAGGATCCTCTAAATTCTCTAAACGCTCAAACAAAAGATAATTATACTTTTCAACATCTCCTGTGTCCTCAAGTTCCTCTATGTCCTTCATAACAGATCTAACCTCATCTGTTGTACATGCTTCCTTGTAATCTGTTAACTTATCAAGATACTCATCCTTAAGAGGCTCATCATCTAAATTTTTAATTGTTAAATAAGCCTTATTATAAGCTGTCATTGTCTTCTCTGTTTCCACACCATGTATTAATTCATCTACATATCCTTTTCTTCCATCCTTAAAAATAATTTGATATAAAACAGGAAGTAAAATAACCAAAGCTATAACTCCACTAATTATCTTCAATTTTTTATCTCTCATCGTGTCTCCCACCTTAACTTAAAATATTTACTTTATAAGTTTTCAATCCTTATTTTTCAATTACTATAGTTTCTCAAGTTTCCCACCAACATAAATTTCTTATATAATTGTACCCCATAAAAGGGAAATTGTTAATTGTAAAATTAAATTTATTAGTCATATCTTTAAATCTTCATATCTTTTTATTATTTCCATGTTTAATTATTTCAATAACAAGCCTAGTTATACCTCACCTTAATTGAAAATTGGGATTTGAAAATTCACAATTTGGGATTAAAATTTTTATACTTTTCTGTACAACAAAAAAAGTGCTATTAATACATACTTAATATCACTTTAATTTATTGTAAATTTCTAATTATCAATTGTAAACTTCTAGTTAATAAGACACGTGAAAGAAAATAATAATTCAAAAAAATACCACCCCAATAGGGTGGCTTAGGATTTTTGAGCGATTTTAATACATTTTACCAGGTAGCTGTTAAATATATATATATTTAACTTACTATCTCTCTCTACGTATACTACCCGACAAAAAATTCATTTTTTTGCAATATATATTTTAAAGTAAATCATAAATACACTTTATAACCTACTTTAAAAACAATCTTATACTTTATATATTATCATAATAACCCTATACTTTCAAATATTTCAAGTGATTTTCTTAAAATATTTAGAATATTTAAAAAATATATATTTTATAATTTAATTATTTAATTTTTCTATACTTTTCATTACAATTAATCAACTTAAATTCAATACAAAAATTCTTTATTAATAATTAATTCTTTATTTTTCTCTATCTATTCATTATACATTCATTAAATAGTATTCTAATTTAATAACAATTATTACTCTAATTATAAAAATATTTTTTGTTATATTTAATTTTTTAAAAAATCCCTTCCTATTTATATAGTAAGTATATTTTATCTGATGGCCACCAACTGTACCCTAGATTAATTCATCTAACCTTAAGATGGTGTTCTATATTTATTTACACACAAAAAAAATTAATCCACAAAATAGATCTGTAGATTAATTCTTTACACTCTATATAAATTATTGTTCCGGATACCTTAATTAAATATTTTATAATACCTTTTTAAATTTAAATCTTATGATTCTTAATTTAACTACAAAACCTATCCAAAATCATAAAATCTATGATATAACAGTTATCTTCAAGCCAATATACCCTAGCGTATCCATAAATTATTTCATATTATAGAAAATTAAAAAATATATTTTGTTAAAATATATCTTTCAATTTTAATTTTACCATATTAAACCTTAAAATTCAATTATCTTTATTTTTATATAAGATTATATTTTCACTTTAAATTTCTCTAATATACTTTGTGATTTATTTATTATATTCAAATAATATATAAATATATATTGTATTTTTATCTGGTAACTACCAATTTAATGAGAGTTCATTATATTTACTAAAACTACTAGAATTTTCACAATAAAGTTAGTAATAATTATAAAAATCATGTTATACTCTTATAATAGAATATTTTAATGGAGGGATTTTTTATGAAAAAAATAAGAAGTATAGCTTTGATTCTTGTATTTTGCTTGCTATGCTCTTTTATACCTGTAAAAGAAGTACAAGCATCACCAATCTCTAATGGATCTTATACTTCAGTAACATTTAAACCTATAACTTTTGGAACTGATATCAATACTAGTTTTGGACTATTTTTTTACAAACCCCATGCTTATACTTTTAATGTAACAAAGCCTGGTGCTTTTTCTGTAAAATTAGATTCAGAAAGCAAGAATGTTAAAGGTGAATTAATAAAGATAGCTACACCGGGAGAAATTAATGATCCTAACAACAAATCTTTAAAAGAAATTGATATAAACGGAGTATCTGGTAACCCTGATTCTCAAACTTTTGATATGAATTTAGATGAAGGAAATTACGCATTTGTAGTATCTGGACCAAGTTCATCTCGTTATACATTGAGAGCTGACTTTTCATCTAGTGATCTCCCTTTTGGACAAGAGGTTTCTGGAAATATAAGTTCATCAAATCCTCAAGATAACTATACAATCAATTTAGCAACACCTGGAAGTTTGACTGTAACTGTAGGTGCTGAAATGAATCCAACTATTGCAGAGTTAAAGGATTCAAATAACAAAGTAGTGAATTTACTTCTGCTTACTGGTGCAACCGGTAACCCATCAACTAAGACCTTTACTTCTAACTTAGATAAAGGTACTTATTCATTAAGTATATCTACTAAAGGGGTTCTAAGTAATCCAAGCGGTAATTATACTGTTAAAGCTGATTTTACATCAGTAGAAACTAATGTAGAAGAACCTAACAACAATATAGATGAAGCTCAAGAGTTAGATTTTGGTGATACTATTCATGGATTCCTAACTTCTGAAAACTCTGTTGATGTATTTAAATTTACATTAAACAGCGAGAGAAAAATAAGTCTCGATTTTAAGGCTTATATAAAAAGTGCTGGAATAGCTTTAAAAGATGAAGATCAAAAAATAGTATGGGCATCAATGGCACAAGGAGATGAAGATAACCCAGGAGTTAAGACCCTTGAAAAAAAACTAAGTCCTGGTACTTACTATGTATTTGTAGATAAACAACTTAATTTCACTGGAAAATACGATCTTGAAGTTAGTAATGAAGGTTCATGGGATGAAGTCCTTCCATTTAATACAACTGTAAATGGAGAATTAACTCTTCAAAATAATGAAAATACATATAAGACTTATGTTGAAAAACCTGGTCGTGTGTATTTTAATGTTAAAACTTATATTCCAGGAACTATAATTGAAATAAAAGATGTAAACAGAAAATCTATATATAAAACTATTGCTAATGGTGCAGAAACAAATCCCGTTTTAAAAGACATTGATATTGATTTAAACAGTGGATTATATTATTTATGTATTAGCACCCCTGCAATAATAAAACCTGGTAGATATTCCATAGAAGCAAGTGTATCTACTGTTAAGAATAATGAAGATGAGCCAAATGATACAATTTATGAAGCTCAAAAAATATTACCAAATGGTACTTCAATAAATGGACTACTTGCTGCAAATGATGATACTGATATATACAAAGTTACTGTATCTGAAAAAGGTAGATTAAGCCTTGATTTTAAATCTTATATAGATAGTGTAATAATCGAATTAAAAGATATGAATCAAACTAGTCTAGTAAAAAAATCTTTAGCTGCCAATTATAATGAGCCTAAAGAAGAAACTTATGACGTTGATTTAGATCCTGGAACTTACTATTTATATGTAAGAAAAGATATATTAAAACACACTGGTGAGTATAGTTTTAAAACTAGGTTCTCTTCAAATGATACTAATGTTATAGAGCCAAATGATACAATGGCAAACGCTCAACCAATAAGTCTTAATAATAAAATAAATGGTTATATATCTGAAACTAATAAAATAGATGTATTTAAATTTACATTATCAGAACCATGTAGATTAAAGATAAATTTAATATCTAATATAAAAAGTGCAAATATGGAAATAAAAGATGCTAACCAAAATATAGTTCTTAATTCTTCTTTCCAAGGTAATGACTCTGAACCTGGTCTTAAGAATATAGAAAAGAAATTTAATGCTGGTACTTATTATGTAACAATTACCAAACAATACATTTATACTGGCAAATATTCTTTAACTATAGGTTCCCCTTATGGATGGATTCAAAATGTAGATTCCACTTATTCATATGTAGATTCTAACGGTGATTATGTTAAATTCTGTTGGAACTTTATCGATGGAACTTGGTATCACTTTGATAGATATGGAATAATGCAAACTGGTTGGTTACAAACTGCGGATACTTGGTACTATCTATCCAATAGTGGTGGAATGGTTACTAATTGGTACAAGGTAGGAGATACTTGGTATTTCTTTACTGGAAATGGAGCAATGCAAACCGGTTGGTTACAACAAGGAGATACTTGGTACTTCTTAAATTCATCTGGAGCTATGGCTACTGGATGGCAACAAGTAAATGGAACTTGGTACTACTTCTATTCTAGTGGTGCAATGGCTTGCAATACTACTGTGGATGGATATTACTTAGATGGAAGTGGAGCTTGGCGTAATAATTAGTTGAAAACTGAAAGATTACTCTTAATTTTCAATTGTGAATTAACAAAAAGACTAACTAGAAAAAATCTAGCTAGTCTTTTTTGTGTATTAATTTAAAATTATGTTTAAATTCCATAGACTTTCTAAAAAACTTTTTTTCATTTTAAAAATCGTCTTAACAAGATTTCATCCCTGATTTTTAACTCCTATCTCAATAAAAGTTAAAAACCTTTGAATTTTACAATTAAATTTCAGATTTTTCAAAGAAAAATCATCCATAACTCTCAACTTTCCACACTCAACTCTCAACTTCCAAATATGTTAGCCTGCTACTGATGTAAAAAACTTAGCCTTTACACTTGGAGTTTTGCCTCCGTTTCCATTGGCTTCTTTCCCTTTGTATATTCCATAGAACATAACACTTTCACCTGGTTCAAGACCAGTTTGTCCATCAAATTTTGTGTAATGAACACATATTTGTCTTGTTCTAGTTACATTTGAAGAATCGTTTATGTTTACTGTAGCTTCTATGTTGTTGTTTCCTAAATCTTTTACGCTCTTAATTACACCTGTAAATCCTACTCTTTTTCCTATATACTCTTGAGACCAATTTTCAAGAATATCATAAGATACACTTTCACATACTGATCTATATGCAATTATATCATTCATCTCCGTTTCAGGATTCAATCTATGCAACTGGTTTTTTATAGCCTCTAAGTCAATATCATCAACTATAGCATCATCACTAAGATATCCTTCCTCATTCTGATATTCAATCATAACATCTAAAATATAATCTGGAATAGCTACAGCGCCTTCTTTAACAAGATTATGTCCTTCAGTATCCTTTATATTATCATTAAATAAAATAGCTAATACTGATTCTGGTAAATCGCTATGAATTTCTATATCTTTATCACTAATTACTTTTATATATGAATTAGAGTCTAAGTTTCCTTCACTTTTATCTGGCCATTGAACAGTATAATTGTTTATATTTTTTATCTCATCTAAATTCATATGTCTATTAAAAGATATATGTAATACTCCTCCATTATTTCTTATGAATCTTACAGCTGGTAAGTCTTCATCAATGTTCATCCTTTTTTCTGTAGCTTGTATTTCATAGTTAAGATTTTTAATTAAATATTCCCCATTTTCTTTGAAGGTTGCTATATTCTTTATAGCTTCCTTTGATATTTCTCCTTGAATTAATGCTTCACTATAATGGCCTAAATTTCTAAGCTTGCCCACTTTTATAATTGCATCAGTTGCTGCTGAGTATCCTTTATCATAATCAAATACTAATTGACTTCCCCAACTAGCTAATTGACCTTTCAAATATTCGCTGTTTTCATTATCATCCATAGATGGAATGTCTTCATAAACTAAATCATTGTATAAAGACATATTTTTAGTTTTAGTAAATTCACTCATTTTATCTAGCATCCCAATAACTTCATCAGTGTATGCTTTTTCGCTATATTGTGATAATCTTCCAAGGATTTTACTAGCTTCATTAGGGTCTGATAATCTTTCTGCCGCATATTGTATTTGATGATAATTTGAGAATTTTGGATTTTGCTCTAATTTAGAGAAATTTTCATTTATTATATTTCTAAGCTCTTGCTGAAAAGCTTCATCTGCCTTAGCTGTCATTGATGGAATTAATAATGTTGCCATTATTGACCCACACATTATCAATGTTATTAATTTTTTTCTTGATTTTTTCACACTTTCTCCTCCTTTATGTATAAAGATATTTTAACATGAATACTTTCCAAATTATAGTTAAATGTTTATGTTTTTTTAATATTCGTATAATTGTCAACATGTTTTTCATTTCTTAATTTTTTATTTACATTAAATCTTTATTATATAGAATTTATACATAATATTCAAGGGTATGAACTTAAAAAACATTAAATTCATACCCTCTTATAATACTTATTTATATAATTTTAATCCTATGTTTTTTACAATTTAAAATTCCACTTAAATTTAAGACATATCATCATCTGCCACAGAAGAATAAAGATCATAAACCGTATCCATACATTTTAATATATGGCTATTTATATAAAAACTATCGCTTATAATACCTTTTTTGTTTATTCTTGTTAAAGCTACATTATCAAAACTCACATTATTATTTATTAAATCTTGAGTATGCTGTAAAACGTAATTCATATTATTTATTACTTCTTCTATTTCCTTCTTATTTACTCTTCTGACACTTTCAATAGATAAAAGTGAATTAACATGATCAATTTCTGTTACAAGTCTATTATTTATCAATAAAAAATTATCAAAAAACTGAGAATCTCTATATAATGTGCCTGCCTTACTATGAATATCTATTTTTTCGCTGGATAAATATGATTTTAAAAGAAGTTCTCTTATAAGATCTCCATTATACTTACCATTAATAGAATTAGATAACTCATTAACCATAAATTTATCTAACCTTATTAATTTATTCATCATATTTATTACCTCTGTATCGTTCTTCATAGGAAAAATATATTTATTGGCTATTATAGCTATACATGCAGCTATAAATGTATATATAAATCTTAGTCCTAATACAGTATTATTATCCATAGATAGTGTACTTATAGCTAATGAATAACATGTTATGTATATAGACATAGCTCCATAATTAATTCTTGAATACATTAAAAATGTTGAAATAACTACTATTATAATATGTGAAATATCACTTTTAAATATATGAAATAAAACGAATGATAGCATCACGCCTATAAATGTACCTTTAAATCTTGCTGCTATTTTTTTTGTACTATCTTCATAAAATGGTAGTATCATAATATATATATTCATAGACAACCAATATCCTTTAGGAATATCAAGAATATCTGTTATTATAAAACTCAAAGACATGATTACTGATAACCTTAAAGCAAATCTTAACTTAAAAGAATCCCACCTTAAATGATCATTTAATCTTCCTAAAGGTCTTGATTCTTTAGGTATTTTCCACTCTTTAGATGTTTCTTTTTTATGGTGAGTATTCTCATTAGATACATTTTCAACGGTAGATATTAAATAATTTAATATGTAAATCATGTTAAGATTAAGCTCTTTATTATCTAATTCATTGTCAGATAAAAAATTAATTAAATCCTCTATACAATCTTTACTCTTATTATTTTTTAAGTTAAGAATAAAATCATTTAATAATGTTCTTAAATTTCTTAGATAGTTAATATTCTTATCTGTAAATAAAGCCTTATTATTTAAAAAATCTGTGGTTATATTATTCATATGTTGAAACACAACTACAAAAGGAAAATAGGTCTTTCCTCCAACTGTTGTAAAATAAGCTCTTCTTCTACTTTCATATAAAACTGAATTTAAACTTTTGTTTATAGAAAATAGTTCACGCTGTTTTTCTTCTACTTCATCATATCCATGATTTACAAGTAAATTTAATTGCAAGATTATATTTTCAAAACCTTTTTCTACTATATTATGTATTTTCAAATGAATGTTTTTAGGTGAAAATATTCTTAAAGCAATAAACACTACTATAAATGAATATGATATTGCAGCTAACCTTGTTCCAAGTTCATATATACTTACATTTATTGTCTGAAGAAATACAAATCCCATTACATAAGGAAAGTAATTTGTTGGTTTATACTCATCTGTTAGTAAATAAACCAATAAAAATACAACTACTAAATTTACTATAACTGTTAACCAAAGATTTATGCCTGCTACAAATGATAGTACCCCTATTAGTATGTGAATAAAAAATGCCTTTGTAGTATTTCTCTCTTTAAACATATCATTTCTAAGTCTTATAAATAAAACAGTCATATATGGTGCTATAAGTGCATTCTTTGCACCAAATAATGCTTGATTTGAGAAAAACAATGTAAGAGATACTAATGCAGCTGGATATGCTCTTAAAAATTCCTCTTTAAACTTATTCCAATTTAATAATCCACTCATGTTTTTTCCCCTTCGTTTCTTACCCTATAAAAACCAGAATAATGGAATAATTATCCTAGGCCCTATATCATCCTTGACTCTCTAATGCTTAAACTATAAGTTTTTTTACATATTTAATAAAACTCTTTATATCACCTAAGTTATTAACTATAATGTCATACACTATTCCTCTATCTAACTTTAAGTAATCATGTACCAATATGTTTCTAAAACTGACCATGTTAGATAAATTATCCCTCAAGGTAGAATTAATAACTTTGTTTTCATAAAGTATTGTAAAAATTTCTCTATTAGTTTCAGGTTTTCTATATCCTTCATCTGATATTACATGATTTCCTATATCTATAACACATTCTATCGTTAATTGTAAAAACCTTTCACTTGAGCCATATATAAATGGATCTTCAACATATCTATTCTTCGAATAATTTTTTACTCTATCCAAGAATTTTATATACTCATCTATTTTATCTAATCTTAATATTACAATTTCTCTTTTTACCATATTTAATTCTCCTTAATACTTTTTAGATACATTTCATCATAATAATCTGAATAAGGCTTAAAGTCCCAATACTCTCTTAATGCTAATGATTCAAAATCAGCTCTACTGTTGTCATCAATAATAACTACTCCCTCTTGTACAACATTATACTTCATGATAGTTGATGCTTTATTTAGAGATACAACATCACAAGGCATATTAAATTTAAATTTAACCTCTTCTACAATTTCACCTCTTACAATTGCATCTTGTAAAGGATTAAACTTTTCATTAAACATAACTGCTATATCTATATCACTCATATTATTTGCCTTATTTTTAGCTAATGATCCAAATATATATGCAAATTTTATATTATACTTTTCAAATTTTTCTTTTATAAAATTTCCTACCTCTATAAGATTAACCATAACATTATATTCCTTTCAATATTTATTCAATAAACGTTAACTCTCAACTACAGTTGACACTCTTAGCCAATTCACTCTATCTTGTCACTTATATAAATATTTTACCACTAAACACTAATGGTATTCAAAACAATTGCTTTATTATATATGTAATTTACACAACTAATTTTTATTTATTATCTAATATATAAAAAGAACAGCCATTTCTGACTGCTCTATTATTTTTAACTTTTCAATGTAATTTTACAAAATTTATTTTCAGTGCATGGAAAAAATTTATAAAATCTATATGTTATTCGAAAAAGTTAAATACGTCTTTATTAACTTCTTTTCCTGATACTGTTGATTTACCAGTTTCTAATTCATTAACAAGGTTGGCACTTGTATCAAATACATTAATGCCTGAAGGATTGTCTGTTTTATCATCTGTAACCCCTACTGTTATTGTCTTATTAACAGATACATCTTTAGCTAACTTAATAACTATAGTATCTTGATTATCAGCATCTACAGCTATATTTTCTATGCTTATTTTATTTCCTGAAGAATCTTTAACTACAAAGTCGTCCTTTAAATCGTCAAGACTTGCATCATTACTAGTAACTTCTTCTGTGAATGTAACTCTTAATATCTTAGTAGTAGTATCTCCACTGTTTGACGTTATGAATTCAGTTTTGCTTACCTCTGGGTTTGTATCATCAAAGAATTCCACATCTTCTTTATACTCTTTGTCTGATCCAATAGTTACATATTCACCTTTGTCAGTTGTTAACTTCTTAGATAACTTAACACTTTTATTTCCTGTAACCTCAACTGTTCCTCTAGATAATGTTATTTCAACATCACTCTTATTTGTTGAACTTGTAAATGCTACAGTTGTTCCTGCATACATTGAATCACTTAACTTTACTCCATCAACTGTATAATTTGAAAGATCTAAAGCAGAGCTAGTCATTTTAGTACCAAAATTAACAGTTATAACATTTTTATTAATATTTTCATCTGCTTCTACAGTTATTGCTCCATCTGCTAAAACATATTCTTCTGCTTCATCATTAGTGTAATTTATACTTGTAGATGTAGCTTCATTTTTATTATCAGCTTTATCAAGAACTGTACCTTTTTCAAGTGTTATATTATAAGTTCCAGTTTCTAAAGTTTTTATACTATCATCTAATGAACTTTCTTTTAAAGTTATTTCTAATCTCTTACCATTAACTTCTGCAGTATTAACATATTCTCTAACACCATCTCTAACGATAGATATTTTACCTTCATTTACAGTTTTTAAATCTTTATCAAAATAAACAACTAAAGTTTTGTTATTCTCAACCCTGTTTAATGCTTCATTTACTTCTGGTGCTGTTTCATCCCTATTTAAAGTTGCTTTTGATGTAACATCATCTCCAAATACATCATTAGTTCCTGTATAGTCTTTTACCTTAACACTAAGTTGTACACTATTTTCGTCATCCTCATAAAGCGCATTTCCATCATCATCACTAACCTCAAATGTAAATTCATTGTTCTTAGGGTTTGACTCTACTAACTCTACATTTTCAAACTTATGATTTCCTTTTTTAACTTCAAGGTTATCTTTATCAAAATTTTTAACTTCTGTGTTAAATTTAACTATAAATCTATTTTGTGAATCTTCCTCTATTGAAGTAACAACTGGTTTTTCATTGTCTTCAGTTGCAGTATATTTAGTTGTTAAAATATCAGCAGTATTGTCTGAGTAGTCTGTAGCTCCTGATATTTTAACTGTATGATCTCCATACTCTTGTGCTTTATCATATCCACTTAAGCTTACTGTTAATTCGTATTCTCCAGCATCTTCTGAGAAAGCATTAGTAGTATCATAAGATATAGTTGTATTATCTATTTTTACTGTTGGAAGAGATTCTCTATTTAGTGGTTCATCAAAAGTAAATTTAACTGTTGATCCAGTATACTCAGTATTAACTAAAGATGGAGCAGTGTTATCGTTAAATATTGCAAAACTCCCACTATAAGTTTCAAGTTTCTTGCCGTCAACACCAATTATATCTTTAGCTTCTACTTTATAGCTTTGTCCATTTTCTAATTTTGTATAATTCTCATCATTATCACTTATTTGTAAAATTACAGTTTTATTATCATCTTGAAGACTTGATGCAAAACTAGTTACCTTATTTCCAGTTGCATCTCCACCTACATATATCTTGTAATTATTTTGTGCTTCTGCTGAATCTTCATCAACTTCTCTATTAAATACAACTTTAATTTCTTTAGCATTTATAGCTTCTGCTGAAACAACTTTTAAATTAGCTTTTTCTACTAATATGTCTTCTTCTATTTTAAGCTTTCCTTCTAAGTAAGCTCCATTTACTTCGTAAGTTTCAATTGCTTTTATAGCAGCTTTCGCAACTACAACTTGATTTTCAGCTTTATCATATTCTCCATCATCTATTAAATTAGCAACTTCTAATATAGCGTCTGTTGCTTTCACATAATTAGGATCAACTTCAAATACTACAGCTTTACCCCAAACGTCTAATCTACTCATTAAATAATTAGCATTTTCTGCATCTTTCATAGATGGAATATCCTTATTTACTAATTCATCATAACTAGCCATGGATTTACTTGTTGCAAATCCATCCATTTTATCAAGTATAGTTTTTACTTCTTCAGTAAATACTGTATCAGCATATTTAGCTATATTAGCTAAAGCTTCTTGAGAAGCATCCTCATCATATTGAGCTAATCTTTCTGCAGCATATTGTACTCTGTGATAGTTAGCGAATATTGTATTATCCTCTAACTTAGCTGTGTACTCTGATATTACATTTTTTAAATCCTCTGCTGTTGCACTTTGTTCATCATCTACCACTGTAGCCATAGCTGTAACTGATGGTGCAACTATTCCGACTACTGAACTTGCAGCTAAAACTGCACCTATAAACTTCTTTTGTATATTCTTCATAATAATTTCCTCCTAATAAATAAAATCTGTATTTTTAAAAATATATTTCTCGTGTTGCTATTTATATTAAATTAGTTTCCTGTACGTTTCCTGTATAGAAAGTTTTATATAGAACAAATCCTCATTGAAGAGGTGTTACAGATGGTTGCGACCTGATAAATATACTATGATATAATTATGCTAAAGCTTATTTTAAACAAGGAGAAAATTAAGATGAGAAACAAAGAAATGACTGTATTTAAAGCCTTAGGAATAATGGCTGTTGTTATGGGGCATAGCGGATATAGTGTATCAAAGACCTTTCCCCCATATTCATTTCATATGGCACTTTTCATATTTGCCTCTGGATATTTTTATAAAGATGAGTATGAGGAAAATTTAAAATTATTCTTTAAAAAGAGATTTAAATCAATTATAGTTCCATACTTTTTATATAATTTATTTTTTGCAGTAGTAACTTATTTAATATTTATAAAATATAATTTAAGTCTTGGAACGCCTCCAGATTTTAATAATATGATCCTCACATTAAAAAACTTTTTTGTTCAGCCTTTTATAGATGGACATCAATACTTTTTATATCTATCTGCATGGTTTATGATTTACTTGTTTACTGTACAAATTGCTTTTATATTATTTTATAAATCTTTAAAGAAACTTACATTGAATAAATATATTCATCTTATTATTTTTACATTAATTGCAATAATAAGTACTTATACTTCAATAAATTTTAGAAATATGTTTACCGGAACTACATTAATAATTGTTCAAATAACTCTTAGATTAATGTTTGGATTATTCTTTTTCTATTTTGGGTTATTTTATAAAACAACACTTGAAAATAAAAATATATTTAGAACAAGCATCCTTATATTAATTATAATAATTCAGTTAAGATTAATAAAATTTTGGGATATTAACTATACTCTTGTATTTATGGATTTTAAGGGACATGTTCTATTACCACTTATAACAAGTCTCACTGGAATATATGTTTATATGTTTTTAGCAAAAGCACTATGTACGGTTCTCCCTAATAAAGATATTCTTTATAATATAGGAGACAATACTCTTCATATAATGAGTAATCATCTTTTTGTGTTTTTTATTTTAAATATTTTTATAGTTAAAATATATAACGTAGATATAATAAATCTTAATGATGTAAGTTATAAGTTTAATATAGATTCTTTTTGGCCCCTATACTTTTTCTGTGGAATTTTAATCCCAACTTATATACCGGTTATATTTAAAAAAGTGGCTAAACCACTTTATAATTGAGAATTGACAGTTGAAAATTGACAGTTGTTGTTGAAAATCACAGATTTTCTTTAATAAGATTTTTTTATTTTAGAAATCTTTCTATGAAAATTTCTTCATTCATTGTCAATTGTAAATTATCAATTCTCAATTCTCAATTCAAAAACTATCATATATGATATAATTTCTATATTAATTTGTTTAAGGCGCATTTTAGAAAAATACCAAGTCAGTATGCTAGTCTATTTCATGTGATCTTTGACTTGTTATTTTCTTTCATATGCCTAATAAAAGGAGATAAAAATGTTATTTAACTCATATCAGTTTATATTTATATTTTTGCCTTTGGTGCTTATAACTTATCATGTTTTAGTAAAACTAAAGCTAAACAATTTATCAAAGGTTTTTTTAGTGGTATCATCACTATTTTTCTATAGCTTTATGAATATAAAAAACCTAATAATTATACTTATTTCACTAGGATTTAACTTTACCTTATATAAAATAATGAAAAAATATCACAATAAATACTTGCTAATACTTGGTGTGATTTTCAATGTATTTTATTTAGGCGTATTTAAATACACAAACTTCTTAGTTGATAATGTGAACTTAATATTTCACTTAGACATTATTATAAAAAAAATTATATTTCCTTTAGGTATAAGCTTCTTTACCTTTGAACAAATATGTTTTTTAGTGGATACATATAAAAAGAAAGAATTAAATTACAATTTAATAGATTACTCTTTATTTATAACTTTCTTTCCTCATCTTGTAGCAGGCCCAATTGTTTCACACGCTGAAATAATACCTCAAGTTGAGAATCAAAGTAATTTTAACATGGAAAATTTCATAAAAGGCTTAACTCTTTTCTCCATAGGCTTATTTAAAAAAGTAATGGTAGCTGATTATTTAGGGGGTAAGGTTAACACCATCTTTGGTGATTTAAATAGTGTTACCATGCCTTTAGCTTGGGTAGGTGCATTAAGTTACACAATGCAAATTTTTCTAGACTTTAGTGCTTATTCTGAAATGGCTATGGGTATAGGACTTATGTTTAACATAGAACTTCCATTTAACTTTTTAAGCCCATACAAGTCATCAAATATAAAAGAATTTTGGAACAGGTGGCATATAACTCTTGGAAGATTCTTAACCAATTACATATACATCCCTCTAGGAGGAAACAGAAAAGGCTTCTTAAGAACACTTATTAATATGTTTATAGTATTTTTAATAAGTGGAATATGGCATGGAGCTGGATACACTTTTATAATATGGGGTGTGCTTCACGGATTTGCTATAATAATTCATAGGATATGGACGAAACTAGGATTTAAAATGTCTAAAATTTTAGGTTGCTTTTTAACATTTAACTTCGTCAATATAGTTTGGATTTTCTTTAGATCAAAGGATTTAGAATCAAGCTTTATAATGATAGGAAAATTATTTGACTATTCAACTATGTATAATATGGGAAGTTTAAAACTAGTTGGTGGACTACCTTATATTATAATCCTTTTAGTTGTTATAATACTTGTATTTACCTTAAAGAATTCAAAAGTTATATTAACTAGCTTTAACAATTACAAATATATAGGATTATTAACTGGAGCCTTACTATGTGTATGTTTATTATCACTAGATAAGGTATCACAATTTATATACTTTAACTTTTAAATAGGAGGGTTCTATGAGGAAATATTTTAAACAATTAATCATTGGATTTCTTTTAGCCGCAGTATTGTGTATGACAGCCATGTATATAATAGACCCTTACCAATACTTTAGACAATCTACCCTTTACTCACCATTATTTTTAATACCTCAAGAAAGGAATATAAATCCTGGTCTTGTAAAAAACTTTGATTATGATTCACTTATAATAAGTAACTCAACAAGTGAAAATTTTACAAATAAATATTTAAGAAATGAACTTAAATGGAATCCATTAAAAATATGTATGTCTGGTTCTAGCTCTTACGAGTATTCTCTCATATATGACATATTAAAAAGAGAAAATAAAGATGTAAAAAATATAATAACAACCTTTGATTTGTTTGCCTATGAAAAGGGAGCAACTGAAGCTGCAAAAGAAACCCCTTTATATCTTTATAATGATAAAAAACTAGATGATATAAGGTATCTTCTTAACTTAAACATATTATTTAATGGACTTGAAAATATCTATGACTATAATTATAGATTTAAAGATGAGAGATTTAAAAATAGGGATTATGCTTATTTTACTGGAGATTTATATGAATTCTCCAAAAATGTAGTTGTTCAAAATGAGCTAGAAAATTTAAAATCAGATACTCTAGATCCATTGAATAATCCAAAAGAAAACACTATTGATATGGATTATATAAATAAAGTTATGGATAATTTTAATAATCATTTATTAAAATATATAAACGAAAACCCAAACACAAAATTTTATATAGTGTTTCCTCCTTACTCAATACTGTACTTTAAAGATCTTCAGTATAAGGGAAACTTTGAAAACTTTATATATATAAAAAATAGAGTAAGTGAAGAATTATTAAATCATAAAAATGTATCAATTCTAGACTTTCAAACTGATGAAGGAATAGTTAAAAACCTTGATAATTATAAAGATATTGTTCATTATACCTATACAGTGAATAACTATATGGAGAAAAATATAAATAACTCTGATTATATTTTAACACCAACAAATTATAATGAAAAAATATCACATTTAAAAAACATGGTTGAAAAATACAAACTATAAGAAAAGTCATATAAACATAAAAATAGGATGATAAGCACCGTAAACAAGCAGATTTCACCTAGTATTCTAAAGTAAAAAAAAGCATTACTTCCTAAATTTCAATAACTCACTTCGTTCAAACAATTGAAATTCTTAACGGAATTAATGCTTTTTTTCACTAAGAATACTTACGGTTTATCTGATAGTTTACTAACGCTTATCATCCTATTTTTATTAAGATAATTTTATTATTATGAATGTTCAATTTAAAATAAGGACTAATCAATACAAACTAGCTGACTGCACAAAGTATTGTAAGGTATAAAAAACTTTATATGGCTAAAATCCAATAACTTGATTTGCTTCAAATAATTGGAGTTTTTAACACCATCAATGCTTTTTTATAACAAGAACGATTAATGTTCGCTAGATAATTTGTTAATGCTTATGCCTCACTTTTCTTAGATGATTCCTCATATTAAAAAAGATGCCTAAATTCCAACAAATCACTGCGTTTAGCAAATTGAAATTCTTAACGGAATTAATGCTTTTTTTCACTAAGAATACTTACGGTTCATCAGATAATTTGCTAACGCTTAGCCCTCACTTTTCTTTAGATAATTTTATTATTATGAATGTTCAATTTAAAATAATAATTTATATGAAATTTATTTTGTGATTTAACTACATTTTCTACAAACCTTTTTAAGGCTTTATCATAATAAGATTTTAAGTGTGAGTATTGGCTTTTTTAATACTAATGTAAATATTTATTTCTCAATTCTATTATTTTATTTTCTGGAAGTTCTGTAATATCAACTATATCTTCCATAGAGTCTCCTCTTTTTATCATCTTTTCTGCTATTTTTATTGCTTTATCATTTGCTCCTTTATCTATTCCAATATTTATTCCCTTATCTATTCCAATATTTATTCCTTCTTCTCTAGCTGTTTTGATTCTTGTCATTTGGTCATGAATTTCTGCTTCCCTTGCTTCATATGCCATTCTTGATTTTTCATCTTTACTCATTACTTGTAATAAATCATAGGCTTTTCTTATATCTTCATTTTTTTCAGCAAGCATTTCCATATCCTCCTTTGACTTTAATCCTATAAATTCCATCCATTGAGTTATTGCTAAGTTTTCGTCTTTATCTATATTCTTATTTTCAAGTTTTGCTAACTCTAGATAATGAATTTCAAATATATCTGTAAGTTTATAACCTGTTTCATCTTCTGTTATATGGTAACTTGTGTGTATTTTATCAAGGGGAATACATTCAAAGTCTACTATATTTATAGTTATACATTTCTTTAACTTATCATAAGTATCCCCTGATTTTATTTGATTTGTATACATCTTTGCCCAATAAAATGTAGTTCTTTCAGCCATATATTTAGTTGCTAACACTTGAATTTCTATATTTATTTCTTTTTCATCTTTAGTTTTTGCCCTAACATCTAGAATTCCCTTTTTATCCTCTTGAAACTGTCTTGGCAATTCATTATTTATTATTTTTAACTCTTTGAGTTCACTTTCTTCTATATTTAATATTGCTACTAGCAATGCTTTTAATAAATTTATATTTTTAGGATCACCAAATAAAAGCTTAAATGCAAATCTATTTTAGGTGACATTATAAAATTATCATCTGTATTTACATTAGGTTTCATCATATCACTTCCTCTATTTTTACCTTTGACTGTTATTAGTATTTATATTCTCATCTTATCAGAAAATTTCAATACTTGCTATTAAATTTATAAGTATAATCTTTTAAAATTCATCTAAGTATTAAAATAGAATGATAAGCACCCTAAACAATGAAAAAACACAAATAAAAAAGACCCGCAATAACCAATCTATGCCGATCTTATAATAAGCTTTTACATCCTAAATTTTCAAATTCTAAAACTTTTCACTAGTTGGATCTTATAGAATTAATGTTTTGTTTTTAATTCTAAAATTTCCTTCCAATTCTTAGCTGTTACAAGCTCTATTACATTTAAGTCATTTTTCAAACAATCAACTTTTTATTCATCTCTATTCTAAATTGCTTAAATTCATCATTTTTATCAAATTCAGAATCTAATTCAACTTCAATTCTATCTTGATCCTTTTTAAAATTAGTTACATCTGACTTAAGATCTGATATATCCAATTTCATACCTGATACATCTTTTTTTAAGTCATTTATGTTATCATTCATATTCTGTAATAACTGTAATATTTCTTTCTCCATATTGTACCTCCAAAAAGTATAATATCAATAAACTTTGCTCTTTAGAAATATAGTATATCATTTTTAAATGCTTAATACCTATAGGTTTACTTAAAGTTCACCTTATTACTTATGATTACACATTATGTATATATTATACATAAAATACATCATATTATAATTATATCATTGTTTAATAGAACATATTCTAAATATGGCTTAATTATAGTATAAGATTTACATAACTCAATAAATATAACCAAAGAATAAAAGTGGCTGCTCTACGTTATAATTGAGAATAGAAAGTTGGCAGTTTAGGTTCTATCAGCATTTTAGGATTGAAAATTTCTATAATTGCCTATATAACAAAAAAGACCAGCAATAAACACTTACTGCTGGTCTTACAATAACAAAATTCAGTTAAAATTTGTTACTTCTTAAGTATATTATTTATCTTCTGAAACGGCATTAGCTATGTCAAGCTTACCATATAATAATTCATCAGTATTTTTTAATATTATATCTTCATCTTTAAAGTTAACTTTAAATGCTCCTACAGTTCCTGACTTTACTTCTCCTAGCTTATCTACTGTTGTGCTCGCCATAGTTATTCCCATAGAATCTTTAAGTCTAACAACAGGCTTGTCTATTGTAAAGCCTTTATCAAAAGCATTTTTAAGAAGGAATATAACACTTACTGAATCATCTTCTTCTTTAACAACTTTAAATTGCTCAAGTCCCCATGTTTCTTTCTTCATAGGTTCCATTGCGCTTATATGTCTTTCAATTGCTCTTACATGTAAAACATCTATAGTTTCATCTACATGATCAAGAGTTAAACTTGTAGATGTATGTGCTCCTATGTTTTCAGCAAAAACTAGCTTACACTTTCTTAAATCAATACCTTCTAAATTTAAGTTTTTCTTATTAACAGTTAATGTTACTGGTGTTGCTGAATATTGATCTATTGTTCCAAGAAAATTTAAGTTTATAGTCATGTTAGTTATAACATTTTCATTTTCATCTTTCATTATAAACTTCATATCTGATAATGTTAATGGAGCCTTTACTGTACTTCTTAACATAAGCTTACACTCTATTTCATCGCCCATATCATGTATGTATAATGTATCCATCTTCAACTGATCCATTTCCATTTCAGGTAACTTTCTTACTTCTTCTTGTAATATTAATGTCTTAAGCTTTTTTTCCTTTAAAGTTCTTCCACCTGTTAAATTGATATTAAATTTGAACTTACTCATACTACTTCAAATCCTCCGTACTTCTTATTGTTATTTATTATTATATTTAAATATTATTTATTATATTATCTCTACTTTATAAAAAAAGGCTACGCCCTTTTTAAAATTGACAATTATTGTTGGAAGTCACAGACTTCTTAAATATAAAGTTGAAGGTTGAGATTGGAAAGTTGAAAGTTATGGTTGAAAACCACAGGTTTTCTTTAATTACATTTTTTTAATTTTAAAATCTTCCTAAGAAGATTTATCCGCAACTTGTCACTTGCAACTTGCCACTAAATATATTTATCCACATATTTAGAATTAATTTTGGATTCAACTTAATTATAAACTTCTAAATCATAAAACATATATCAATTATAACATAAAGACATTTCTTTAACTATTGTAAAAATTAAAAAACATAAGAGCACAATCTAAAAGATTATGCTCTTATAAAACATACTTGTTATTGAATTAAAAATATATTACTTAAGTAACCAAACTAAAGTAGTGACAAGTTCTTGTAACTTTCAACTCTTAACTTGTAACTTGTACAAGTTTGTTACTTCCCTATATTAACTTATCTAATATTGACATAGTAAAAAACGCCACTGAATGAAGATTCGTTTTATACTATTATTATAGGATTACTAATGTCCTTTGGTATTGTAAGAGTAAATTTTTTAGTATCAGTGTTGTTTCCCTTAGAAATAGTAACTGTTATTTCAATCTCAACAGAATCCTTATCTATTGGTCTAACTATTTGAATATTACCCTTATCATCTACTGTAGCTAGGCTGCTATTTTCTGAAACTGAATAAACATAAGTAGCTCCATTACTATGATCTTTTATCTTTGTAACTTGCTCTTTACTTTCTACTGTTTCAATTATTAAATTACCAACTACTAATTCATTCTTAGCAACTTTAACTTCAAACTCTTCAATTCTATCACTTTGAACTTTTCGGTCTTCCTCTAGTTTAGTTGTATCAACTGAAGCATCCTTTAACACTTTAATGTTGGCATCAACAATTTTAAGTTTAGCTTCTGCATCCGCAAAAGGTTCAGTTACTACTGGATCAGTTAACTTATCACAAGCTAATTTTAAATCATTTATTGCTACTTTAGTCTTAAATACATTTATTCTATTTTCTTCTGTCTTTATTCTGTCTTGTAGCTTATTTCTATCTACTGAATTCTCATCTAATTCTTTAACAGCATTATTAGCCTTAACTAATTGATCCTCAGCCGCCTTAAGAACATCTTTTGAATCAGTTATCTTATCATCAATTAACTTATCACATTGATCCTTTAATTTATCTACCTCAGCTGAAGCTGTATCAAATAAACTATCAAGTTTAACCTCAACATTTCCTATAAGACCTGACTTTACAGTATTTCCATACAAATCTGATATAGTATTATCCTCTAATACTTCAATAGTTACCTTATCATCAGAATTTCTTAATTTGTCTTCTGGACTTAATGTTATCATCAAAGTGTCCGTACCCTGTCCTGTAACTACTATGTCTCCTTGTACGCTTGTATCATTAACCCTAACTTTCAAGTCATTTTTATCAATAGTGTACTCACTACTAATTACATCTGACATTGATAATTTTATCTTATTATATGAAACAACCTCTGCCTTAGAGATTTCCGGTTTAACATTTTCTTGGAACTCTAATACTTCTTCATAAGATTTTACATTTTTCAATCCATTTACTCTAAAAGTCTTATTTCCAGTAGTTGTTATCCAACCTTCTTTAAGTGTTAATTCAACTGTCTTTTTATCTTCTTTAAAAATAGCACTTTCAAATACTTGAACACCATCTATTGTATAATTTGAAGGCTCTTTAGCATCAGCTCCAAGATCTGTATCAAATTTAACTATTACCTTATCTTCATCTTTCTTTTGGTCATTTGGTTGGACACTAGTTACCCTAGCAGTCTTTCCACTAGTATTATTATTGAATGTCAAACTTGTTTTTTCTATCTTTTGATCATATTTATCTATAATATCTGATGACTCTAGATCAAACCTATACTTCCCTTGATCTAAATTAGTTATATCTAAAGCTATTTGATTTGCATCTATATCTTCAAGAGTACCATTATATAAAAGAGAAACATTGTCAGTAATAGTTATACCATCTTTATCCTCATGTTTAACTTCAATCTTAATATCATTTCCCTTATCATTCTTTAAATCTCTATCAAATGTAAATACTGCATACCTTAACTCTCCAAAAATCTTAATTTCTGCATCTGGACTATCAATATCTAATGCTGGATGTTTAGCTTCAAATTTAACTTCCTTAGTAACACTGTCTCCCTTATTGCCAGACACATCTTCATAACCATAAATTGTTATAATTTTATTTCCTTCAAAATTCTCTGGAACATCTAATAATTTAAATTCATATTCATAGTCATCTTCATTTGTATCTATTAGTTCAGCTGCATTTTCTTTACCATCAACTAATACCTTAAAATCATTGTTTTTAATAGCTTCATTAAATGAAACCTTAAATACATTCTTTGATAAAACATCTATACCATTTAATGTTGGATCTTCATTATCCTTTTTTATTTCTATCTCCCCAACATATTTAGTTAATGCATTACCTGCAAAATCTGTTAATCCATCTACTTCTATTGAATATTTTTTATCTTCTTTTAAATTAAGAGAATCTACATTTATTATACATTTAGCTGCTTTCTTAGTAAACTGATCCTTATTTATATAAATTGTAGCCCCATCACTTTTAAGTTTTATAGTGTTAGGGTAATCAGCTTTATTCATTATTGGTTCTGTAAACTTTACCGTTAGTTCTTTATCACTTTCTGAATATCCAACTGATTTTACTTTAGGAGCTGTATTATCATATAAATTAAGTATTTCTCCATAATCCTTCATTTCAGTTTCTTCTTTTGTTGCAACATTCTTAACCTTAACAAGATATTTTGCATTTTCATTATTATTTAATCCTGATACAGTTAATAAAACACTTCTATCATCATTTAATTCTGCTGCAACTATACTTACATCTTTGGCATCAGAGTTTGCGGCTGTAATTTCAAAGTTATCTGCATTTTCTCCAGTGTGAGATGTAATGTCTCTATTAAACGTAACTATAATTTCTCTTGCATTATCAGCCTCTACGTTTCTTACATATAAATCTTGTTTTGCTATTTCTTCATTAACTAAATCTTCTTGAACTTTAAGCTTTGCCTCTAGATATGGTCCATTTAATTCTAGGGTAGCTATTTTGCCTATAGCCTCTTTAGCTGTTCCTACTTGAGTTGAGGCTTCTTCAAGTTTTCCTTCTTCTCTTAAAGTCTGAACCTTTATTATTTCATCAGTTGCCTTTACGTAATTTGGATCTGCATCAAAGACAACTGCTTGTCCCCAGACATCTAATCTGCTCTTTAAATAATCAGCACTTTCAACGTCTATCTTTTCAAGTGCTGGTATATCTATATTTAATAAATCATCAAATAATTGCATGTTTTTTGTTGTTGAAAAGGTATCCATTTTAGTTATTACTTCAACTACTTCTTTTGTAAATACTTGATTATCATATTGTGCAATAAATTCCTTTGCTCTTGCTGCAGCTTCTGCATCATATTTTTCAAGTCTTTCAGCAGCATAATTAACCCTATGATGATTTGCGAAGTTAGGTTTTTCAGCTAATTTTTCGCTATATTCTTTTATTACTTCCTTTAACTCTTCTGCTGTAGCATTTGATTCATCTTCTATAGGTGTTGCATTAGCATTAATTCCTGGCGCAACTATGCCCATAATAGAACTTACAGTCAAGAAAACACTCAATAATTTTTTTTGTCTAGTCCCCATAAAATAACCCCTCCAATTTTAAAGAAAAATGTATTTTTAAAAATATATATTTTATTTATTAGGCTAATTAAAAAACATGAATAAATTTCCATAATATAACTTGGTTATTTTCCCACTTACCCTTCAAATAACTTCCATAAATTCATTTTACTAAATTTTGAGAAAACTTTCAATGATATTTATTGTATATATTTAGTTAACTTTTTTATTTATTTATTCAAATTCACCTTTATTTTTTTATAAAAACCATGTTTTTAATGAATATTTTTATTAAATTTAACATTTTAATATTTTTCATATTCATATTTTCTTAAAATCTTTTATACCCAGCAGTACAAAAATGAATTTTTTCAATTTAATAATCTCATTATTAATATATAGTTTCTCTATTACTTTTTTAGTACCTATTAAAAATAATTTGTAATATTCACTGACTAAACAGTACAGAATGAATATTTATTCAGGTGGTAATAATAATATGAAAAAGGCTATGCCCTTTTAATGACAAGTGACAAGTTGGAGTAAAAAAATAAGCTCATGTGGCGTACCCACATGAGCTTATTTTTTACTTGTGACTTTCTTATAGTTCTCTCTAATAAAATTCCTCTATTATCTTACTTTGCTCATTTATTTCATTTTGCAAATTAATTTTATCGGGAGAATTTTCAAGGTCATCAACAGCTTTTTGTGCAGCTTCTCTGGCCTTTTTTGCCTTGTCTAAATTTTCTAAAACAGCTAAATCTTCTTTACATGCATTTCTTAAATCCTCTACTTTATTAATAGCCTCAACTAATAAACTGTCAAGGTTAATGCCTACATCTTCTATGATGCCTACTTCCACATTATTTCCTTCTTCATCACATATCCTGTTATCATCTAATATTTCAAGGGTTACTTTATCCCTAGAACTTGTCAAAGTATCTTCTTTACTTAAAGTTATAAATAAAATATCCGTTCCTTGACCTGTAACTTTTATATCATTACTTAAATTATTTCCGTCAGTTTTAATCTTTATATCATCCTTATTTATAGTAATATCTTTTTTAATATCCTCTGACATAACAATTCTTATTGTATTGAGACCAATTTTATCTACCCTCTCTACTTTTGGCTTAGTATTGTCCTTAAAATCTATATCATTATCATAATCTTTAACATTATTTATTCCTTGAACTTTAAAGTTTTTCTTACCACTAGTAGATAATGCATCCTTTTTAAGAGTTAACTCAACATGTTTTTTATCTTCAATAAATATAGCTTTTTTAAATACTTGTTTATTATCTATGGTATATTTATTCGGATTCTTTGCATCATCTTCAACTTCTTTATCAAACTCAACTATTACTTTATTTAATGCATTTTCCTTATGTTTTTCATCAGACTGTTTATCTGGATCATTGGGTATTACATTAATTACTTTACCTGTTTTATATTGAGTACTATTATAAAATTTTAAGCTTATCTTTTCTATGTTTTGATTATAATTATCAACTATATTTCTTGGCTGTAAATCAAATGTATATTTTCCTTCTTCTAAATTTGTTATGTCTAACCCAATCTCATTATTTTCTAATTTTGCATCTAAATCCTTTTTATCTACTAAAGGTATGTTATCAGTTATGGTTACCCCATCACTATTAGTATGTTTAACCTGAACAATTCTATCTTCTTCAGCTTCACCTAAATTAACATCTTTATCAAATGTAAGGACTTGGTATGTCTTACTTAAGGTCATCTTTAACCTTGGTGTAGTGTTCTTTAATACTGGATGTTGTTCCTTAAAATAAACTTCCTTTGTAATAGAGTCTCCCTTATTTTTATATAAATCTTTATAATCATATATAGTTATTAAGTTATATAATCCTGATAAACTTTTAGGTAAAGTAACATCGTATTGTCCCTCTATAACATTATCATCATCTTCATTTATAACTTGTAAATTCTCACCCTTTTTTAAAACTAATTCTTGTCCATTTACCATAACCTTAAATATATCATCATATATTTTTTCACTAAACTGAACTCTAAAAACATTCTTAGATATTGATGTTATACTATTAACCCTAGGGTTTTCCTTATCTTTTTTTATTAATAAGTCATCACTATATTTTATTAATAAATTTCCAGCATAATCAGTTAATCCATCAATTTCTAATGTATAATTTTTATCATTTCTATCTATATTAGTTTTCGATAAATCTAAAATAAAATATTTTTTATTTTTATCTAATTCAAATGCATATATACTAAGAGGAATTTTTGCTTTTTCATATTTTATCTTAACACTTGAATATATATCATCTTCTGTAGCATTGATAGGTTCAGAAAAATCCACCATTATTCTATTATCATCAATATACTTAACATTTTCTACCTCTGGTGCATGGTCATCATAAATATTTAGTATTTCATAGTAATCCTTCATTTCTTTTCCGTCATTTGTAATTATATTTTTAATAGATGCAATATGCATAGCATTAATATTTGAGTTTAAGCCCTCTTTAACTTTTATAATAACTGTACAACCATCTTGTTGTAACTGAATATCTTCAATATTTATATCTTTAGAACTTGAATTAATAGATTTAAATGAGTAATTATTTATATCTTCAGCTGAACTTTCGCTTACCCCTTTATTAAACTTAACTTCTATCTCTCTACCATTATTAAGTGATACTTTTCTTACATACAAATCTTTTTCAGCTATATCATTTTCAACCTTATGTTCTTCTATTTTAAGTTTTCTTTCTAAATATTCTCCATTTATATTATATGTAACTATATGTTTTATAGCTTCTTTTGCCACTTCTACTTGATTTAATGCTTCCTGAAGCTTGTCCTCTTCTCTTAATAAATTAACCTTAATGATCTCATCTGTTGCCTTTGAATAATTGGGATCAACCTCAAACACTACACCTTTACCCCAAACATCTAATCTACTCATTAAATAATCTGCACTTTCTTTATCTGTGTTTTCAAATAAAGGGATATCATTATTTATCAAGTCATCATAAATTTTCATTTCCTTAGATTCTGCAAATTTACTCATCTTATCTACAAGGTTAATAATATCCTCTGTGTATACTTTACTATCATATTTTGCAATACTATTTAAAATATTATTAGCATACTGCTCATCATATTTTGCTAATCTTTCTGCTGCGTACCTTACTCTATGATAATTTGCAAATATAGGATTTTGCTCTAACTTAATACTATACTCATTTATAACTGATTTTAATTGTTCTTCTGTTGCGTTTTCCTCATCTTCTACTACTGTTGCCATTGCTGTAAGTAATGGAGCAACTATTCCACTAACTGAAGTTGTAATCAAAGCAATGCTTAAAAGTTTTTTCTCTTGTTTCTTCACCCTAACCCCTCCAAAATATATGTTTACAATAAACTTTCACTATAGTTTTTATAAAACAAAAATACTATTTATAGGTTAGCATCATCATAATATATTTTCAATGAACTTATTCTCAACCTAAAATAATATTTACTTTAAATACTAAATACATCATCTTCTAATATTCACGATTCGAGAAAGCCTCTTATTATTTTAATCACTAATTCTTTCATTCACATTTTCCATTATAAATTCATGATTGAGAGTATCAAAACATTTTGGGTAAACAAAAAGCATAGCCATTTTTGACTATGCTTTTAATTTTTATTAAGTTATTTCATTCTTAATTCTCGCTCAACTTTACACAATTAGTGTATATTTCAATGAATTATTGTCACCTTTAATTACTTTATTGATTGTTGAAAACTATCCAATTGATTTCCAGCTTTATCACTAACAGTTCCTTTTGTATATGATACAGTTGTTTTTCCTGCTTCAAATTTACTTCCTGTAAGTGTAACTGTTAACCCATCATCTGATATCTCTACTTTAGTAATTAACTCTTCTGTTTCACCTGAATTTTTTGCTGAAAATCCTTTTAATCCTTCGCCTTCAAATTTAGTTTTATCAAGCGACTCACTAAATTTAATTTCTACATTGTTAGCATCTACACATTTAATTTCTTTTAAAATTGGGGCAGTTTCATCTTTTATATTAACTATTACCTCTTTATTTTCTTTCAAAGTATTACCAGCTAAATCTTTAACTGTATTTTGTACTATTACCTTAACCTTACAATTGTCACTTGGTTTAAGTTTATCTAAACCACTTTGCTTAAGTGTCACATTTATCTTACTATTATCTTCTTTATTTAATGTTACTGTATAATCTTCTTTATCTAAAACTGCTGGGTTATCTTTGAAATCACCTACATTAGTAGCATCTACAACTATATCTCCCTCTTGTAATGGACTTAAAGCTTCACTAGCTTTTATAGTTATTACACCATCTTTATAAGTTGCTTCATTTCCTATAGTTGGAACTGTTGTTTCATTAACTATTACTTTAACTGTTACTGTTTTAGTTGTATCACCATTTTTTAAAGTAACATTAACTTCACCACTTTTATTTTCTGTAGCTGGTGGTGTTATTTTACCATCCTTAGCAACTACCCCCTCTAACTTAGTATCCACACTATTTATTGAGCTTACTGTAGTTTCATTATTAGCTTTTTCTTCTAATATCTCTGTTAAATTCTTTGTATTATTTTTGTTGTCTATAGTTACTTCTCCTATATTTTTAATTGCCTCATCTAACTTATTACCAGTATCTTTGGCATCAATTATTTTACTTTGCTCATCTATGTCATTTTGTAAATTAGTCTTATCAGGGGAATTTTTAAGGTCATTAACGGCATTTTGTGCATCTTGTCTAGATTTTTTTGCATCTTCTAAATTTTTAGAATCAGATAAATCTTTTGCACATGCATCTTTTAAAACTTCTACCTTATTTATAGCTGTAACCAACATATCATCAAGATTGACCTCTACATCATCTATGATTCCTGATTCTACAATATTTCCTGCTTCATCAGATATTCTGTTATCATCTAATATTTCAAGAGTTACCTCATCCCTAGAACTTCTTAAAGTGTCCTCTTTACTTAAAGTTATAATTAATACATCAGTTCCTTGACCTGTAACCTTTATATCATTTTCTAAAGTATTTCCCTCAACCTTAACTTTTATATCATCCTTATTTATAGTAACACCTTTTTTAATTTCCTCTGACATAATAAGCTTAATTGTATTAAGACCTGTTTTCTCTGCTCTAGTTACTTCTGGTTTAGTATTGTCTTTAAACTCTAATTTCTTATCATAGTCCTTAACATTTTTTATTCCTTCTGCTCTAAATGTTTTCTTACCAGTATTAGATAAAGCATCCTTCTTAAGAGTTAACTCAACATGCATTTTATCATCAACAAAAACAGCCTTTTCAAACACTTGTCTATTATCTATAGTGTATTTCCTCTCATTTTTAGCATCTTCACCAACTTCTTTATCAAACTCAACTATTACCTTATTTAATGCCTTTTGTTTATCACTCTCATCAGGTTGTTCCTTTGGATCATTTGGTATTACATCAAGTACTTTACCTGTTTTATCATTAGTATTATTATTAAACTTCAAGCTTACTTTTTCTATCTTTTGACCATAATGATCAACTACATTTCTTGTTTCAAAGTCAAAGGTATATTTTCCTTCTTCTAATTTTGTTATATCTAATGCTATTTCATTGCTTTCTAAATCTGCATCGTTATTATCTTCATCTACTAGTTTTATATCCTTATCAGTTTTAGTTACTCCATCACTATCAACATGCTTAACTTCAATTAACCTATCCTTTTCATTTTCACCTACATTAACATCTCTATCAAAAGTAAATACTTGATATCTCCTATCTTTAGTTGTTTTTAATTTCGGTGTGGTGTCCTCTAATACTGGATGTTGTGCTTCAAAGTAAACTTCCTCTGTAGCAGAATCTCCTTCATTTTCATATAAATCTTTATAATCATATACTGTTATTAATTTACGTCCTTCTGATGTACTTGTTGGTAAAGTAATATCATACTTTGCCTCAACCATATCATCTTCATCTTCATCTACAATTTTAAGATTTGAACCCTTAGTTAAGGTTATTTCTTTTCCGTCCACAATAACCCTAAATTTATCATTATATATTTTTTCATTAAACTCAACTCTAAAATCATTCTTAGATAATGCTTTTATTTCAGTAACTTCAGGATCTTCATTATCCTTCTTTACTAATAAATCATCCTTATACTTTTCTAATGAATTTCCAGCATAGTCAGATACTCCATCAATCTCTATGGTATATCTTTTATTATTTCTATCTATACCAGTCTTAGATAAATCTATTTGAATATATTTCTTATCATCATCTAGTTTAAATGCTTTTTTACTTATATTTACCTTTGCTCCGTCAAGTTTTATCTTAACACTTGCAGATAAATCATCCTCTTCAATATTAATAGGTTCAGAGAAATTTATTCTTATTCTATTATCATCAATATACTTAATATTATCTACTTCTGGAGCAACATCATCATAAAGATTTAATATTTCATAATAATCCTTCATTTCTGTTCCATCATTTGTCATTACCTTTTCGATAGAAACCATATGCTTTGCATCACTATTTGTATTTAATCCACTTTTAATTTTTAAAATAACTGTACAATCATCATCTTGTAATTCAGCTTCTTCAATACCTATATCCTTAGAACTTGAATTAGCAGAATTAAATGAATAGTTCTCTGTATCTTCAGCTGAACTTTGACTTACAGATTTATTAAACTTAACTTCTATTTCCCTTCCATTATTAACAGTTACTTTTCTTACATATAAATCTCTTTCAGCCATATCATCTTTAACTTTATTTTCTTCTATCTTAAGTTTTCCTTCTAAATATTCTCCATTGATTTTGTAAGTAACTATATTCTTTATAGCTTTTTTAGCAACTTCTACTTGATCTAATGCTTCTTCAAGCTTATCTTTTTCTCTTAATGTATTAACTTTAACGATTTCATCTGTTGCCTTTGAGTAATTTTTATCTACTTCAAAAACTATCCCATTACCCCAAGCATCTAATCTACCTAATAAATAATCTGCACTTTCTTTATCTATCTTTGCAAATGAAGGTATATCATCATTTACCAATTCATCATAAATCTTCATTTCCTTAGACATTGAAAACTCATTCATCTTATCAACAAGTTTAACAATATCCTTTGTATATACTTTACTATCATATTTTGCAATACTACTTAAAGTATCTTTTGAATATTGTTCATCATACTGAGCCAATCTTTCTGCTGCATACAGTACCCTATGATAATTTGCAAATATAGGGTTCTTATCTAGCTTTACACTGTACTCATTAATAACTGATTTTAATTGGTCTGGAGTTGCCTTTTCCTCATCTTCAATTACTGTTGCCATTGCTACAACTGATGGAGCAACTATCCCACTAATTGAACTCGCAACTAAAGCCACACCTAAAAATTTTTTCTGTGCTTCCCTCATCATAATCCCTCCAATTATATCTTTAAAAATACATTTTTAACTATAGATTTTCTTTAAATTAGCATTCACTTGATATCTTAGCATCATTATACTACTTTTACAATAATTGTAAACATATATTGTAAAATATTAACACTAATTTAATAATAAATCTTATCACGTTTTTTTGAAGTTGAAAATTGAAAGTGGAGAGTTGAAAGTTAAGGTTGATTTTTCTACGAAAAATCTAAGATAAAAAACTACTTACCAATCATAAATTTTTCTGAACATCACGAAGAAAAATCTCCATCATCGTCAATTGTCCATTTTCAATTTTCAAATCCTACCTTATCATGATATTTAAATAACTTGGAAATGTTACACTGATGAGTACAAAAAATTTTATTTTTATGTATAAAAAAAGTATAGCCATTTCTGACTATACTTTTAATTTATTTTTTAGTTCTTAATCTCAAACTCAACCTTTGTTAAGTTGTTCTTTTTTTTACTATGAAACTGTAACTACAAAGCTACCAACTTCTATAACATGGCCGTTAGCATCTTTAACTTCCACAGTTATTGTTGATGTTCCTGCTGCAACTCCTGTTACTTTTACATTTTTACCACTTAATTCTACTGTAGCAAATTCTGTTTTACTACTTGTAACAACTGTTTTTGTTACATCAGCTAAACCTATAGTATTAGATTCATCACTTGCTGTACCAGTAATTGTGATATCATTTAATCCTGTTATTGCTACAACTTTAGCTGCCTTAAATGTGTCCACAGCTGTTTTTAAAGTTGTTTTTGCTTCTGTTAAGTCCTTTGTAGTGCTATCTTTATCATCTACTGCTGCTTTTGCAACTTTAATAGCTGTATCAAGAGTAGCTTTTGAACCAACTATAGTATTTCCAGCTACTACTCCTTCTGTTACAGATACATCATTCATAGCATCTGTAGCAGTGATTATAGCTGCATTTAATTCTTCTTTTGCTTTAGTTTTTTCAGCTTCTGCAGCTTCACCTTTTTTTGCATCTATTCTTGCTTGTAGATTTATCTTATCAGCTGATCCATCTTTTAAATCATCTACTGCTTTTTGTGCATCGTCAAGTGTTCCAGTTCCATCTTCATAAGCTTCTACTTTTTTTATAGCATCAGCTAATAATGAATCAAAATTAACTTCTGCATTAATAGTTGTCTTTTCAGCATTATTTCCTTCTTTATCAGCTATAGAATTTGTAGTGTCGGCTTCTAATACATCTATTGTTACTTTATCACTAGAATTTCTTAATTCATCAGCACTGTGTAATTTAATAACTAAAGTATCTGTACCTTTTCCTGTAACAGTTACATCTTCTTTAACTTTGTTTCCATTAATTTTAACTTCTAATGGCTTACCTTTAAAGTCATTAACTACTTCTGACATAGTTAATTTTACTGTGTTATAAGATATAACTTCAGCTTTGTCTATAACTGGTCTTTCATTTTCAACGAATTCTATTTTTGTACCTTTAATAACATTGTCATTAAAGTCCTTAACACCGTTCACTCCTGTAACTGCAAGTACTTTTTGTCCTGATGTTTTTATTACTCCATCTTTAAGAGTTAATTCTAATGTCTTTTTATCACCTTTTAGTTCAGCTTTTTCAAATGCTTGAATTCCATCTACAGTGTATTTTGAAGCATCTAAAGCTGATGTTGTAAGATCTTCATTGAATTTTACTACAACTTTATTCTTTTTGCTTTGATCTGTTCCTTCTTGATTATTTTTTACAAATCCAGCTACCTCAGCTTTTGATCCATTAGCACTCTTAGTAAATTGTAGATTTATTTTTTCTACGTCTTGGCCATATACATCTACTACATTTACTTTTTCTAAATCAAAATTATATTTAGCTTCTTCTAAGTTATTGATATCTACAGCTATTTCATATGACTCTAAAGAAGATAATTCTTTACTATCATGTAGTGTAGCTGGATCTTCTTTAGTTACTCCATCACTATCAACATGTTTAACTGTCACATCTTTATTTGAAACTTCTACATCTCTATCAAAAGTGTATACAGCAAATTTATGGCTAACTATCTTGCCATCTTTGTCTTTTATAGACATTGTTTTATATTCTGGAGTTGTATTTTCTAATACTGGATGACTCTTTTCAAAGTTAACTTCCTCAGTTACTGATTCTCCCTTATTATCTGAAAGATCTGTAAATCCATATATAGTAACTGTATGATTTCCTTCTTTAAAGTTTGCATCTTTTATTTTAACTGTAAAAGTCTTATCGTCTGCATCTTTAAGTTTTTCATTGTCCTTTATTTCTATATTTTCTGCATCTTTTCCATCTACTTTTACACTAAATCCTTTTGATAAAACATTTTTTTCTTCATCTTTTTCAGTAGCTCTTTGAAGTTTTATTTTTTCACTGAAAGTAACTTTAAAATCTGTAGGTGATAAAGTTTCTATCTTTTCTACTTCAGGATCCACATCATCTTTCTTGAATGTTATATCTCCAGTAAATTTAGTTAATGAATTTGCTGCATAATCAGTTAATCCATCTATTTCTATAGAATAAGTTTTATCTTTTTCTAAGTTTGCAGCTGATTTACTTAATTCAAGATACATTTTATCATCATCTAATTTAAATGCACTTGATTTTACACTTACAGTTGCTCCGTTTAATTTAACTTTTACTGCTGATGATGCTGCTGCTCCATCTGCTGCATTTATAGGTTCTGAGAAGTTTATTCTTACTGTATCACTATCTGTATACTCTAATCCTGTAACTTCTGGCTTAACATTATCAAACAATGCTATAATTTCTGAGAAATCATCCATATTTTTATCATTATCTGTTACAACATCATGAACTTTAACTAAGTATTTAGCATTTGTCTTATTGTTTAAAGTTAAATTATCTTTAAGAGTTAATTTAACAGTTTTATTATCATCTTGTAGTTCAGCTTCATCAGCATCTATAGTTTTTGCATCTGAATTTGCTGATGCGAATTCGTAGTTTTCAACTTTTTCAGCTGAATCTTTGCTTACAGCTTTGTTGAATTTAACTTCGATTTCTCTACCATTCTTAGCAACTACTGAAGTTACATGTAAGTCTTGTTTAGCTATTTCATTTTCTATAGCATCTATTTCAACTTTTAATGAAGCTTCTAAGTAAGCACCGTTTACTGCGTAAGTTTTTATTTCTTTTATAGCTTTCTTAGCAACATCTACTTGTTTTTGAGCTTCGTCAAGCTTTCCAGCTTTTCTTAAGTCAGCAACTTTGATTATTGCGTCTGTAGCTACTACATAGTTAGGGTCAACTTCAAATACTATTGCTTTACCCCAAACGTCTAATCTACCCATTAGGTATTCAGCGTTTTCTTTGTTTTCCATAGCTTTAATGTCTTTAGTTACTAACTCATCGTAAGTAGCCATTGATTTGCTTGATGCAAATCCATCCATTTTATCAACTATAGTTTTTACTTCTTCAGTAAATACTTTGTCAGCATATCCACCTATGTTAACTAAAGCTTCTTGAGAAGCAACCTTATCATATTGAGCTAATCTTTCTGCAGCGTATTGTACTCTATGGTAGTTAGCAAATATAGGATTTGCTTCTAACTTAGTTGTGTACTCTGCTATTACAGCTTTTAAATCCTCTGCTGTTGCTTTGCTTTCATCGTCTACTACTGTAGCCATAGCTGTCACTGATGGTGCAACTATTCCTGCTACTGAACTTGCAGCTAAAACTGCGCCTAAAAATCTTTTTTGTGTATCCTTCACAATAATTCCCTCCTAATAAATAAAACATATATTTTTAAAAATACATTTGACTATATAAAATCCTTAAAGCTTGTCCTTAAGGATATGTCAACATAATATGAAATGTTTAATTGCAAACTAATATGTAATTAGATCAACATTTAAACTTTTATCAATGAATGTACTGGCATTCATTATTTTGGAAAAATATAATTTAAAAACCAATCATAATAATTATTACCTTAAAAATAAAATTATTCATAATAAAGAAATAATTACTAAGCAAGTTTAATTATACTATGTTGCTTGTACCATTGCAATATATTTTTTGACAGTGGAATCCTCCACATTATGTAATATAATTGCCTATCTAAGCTGTACTTATATAGTTTCTACATAAAACCATAAAATCCTTTATTTTATTTATTTACATATTTTTTTGAAATTATATTATAAAATTAAATTTATACAAAAAATAACCTATATTTACTCACTTTAACATATGAAATATATCATATTTTGTGACTTCTTATACTATATAGTCGGTTTATTCTACAAATACTTTAGTGTTATTTATAAAAAAATATAATTTTTTTTTATAATTTAATTAAATTTATTATTTTTTTGTGAAATTATTTCATATTAATGATAAATTTACCTTAATTTCTTTACTTTTCTTCTATTTTTTATGTATTATCTATATTAAAGAGTTATATCTATACTTTTTTTACAAACTTAAATATTTTATATAGAACAACTCTTCTTTTAGATAATATCTTTTTTTATAATCATATAAATATTGTTATACTACCCAGTACAATACATATTTCACAATAAAATCTATTATATTAAGGTAGGAATTTTTTTAAATTGAGAATTGACGATTGACGATTATTGTTGGAAGTCATGGACTTCCTAAATATAAAGTTGAAGGTTGAGAGTTAAAAGTTTAGGTTGAAAATCACAGATTTGAAATTTCATAATATCCTACAAAGTAAAAAAACATAGAGATTTCTCCCTATGTTTTCAGACTCCTATACAATCACTATTAAATATAAACACTCGCTCAAAAATTCAACTCATCACTCAACGAATTTATCGCTTCCTGGCATTACACTTTTAATTTCTTTTCTTGAAAGCAAAGCCCTATTTTTTCTCATAACATTCATAGCTTCTTCTCCTAGAACCCAATCTACAAATTCCTTATGTTGAGGTTTTACTTCTTTATTATCAATAAGAGCAACACCTTCTGCCATAACATTAATAGGATTTGAGTATATAAGTTCTACATTTCCATCGTCCCATGCAGAGAATAACCCTTCATAATCTGGAACAATAACTATTCCAACTTCTTCATTGTTTAAAACCTCTGCTATGCCATGATTAAATTTTGATGTATGTTTTGCATTTTCATATATTTTTTCTGTATTACCTTTTCCTAATGCTTTTACTATTTCTTCATACATTGTGGTATCTTCGCTTGGCATTATTACCTTATTCTTATACTCATCCTTTTGTAGATCATTAAAATCCTTTGGTAAACTTAAGTTTTCTTTCTTTAATATTTCTTTATTATATGCTATAACTGGAGTAAACCCTCCAATGCCTATATAATAATTATCATTGTTTTTATACTGATCTTTTATATTGTCATATTCCTTTGACTTATACTGATACAATTTATCTTCCTTTTGTAACTTTTTAAGGTCCGTTTCACTTAATCCATATACAATATCCACTTCATCTTTATCTATAGCATCCTCTATACCCTGAAAGTCATAGACCTTAGATTCAACAATGGTATTGGGATAATAGATATTAAATGTATCTATTAGCTCTTTTAGATAATCTCCATCTAATGTAGTTCCTATCTTTATTATTGTCTTTTCCTGAGTTGCCACATCCATCTTTTTATTAACAGATGAGCATCCCCCTAATGTAAACATAAAAACACTCAACATAGCTATTGAAATAAATTTCTTCATACTTTACTATCCTTTCTGCATTGGTTTAAGGCACACGAAATAGACTAGCATACTGCCTTGTTATTTTTTTGAATGTGCCTAATATTATATCTATATTTTAACTTAATGCTACAATATTTAAAACATATATTAAATTATAAATTTTAGTGAAAAGTTATGATTTCTTATATGGTTTTTAATTGTAAAGTGCTGCATTGCTTTTTACATTTAATTCTTTTATATGACCTAAATCTGATAAATCCTTCCCATTATACTCTTTTAAAAATGTTAATAAGGATGTTCTAGTTACCTTAAGTCTCCCAAGCTTCATTGCCCTCAAAACCCCCATACTAATTAAATCATATGCTGAATTCCTATTAATCTTTAAGATTTTTGATATCTCATCAACAGTGTATAAATATTCATTCATTTTTTACTCCCCCCTTATTAATTCAACAAAATATATCGCTTACCCTAACCCCAAAAGCTTTCGCTATCAATATTTGATTTCTTTTTATAGGATAGTTTCTTCCAGTTTCCCAACGCCAAAATGACTTTTGATTTGTAATGCACACTTCTGCTGCCTCCCTTTGTGTCCACTTCTTAACCCTTCTTAAAAATTGTATTCTTTCATTCCAAACTAGGGTTCTAGTATCTTGTATTGCCATAAAACATCATTCCCTTCAATTTCGTAAATTCCTTTAATTTACGTATTTATATTTATTGAAACGATAGAATTCGTTCCCCTCTTTACTTACAATATATCACCTTTGTGTAATTGTTTACAAATCCCATTTTTCTGTAAAATATTTGGTTTTTTAAGATTATTATACAAAAACTTACTTTCTTATGCACTTATCTTATGTTTTTCCCACTGTTGCCGTTTATGACGTTACAATTAAGAATTGACAGTTGTTGTTGAAAGTCACGGACTTCCTCAATATAAAGTTGAAGGTTGAGAGTGGAAAGTTGAAAGTTTAGGTTGAAAATCACAGATTTTCTTTAATTGTATTTTTCATTTTTAAAATCTTCCTAAGAAGATTTATCCTTCAATTGTCAATTCTCAATCATCAATTGTAAACTCAAAAGCCCTTCAACACAGCATCTTATGATTAAAAATTTCTATACATCAAAAAAGCTGAAATTTTAAAATTTCAGCTCTCTTATTAATCACCCCAAAACTTACAACTCATAACTTGTCACTTGCAACTTGTAATTTTTTACTCAAAATACAAGTTCATATTGTCCATATATCTTTCAACCATTTCAACTATAACTACATCTGGTTTATTTTCTTCTATTACTTGTTTATTAAAGTATACATCCTCAAAATTAAGTCTTGTCCCCCAATAATAAGTTACCTCACTAAAATTCTCTGATAAAAATGGTATTAGTGATGCTGAAAATGAATCTCTAAAAACAACTGCCTTAGGCAATGTTTTATCTTTATTTACTGTTTTTATTATTTTTTCATTTTCATCATTTATAACATATTCATAGTTTGGACTGTTATTTTCTATATAAGTTATTATATCATCTGTATAACCGTCTATAAGAAGCATACTGGACAAGTCATAAACCTTATCTTTTCCTACACTTTTCCCAATCTTAAAGTCTTTTGGTGATGTTTTATATTTAGGTATCTTCTTATTTATTTCATTTATTATTTCCTTATAAGCAATGTATGCTCCATAATGATCCCAATGGGTATCTCTTTTACAGTATAACTGATTATTATCTTTTTCTTTCTTTAAAGCTTCTCTTAAATCTATAACGTTTAAATCCGTATTGCTCTTCATATAATTAAAAAAATCTTGTATACAGCCGTTTTCTCTTGCTTTTTTTATATCCTCTGGCATATATTCTGGATAAATTGTGTTCTTGTTTGGTGGTACTGTAAGAACTAGCTCTATACCTTGAGCTTTAAGATACTTTTCTTTTGCCATTAAGTTTCTTTTCATATCCTCTAGTATTTCATTTGTATATATCTTATCTCCTGTGTAACAACTAGTTGTTTCTTTTAAAAATAACCAGTCATCTTTTCCCACTATGACTTTATCTCCTGTCATCATATTAAATGCCTTATATTTAAATACTGCATTTAGTTTTATGAGTTCATTTCTAGTATTAAAACTGTTTGTAAAATATTTATCCAAATCTTTATAATAATCCTTATTTATTTTACCCTCACTTAAAATTTGTGGTTTTTCCACTTTTTCTTCATTCCCTATGGTTTTATCACTTGGTTTTAGTATTGTAAATATTAGTGGAATTATTATAATAGATAAAAATATTATTATCCTAATTGCCATATATATTTTAGCTTTCTTATTCATTATTATCTCCAATCCTTCATTAAAATCTGAAGTAAATAAATGGATTGTAGCTTGAAGCCACCATATAACTTATTGATATAATAAAAACTGCAAATAATACTATATCCTTAAATATCACTACGCAATTTGATAGATAAGAATTTTTATCTCTTATCTTTAGGTATGTATTCTTTATAAAAGGAGTGGATATTATTACTGCCAATATAAATGCTAATATAACTTGTCCATTTATATAATTCATACAATTATTTATATCTATATCTGTAACATTAAAATCAAACATTTTTTTAAGTACATCTAAAGCATTGTGCATTCCTTCTACTCTAAAAAATACCCATCCAACAATTACAACTAATAATGTATATACTCTTCCTATGAAAGGATTTTTTATATTTATTATTTTTGTTCTTTCAAGTATCATAAAAAGTCCATGGAATAATCCCCATGCTATAAAGCACCAGCTTGCTCCATGCCATATTCCTGTGGCAAAGAATACTATAAATAGATTTATATATGTTCTATATTTACCTTTTCTGTTTCCACCTAGTGGTATATATAAATAATCTTTGAACCATGTGGATAGGGATATATGCCATCTTCTCCAGAATTCTTGTATGCTTTTTGATATGTATGGGTAGTTAAAATTTTCTTTAAAGTTAAATCCAAACATTTTACCAAGTCCTATTGCCATATCCGAATATGCTGAGAAATCATAAAATATCTGCATCATGTAACATAATATAGCCATCCACCCTGACAATGTTCCTACTGTGGATATATCTTTAAATATGCTATCAGTTATGAATCCCAATGTATTGGCTATAAACATCTTCTTAAAAAATCCAACAATAAACCTTGTTATTCCTTCATACATTAAAGGTAAGCTATGTTTTCTGTAGCTTATTTCTTTTTCTACATCTATATACCTAACTATAGGGCCGGCTATTAATTGAGGAAAAAGTGCTACATATAAAGCTAGGTTTATTATGTTTTTTTGAACCTTAACTTCTTTTCTATATACGTCTATTACATAGGAAAGTATTTGAAATGTGAAAAACGATATTCCTATTGGAAGCATTATATCTATGTAATTTATTTTTCCTTCTAATATAAATAATGATGTAAATTTATTTATATTACTTATTGCAAAATTTATGTATTTGTAAAATCCCAATATACCTAAATCAATTACTACTGTGAAAATCAATGTTATTTTTCTTAACATTATGTTTTTGTTATCTAATTTATTGATTATAAATGCCAAAATATAGTTTATAACTATTTCTAAAAGCATTATTGTAATGAACCTTGGCTCTCCCCATGCATAAAAAACTAAACTACTTATTAATAGCCATAAATTTTTTAATTTTATAGTAGGAATTATGTAATACCCACCCAAAACCACAGGGAAAAACATAAACAAAAATACGGCTGATGTAAATACCATTCCCATGCCTCCTTAAACTAAAATTAATGGTAATTTCTACAATTAACCTAAGTATAATACCACAAATGTACTATTATTACAATTTCAACTCCCCATTCAATATATAACTCTTATCATTTGTAACTTGTAACTTGCCACTTACAACTTGTCACTTTTATCTTTTTCAATGAAAAAGAGCAGAATCTTCAAAAGATCCTGCCTTAAATGTTGTTAAATTAGCTTTTACTTTATCCCTAGTTTGGAACTCTATATGTATATAGATATCATCTTCCATTAAGAATGTGTAATCCATATCAATTAGTAGTTCCGATTTTTGAAATATTACACAGATTTTAAAGTCTGTTTTGTTATTAATCTTTATCAAATATATCTTTTATAAACCTCTCAAAGTTTTCCCTTTGAGTATGTTTATTATCTTGATATATTTGCTTTGAAGTTACTCTACTATTTAAATTTCTAGCATCTAATGAGTCCATTTCATAAAACTTATCTTTTTCATACAAATATCTTAGAGTTTTACCTATTTCTAAAAGACTTTCGTAATGCACTCCGTTAGAAAACCCTCTTATTCTTGAACTATCCATATATTCTTTAGGAAAAAATAAAGATTTAGCCAGCCATCCTTTGCTTGCACTCTCTCTTTTTGTACAATTTGTTAAAACAAAATTCAGATACTCTGTAAATTCCGTAAATCTTCCTGTATGAGTCTTTATTCCAACGATAGGATACCATAATCCTTTAATTTTTCCACTATTGGTTCCTGAAGATCTAAAAAAAGGTAAGGTTACTCTTTCTATTCCATAGGTATATTTAATGCTTACATCTATTAGACCAATCATTCTAAAATGTTTGGTAGAATACACATTTGCTCTGAAGCTTTCAGGATATATTTTTAATATCCTAATTGAACTTGCCACAATATATACCTCCTCTGTTTAATCTATTCCACTATTTAGGAATAAACCATGTGATATTATAGGTACCATCAAAATCACATGGCTTATTTAAAAAATTAATTCATATTTTTAATTTTTTCAAGTTGATTTTTTATTTCTTTAATATTTTTATAACTAGGGTCAATACCCATGAGTTTTCTTAGGAAAATTTTTTCTTCTAAATTTAAATCAAGTTCTTCATACCAAGGCCTTTCTTCTGAGTCGGTTTCTTCATAAGATGAATAGTATAAGTGAATTAAAAAATCACCTAGAAACCAATAATCCATCTTTTTTACATATCTTTTATGATCTATAATTCTAGCCAAACCAAAGTCAATTAAAGCTATCTCTTTATTTTTCTTTAGTATTACATTAGGAAGTCTAATATCTCGGTGTACTATATTATTATTGTGCAATACCTCTATCAGTTCTAAAAGTTGACTACCAACTTTGTAAATTTCATCTTTGCTAAACTTATATCTATCTCTAGCTAACAAATCCTCAAATACTCTTCCCTCTATATATTCCAATATATAGCCTTCTCTGTACTTATCTTTAAATTTTGATATAAATTTTGGGAAATTTGGATTATCTAAGCCTTGTAATATCTGCTTCTCATAAAACAATTTTTTTCTAGTTTGTCTAAGCATCTCTTTTTTTAATTGTTTTATTACACATTTTTCACCTTTATCATTTATAGCTAAATATACAATACCATATCGCCCTTCGCCTATTATTTTAAGGATAGAATATCCATTTACTATTTCCTTGACTCTATAATATTTATCCATATTAATACTTTTTCACAAAAATACTTATTATCTACTGTATGATCTGCTATATGATCTACTACATGATCTTCTGCATGGTTTTCTACATGGTCTCCAACATGATCTACCACATGATTCGCTATATGATCTACTATATGATCTACTACTTGATCTACTATATGATCTGCTGCTTGATCTACTATATGATCTGCTGCTTGATCTGCTACTTGATCTACTATATGATCTACTATTTGATCTACTACTTGATCTACTATATGAGCTACTTGAGTTACTATTTGATCTACTTGATCTACTACTTGATCTGCTACTTGATCTACTACTTGATCTGCTACTTGATCTACTACTCATTTTATAATGTCTACAACCTTTAGATGACTCACTTCTATAAAAACTCATATAAAAACACCTCTCTATTATTTATTAGGTATAATACAAGTTAAGTTATATTACACTTAATTTATATTATGAGTAAAACCTATATTAAGTTACATATTTTTTAGTTGTTTTTAAGATAATTTAGCGAAAATTTAGGTTTTTGCACTATCTAAGTTGCCACTAAAAAAGACAGAACCCCTAAAGGTTCTGCCATCAAGTAATTCTTATGCCTTATATTTTATAACATCCACTGATTGATCAATTATTTTTGCACTTACCTTTTCTATTAGCTTTGCTCCATCAAATAATAAAACTCCAGTTGATATAAATTTATCCATCAAAGTATCTATTTCTTCCTTTGAAACATCTTCTTTTGCATTAGGTATTCTAAGGCTTACCTTCTTACCTATCTCTGTTAGAAATGTTAGGTTAATTGTCTTTGTATTCATTTATTCTCCACTCCTTTTAATAATTTAATGACTTAATAAGATTTTGTTACTCTATAACTACTATTGAACGTTTTCTATTGTATAAGAATTTTCCTTTACTATGTCCTGCACTTTAAATGAAATAACTTTTTCTACCTCTAGACCAAGCTCAAACAACTTTTCATCTTCTGCTTTTTCACTTATGAATCCTATCCTCACCTTTTTAAATACATCCTTTCCTTCTGCAGTTTCACCAGACTTAATCACCAAACTTAATAAACTTTTTGCTAATGTTGATTTTGCCATATCAATCAACTCCTTTCACTATACCAAGTATGCAGCCTCTCTAGTTATTTACAAATATGATTATGATTTTTATTATATTGATTTAAATGAACTAAATATAAAGGCAAAACATAAAGTTGAATTCAATACTTTAATGGTAGATTTCTACAATACTAAAAATGCTGATAATATGTTTAAATTTCTCTACACTAACTGCTTTGAGAGATTTTAAAAAGGCTAGCAAAAATTTCCTGCTAGCCTTTTTAAATTTTTTAATAAAAACCCATCTAAGATACAATACTATAGTTAATTACATATTTAGATATAGTACATCATTTTTTTATTAATTTTTAGTTCTCCTAGAAATAATTTGTTAACTTTTTAACTTGTCCTATCTATTCTAAAAAATGTTATAATTACTATACTTTATGTTTTATCCTATTAATCAAATTCTATCTTATTTTAAGAATAATTTGATTAAGGCACATTTAAAAAAATAACAAGTCAAATATACATAGCATCTTTGACTTATTGTTTTCTTTCATGTATCTAATAACTATTTTGAAAGGATTGGTATATTTATGACAAATAACGAAAATAAAAACACTTCAAATAAAAAAAAGAAAAAAAGAAGTAAATTAAAAATAGTGTTACTTAGCATTTTGACTTTACTTATAATTGCTGTTGGAGGAACCTATTCTTATATCCATCATATTTTCTCTAAGGTAGAAACTAAAAAGATAGATAAGGATAATCTAGGTGTTGATGAGGATTTAAAAGCTCAATTAAAAGCTATGGGTAAAGACGATATTATAAACATAGCCTTATTTGGTTTAGATAAGACAAACAATGAAGAACTTGGGCGTTCAGATGCCACAATGATTCTTTCTTTAGATATGGATAATAAAAAAGTTAAAATGATTTCTATAATGAGGGACTCTTATGTTGATATTGATGGTCATGGTAAAGATAAACTTAATCATGCCCATGCTTTTGGAGGTCCTGAACTTGCAATAAAAACTTTGAATAAAACTTTTAATTTAAATATTACAGATTTTGCTTCTGTTGATTTTGCAGATATGGAAAAAATAGTTGATTACTTAGGTGGTGTTGAGATAGATATAAAACAATCTGAGATTGAAACAGCTAATGAGTATATTGTTGATCTTGCTAAACTTGGTAGAACTGATCCTCAGTATATAGAAAAACCTGGTGTGCAAAATCTAACTGGTATGCAAGCATTGGCTTATACTAGAATAAGGTATGTTGGTAATGGTGATTTTGAAAGAACTGATAGACAAAGAAGAGTTTTAGAAGCTTTATTCGAAAAAATTGCAAACACTGGTGCAACTGAGTTTCCAGCTTTAGTGTCTAATCTTCTACCATATATTCAGACATCATTCTCTTCTGGAGAAATAATTAAAATAGGTTCTTATATGCTTTTAAATGGTGTTACAACCTTTGAAGAGCAAAGATTTCCTTTAGATGAGGATTGTAAAGACACTGGTGAAGTTATAGATGGTATTTGGTATTTACCTTTTGATAAAAAAGCAACTACTGAAAAACTTCACAAATACATCTTCGAAGATATAAAACCATCTTAATAATTTTTTAAAATCAATGTGAAATTAATGTAAAATTTACTGTTCCACCATGTTTTTTTTTAACATTATAGTATAATAATAGAGGGTTACATTGAATAGTGTAATTCTCTTTTATTTTTGTCATTAATTATACAAGCATTTTATTTTATTAAAAAACTAAGCTATCTTTAGTTTGAGCGAAAGGACTGAAATATTTATGAGTACTAGAATGGATAAATATCACTCTACTGATAAAAAGCCTACAAATAGAAATACTAAACCATATTCTAACGATTCTAGAAAGCCTAATCCAAAGAAAAGAAGAAGAAAAAAGAAAAATCCTACTGTTAGAATAATTTTACTTAGTATTGCATTACTATTTTTACTTGGAATAGGTTGGGGAGCTTATTATGCAGTTAATCTTTTAGGTAAAGTTAACACTGAAAAATTAGACAAATCAAATCTTGGGGTTGATGAAGACTTAAATGCACGATTAAAATCTTTAGGTAAAGATAATATTATAAATATTGCTTTATTTGGATTAGATAAAACTAATGAAGAAGAACTTGGACGCTCTGATGCTACTATGATTTTATCAATAGACGCAGATAATAAGAAAATAAAATTAGTATCTTTAATGAGAGATTGTTACGTAAATATAAATGGTCATGGAAAAGACAAGCTTAATCATGCTCATTCTTTTGGAGGACCTGAACTTGCAATAAGAACTATAAATAAAAACTTTAATTTAAATGTAACTGACTTTGTTTCAGTTGACTTTGCTCATATGCAAAAAATAATAGATGCTTTAGGTGGAGTTGAAATAGACGTAAAATCTACAGAACTTGAAACTGCTAATAAATATGTTGTTGAACTTGCACTTCTTGGTAGAACTGATCCTGATTATATAGATAAGGCAGGAAAACAAACCTTAAGTGGAATGCAAGCATTATCTTATTCTAGAATAAGAAATGTTGGTAATGGTGACTTTGAAAGGACAGATAGACAAAGAACAGTTTTAGAAGCTTTATTTAATAAAATAAAGCATGCAGGATCTACTGAATTCCCTAAAATTGTTTCAGATCTTTTACCAATGGTTACTACATCACTATCTTCTACTGATATAATTAAACTTGGTTCTGACCTTTTATTAAAAGGTATAACCAATTTAGAACAGGAAAGATTCCCAATTGATGGTGACTATGTTGATGGTGGAAAAATGATTAATGGAGTATGGTACTTGCCTTTTGATGAAAAATCAACCCAAGGCAAGATTCATAAATATATCTTCGAGGACATAAAACCATCTTAATAATTTTTAAGATTTTTTAAAATCAATGTAAAATTCACCTTTTTGTTATATTTTTTTTAAACATTATAGTATAATAATAGAGAATTGCATTTAAATAGTGTAATTCTCTTTTATTTTCATATAAAAAAATATTTTTTTATGAAACTTATATAGCTTATTTTTTTTAGTAAAATGCTCTTATTTGATGCAATTTTATTTTATCATTAATTGTACAAGCTTTTTATTTTATTAAAAAATCTAAGCTATCTTTAGTTTGAGCGAAAGGATTGAAATACTATGAGTACTAGAATGGATAAATACCACTCTACTGATAAGAGACCTACAAACCGAAATACTAAACCTCGACCTAGACCTTCTTCCAATGGTGCTAGAAGACCTAATCCAAAGAAAAGAAGAAGAAAAAAGAAAAATCCTACTGCTAGAATAATTTTACTTAGTCTTGCATTACTATTTTTACTTGGACTAGGTGGAGGAGCTTATTATGTAGTTAATCTTTTAGGTAAAGTTAACACTGAAAAAATAAATAAAGCAAACCTTGGGGTTGATGACGATTTAAATGCACGATTAAAATCTCTAGGTAAAGATAATATTATAAATATTGCTTTATTTGGATTGGATAAAACTAATGAAGAAGAACGTGGACGTTCTGATGCTACTATGGTTTTATCAATAGACGCAGATAATAAGAAAATAAGATTAATATCTTTAATGAGGGATTCTTACGTAAGTATAGATGGTCATGGAAAAGATAAGCTTAATCATGCCCATGCTTTTGGAGGCCCTGAACTTGCAATAAAAACTATAAATAAAAACTTTAATTTAAATATAACTGACTTTGTTTCAGTTGACTTTGCTCATATGCAGAAAGTAATAGATGCTTTAGGTGGAGTTGAGATAGACGTAAAACCTGAGGAAGTTAAAATTGCTAATCAGTATGTTGTTGAACTTGCAAAGCTTGGTAGAACCGATCCTGATTATATAGATAAAGCAGGAAAACAAACTCTAAGTGGAATGCAAGCATTATCTTACACTAGAATAAGATATGTTGGTAATGGTGATTTTGAAAGAACTGATAGGCAAAGAAGGGTTTTAGAAGCTTTATTCGATAAAATAAAGAATGCTGGTCCTACTGAATTCCCTAAAATAGTTTCTGATCTTCTACCAATGGTTACTACATCATTATCCTCTACGGATATAATGAAACTTGGTTCTGATCTTCTATTAAAAGGAGTAACTAATTTAGAACAAGAAAGATTTCCTGTTGATGGTGATTATGTTGATGGTGGAAAAACAATTAATGGTGTATGGTACTTGCCTTTTGATGAAAAAGCAACTAAAGACAAGCTTCATAAATATATCTTTGAAGATATAAAACCATCTATCACTACATCAAATTAAAAGTAGAAAAGTTTTGAGACATATAAGCTACCCGCTTATATGCCTCTTTTTATTATAGTTATATCTAATTATAACTATTATGAATCACTTCTATTATATACTTACCTTTATTTTTTTGAATGTGCCTAAAATCAATTTTGTTCTTCAATTGGAATTATTCTACTTTTACTATGATCCCTGCCTTCAATACGTTCATAATAAATTATATATCCATTACTTATGTAGTTAATAAATTTATTTTCTCCAAGATCTTTAAAGTCATTTGATTTTATATCATAATATGAACTTTTCTCTCCATGTGGTGTGGATAGTAAAATGATTCCATCAGAAGATGCATCCAAATATTTACTTATATGATTAGTTCCATCTATTATTTTTCTTATTTCTTTAGTGTTTATATCAATCTCCCTAAGCTCATCAAAGTCATCTGGCCCAATATTATCATGATTTGTTGCATATATCTTATCTTTGTAAATATATAGTTCCCTACCATATTTTCCACTGTCCAACTTTGTTTTTTCCTTGGTATCAATATCATATAGATATAAATCACTATAATTGTGTTTTTTGTCAAGATTAATCCATCCAATTTTATTGTTATGAATAGACACATCTGTTATCCACTTATCCTTTATATCTCCTATAGTTTCAATGACATCTAAATTTCTTGTAGATAAATCAAATGTTTTCACTACAAATACATAATCATCATCCTGAAAATCGATATGTTTATATACAATAGTATCGTTACTTATCTCTATATCATCTGGAGAATATATATATTTTAAATCCTTCATTTTATGAGATTTATCTATAATAATTTGTTCATCCGTATTTATATTTTTAGCTACAACAATCCAGCTTTCTCCCATTAGACCTTCACTTTCATTAATAACTTTATCTCCATCAAAAACTTTTCTATTATCTTCTATCCAGACAACCCAACCATTTGAATATACAGCATTTTCAAACACATGATCATTGTTTAAAACTCTAGATATTAATTTTTTCTCATTTTTATCTCTATCATATAACCAAATGCCTTCTTCATTTCTTATTAATATTTTAGATGAATTTACCATTGATATAAATATATCTTTTTCAGGAAGCTCATCATACTCTAAATTCAATTCATTAGTTTTCACAACTATATTATTTTCAGTATATCTTATATATGATTTATTATAATGCATTAAATAATACACGCTAATTATGCTAATTATACTTAAGGATATAATAGTAAAAATTATGAATTTAGGATTTTTGTATTTTGACATAAGTTTAAATTTTTTCATAAATAAATGTATCCTTTACAATAAATTTGTATTTTTAACATAGTTTTTAATTTCACTTTATATATTTGTAAAATTATATCTTAATTATAAAAAAATCCAGTATATTTTACAATGTTTTTTACATAACAATACAAATTATTCTATTAATATCCTATAAAGTTATGTAAATCCTAATTACATTCATAATCTCATCTCAGTATTTTTAAGAACAAAATGCTGCACCCTTTTTTAATTGACAATTGAGAATTGACGATTATTGTTGAAAGTCACGGACTTTCTAAATATAAAGTTAAAGGTTGAGAGTGGAAAGTTGAAAGTTTAGGATAAAAATCACAGATTTTCTTTAAGTATATTTTTAAAATCTTAAAATCTTCCTAAGAAGATTTATCCTTCAATTGTCAATTCTCAATCATCAATTCTCAATTCACTTAAATCTTCCTAAGAAGATTTACCCTCAACTTGTCACTTGTCACTCTCTTGTCACTCATCAAAGGTTTTCACCTCTCCACTTATTTAAAGACTATTATACTGACTTGTTATTCTTTTGAATGTGCCTTAGTATAATAAGAAATACTCATACACAAAATAATTGTAAATCACATATAACTTTTAAAATAAGTTTTTATTATATATAAAAAACTAACCTTTATCTAACTTTCTATTCTGTATACTTAAATCATAGGTTGTAAATCACAACTTAATCAAATGATTCTAATATTCAGATTAAATTTGATTAAAAGTAATCCAGAGGCACATATCAGTACTTATCTCCCATTTAAGACTCGGGAGTATTAGCAATTTTAGTAGCCATGGTATAAATTAATAAATATACAGGAGGGAAGTATTATGAAATTAAATAAAATGCACACAGGTTTAATTATTGCAGCTATTATGGGACTAACATCCGTTAGTGCTTTTGCAGCAACAAGTAACTATGATGGTATATCATCAAAACTTGCTCCAGTTGAAGCGGGTACACTTAAAACTTCTGGTGAAGATCTTGATATGTCATCTTCTGAAGGAAAAACTCAACTTAACTAAAATATATCAATTAAACTTACAATAGCGATGCATTATAGTGCACCGCTATTGTGTAATTATTAACTTTTATTGAAAGTGGTGATATAAATGAAACTTTTATTGGTAGAAGATGAAATAATGCTTTCAAATATTATTTGTAAAGGACTTAAAAAATGTGGCTATGCTATAGATCTAGCCTTTGATGGAGAAGAAGCAATTGAACTCTTTGAAATCAATGAATATGACTTAATTATTCTTGATTTAAATTTACCTAAAATAGATGGTATAGAAGTCTTAAGCCTTATAAGACAAAAGAATAATGAAATAAAAATACTAATTCTTTCAGCACGTTCAGAAATTGATGATAAAATTACTGGTCTTGACAATGGTGCCAATGATTATTTAGTAAAACCTTTTGATTTTAAAGAATTAGATGCAAGAATACGCTGTTTATTAAGACGTTCTTTTATCCAAAATCCTACCATCCTTAATTTTGAAAATATAAAAATGGATACTTCCTTAAAAAGTGTATTTATAGATGAGCACTTAATAAATTTAACAAAAAAAGAATACTCTATTTTTGAGTACCTTATGTTGAATAAAAATAAAGTTATAAGTTCTGAGGAATTAATTGAACATATATGGGATAGTGATGTTGATTTATTTTCAAACTCTTTAAAATTCCATATACATTCTCTAAAGAAAAAACTTTCTATGATATTAGGTGAAAAAGAAATAATTAAAAATATACGTGGTCAAGGTTATACTATTTTAGAAAACCAAGGTGAAGATTATGATAAATAAACTATCTCTAAAAATGCGATTAACAATTCTTACTGGTTGCATTATTATAGCTATAGCCATGTGTTTAACTGCAACATCAATTTATAATATTGATAATAAATTTTCTTATCCTCAGTTAAATAAAAATGCTATATTCTCATCAGAGATTATCCCTAGTAATATCTCTCGTGAAAAAGACAATTCTCAACTTGGTGTTACAATTCAGATCTCAGAGGCTAAAAAGCAATTTAAAGTTTCTATCCTTATATGGATGATTGGAATTATTATAGTTGGAATAGGTGCAACTTACATAATAGTTAGTAGAGCATTAAAACCATTGAATAATCTTAGTAATACAATTAAAAATATTAATGAATATAATTTATCTCAGCCCATTGAAAATTTTTCTACCAAGGATGAAATTGGTAGTCTTGCTACTTCATTTAACAAGATGCTTAGTAGATTGGATAAATCTTTTTCTAATCAAAAAAGATTTGCTGCCAACGCAGCTCATGAGTTAAAAACTCCCCTTGCTATAATAAAGTCAGGAATACAGGTTTTGAAACTAGACGAAAATCCATCTATTGATGATTATAAAGAAAATATAGATATTACAGAACAAAGTACTCAACGTCTAATACAAGTTGTAGATGATTTGCTTAAGTTAACTTATAATGAAATCAAAGAATTTGACGATATCATATCAGTTAATAAAGTATTTCAAGATATTATAAAAGAACTTGATGAGACTATATCATCTAAAAATATTCACATACATTTAAGTGATTTTAGTATTGATGTGCTAGGAAATAAACCTCTTATCTACAGAGCATTTTTCAATATACTTGAAAATGCAGTAAAGTACAATAAGCAAGGTGGAAGTATTGAAGTATCTACAGAACTGTGTAATGATATGGCCGTTATTAGTATATCTGATACGGGGATTGGAATCCCCCATGATGAGATTGAAAATATATTTGATCCATTTTATCGTGTTGATAAATCCCGTTCCCGTGAAATCAGTGGTTCTGGCTTAGGTTTATCAATTGTAAAAACTGTAATAGAAAAGCATAGCGGTACAATAAATGTTAAGAGTAATAAAGATGTTGGAACGACAGTCAACGTACTACTACCTTATTATATCTATGATTTACCTAAGCAATTTTAAGTAAAAAACTTATACAAGTTACAAACTATTTTAATATTAAATTTTTCAAACTTGTCAATTTATAAATTGATAAGTTGTTATTAATTAAGTTAAGATTCAAGTTAATTAAATTTAAACTGAAATTTGTAAGTGCCAGGCTAAAATTCTTTATTTTTAAATAATAAGTTTTTAAATAAAATAAAAAAATAGTTAATATTATTGATAATATTAACTATTTTTTATGTTGCTTTGCATCCCTTAAAAAAATTGATTTTTGGGTTAAAAATGCGTTTACCTCTCCACCAAGAAGTATTATTAATGAACTTAAATAAAGCCACGTCATAAGAACAATTACTGCTCCTATGCCTCCATATCTTTTTGCATAGTTAGCTATGTTATTTACATAATATGAAAAACATGCTGAGGTTATTATCCATCCTAAAGTTGCAAATATTGCTCCTGGCAATACATCAACCCACTTCTGTCTTTTACATGGAGTATATATATATAATAATGTAAAAACTAATATCATCATTACTATAATTACACCATACCGAAGGAGCTGCCAGACTTGTATAAATATGAGATCGTATTTTGTTAATTTAAATATTTCTTTTCCTATTATGTCACCAAATACCAATAAACTTAATGCTGTTATTATTATTATACATATTGCAATTGTAAAAACTATAGATAAAAAAAACGTACTTATGTATCCCCTTACTTCATTTGTACTATATGCTTTATTAAGACCTCTTATTATGGCCCTAAACCCAGAAGCAGCTGTCCATATAGTTAAGATTAAGCTCAGTGATAATATATTTCCATTTTGATATGTTAATATATCTTTTACCGTCTGCTCTATAAGGTTATATGCACTAGTTGGCAATAAAGCATTTAATGTATTTAGTACTTCATTTGGATTTAACTTTAAATGTCCTATAAGGGTCATTAAGAATATCAAAAAAGGGAAAAAAGCTAAGACTAAACTATATGCTAACTGAGATGCTAGAGCAAATATATCATCATCACTTATCTTGTTTTGAATGATTTTCACCTTATGAATAACCGACATCATTATAAACTTCACGTCCTTTTTATTTTTAGAGTATCTTATCATTTTAAACAAAACATACATGTATTTCAATATAGAACGATTCTTCTCCATCATATAAAGTTATTGTTAACTACATTTTTTAATGTATACACTTTTTTTGAGTTACAATTTACAATTTATTGTTAAAAACCACATGTTTTCTTAACTTGTAACTTGCCACATTTATATTATACCTTATACTATTGTAAATTTATACCATTAATTATTTTACATATTTTAAAATCTCAATTTATTTTTGCATATTGTTTTTAATTATACATAATTTCTTAGTTTTTATTAGGCACATGAAAGAAAATAAACTAGTATACTGACTTGTTATTTTTTTGAATGTGCCTTATGTTTTAAACAAGTTAATTTTTTGTTTTGCTTGAAATATATTCAAATTTTTATGCTATAATTATTATAATAATGTTATGTTTAAATTGGGGGGGTTCTAATTGAAAAAAATATCTACCAAACTATTGTTACTTATATCATTAATAACCTTATCAATATCTGTTATATCTGTACTATTGAGTAAGTTTAAAATCCATTTTGCACTTATAATTTTAATAAATGTTGCACTTTCATTAATTATAGGATTCATTGTATTAAATGCAACTCTTAGTAAGTACATTTTAAAAGCTAAAAATGTTTTAGACAAAACTGAGCAATTTGATTTAATAGAAGATAAGGACTTTGAATTTTTAGCAAATCGCCATTCAGAAGTTGGTGATCTTGCTAGGTCTATAAGTTCAATGAGGATAAAATTCAAAAATTTAGTTGATGAATTTAAAAACATATCCTCTGAAACTTTACTTGCCTCTTCAGAACTTTCATCATCATCAGATGAAATGGTACACGCTATAGAATCTGTTTCTAATACAATAGATGATTTAGCAAGCGGCGCTCAAAATCAAGCAGTTCATACTTCTGAAATATCTACAAAACTTAATTCTTTAGGAGAACAAGTTGATTTGATAGTTGATCTTTCAAAGGAACTTAAGAATAATTCAGATAAAATTATTCAGGATAATTCAGATGGTCTATCGGCTTTACATGATCTTTCAGCTAAAATGAAGGCTGATATGACGGCAACATCTAAAACTCATGATACTGTTGAAGAGTTAGCATTAAAATCAAACTCCATAGGAGACATTTTAACAACAATAAAAAACATAGCTGAGCAAACTAACTTATTAGCATTAAACGCTGCCATAGAAGCTGCTAGAGCAGGAGAACAAGGTCTAGGCTTCGCTGTGGTTGCTGATGAGATAAGAAAATTGTCTGAGGAAACCACTAGATCAACTACAGACATAGAAATACTTATAAATGACATTCAATCTTCAATATCCGCTACAAAGAAGGATATGGATAGCTCGAAAAATTCAAATTCCATAGCCAATGATGCTTTAAATCATGCTAAGGAATCCTTTATATCTATTGACTCAAACATAATGGCTTCAAACGATAAAATTAAAGGTCTAGAAAAAATGGTTATAACTCTTGAAAATGATAAAAATGCAGTTATAACTGGTGTCGAAAATGTATCTGCTATATCTCAAGAATTTGCAGCAGGTACTCAACAAGTTGCTAGCTCCACAACAACACATTTAAACACCATAGAAGCAATCTCCGAAATATCAGAAAAATTAAAAACCCTAGTAACAAAAATCAACGAAATGATAAAACTCTTTAAAATATAAAAAAAATAAGTTCATGTGGGTCCGCCACATGAGCTTATTTTTCTTACTAAATTATCTACTTGGTCTTATTCCATTTATAACAAAATCTTTTAACATCCTCTTATTGACCTCTTCATCCCATTTTATATAATAAATATTTGGTTCTTTTTGAAGTTGTAATGAAAATGTATTTTCAATTGGTAATGCTAAAGATGTAACTTCATAATTCTTACCTATTAAATTTGAAAACATCAATACAATTTCAGTGTTTGAAAAATTTGTAGTTATTGCTGGAGCAGCTCCTATTAAAACTTTAGGTGCTTTAAAGAAGTTTAATTCAGATGTTTTAATTAGTATGCTATTCATTACAGTTATACATCTTGCCTCTATATTAAAGTCACTATCTGCTACCCCTCTATAGCTATAATACTTTATCACCTGTTCACCATTTAATTCTTGATTTCCTTGTTTCATATCACTATCAATGAATGGTATATCTTCAGATGTTATAGGTAAAGTTATATTGCCAAGAGAATTAACTACTTTATCAATTTTAGAAAAATCTATTTCTGTGTACTTATCTATATCTAAATCAAATGTTGAATTCATTCCCTTTATTAATAACTCTATTCCGCCTTCTTTATATAAATCTCCAAAAGTATATTTATCATACCCTTCTAAATTAACCATAGTTTTCTCATGAATTGCAGTAAATCTTAGTTCTTTTTTATCTGTATTTCCACTTGAAAGTATACCTAAAGAATATATTGGATTTCCCTCACGGTCTCCAAGGTACCCTACTATAAGAGAATCCTTAACTTTAACACTTGAATTTAATGATATAGCTTCTTTGTTTATTGCCTTTTTAGGAACCTTTACTGCCGAAGAATACATGTATGTCATTATAATAAAAAAACTTATTAATACAACGGCACATATTACATTAAATACTTTGTTTTTCTTAGATAGTTTCATAGTTACATCACCTTTTTCCTTTAAGAGTATACTTATGTAAGTGACAAGGTTAGAGTGGCAAGTGACAAGTTTAGTTAACTATAAACTTACAATGCTTAACTTGTTATTTAAAATTTATCACTGGATAGACTTTATCACCCATAAATCCTATTCAATCCAACTTATCCCTTCTCACTTATCCTGTATCGCTCTATATTTTAAAATTCTGTACGTCTTTCCCTGGCATAGGTTTGCTATAATAATATCCTTGTATTATATCACATTTTAAATCTTTTAAAACTTCCATTTCTTCTTTATTTTCAACACCCTCTGCAACAACTAATAAATCTATATTATGGGCTATATTAATTATAGCCTGCACTATTTGCTTTCTTACAGAATCATTTTGTACTCCTGTTACAAAGGACTTATCTATTTTTAATGTATTTATAGGTATATCTATTAGATAACTCAGTGATGAGTACCCTGTTCCAAAGTCATCTAAAGCTATGCTAATTCCTGCACTTCTTAGTTTTTCTAATATCTTATTATTCTTTTCTATATCTTTCATATAAGTGGTTTCTGTTATTTCTAACTGAATTTCCTTTGTTTCAACTTTATATCTATCTAGTATTTGTTTTAATCTAGTAATAAATGTTTTTTGTATTAATTGTACTGGCGATATATTTATAGCTATTTGTTTGAATTCTACATTTTCTATCTTCCAAATATTTATTTGTCTACATACTTCTTCTATTATCCAATATCCTAATTCTTCAATTATCCCACAGGTTTCTGCAAGAGGGATAAATTCCATAGGTGAAATATATGATTCTTTCTCCTTATCATACCATCTTATAAGAGCTTCATAGCCGCTTATTTCATTAGACACAATGTTTATCTTAGGTTGATAATTTAATGTAAATTCATTATTTTTTAATGCCCTATTAAGATCCCGTTCCATTTTTAATTTTTTATCCATTTCTTCCTTCAAGTAAGAATTAAAGAATTCATATCTATTTTTTCCATTTTGTTTAGCTTTATACATAGCTATATCTGCATTTATTAATAATTGTTTATCATCCCTACTATGACATGGATATATTGCAACTCCTTCGCTACATGTTATATTTAAAATTTTATTATTTATTAAAAATTCTTTATTAAATATATTAATTAAATCTTTGCATATTATATTAAGCTCTTGTATACTATCAAAATAATTTATTATCACAACAAACTCATCTCCAGCTATACGATATACTTCTCCACTATTTTTAATTTTTATAACTGAATACATTTCTGTAGCCACTCTTCTTAATAATGCATCTCCGTAATCATGACCTAAAGTATCATTTATAAGTTTGAAGTTATCTAAATCTATAAATAATATTGCTCCTTTTTGATTTTTTAATTCCCATAAATCAATATACTTTTTTATATCCAGCATAAATCTTTTTAGATTTTTAAGACCTGTTAAAGAGTCATGATATGCAAGATATTCTATTCTCCTCTCTTTAATCTTAGTATCTGTTATATCTGTTAGTGACCCTGCTACTTTTAACAATTCACCATGTTCATCATATAACGCATTACCTCTTAAAGAGAACCATATTGTTATTCCATCAGGTTTTGTTATTCTAAACTCGTGCTTAAGAATTTTTTTATTATGGGTTCTAATTCCTTTGACTATTTCTAATAAACCTTCTCTATCATCTTTATAAGCAAGTTCAAACAGTTCTACTCTCATTTCACCTTTTTTAAAAATATTTTTAGTATATCCAGTTATTTTATTCCACTTATCAGATAATATAAACCTTTTCTCTACCTCATCATACTCCCATATAATATCATTAGAACCTTCTATGGCCAGTTCATATCGTTCTTCAACTTCTCTTCTTGCTACAATTTCCTCTTGGAGTTTATCTCCAATTTTTTTTAGATTTAATATATTTTTATTTTTCTTAAGCATCATATATCCCATATAATTCAAAACTGTCAAAACAACAGATATTAATGTTAATACTATACCATTTGTTATAAGCTTTTTCTTAAATACATTAGGTTTTAACGCTAAATCCAGAAAACAACTTTCACCACTTATGTTAATTCTCTCTGAATGAAATTCTCTTTGAAAATTAGTATCACTCCCCCAAATAGTACCATTTACCTTACATCTAATTCTAAAATCATAATTTTCATACACATCATGTAGAAGATTAAGCTTAATTAGCTCATCTACATCTATATTAAATACAAAAAATTTAATCTTTTTATTAATAATAATGCCTTGTATAGCATTTATTTTACTCTTACTATTTTTATCCGGTAACATATAGATTGTGCTGGGCAAATCCACTCCATTATTATGATTTTCATAAATATTTTTTAATTCTTCATAATCTAGATATTCTTCTTTGGGGTCTTGTCCATTAATTAGTGTTTTACTCTCATTATTTTCATTTATAATATACATGTGTTTTAACTCTGGATTTTTCAATCTATAATTTTCAATATTATAACTTTCATTACACTTCTCCTCAAAAAATCCAAAACAAACATAATACGCAGAGTGTATTATATTTTCAATTTTATCTTCTAAAATTTTATCAGAATATACACCTAAAGATTTATAATCCATCTGCTGATAATTATAATAATTTTTATATATACATATTATTATTGCTATTTCAATTGCAAAGAAAAAATACATCAATTTATTTTTAGGTAATTTTCTAAATTTCATATCTATCCCTTCACACTTTCTTATAATTATTAAAATTTTTTTCACTTCTATGATATTATATACTAAATAATATAATTAAAGGAGATGTTTTTATGGTTTTTAGTATTTTTAATGATTTTTTAGAAATTTTTGTAAAATCTCACGGTGCAGAACTATCAAGTATATTAAAATACGATATAGAGTACCTTTGGCAAGGTGATGAAACCTATTGGACTGGCCAATCCCCAATTCTTTTTCCCATTGTTGGTAAACTTAAAAGTGGAATAATGCCTCAGCATGGATTTGGAAGAAGAAGTGATTTTTCTTTAATTGAACATAGAGATTCTTTTATATCTTTTAACCTTAAATATAACGAAGATACACTGAAAGTCTATCCCTATAAATCTTCTCTTACTTTGTCTTATGAATTAGTTGAGAATACAATTAAAGTATCCTACAATGTAGAAAATTTAGATAATAAGGATATTTACTTTTCTATAGGGGCTCACCCAGCCTTTAACGTTCCATTATTCGAAACTGAATCCCTGGAAGACTATTACATAGAGCTTGAGTCTAAGGAAACAGCTCCTATATTCCCAGTGACAAAAGATGGATTTATATCTAAAGATACGAAGAGTTTCTTTAATAATAATAATTTAATACCTTTGACCTCCAAACTTTTCATAAATGATGCTCTAATTTTTAACAATCTTAATTCTAATGAAATGGCTATTAAGAATACTAAAAACTCAAGAAGCATAAAATTAAACTTTAACGGATTCCCTTGGTTTGGAATATGGTCTAAACCAAATAATGCTCCATTTGTATGTTTAGAACCTTGGTTTGGTCATGCTGATTTCGATGATTTTAACGGAGATTTCAGTGAAAAAGATGGTTTAATAAAGCTTAACGTAGGTGAGAAATTTAATACGTCATACACTATTACTGTAATTTAGAATAAAGGTGGTTACACCACATTTTTAATTGAGAATTGAGATTTGACAATTGACAATTGTGGTTGAAAGTCACAGACTTCCTTAATATCAAGTTGAGAGTTGAAAGTGGAAAGCCACTTTCAACTTTCAACCTTCAATTTTCAACTAAAATTTCTATATGTAAGAAGATTTCATCATTCAATTTTTAAGCTTACAACTTGTCACTAAAATAAGAAGAGAGGTTATTTACATTACAATCTCAATGTGGACTAAATTAATAAAATCATAAAAATGGCAACAAAAAAGACCCGCAAGAATTTCTCCACACAAGTCTTTCTTATAGTTGAAAACCATAGGTTTTTCACAAAATGTTTTTAGTTCAAAAATCCTCTATAAGAAAATTTCATCCTTCATTGTCAATCATCAATTCTCAATTTTCAATTTCTTAAACTTATCACTTGCTACTTTCCACTTTCAAATACCCCACTTATACTAAAAACTCTATAAACACTGTTGCAAGTCCTAAGAAAAAGAAGAACCCACATATATCTGTTACTGTTGTTACAAATACTGATGATGCTAAAGCTGGATCTATTTTAAGCTTTTTTAGTGTCATTGGTACTAAGAATCCTGCTAATGTGGCTGCTGTCATATTTAAAAGCATTGCACATCCTATTACTAACCCTAGTATTGGATTTCCTGACCAAAGCCAAGCAAGTAATGCTACTCCACAACCTATAGATGCTCCATTTATCATTCCAACCCTTATTTCTTTAAATAGTACCTTCTTAGAATTTTCATAAGTTAATTGACCAAGAGCTATACCTCTTACCACAAGTGTTAATGTTTGAGTACCTGCATTTCCACCCATACCAGCAACTATAGGCATGAATGTTGCAAGGACAACAACTTGACTTATTGTATTTTCAAATAAACTTACAACTGATGAGGCAAGTATTGCTGTTAATAAGTTTACACATAGCCATGGAAGTCTACTCTTTATTGATGCAATTGTTCCACCCGCAACATTTTCGCCTTCATCTATTCCTGCAAGACGGTGAATGTCTTCTGTATCTTCTTCTCTTAATACATCAATAATATCATCAACTGTTATAACTCCTAACATTACCCCCTGTTCATCTACAACAGGCATATTCATAAAACCATACTTTTCAAACTTATTTGCAACTTCTTCTTGATCCATATCTGCAGGTATGCTTATTACATTTTCACTCATTATATCTTTTATTTTTGTTTCAAATGTAGCTGTAACTAAATCTCTTAAAGATAAAACACCTTTTAATACTTCTCTTTCGTCTAAAACATAAAGATAGTATACACTTTCCGCATCTGGTGCTGCATCTTGTAAATATGTAAATGTATCCTGAACAGTCTTATTGTCCATTATACTTATAAATTCTGTGGCCATAAGCCCCCCTGCTGTTTCAGGGTCATATGTTAAAAGTTCCTTAACATCATCTCTATCTTCTTTTGATGTTAATTTTTCTATAAATTTATTAGCTTCTATAGGTGTTATCGTACCAAGAAGGTCGGCTAAATCATCGGAACTCATTTCGTTCAATATTTTTCCTTGATTTAATTCAGAGAATAAAGAGAGTAGTTTCATCTGCTCTTCTTCTTCAGCTTCTCCTATAACTTCTGCAACCATCCAATGTGGCAATTTAGAGAGTATAATATACAACTTATCTTCTTCCACTTTTTCAATTACATCCAAGACATCTGCTGGATGTATATCTTCTATATGTTCACTTATTTCTGCTACTGAACTATTCATTAAAAACTCTAAAAGCTCATTGTCTGTTCTTGATTGCATATTCCCATTTCCCTTCTCTTTTAGTCAGATTTTTATGTATTTTATTCTATGGCTAATAGCCTAATTTTTACGTTAAAAATTAATTTCAATCAAAACTTAATGATTGAAACCATCACATTATTTTTAGATTAATTAAGTCACAAATAATTAATCCTTTATATTTTTTAATTTTTAAAAGATTAAATTAAACTTGTCAACCTTGTAATTTTGACTTTATTGTCTAAATTACAAATTCTCTTTCACCCTAATATATTTTACCAGTGTTAATGCAAAATTACTATGTATTTTTTTATCTATAACTATATTCATTATACCTATGTGATATTAAACCATTTTCATCAATTCATGTTACACAGAACAAAGGTGGCTGCGCCCCTTTTTAATTGACAATTGAGAATTGACGATTGACAATTATTGTTGAAAGTTTATGTATTTTAATAGTTATCAAAGTTATCCACAGATTCGAAATTTTATAATATCCTATACATAAATATAATCTGTTTATACAATTAAAACTTTGCTCAAAGAAGATTATTTTTAACATAATGAAAATATTATGTTAACTCTTATAAATAATTCAATCTATAATTGACAAACTATCTATTGATGAATATAATAGTATAAAAGATACCCCATAGGGGTAAACGAATGAAGGGAGATTTTTACTATGAATATTTCTATGAATGAATCAACTATAGATGCTTTAAAAAACTCTATGACTTCTAAAAAGAAAGATGCTGCTAGACTAGTTATAAAAGGCTTTGGTTGAGGTGGCCCATCTTTAGGACTTGTTCTGGATGAACAAAAAGAAAATGATGATGTTGTTGAATCAAATGGAATAAAATTTGTTGCTGACCAAGAATTTTCATTTATGTTAACTGATGTTGTAGTTAATTTTAAAAAGGGATTATTCGGAAGTAGCTTCTCTGTTTCAAGTAATTCTGGTGGTTGTTAATTAGTCGTAACCTTATATAATCACTTAAAATGGACAATTAGTTTTTGAGTTAGGCACATGAAAAAAATAAACTATCATACTGACTTGTTATTTTTTTGAATGTGCCTTAAATATAAAGTTAAAAAATAGAGAGATAAAACATTAAGGTGTCTTATCTCTCTATTTTTATACACTTATAAATTTTATTTATATATCAATGAAAGCTCCAAACTTAATATTAAAATACCCATTATGTCTTATCAACTTATAGGTATAATACTAACAATTAAAGCTTATATTTATTAGGTTTATCGTAAAATAGTTTGCTCTAACTAATAATTAACTTAACTTAAGTTAAATTGTTATTGATCTTCAGACTTAAACTCTTCGTTATAGTCTTTAACCACCTTTTGAACTAATTTTTTAATAACACTTGCTTGTGCTATTAAAGACATCACTATTATAAATGTTCTTATTCTTACCTTATCTTTATCCTCAAGATTAAGCTCTTCTATAATTTGTTCTAATTTCCCATTATCACATAATGGAGTTGCCAAGAATGAATCTAAACTATCTCTTTGTACATCAGCAAATATTTTATATGCTGATTCCCATTCTAGTATGTCATCTTCTCTATCATTAATGTCATTAAAAGCTAATCTAAACACCTTTTTAATTTCTTCTGCTGTAAGTAAAGGTCTCATATAGCTTAATAAAACTAACTGTATTAAATGAATTTTTGTATAACCTCTCTTTTTACCATCCTCTGGCTTGGATATTACGTCACTCTTTATATAGTTTTGAACTATATTATTAGTATACTTCTCTTCAGTAAATTTATCATTTAAATAATCTATAACTTGTGATAAAAACAAATCATATTTAGGTAATTCATCATATGATACAGCATTGTTTTTTGACATTTCCGAAGCTAAATTCATAACATAATCCATATCAAACTTTATATCACTCATTTAAGTCACCTCCTAACATATTAAAGTTTCTTATTCTACAATATAATTATAAGTTATTGCAAACCGCATTACAAGTTATTTTTTTTTATATTATAGGACCTTATTCATCTTATTAATTTTGACTAAAGCACCTATTTATATACATATTATAGTATATGGATTAATTGAATTTATCAATTATTTTTTTTAAAAACAAAATTTAATTACAAATGTCTACTGTTTTTTGAGAATTATCAACATTATCCACAATTACCCTGTGGATAAGTTGTTAGTATATTGTGAATTATTATTTTTCACCAAATTGATGCATAAATCATATTATATTACAAAGAGTAATTTTTTTACCTTAATATGTATATTTTAAGAAAATCTGAACAAAATATAAATATAGTAAAATATAATAGTCTTTTGATTTTCGACATTAATAAATATACAGCCAAAAAATTACTTTTTTTATTTAAGTTAATTTTTGTATAATTTTTCAAATTTACTTTCATTATTGTTATGTTTCTTGTTGGATACTTGATTTATAAGCATTTTGTTAACATTAAATGAATTCAAAATAATGTATTGACTTTTCAATAATATGGTAGTATATTATCTATTAGATGGAATTTAGTAAGAAATTTGTAATTCGAACTATTTTTTATCTAGTTAAATTTTGACTGATTATTACATTTAAAGTGTAATTTATTAATTCGATGTCGAAAGATGTATATAAGGAGGAACAAATTTATGAAATCAACAGGTGTAGTAAGAAGAGTAGATGAATTAGGAAGAATAGTTATTCCTATAGAATTAAGAAGAACTCTAGATATTGCTGAGAAAGATGCTCTAGAAATATATGTAGATGGTGAGCAAATAATATTAAAGAAATATGAGCCAGCTTGTATTTTCTGTGGAGATGCTAGAGACGTTGTAAACTATAGAGGCAAGAACATTTGTAAAAACTGTTTAGCTGAAATGAAAAAAGAAAAATAAAACAAATTAAATATAAGAAATGCTATAGAATTTTCTATAGCATTTTTTATTTGCCTTAACAATTTCCAATTATAATTATTGTATTATTTTTTTAAAAAAATTTGTATTTTTTCCCTTATTATTATGTTCAATTTTTTTTAACTTACATTTAACTTTACTTTTTTTTCTATTAAAACGTTACACATCAAATAAAATATTCTTAAAAAAACATATATTTGTAAATACAATAACTTCCATTACTTTTTTATCCAATTTTTTGTATAATTTTTAAACACTTTTTCATATTCTTTATATTCTTTACAATTCTAATGAATATTTATACACTTCTGATTTAGGAATACCTCTTTCTTTTGCCACAAGCTTCATGGAATCTTTTTTACTATTTCCCTCACCCATGTACTTAAGTATATGTTCTTCTATTGATAAGTTTTCCCATGTTTTCATAGCTTCTTCCATAATTTCTTCATCTGTTTTACCTTCAATGACTAAAACATACTCACCCCTTGGATTTTTTTCATTATAATGTTCTATAATTTCACTTAAGGTTCCCCTTATTATTTCTTCATGCATTTTTGTGAGTTCTCTGCATATAGCTATCTTTCTATCTCCAAGACTTTCTAGTATGAAATTCAGTGTATTTAAAAGTCTATGAGGTGCTTCATAGAATATTAATGTTTCCTTACAATTTTTAATCTCTTCCATAAATGGTTTTCTTTCTTTATTCTCTCTTGGTATAAATCCTCTAAACAAAAACTTTGTTGTATCTAATCCTGAGTAAACCAAAGCCGTTGTTGTTGCCGTTGCTCCTGGCAATACTTCAAAATCCAAATTTTCCTCTATACACTTTTTAACGATTACACTACCTGGATCTGATATTCCAGGAGTTCCTGCATCTGTAACAAGTGCAATAATCTTATTTTCTCTTAGCTTTTCAATTATATTATCTGATTTTCCCTGTTCATTATGTTGATGATAACTTAACATAGGTTTTCTTATTTCAAAGTGATTTAAAAGCTTTAAACTTTGTCTTGTATCTTCTGCTGCAACTAAATCACATTGTTTTAATACCTCAAGCGCCCTTAAAGTTATGTCTTTTAAATTTCCTATTGGTGTTGGAACTAAATATAATTTTCCCATATTCTTTCCGCCTCCTTACTTATCTCTACCGTATATCTTATCTATTTCCTCTGTAAAGCCACCTTCATCATTATAAACATATAAAGGTGGTTCAAATTTTAAGAAAGCCCCTCCATCTCTCTGTCCTTCTATAAGAACTATGTTAGGAGCCTTTTTACTGTTTGGATGTATCATCTTTATAACTTTTGGTTCTATTTTATGTTTTCTCATAATACACAGAATATCTGCAAGCCTTTCTGGCCTATGTATCATATAAAACCTTCCATTGTCCTTTAAAAGTACTCTAGCGGCTATTATAACGTCTTCTAAAGTACAACACACTTCGTGTCGAGCTATGGCTAATTTGTCATTAGGATTTACTATACCATTATTACAAAGCTTATATGGAGGGTTTACTGTAACTACATTAGCCTTTTCCATAGACTTTAAAAGCTTTATATCCTTTAAATCCCCATGTATAAAGTTCATTCTGTCTTCTAAATTGTTTAATTTTACACTTCTATTTGCCATTTCAACAAATTCTTCTTGTATTTCAATCCCTGTTATAGTAGCTGCTTCCGTTTTGCCCGCAACTATAAAAGGTACTATACCTGTACCTGTACACAAATCTATTACTCTCATATTTTTCTTTATCTTAGGAAAATTTGCTAAAAGCACAGCATCAATCCCAAATCTAAATGCATTTTCTTTTTGTATTATTTTAATTCCCTTTAGCTGTAAATCATCTAAAGTTTCATCTTTATTTAAAAGATCCATTTATGTTTTCTCCTTGTTATTTTTTTGAATGTGCCTAATTTACTATATTTAATTATAACCATTACATGTTAATTGTCAATTAGGAGAATCTTACAATTCATAAGCTTTTCAAATGAGAATTGATAAATAGTAAATTAAAGTTCATAAGCTTATGCAAGTGATAAATTTAAGTTAATATGATTTATGAGTGATAATCTTAGCTGAGTGCTAAATGACAAGTTGCGTTGAATTTTTACAATACAGTATACTTGTGAAACCAATGGTTTAATTTTAACTTGTATATCATAGGGGTAAAAGGTATTCCATCTATAACTTGTTCTGTTCCTATTTCTTTAAAACCAAGCCTATGATAAACTTCTATTAAATATGGTGGTGACTTAACTGTAATCACTTTAAAATGATTATCTTTACAATTCTTTAAAGCAATTTCAAATAAACTAGTCTCTATATGTTTTCTTTGATATTCTTTTTTTACAAACAGCATACAAATTTGATTAATATGTTTCATTGCAATAATTCCTACCAATTCATTATTGTCATAGTATCCCCAAAAGGTCAAAGAACCTCTATTACATATTGTTATTATAGAATCATAATCTATGGATTCTTTAAACTTCTTTATTCCTTCTGTCGAATAATCAATTGATCCAAACTCTTGAAAAACAATCCATACTAAATCAATAGCCTCCTTTATGTGACTTTGTTGTAATTTAATTATTTTCATAATACACCTTCTTTCAAAATTTACATAACTATTCTTATACTTTCCTTTTAATAGCAAAAGTGGCTAGACCACTTTTTAAGCGACAAGTTTAGAGTGCCAAGTAAAATTTCATCCTTAACTTACACTTGTCACTGATTAAAAACCTCTTTAACACTAGGTTTTGTCAGCATTTTATTTTTAAAATTTTTATACTTTCATGTGGTGGCTACGCCACATTATAATTGAGAATTGACAGTTGTTGTTTTATAAAAAAAATTCATAATTCCATCCACGTACAAAAAAGGTTATGTAAGATAATCTTACATAACCTTCTTTATAAATCCAACCTGAAATATTTATGCTTTTTTCAAGTATATTCTATTTCAGCCAATATTTTTTAATTTTTCAAGACATTTTTATTAAAGTATTCTTCTAACCGCCGCTAAGTCACTTCTTGATGATAATGAAGATACCTTAACAACATCGCCTGTTTGTGGTGCATGAATGTATTGTCCATTTCCTACGTATATTCCAACGTGATGTGGTGAACTTGCACTTCCAAAGAATACAAGGTCTCCTGCTTGAGCTTGTGATATTGGAATTGATGTTCCTTCATTTACTTGTGTGAAAGTTGTTCTTGATAAGCCAACACCAATTCTTCCATATACATATTGAGTGAATCCTGAACAATCAAATGTGTTTGGTCCAGTAGCTCCATATACATATGGTTTTCCTTGTAAGCTATATGCTATTGATAATAATTGAGAAACACTTCCTGATCCTACTTGTCCACCACCTGATGGATAGTTTGTGCTACCACCACCTGATGAGTTATTTACACTACCACCTCTATCTACTGATGATGCTTTTGCTGCTTCTTTTGAATCTATTGAAGTTTTAGCTTTCTCTATTAAATCAACAACCTCGCTCTCTATAACCTTAACTTGTTGTCTTATTTCTCTTAAAGAATCTTTTGCCGCTGTTAAATCTGCTATTGAACTATTAGAGTTCTCTATTACTTCCTTTGGATATTGTATCATTGTTCTTTCTTTAGAAGCTAAGTCAACTTTTATGTTCTTACTAACTTCAGCAGCTTGGTCTACTAATTCTTTTTGTTTGCTCTTTTGAGAATTTAATTCGTCAAGCTTAGTTTGAGTTTCTGCCTTTAAAGCTTGAACTTTTTCTAATTCTGCATTCATCGCAGTTTTTTTACTATTTAATTCTTCTTTTTTAGCTTTAATTTCATCCATCATCTCTTTATCCATACCCATTAACTTACCAACGGCTTGTACATTCGTTGCTAAATCTGAGAAGTTTGTAGAGCTTAAAATAATCTCTACATATCCTGGATTTCCACTCTTATATATAGCTCTCATTCTTTCGCCGTATAAGTTTTCTTTTTCTTCTAAATCCTTTTGAAGAGTTGTCATTTCATCTTCAAGTGACTTTATGTTATTTTCTTTGCTTTTTATTTCTGTATTATTACTAGCTATGTCAGCATCTAATTTTTGAGCTTGTCCTTGAAGTTCTTGTAATTTTTGATTTAATACATTTAATTTATCTTCAGCATCTTTATACTCAGATTGCTTTTGTTCTATTTGTTCCTTTTGTTCGCTTGTTACAGGCGACGCAAATGCTATTATGCTTGTATTAAAAGCCATTGCACCAGCTAATATAGCTGCTATAATCTTTTTATTCATATTTACACCTCAATAATAATTAATTCTTAAATATAATCAATTTTGAATTTTTGTCATCTTAAATATTTCTTAATCATTATATCATTATCTCTTTGTGCTTACAATGTTAATATGCTCCATTCTTTAATGGTTCTGCAACTTTTTTGTAAACAATTCATAAAATTATATCTTTAATTTTTTCACATTTTGAATTTTAAATTTGTAATTAAATTCAATTTAATATTATGCACTAAATATTTGCTTTATATTTTATACAATCATTTTTACTATTTAAGATTTTAATTTACGTGTTTTAATTTTAAAACTTATTTTATATTAGGCACATGAAAGAAATTAACAAGTCAAAGATGGCATGTAATATTTTGTGTCAGAGAACAAAAATCTACACCCTTTTTTAATTGACAATTGAGAATTGATGATTGACGATTATTGTTGAAAGTCACAGATTTTCTCTAAGTTATATTTTTTAAATTTTAAAATCTTCCTTAGAAGATTTCTCCACAACTTGTAACTTGTAACTCATAACTTGTCACTCATTAAAGTTTTCTCAATTAACTTAGACACATGAACCCTAGAAAATATATATCATAGAAACTATATTAGAAATTTTTTAGCTTTTAAATTCCCTAAAAATGTCTTATAATAGTATTAATTCAAAATTTTATAAAATATTGGTTATAACATAAGGGGTGTTGTTTATGCTCAATAAAATCTCTGTTAAAACTAAATTGCTAACTTCTGTTCTTATTACTTCTATCTTGACTATAGTTATAGGGAGCGTCTCCGTTGTTAATTTAAGCAAAGTAAATGATAATCTTAAAATAACCTATAACGATAGCCTTACTAATATTTCAACTCTTGCTGACATAAAACAAAGTCTAACAAACATTAAAGCTTATCTTTCTGAAATGGTTTACTCTGATTCTAATGATAAATCAGTATATACCTATATGGATGCTGAACAAAAATCTCTTCATACATTAATGGATCAAGGAGATAAAATTGAAATGTCTAAAAATGAAGCTGATATTTGGTCAACATATAAGACAGCTTTGGAAAAATACGATAAAAATAATTCAGAAATAGTAAATCTTTGTAATGAGGATCGCAAAGATGAAGCTCTTGAACTGTTTAAAGATTTTGGAAGCCAACAAAGTTCTTTATTTTCAAGTTTAAATGGAATTATATCATTAAAGAAAATTACAGCTAAAAATTTATTTGATAATAGCCAAAAGATTTATAATGAAACAAATTTATATACAATAATCTTAGTTTCAGCCTGTATCTTGATTTCTCTCTTTATATGCATAATAAACTATATAGCTATATCCTCAGGATTAAAAGAATGTCTATCTTTTGCTAAATCCCTATCTGATGGCGATTTAACTCAGCATATTAGCTTAAAAGGCAGAGATGAATTTTCTAAGCTATGTAAATCTTTAAATAATGCAGGTGAAAATATAAACTCAATGATTAAGACTATACTTGATAATGCATCAGAACTTTCTGCTTCTTCTGAACAACTCTCTGCATCTGTTGAAGAAATTAGTGCTACTTTGACTACAATAAATGAATCTTCTTATACTATAAAAGAACTAAGCGCAGACTCCTCAAATAGCGCAGATAAGGTTCAGAATATTCTAAACTCCATTAATTCACAGATTAACCTTTTATCAAATACAGCTAAGGAAGGTCTTAATGTATCTCATAATATCGAAGAAAGGGCTGTTTCTATAAAAAAGAAAGGTGAGGATTCAATAAAAAACACAGAAACTCTTTACAAAACTAAAGAGGTTAATCTTATAAAGGCAATACAAGATGGAAAGGTTGTTTCTCAAGTTAAGGATCTTATTTCTATAATCTCATCCATAGCTGATGAAACAAAACTATTAGCTTTAAATGCAACAATAGAATCTGCAAGGGCAGGAGAACATGGTCGTGGATTTGGAGTTGTTGCTGAGGAAGTTAGAAAGCTATCTGAAGAAACCTCTACAATAGCAAAAGATATATCTAATATAATTATTAAAACTAATAATAGCTTTAATAATTTAACTGAAAACACAGAAGAGATTATAAAGTTTATGGATAAGCAGGTTACACCTCAATTTAACCTTCTACTTGAAAGTGGAAACAATTACGGTGAAGATGCTAAATTCATGAAAATACTTTCTTCAAATCTAAATTCATTATCTGATGAACTTAAGGAAATAATAAGTATGGCTACTGAAGTTATTAGCGACATGATGGTTACATCTGAAAACTCTGCTAATAATTCTACTAGTATAGTTGATGGAGTTAATGAAACTCATAAAACTATTGAAGAAATTTCTATATCTGCCCAAAGCCAAGCTGAACTTGCTCAAAACTTAGCATCATTAGTTCAGAACTTTAAGATAAAATAGCTTCACTTATGTTAGTTGAAAGTGGAGAGTTGAAAGTTAAGGATGTTTTTGTTCACAAAAACTAATAATTTAATTTTAAAATTTTAGGTTTTTCGTAGAAAAACCACCTATAATTTTCCACTCTCAGCTCTCAATTCTCAACTTTAAAATAAAAATAAGAAAACCACGAGAAATTACTTCTCGTGGTTTTCTTATTTTTATTTTAATCCTAAGAATCCTAACCAGTATCCTATTATACCTACTCCGAATAGTCCAAATATTATCCAGATTGCACCAACCTTCTTCTTTAGAAGCTTTGAGCAAGCGAATGTTAATAATAACGGAACTAAACCTGGTAGTAATTGATCTAGTATGTCTTGAATTCTTGTTACAACTACTTCTCCCTCAGCATTAGTTATTGTAGATACTACTGTTGGCATATAAACTGATGTCCATTTAGCAACAAGAGCACCCATTACGAATAGTCCTAGGATAGAAGCTCCTTCTGTTAATTTTTGAAGTCTGTTTCCTCCCATATCAGAAACAATATCTGTTCCTTTTTCATATCCGTATTTTATTCCATACCATCTCATTCCTAATCTTACAGCATTAAATGCTACGAAGAATACTATTGGTCCTAATATACTTCCACTTAGAGCCATTGAAGCTCCTAATGCTGCTAAAACTGGTCTTAATGTTCCCCAGAATATTGGATCACCAACTCCTGCTAAAGGTCCCATAAGTCCTATCTTGACTCCGTTTATAACACCATCATCTATTGGTGCTCCATTTGCTCTTTCCTCTTCCATAGCTGTTGTAACACCTAATATTGGTGCTGTTACAAATGGCTGAGTATTAAAGAACTCAAGGTGTCTTTTTAATGCTAATTTTCTCTCGTCACCTTCATATAATCTCTTGATTATTGGTACCATTGAGAAACAATATCCTAAGCCTTGCATTCTTTCAAAGTTCCAAGAACCTTGGTGAAAGTTTGAACGAATGAACATGCTGATTAAATCTTTTTTAGTAATTTTCTTTTCACTCATGTGGATTCCCTCCTTCAAATATTATAGATCATCCAAGTCAGCAAACTCATCTACTGCTGATGCTTGATATTTTGGATTCAATTGGATATAAACTATTGCAAATACTGTTCCTAAAATTCCTAATGCAACTAAGTTAAAGCTTGTAAATGTAGCTATAACAAATCCTAAGAAGAAGAATGGCATTAAGTATTTTGCTTGCATCATGTTCATAACCATTGCGTATCCAACAACAACGATGAATCCACCAGCTACTTGAAGTCCTTTAGTTATAACATCTGGTATAGCTCCTAATAAAGCAGTTACTTGATCTGCACTTATTAAGGCAACTATTAAAGTTGGTATAGCCACACGAGCTGCTTGGATTAATAATCCGCCTATATGGCATCTATCTATTCCTGCTATGTTTCCTTGATCTGCATATTTATCTGCTCTGTGTTGTAATCCTACTGATAAAGTTCTTGCAAATATTGTGAATACTTGTCCAGCTGCTGCTATTGGTACAGCTACTGCTATACCTGCTGATATATCTTGTTTACCTACTATTACTAATATTGTTGACACAACTGATGCCATTGCCGCATCTGGTGCCATGGCTGCTCCTATATTCATCCAGCCTAGTGCCATCATTTCTAAAGTACCACCTAATATAATTCCTGTTTTAACATCACCTAGCACTAGTCCTACAAGCGTACAAGCTACAAGAGGTCTGTGAGTTTGGAACTCATCTAGAACACTACCTATACCAGCAACACTCGCAACTATTAATAACATTATTAGTTGAAATCCTGATATCATGTTTATTCCCCCTTATGGTTTTTTAATTTTTAAAGCTTACTCATTAAGTCTGTTTTTGAATCTGTTGTTACTTTTCTTATTTCTAATTCTATTCCTTTTGCATCTAATTTTTTGAATGATTCTATATCTTCGTCATTAACTGATACTGCTGATGTTATTTGCTTCTTTCCTTCTTTATAAGACATTCCACCTATATTAACAGTCTTTATATCTACTCCACCTTCAACTATTCTTAATACATCAGTTGGGTTTGTGAATAATAATAAAGATTTAAAGCTATTGTATTTTGGATTTTTGTATATTTCCACCATTTTATCTATTGTTAAAACGTGTGCTTTTATTCCTGGAGGTGCAACTTGCACTAATAAAGATTTTCTTAAAGTGTCCTTTGCAACTTCATCAGATACAACTATTATTCTGTTACATCCTGTTTCTTTTGACCATATTGTAGCCACCTGTCCGTGAATTAATCTGTCGTCTATTCTTGATAATACTATTTGCATTTTATAGTTCCTCCTCTTCGCTATTTAATAATCCTTGTTTAAATGATTTTATTCCATCTTTACCAGCATTTATTGCTGTATTTATAACTTCCTCTATTGGAAGTACTTCTCTTACTCCAAAAGTTTCAAGTAACATTGGAAGACTTACACCTGTTACTATATCCATTTTCTCATTTTCTATGACCAATCTTGATGCTGCATTAAATGGGCTACCCCCAAATAAATCAACCATAACGATTACTCCATCTTCTGTATTCATTTCACTTAAAGCCTTTTCATATTTAGCTAGTAGATCTTCTGGACCTTCACCTGGTTCAAAAGTTACAGTCTTTACGTTTTCTTGTTTCCCAAATATCATTTCAGAAGACCTTATTATTTCTTCTGAGAACTTTCCGTGAGTTCCAACTATAATTCCTATCATCTGCTGTATCCTCCTATTAAGTCTTGTTCTTTATTTAAATTTTAATTTTTTTTATCCTACGCTATATATTAATAGCAATGTTCGTGCCAACTTTGTGTATCAAAAAACTAATATACTGAAACTCCTTTATTTCAATAGCTTTACTCCATATATTTTTTTTCAACAAAATAAGTTTGATACACTTAAATCAGTTTTCAATACACTAATTCAGCAGAATCGATACTTATGATATTGTTTTCAATACATTTTGATACAGAAAAAAGTGCTAATATAGAATATCAGCACTTTTTATATATTATTTTAATATTTCATGTCATGTTTTGTTGTTTTTTAATACTCTTTTATTCTTGGAACACGCCTGTTTCTGTGAACATATCACATATATAATACACTTCATCATCATTAAGTTCTAGATTTAAGCCCTCTTTAAATATCAATGATGATTTTTTTATAATACTATATAATTCTTTATTAATACACTCTCTATCACCACGGTAAACCAACATATCTTGAGTTAATACTCTTTCTAAGGCACATGCTACATGTAATACTATTTTAATGGTCATAGAATTAGTAAACTCTTTTTTAAACTCTTTTTCTATTAGCTTACAAAATGATAATATAAGCCCTGTTATTTTATAAGGATTTAAATAAGTTAAAAACTGCTTTAAGCTGTCTTCACACAAATCCTTTGTTATTACTTTAGTATCACTTTCCTTAACAATTATATGTTTTTGCTTTATAACATCTTTTATTTTATCTTCTCCAGAACCATCTATAAGAGACTCAAGAGATATAAATGGTGCATTTATCTTAGGGTCCTTAACCCCAACCGTTGCTATTATATTATGTTTTAGTTTTATTCTCTCAATTTCACTCTTTAAATTTTTTATTCCAACTGGTATAGTCTTTATTTCTGTATCAGTAATATTTTTTATTGCATCATCTATTATTTCCTTTAGTTTTTTTGCTGTTCCTTCTCCAGTTGAACATATTGTTACTATAACTTTTTCATTGTTTGAGTATTCTTCTGTATCATAAACTCCATATCCCTTAAAATTCTTAAGAGATGAGTATATACTTTCTAAATCCATATCAAATAAGTTTGATTTTCTAAGAGCCTCTAATACTACTGGTGTTGATACCATATCTATTGTTCTTATTTGTACTCCAGTTCTTTTTATTATCTCCATCTCAAAGGATGATAATGATCCCATATCAACTAGAAGCATTACACCCTTACCCATATCTATATCTTCAACTTTTTTTATAATGTTGTCTAATACCTCTTTGGGACTGACTTCTAAGGGCATATCTATGGCTATTATATTCCCTTCCCCTAAAAGCTTTGTTGCTACTGACACCATTGATGATGCTGTACTACTACCATGAGCTGCTACTATAATTCCAACTTTCCCTGTTGCATTTACGACCTCATCAATGGAGCTCAAAAGTAATGTAATATATATAACTTCAACGTTTGGAATGTCTACATTGTATCTTTTTTGTATAAGCTCTGCTATTTCTAATGCAACTTTATATTCCTTTGCATTCTCCTTCTGTACACCTATAAGTTCAGAGTCATATTTAAGTGTATTATTTTCTTGAACTCTCTTTAAAAATGCACTTATATGCAAACTTAATGCATATAAAAACCTTTCACTGAAACTTCTTTTTAGTCTTTCTTCTGAAAGAGATCTTATTTCCTCTGCTAAGTCTAATATATCCACATCCACAATTCTAGATAATTTTTCTCTTCCTTTTGTATCAAATTTAAATTTATCATAAAAACATTTTATATGTACATTTATATCTGTTGCAATAAACTTATTAATGTATTCGTCATCTACACCTTCTGCTTTTAATATACTTGCTTTATCTTCTATTATTTTATACAGATTAAACGGTGGTTCATAACTATCTTCCTCTATGAGTTCTTGCCCTTCTGGCTTTATTATAACTGTATTATCAATGTAATTTAAAAGTTCTTCTAATTCTTTTCTTTTATTACCTATTAAAAGCATTCCATCCTTTATACTCTTAGGTAGTGTTTTAAAGTCAATCTCTACATATTCTTTGTTTTTTATAGAATTTAAGAATCCATTAGCACACACTAGCTGTATGTTAGATTTTAATTGACCTATGTTACCAAATGATACACTTCCTATTAATGCTTTAACAACATCTACTGTAACCTTTATTGGTTTATTAACTCTATGTGCCTCATTTGCTATTAAAGTTTTTATTATCTCAAATCTCTCTTTTATAGGTCTTTCATCCAATGATGGTATATTAATTACTATAGGTATTCTTCTTACAAAAGTTTTTAGTAATGATGAACTTGGATCTTCTGTTGTTGCACATATTATAAGTACATTGGCCTTTCTGTTTCTCTCAGATTCTCCAAGCTTATTAAATGTGCCAGTATCCATGAAATAAAAGATCATTTCTTGTCCTTCTGGAGGTAATCTATGAATTTCATCTAAAAATAATATTCCACCATCTGCTTTTTCAACAAGACCCTTTTTATCACTTTCAGCACCTGTAAAAGATCCTTTAACATGCCCAAAGATTTGAGATATTAAAAGCTGTGGATTATTATAGTAGTCAGCACAGTTAAATACAACAAAAGGTGACTCTTCTGAAAATTTACCTGAGAATTTTGCATAACTATACATTCTGTTTGCAAATAATGTTTTACCAACCCCTGTTGGCCCTAATATTAATGTATGAAGTCCATTTGGAGGATACAACACTGCTGCCTTTGCTTGCTCTATTTGATTTTTTAGACTTCCTTTGCACCCTATTATTGGTTCAAATGGATCAATTTCTTTTTCTTCTTTATTTTCAACATCTATATTAATAAGCTCTCTTAAACTATCAACTTCAAAAGGGCCTTCTTTAAATTTTTTATTAAACTTTTTTTCTAATACACTTTTAGGTATATATAATACAGGTCTACCCTTTATTTTTATTATCTTGTCTTGTCTTAATAGTGTATTAAGCTCCATACTAACATTATTTCTTAATATATTTAAAGAGTTTGATACATCAATTGCTGAAAGCCCTTGATTTTTAATTACTTCTTCTTTTTCCCAATCCATTGTTATTTCTTCTATATAAGTGTATATTTTATCAATTCTTTTAATATTAATCACCCCTTTCATTATTATGTTTTTCTTCACCTTGTTCAGTAAAACCTATAATTTAATTTCAGATTTTTCTCTGAAAAATTATCCACAACTTTTAACTACAGTTTTATCACTCTAATTTGTGCTTGTTAGTTAAATAAATTATTTTCAACTCTCAACTTTATAAAAGCTCTCCATTCTCAATTTTCTATCCTTAATTTGCTAAGTAGTTGCAAAGCATTTCATATCTCCAAGCATATGATAATACTACATAACACAAAAAAGCAATACACTTAGGCACCTGAAAGAAAATAACAAGTCCAAGATGCTATGTATATTTTGTGTCAGACAAGGAATTGCTATTAGTTCATAGTACAGGCTATGGGCTAATATCACTGACGCAGTATTACACAAAATAGACTAACATACTGACTTGTTATTTTTTTGAATGTGCCTTATTATAAAACGAATCTTCATTCATATGGTATTTTTATACCAATGATTAGATAAGTTAATCTAGGCCATATACCTGTTAACTCTCCCATTGTAAAAGGATGATGGTATTACAGGTAGTAGCCATCAGATAAAATATAACAAGTGTATTAATGTAGTTACTTATTTAATGTTTTTGATAAAATTAGCTGTAATACTGCTGATACAAATATTATGAATACAAATATAAGTAATGTTACTTTTGTTTTTGTCATATAATCAAATACAGCTATTATTAAAGATGTTAATCCAACAAACGTATATATCATTCCATTAATTTTTACATAGTTTCTTTTTTCTTCTTCCAATGACTTAAAAGTTTTTGAAAGAAAAACTCCCATACCCATAGCAAAAAATAATAAGCTTGTCATTACCATAATTATAGTAGAAATCTGCATATTTTCACCTTCTTCCATAAAACTTTTCTTATAATATATATTATCACAAATTATTCATGTAAGAAAATTTATGTAATCACGAAAATAGAATTACAAACATCATAGACAATCAGATCTCACCTAATATTCTAAAGTTAAAAAGCATCACTTCCTAAATTTCAATAACTCACTCTGTTCAAACAATTGAAATTCTTAACGTAAGCAATACTTTTTTCACTAAGAATACTTACGATTTACCTGATAATTTACTAACTTTTATCATTCTATTTTCATTAAGATAATTTTATATTAATAGGAATATTTTACATTTAAAATAACATGAAGCTCTCTTATATATAACTCCTTATATTAGAAAGTACATATAAAATTATATAATTTTAGTATTTATAGATATTTTTTCGTAAAAATTATTGACAACCCATACAATTGTAATTTATAATTATAAATGTCGGCGGGGTGTAGCGCAGATGGGAGCGCGCGTGGTTTGGGACCATGAGGTCGCAGGTTCAATCCCTGTCACCCCGACCAGTAGAGCTAAGTGATTATCACTTAGCTTTTTTTTCATATATTCACAAATCCAAAATTCACTTTATTTTCTTCTCCTAAGAATACTAACACTACTCAAATTTCATTTTAGTTAGCCATATATTATCTTAAAATATATATTTTTGAATATTTTATTTATTGTTAACATTTTAAATAAAATATGTTTTTTGTGAATTAATATTATCTATTGTAAATTAAAGGTATTAAGAGCATTTATTAAAAGAAAACGATTATACTCAGCGGCAGTTTATTTTACATTTAATTACACAAAATATATAATAAATGTAAAATATGTTAGGAGGAATACTAAAATGAAAAAATTAGTAATTTGTTTAATGTCAGTAACTTTATTAATGCTAACTTTATTAGCACCTACAACTGCTCATGCAGCTGAAAATAACGAGTGGGTATTATATAGAATATCAGCTCCAATAAACTACAGCACAGTAAATACCAGTGACATCAAAAATATGACTGTACACTTCGGAGTAAATGGTTGGCAAGAAATAAAAGATGTTCAACTTAATAGAAGCATTGTAGATTATTATATGGGAAGGACATTTGAATCTTTTTGGGTTGATGTATATCTAAAAAAAGGCTCAACTTTAGATTATTGTTTTAAGTATGACTTTAATTCAGATAAAATTAACTGGGATAATAATTCCGGCAAAGATTACCACGTTGTTGTGGATAAATCTAATATAAATTAATAAAGTGCCATAGGTTAGTTTGTACTATCCTATGGCTTTAGTTCTATATGTGGATAAAACTTATCAAAATTCAAGATAAATTTAAACTTTATGTAAACCTAAACATCACTTCATAATATTATAGTACTCATCCGCCAAAGCTGCAGATTTACATAAAGATATTATAAATAATGCAAATAATACATATCCAATTATAAATACTATCATTTTAATCCTTCCTTACTAAAAATCATTTGATATGTCCTTAATTATTGCCATAAAATTTATTTATAGACTTTTAAAACTTTGCTTTTGCATATATCATTAAATATAATGGAAATATATATTTAGGCACATTCAAAAATAACAAGTCAATATGCCATGTATATTTGACTTGGTATTTTCTTTCATGTGCCTTATGCTTAATTATTTGTTATTCTAACTCATGATGATAATGTTTATAAATTATAAGTTTTGAGTATTTTTGAGACTTGTGAAAGTTTTTATAAAAATTGAATTTATACTAACTCTCCATTTTTAACCTTCAATTCTCAACTTTATTAATAGAGGAGTGTTTTTTATGAAAAAGAAATATGAAGATTTGTTTAAAACTTTAGTTAAATCCTATTATGAAAACAATTTCGAAGAAACTGTAGATTCCTTGCTAAATAATAATGATTACGATAGAACTGAATTAAGTGAAATAATAAGTATTCTCTGTGGCGTTACCGTAAAACCTAATGATAATTTTTCAAAAGATTTAAAAAGAGCAATTACAACTTATTCTGCCAACAATAAAATAGTTGAAAAACTTTCGCGTCCTTGTTTATGTAAAAGTGATGGTGAATCACCTTGTATGCATGTTTGTCCTTTTAATGCTATCTTAAAAGACCCTATAACCAAAACATCTTACATAAATATAGACGCTTGTACTGATTGCGGCTTATGTATAGAAGCTTGTGAACATGATAATTTAATAGACAGAATTGAGTTTATGCCTCTTCTAGAAATTTTAAAAGGTGATGAACCAGTTATTGCCGCCGTAGCACCTGCTATCAGTGGCCAATTTGGAGAAAGTGTTACTATGGATCAGCTTAGGGCTGCTTTTATAAAAATGGGATTTAAAGATATGGTTGAGGTAGCTTTTTTTGCTGATATGCTTACTATTAAAGAAGCAGTTGAGTTTGATAGATTTGTCAAATCAAAAGATGACTTAATGATAACTTCTTGTTGTTGTCCAATGTGGGTTGGCATGCTTAAAAAAGTTTATAAAGATTTAGTTAAGTATGTATCTCCTTCCATCTCTCCTATGATTGCAGCTGGGCGTGGTCTAAAAAAACTTAATCCTAATTGTAGGGTTGTATTTATTGGACCTTGTATTGCAAAAAAATCTGAAGCTCGTGATAAAGACTTAGTCGGAGATATAGACTTTGTTTTAACTTTTGAAGAACTTAGAGGAATCTTTGATACATTAGATATAAAACCTTCTGAACTAATAGAAGTTCCATCTATTGAGTATGCTTCAAAAGGTGGAAGACTATATGCCAGAACTGGTGGTGTATCCATAGCTGTTTCAGATGCTGTACAGGAAATGTTCCCTGAAAAATATAAACTTTTTAATGCTATTCAGTGTCATGGTGTTGCTGACTGCAAAAAGGTTCTTAATGCAGCTCAAAATGGAGAACTTAAAACAAATTTCATTGAAGGTATGGGTTGTGTTGGTGGTTGTGTTGGTGGTCCTAAAGCTATAGTTTCCAAAGAACAAGGGAAAATAGCTGTTGATGACTTTGCTCTAGCATCATCATATAAAGTTCCTACTAGTAGTGATATTATGCTTGATATATTATCTAGAATGGATATAAATTCTCTAGAAGACTTTAAAGACCATGAAAAAATCAAAATATTTGAGAGAGACTTTTAGAGATAACAAAAAACTAAATAGTAACAAGAGAGTGACAGATTAAAACTGGTGAGAATATTTCTTGGTGATCCTTTTAAATTTAAAGTATATCACAAAAAAATGAGAGTCTACACCAGGCCTTATGTTGCCTAATAGACTCTCATTTTCAAATTAAAATCACAGCTTTATTTAATATAATATTCTTCACTATAACTTAAAGCTTTATTATTTAAAGAAACTTGTCCAATTTTTATTTTCTTTATCTTTTCAGGAAATTCTTTTGATTCTAATGAATCGGAACCATTAAATACTGTTTCTATTTCCTTACCATCCACAAAAACTTTACTGGCATCAGTAAAATTCTCTCCTTCTATTTTTAAAACACCATTTTCTACATAAGCATTTTTAATTACTACTTGATCTAATCCTAATTGTAAACTAGTTTTTTCATATGGATTATTCCCTCCATATATATATTGTTTTCCAAATAATATATCATATTGCAGTAGTTTTAGCTTATTATCATATTCCTCATTATCCATATATGTGTTGTGTAATGAGGCTATGTTTCCACCATCAATACCTAATTTATCTAATACATAACTTGATAACTGATATGCTTTTAAATCTTTGTTTTTTTTATCTAACCCCATATTGTCCCACATGAAATATTCTGTGTTGTACATATTTCCATCTTCTAAACCTTCTCCATTATCAATTAACTTTAATGAAGGCAAATGATCAGAAAATCCAACCACAATAGTAGGCTCATTTAATTCTTCTAAATAATCTACCAATTCTCTTACATAAGCATCTGTATTCTTCAACCTATTAATGTAGCACTGAAGCTCGTCCTTACTTTCTTTATCTACATTACCATCAGTTTGAAAATTATATTCATCATATTCATAATTGTTATACGCTCCATGTGTCTCAACTGTTATATTATATATAAATTGAGGTTTTTCACTTTCTAAAAGTTGTTCTATTGGTTTCATATTAATAACATCTCTTGGATAGTAGTCCTCTACACTATTTTCCATATATTCAAATGGTACAAAATTCTCAAACCCCATATTTCCAAAGGTTTGATTTCTATTATAAAAACTTCCATAAAAGTTATGCAAAACACTAGTATTATATCCGTTGTCCTTTAGTCCATAAGCTATACTTTCAACTGATTGTTTTTTTAATATATCATTATTAGGTATTGTTCCAACTTTAAGATTTGAAATAGCTAACCCTGTTAAAACTTCAAATTCTGTTTTTACAGTGCCACCACCATATGTAGGTACTGTAAGAGCGCCACTTGAATTCTCATTTAGAAGCTCTCTTATATTGCTCATAGGATCTTCATTAAACTCTACATTATTTAATCTATAAGGATCAAATACAGATTCTAACTGCATTATTATTATATTTGGTGTCTTATTATTTGAGTTGTCAACATTTTCATTATCAGATATCTTCTCAGCTATCAACGCAATTTCTTCTTTATTATAATTTGAAGGTTTTATATTTTGTAATCCTGAGGCAGTATTTACAAAAGAATACAAAAAACCATTTTGCATATAACTAGCATTTAGATCCCATAAAATAGTTTCCATATCTCCACCTTTTACACTTATATTTATACCTATAAATGATACAACAGCTAATGGAACTATAATCTTTATAAGGTTACTTAATCTTTTAATTTTCTTATTTCTATGTTTTTTATCAAGTTTCCAAACTAAAATACTAAGTATTATCATAAATAATATTATGGAACATATGCCTATTATAGATTTCATATTTACATATTGATCCATTATTGACATTCCATCTTTTACACAATACATATCTGCCGTTGTTAAAGGGGTACCTCTAAAATTCCAAATATACCTATTAGCTCCCCCCAATATAATTAAAGTTATAATTATTATTGAATATACAAACCTTTTACTTTTAAATAAAAAGGAAATTGATGTAACTATAAATATTAACAAACAATTCACCATATATGCAATTAAGTTTTCATCTATAAATTCAATTACTTTTGATATTGATCCCCTTTGTAAGAACTCTATAAAAAATACACATAAGAAGTTTATAACAATATATAAACTTATATTTTTAATTTTTTGCCTTTTACTTTGATCTATTTTTTCCATTATTTTAAATATACCATATGGCAAAATACATGAAAGAACAAATGATAAAATCATATATTTTATTAAGAAAGTGTCCTTGTGTATATGAATATTAAATTCATTTAATGATAAAATTTTGGTATTACCTCTTACATTTACGATTAAGAGATTTATTATGTTAATTATAAATGTAAATATACCCGTATTTAAAACAATTTTAATTATAGATTTTTCTTTTTTTAAGCTTAAATAGATACTTGTTGCTATTATTGCTGGAAAAAGCATCACAACAAAATTTATTCCCATTCCCTCACCCTTTACTAATCTTTAGTTTAGATATTTTTTGAATATGCCTTATTTTACTTAAATGTTAAAGTACTTTCCTACTTTCAATAATATACAACGAATCCTCACCTGTATTAATAAGATATTGTTACTGATTATTAAATTAATCTAAATCCAATGCTTTTTTTACTATTTTCGAAAATTTTTTATATTTTTTTTACACAAACTAAATCTTTTCCTGTGTTTTATTATACTTGCTCCGCATTTTATGTCAATATTGCATTGTAAACATAATATGAACAACCCCCAGATAAAGTAATTGTTACTATATTATTTTCAATATTTTTGCTTCAATTATTCTCAACAATAATAGTTACAAATGACTTCATTAAGTATTGCACAAGAAAAAAGGCTGCGCCCTTTTTTAATTGACAATTGAGAATTGACGATTGACGATTGACGATTATTGTTGGAAGTCACAGACTTCCTAAATATAAAGTTGAAGGTTGAGAGTGGAAAGTTGAAAGTTCAGGTTGAAAATTGATATTTTAGGATTAAAAATTTCTATAATTTCCCATACAAAAACAAAAGTACAATCTCTATTGAGATTGTACTTTTGTTTTTGAGAATCATTTATATTATACTTAAATTTTTTACTCTTTAATGTTTAAAAGCTGTTTTGTGTGTTCTGCTACCATTTCTGGAGTAACATCTTTTCTTCTTGCAACTCCTGTATCTATAGCTGCTTTTGCTACTTTTGCTGCTACCATTGGGGCTATTCTTAAATCGAAAGCTTCTGGTATAACATAATCTGCTGTTACTTCTTCTTCTTTTATTATTCCAGCTATAGCATATGCTGCTGCTATTTTCATTTCATCATTTATTTCACTTGCTCTAACATCTAGTGCCCCTCTAAAAATTCCTGGGAAAGCAACTACATTGTTAACTTGGTTTGGAAAATCTGATCTTCCTGTACATATAACTTTAGCTCCAGCTTTCTTTGCTACATCTGGTAAAATTTCTGGATTTGGGTTAGCCATTGCCATTATTATAGCATCCCTATTCATTGACTTAACCATTTCTTCTGTTACACAATTTGCAACAGATACTCCTAAGAATACATCTGCACCTTTTAATGCCTCTGCTAAATTACCTTTTACTAATTCGTTATTTGTAACTTTTGCTATTTCATCTTTATATTTATTCATTCCAGCTGGTCTGCCTTCATATATAGCACCCTTACTATCACATAATATTACATTCTTTGTTCCCATGCTTAAAAGAAGTTTTGTAATAGCTGTTCCTGCTGCTCCAGCTCCGTTTACAACTATTGTTAAGTCTTCAAATCTCTTATTTACTACTTTTAATGCATTAATAAGACATGCTGCTGAAACAACTGCTGTACCATGTTGATCATCATGGAATATTGGAATATTTGTTTCCTTTTTAAGTCTTGTTTCTATTTCAAAACATTCTGGAGCTTTTATATCTTCTAAGTTTACTCCACCAAATGTTGGCTCCATAAGTTTTACTGTTTCTACTATCTTGTCTACATCCTTTGTATCTAAGCATATTGGGAAAGCATCAACCCCTCCAAAAGCCTTAAACAATACTGCCTTACCCTCCATAACTGGAAGTCCTGCTCCTGCTCCTATATCACCAAGTCCTAATACAGCTGTTCCATTAGTTACAACTGCAACCCAGTTTCCTCTTGATGTATAATCATATATAGTTTCTGGATTTTTATTTATTTCTAAACAAGGTTCTGCAACTCCTGGTGTATAAGCCATTGTTAAATCGTCTTTAGTCTTAACTGGCACTTTACATTGTATTGCTATTTTACCTTCATAATCCTTATGAAATTTTAAAGCTCTGTCTCTTAAGTTACTCATTTTTCTCCACACTCCTTAATTATTTTACAACTTTTAAGTTTCCTACTATTCCTGGTTCTGTCATTGAGAACGCATCTAGTACATTATTAAGTTCTTCCTCATTTAATAAACCTTCTTTAAGAATTAATTTTCTTACAGGTTCTTTTGTTTTTATTGCAGTTTTGGCTATTTTAGCTGCTTCTTTATATCCAACATATGGACATAATGCTGTAACTATACCTACGCTATTCTCAACTAATTCTCTACATCTCTCTTCATTAGCAGTTATTCCTACTATACAGTTATTTATAAAAGTATCTATTCCATTTGTTAAAGTTTCTATTGATTGGAATAAATTGTAGAATATAACTGGTTCAAAAGCATTTAATTCTAATTGTCCTGCTTCCGCTGCCATTGATATTGTAACATCATTTCCTATTATATTAAATGCAATTTGACTCATTACTTCTGGTATTACAGGATTAACTTTACCTGGCATTATTGATGAACCATTTTGTTTTGCTGGAAGATTTATTTCTCCAAATCCAGTTCTAGGTCCTGATGACATAAGTCTTAAGTCATTTGCTATTTTTGATAAACTAACTGCACAAGTTTTTATTGATGATGATGCATCAACAAAACCATCTACGTTTTGAGTTCCATCTACTAGATCTTCTGATTGAGTTAATTCTATTCCTGTAACAACTGAAAGATTTTTAACTATATCCTCTTCATATTTCTTATCGGCATTTATACCTGTACCTATAGCTGTAGCTCCTAAATTAACTATTTTTAATTCTTCCCTAGATCTTCTTATTCTCTTTATATCTCTTTTTACAACTGAAGCATAAGCCCCAAATTCTTGTCCAAGCCTTATTGGCACTGCATCTTGCATTTGAGTTCTTCCCATTTTAATAACATGGTCAAATTCTCTTGCTTTATCACTAAGTGCACTTTGAAGTTCTTCCAATTTTCTTATAACTTTATCAAGTAATTTTATTGCTGTCAATTTTCCTGCTGTTGGTATGATGTCATTAGTGGATTGTCCCATATTCACATGATCATTAGGATGAACTATACTATAGTCCCCTTGCTGTCCACCTAAAATTTCTATAGCTCTATTAGCTATTACTTCATTTGCATTCATATTCATTGATGTACCTGCGCCACCTTGAATAGAATCTGTTATAAATTCTTCATGTAAATTTCCATTTATTATTTCATCTGAAGCTTGTACTATTGCGACTTCAATTTTTTTATCTAAAAGTCCTATTTGTCCATTAGTTATTGCAGAAGCTTTTTTTGTTTCTGCTAAACTTTGAATAAATTCTTTATTTAATTTATTCCCTGTTATTCTAAAATTTTCAAAACCTCTTAAGCTTTGAACTCCATAATATGCATTTTTAGGAACCTCTCTTGATCCTATAGAATCACTTTCAACCCTAAAATAAGTTTCTTTTCTTTGTTCCATAGTAAATCCCCCTATATATTTAAGTCTTTTAATCCCTTATATTCTTTTTTTGTTATTTACTTCTTGTCTTCATTCTAGTCCTTTTTGAAAGTAAAATCAACAACTTTTGCAAGTTTTATTTCATGCAAGTTTTATAATTTTATATTTATGCAAGTTTTTCATTAATTGTTATTCATTTAAACCTTATCAAACAACACTTTTATTGTGAATATTTGAAATTTCGGTTCCATTTTGAATAAAACATGAATTATATTGACTTAATTTATGCAAATTTCCAACACCAATTTCATTCATTTTTCTTAAATATTATGAATCTTTTAAATTAATAGTATAATTTTTAACAATTTTACAATTCTAAAATAACCTTGTATTAATCTAATCTTCATATATCCATAACTCTTTTCATTTAAAATCTTATTATAGAATTTAGACCTATTTTATTGCTCCTTACTTTACAAATCACTATCATTACTAATATTTCAATTTTTTTTCAAGAGTTAGAATCCCCCTAAAAGTTATCAAATTAAAGTTACAACTTGACCCTTGTTTGTCACTTACCAAGGTTATGATTTTAATTAGGCAAATTCCAAAAAACAACAAGTCAGTATTCTAGTCTATTTTGACTTGTTATTTTCTTTCATGTGCCTTAAATTCATGATATACTATAATCTAAATATTAGGTACATTCACAAAAATAACAAGTCTGTATGCT
>NZ_FOKI01000013.1 GCF_900111985.1 Clostridium frigidicarnis
ATTCTTTTGAAAAAGCAAATAATTTAATATACTTATTTGTATTTCACTATAACTTTATTAGACCACATGGTTCATTAAATAACTGTACTCCAGCAGAAGTTGCTGGCTTCGCTAGCGATAGCTCAGATAAAAACTCTTGGTTTTCAGCGGCTTAATATAAAATTAATATCTTTGATTAACCTGCAAAAATTACGTTTATTGCAGGTTTGTTTACCATACAATAAACTATCCAAACTTATATAATTTTCAAAGAACGAGCAATTCTATGAAATATTAAGCTATTTTTTCATATCAGCTTAACAGATTCACCTCTTCTCAAGACTTTTCCTGGTGCTATTTTAAAATAGTCTCCTTCTCTTATGACAACTTCTCCATTTATAATTACATAATCAATTCCTTCTGGATATTGTGTTGGATCCACAAAAGTTCCTTTTTCGCCTACAGTTTCTTCATTAAAAATTACTATGTCTGCAAAATTCCCCACTTCTAATGTTCCTCTATTTTTTATTGAAAATGCTTGTGCTGCTTTTTTACTCATTTTATAAATAGCTTCTTCTAAAGTTAAAACCTTTTTCTCTCTTACAAATCTACCAAGTATTCTTGGGAATGATCCAAAGGCTCTTGGATGAGGTTTTCCTGAAAGAAGACCATCAGTACACACATTTTGCTCTTTCATTTTCATAAATTTCTCTATATGTTCTTCTAATCCGTAAAAATCAACCATACCAACCGCATTCTCCTCTTCATAAAGAAGATCAAATGTAGCATTGTAAGAATCTTTTCCTCTCATTTCTCCAAGTTCTTTTAAGTTTTTTCCTATAACATCCCTATTTTTTTCTGTTTTCACAGATGTAACAAATATTCCATCTAACCCTGCAAAATCCACAAAGTTATCCCATCCTGGAATTCCAGTTTCCATATCATTTATCATTTTTTTTCTTAATTCACTATTGCTTAATCTTTCTAAAAGATTATCTGTTCCTCCATCATGAGCCCATGGTGGAAGTATTACTCCTAGCATTGTACTTCCAGCGGCATATGGATACTGATCAAATGATATTTTTATTCCTTCCTTTTCCGCCTTTTTTACAAGATCTATAACAGCATCTATGAATCCCCAATTTTTCTTTCCACAAACCTTAAAATGAGAAAAATGCACTCTAACTCCAGATTTTCTTCCTATTTCAATTACTTCTTCCATAGATTCAAGTATAGTATCAGCTTCACTTCTTTGGTGAACAACAAACACACCATCATACTCCGCAACCACTTTACACATTTCAACAAGCTCTTTAGTCTTTGAATAAGCACATGGCATGTATATAAGTCCTGTTGAAAGGCCTAGTGATCCCGCTTCCATTTCTCTTCTTGTTATATTACACATTTTTTCTATATCTTTATCTGTGGCTATATTGCTTCCAAGTCCCATAGCCTCCATCCTTACATTTCCATGTGGTACAAGATAAGCTTCATTTAATCCAACACCATTTTTCTCCATAATCTTTAGATAATTATCAGTTGTTTTATATGTCCAATCTATATTATCTGACTCTCCATCTAATCCAGCTAAATTTTTTCTCCAAGGAGATATATATTCTATAGGCAATGGTGCCATTGATATTCCATCTTGACCTAATACTTCTGTTGTTATTCCCTGTCTTATTTTAATTTCGTTATATGGATTTTCTATTATTTTAAGATCTGAGTGGGAATGAGTATCTATAAATCCTGGACATACAACCCTTTCCTTTGCATCTATTACCTCATCAAAGGAATTTTCATCAGCTACACTACCTATGTAGCTGATTTTTTCTCCCTCAATAACAATATTACTTTTAAATGGAGCCCTCTTATTTCCGTCAACAATTAGCCCATTTTTTATTAGTTTTTTCATTATTATTCACCTACGATTCTTTTTTACTTATTGTAAACTGATTTTAATATTCCGTAATATCCTTCTGCTCCCATAAATAATTGTTCTTGTTCTATATATTCATCTATTGTATGAGCTAAATTTTCTTTTGAAGGACCAAATCCTATGGTTTTTATTCCCTTTTCTCCTGCATAATGAGAACCGTTTGTACAGAATGAATATTGAGTTATTTTAGCATCTATTCCAGCAGATTTTAGTCCTTTATAAGCTGCTTGTACAAATTCATCATTTTCTTCATATAACCAACCTGGGAAGAACCTTTCTCCTTCTATTTTTTCTCCTGTGTAGCAAACTTCTTTTCCTATTGCATACGATGCTTTTACATTTAACCCATTATCTTCTTTTCTAAGTTCTTCTAATAAAGCTTCTATTGGAACTAATACTGATTCTTTAGTTTCACCAACCAATAATCTTCTATCAAATGTAGCTCTACAGTAATCTGGAACTACTGATGCTCCTGGATATGGTGAAGATTTTATATCAGTTAATACTAATATTCCTTTTCCAAGAACCTCATGTTCAGGTGCTTCTATTTCTTGAATTTTTTCTATTACTTTAGCCATTTTATAAACAGCATTTATTCCTTTTTCTGGGTTAGCTGAATGAGCTGGTTTTCCAAAAGTTTCCACAACAATTTCTGCTCTACCCCTTTGACCTATTTTTAAGTTAAGTTCTGAAGATTCCCCTATTATTACATAGTCAGGTTTTATTGCTTCGCTTATTTTTCTAGCTGAAACTCCCTCAAATATTTCTTCATGAACAACCCCTGCTACATATATATCTCCTTCAAAATTTCTATCTATGTCTTCAGCAAAATATGCAGCTGCTGCTATCATAGCTGAAGTTTGTCCCTTCATATCTGATGTTCCTCTACCATAGATTTTTCCATCTACTATTTCTCCTTTAAATGGTGCATGTGTCCATTTAGATTCGTCTGGTACTGGTACAGTATCTATATGACCATCAAACAATAGCTTTTTACCTGGTTTTTTACCTTTTATGTGTCCTATAATGTTTCCATAGCTATCAACAAAACATTCATCATATCCTAATTCTTTTAGCCCCTTTTTTATTGCTTCTACAACATTACCTTCTTGTCCAGACACTGATTTATTCTTTATCATCTCTTGGCATAATCTAGTTAACTGTTCTTTTCTTAATTCTGTTAACATAATACGTTCCCCCTATTTTTCTATTCTTAATGCTATTTTTCTATTTATATTCCATATTCTCCATTCCAAACTATTGACCTATATTTATCTGGGTCTGTATCCCCTTCTGTACTAAATAATAATACCTTTGAATTTTCATCTAATTCTAAAGCCTTCTTTAAATCCTCATATTCTGGATTTGTCATTATTTCATATAAAAGCCCAGCTGTTACTGCTCCTGATTCTCCTGATACTACTTTTTTATCATCTTTCATTCCGTTTCCAAGTACTCTCATGCCTTTTGCTGATACCCAGTCAGGACATGAAACAAATATCTTTGAATGATTCTTTAATACTTCCCAACCTATAGTATTTGCTTCTCCACAAGCTAACCCGGCCATTATTGTTTGCATATCGCCACCAACACTTCTTGCCTCTCCATCATTTGCTACTGCTGATTTATATAAACAATCTGCTAAATTTGCTTCAACTATTACTGTTTTTGGACATTCATCTTTATAAGTTGCTGCAAAATACCCTTGAACAGCACCTGCTAAAGATCCAACTCCAGCTTGTACAAATATGTGTGTTGGCTTTTCAACACTATATTTTTCTAATTGTTCTTTTGATTCTAGAGCCATTGTTCCATATCCCTGCATTATCCATGCTGGAATTTCCTCATATCCTTCCCATGCTGTATCCTGAACCATTAATCCATTGTGTTCCTCTGCATATTTATTTGCTAGTCTAACAGCATCATCATAATTTAAATCTGTTATTGATGCCTCTGCACCTTCTGCTCTTATATTTTCTAATCTTGTTAATGAAGACCCCTTTGGCATATAAACTACTGATTTTTGCTTTAATTGATTAGCTGTCCATGCAACCCCTCTACCATGATTACCATCTGTTGCTGTAACAAAAGTTATATCTCCAAGTTCTTTTCTAACTTCATCTGATATTATCTTTTCATATGGTAATTCTGATATATCCTTTTCAAGCTTTCCTGCTAAGTATTTTGCCATAGCAAAAGATCCGCCTAACACCTTAAATGCATTTAATCCAAATCTATATGACTCATCCTTTATGTAAACCCCACCTAATCCTATATGGTTAGCTAAACTTTCTAAACTAACTAATGGAGTCTCATTATATTGAGGAAAACTAGAATGAAAATTCTTTGCCTTTCTTATTTCTTCTTCGCATAAAAATTTAACGCTATTTTCTTTATTTCCTTGCTTAAGAGTATTTTCTTTCCATTTAATTTTTTCTGACATTACTTCATCTCTCCTTATATTTGTTGCTAATATAAGATTTAGCAACAATCATGCCAATTAATTTAATTTTTAACGAAATCTTTTTTATATTCTTTTATTTGTTTATAATTTTTTTATCTATATTACACTTTTCTTACTTTTTGTATACATTTAAATTAATTTATAACTTGAAAATATTTATTAGTTTTCGTATTTTTATCATTTTGATAATTACTATCAAAATGATAAATGCAGTAAATTCTATGTTTACAGCGTTATTTTTATTTTTTTATCAATTTGATAATTATTTTCCGCATTTTTTCTACAATATTTTGAATCTTTAATTTTTAACATTGTATATAAATAAAAATTTAACATTGTATTGCTAAAAATTCTTAAAAACAAAAAACAGATATACACTAAATTTCTTATTTAATAAATATCTGTTTTATATAAAATTTTTATTCACTTTATATCATTAATACTGCACAAAATATAATCTTCTAAAAATGGCTTATTAATATTCAATTATGTATATAGCTAATACTTTATCCCTAAATTATCCCCCTATTTTATACATAAACCTATTATCTTTACATTTGTTCTCTTCATTAAATTTATATCCCTTTGGTTATTATATATTGTATCTTCTATTTCCCTCTGTATATTAGATAAACTAGTATTTTCCCTAAATTAAATTGATTTATTATTTTCCGAATCCACATTTAGGGAAAATACATATGTTACAATTTAAACACATTCCACCTTCCCCATACATTGCAATATCTTTTTTCATTAACTTTTCATTCACTAAAATTCTAGGTAAAACTAAATCAAATATAGTTCTTTTTGCATACATAACACATCCTGGTAGCCCTAATAAAGGCTTATTTTCATAATAAGAAAGTAAAAACATTGCTCCTGGTAATACTGGTGACCCATAAGTTATAACATCTGCACCACTTTCTCTTATGGCACTAGGTGTTAAATCATCGGGATCAACTGACATTCCACCTGTACATACTACCATCTCTGCACCTTTTATGTACCAATTCTTTATTTCATTTTTAATCATTTCCTTGTTATCTGGTAAAATAACTTGCCCTAAAACTTCACATCCATATTCTTCAACCTTCTTAATTACTGCTGGGCCAAAGGCATCCTCTATTCTTTTATAATAAACTTCATTACCTGTAGTTATTATTCCAACCTTTTTACCTCTAATTTTTTCAACATGTATAAGTTTATTCACTTCTTTCTCTGCTTGTTCTAACTTCTTTTCATCTATCATAAGAGGTATAACTCTTGTACCTCCAACCTTATCACCTTTTTTTACTGGAGTATTATTATGAATTGTAGAAAACATTATTTCATCTAACATATTTAACTTTAAAAGCTCCTTTTTATTAACCTTTAAAAGCCCATCATATGCTGCAAACATATCTATCTTCCCTTCTTTTATTTCTGAAAAATCTAATCCATTTCCACAACATAATTCTTTTAATCTTATTGCTCCTTGATTTTCATGTACCATTCCCTCTATGTCTTCTAAAACATATATGTTATCTTTTCCTAAAGATAATAGCATCTCTATATCTTCTTTTTTTATCACATGCCCTTTTTTGAATGCTCTGCCTTTAAATTCTCCTGGTATTATTTGTGTTATATCATGTAATATAACTTGTCCTACTGAATCGATTGTTTTAATCTTTTTCACATTAACTTCCCCCTAAGTTAAAATTCTCTTTTCTTTAATAGAAAATTATTAAATACTATTAGCGTTGTGCTTATTATAATTACTACAAATGTTAATTTATTAGCTTTTATAAAATCTCCATTTTCTACTGCAAAATATATTGCCATGGGAATATTTTCAGTTTTTCCAGGTATATTACCACATATCATAAGACTTGCTCCAAATTCTCCAAAAGCTCTTGCAAAACTTAGAATAATGCCACTCAATATTCCTTTTATGCACATAGGTAATGTTATTCTAAATAATACTATTAAATTAGTAGCACCATCTAATTTAGCTGCTTGTATACAGTTTTTATCTATGGCCCCCATAGCCCCTTTAACACACTGATACATAATAGGTAGTGCAACAATAAAACACGCTAAAACTGACCCTTGCCATGTAAATATAAAAGAGAAATTAAATATATGATCTATAATTTTGCCTACAAAGCTTTTCTTGCCTATTAATATAAGTGTTATATATCCAACTAATGATGGCGGCATAAACAAAGGAAATAATATTAAGGTCTCTATTATGTACTTACATACTCCTTGTTTATTTAATAATCTATAAGCTATAAATATTCCCACAAATGATACTAAAACTGTAGAAACAAAAGCTGTCCTTATAGAAACAAAAATTGGATTTAATTCCATGGTTATTACCTTACTATAAAGTTGTTTTGTTTTAATATATTTTTACACTCTTCACTTGTCAAATATTCTATAAAGTCTTTTACCTCTATTTTTTCTTTGGAATTCTTTATTGTTGCTAGTGGATATATAATGGGACTATGAAGTTTATCATCTATTTTTTCTATTACCTTTGAACTTTTAAGATTGGGAGAATCATTATCATAAATTATTGCAAAATCTACCTCTCCTTTTTCAACATAACTTATAGTTGCTTTTGCATCTTTACAATATATAATTGTTGGCTCTACCTCTTTAAGTATCCCTATATTATTAAATGCTTCCTTTGTATATAACCCTAACGGAGCGCTCTTTTCTGCTACAGCTATTTTTATGTTTCCAAATTTTAAATCCTTAAAAGAATTTATTTTGGATTTAGATTCATTAGACTTAACTAAAACTAATGAGTTACCTAAAAAATCCTTTGAATTTTCTTCTTTTATATAGCCTTTCTTTATAAGATCATGAATATTTTCTTTTCCAGCTGATAAAAATATATCTACTGGTGCATCATCCTCTATTTGTTTTTGAAGAGTTCCTGATGGGCCAAAGTTTAAATTTACTGTTATATTGTTTTTTTCTTCAAAATTCTTTTTTATTTCTTCCATTGGCACCTTAAGTGATGCTGCAACACTCATATTTATTTCTTTTTTCTTAGATTTATTATTATCATTAGTTGACCCACATCCAACTAAAAATAAACTTCCTATCATAATTAAGCCAATTAATTTTTTTAACATTTCTTATTTCCCCCAATTTTATTGTTATCTCATAGCACTTATTTTCAATACTTCTAGTTTATTTTTAAATTTAATACCAAAATTATAAATAAACACCTATAACCCTCTATCTATAATAAAATATTTATTCAAAATATTTTTATTCGAAACTGAAAATTATTTTATATTAACCCTTAATGTTTTTAAAGTAAAATATACTTTTAAAATTCCTTTTTTATAAATTTACTCTCAAATTAGTATGAAAAATCTTGATTTTTGTGAACTAAACTTCCATTATTTTTGATTTTTAATATTTCAGCTAATATACTTATGGCTATTTCTCCTGGTGTGCCATCTGATATATCTAATCCAACTGGAGTATATATGGTATTTAACTTTTCCCTTTTAAATCCTTGTTCTTTAAGCATTTCCATTAACTTAAAAACCTTCTTTTTGCTACCAAGCATACCTACATACTTATATTCTTTATTTAAAATAATTTCTATTGCCTCTTTATCTAATGCATGTCCTCTAGTTGCAACTATAAAATAGGTATCTTTATTGGTTTTTAAATTTTTTAATTTTTCCTGTAAATCTCCTAATATGACCTGAACCTTTTCAAATGCTTTGTTGCTCATGAATTCTACCCTGTCTTCTAAAACAACAATATTAAATTCCAAGTTTTTAGCTATTCCACATATACTTTGAGCAACATGTCCTCCCCCTATAATTACTAACTTTGGTTTAGGTAGAAAAACTTTTATATATCCTCGCACTTGTCCTCCACAGATCATACCCTCTTCAGGTTTTTCATTTAAACTATAACTAAACTCCATTCCTTCACTATTTTCAATACATTCTAAAGCACACTTATGAGTATAAGCCTCTACCATTCCGCCGCCTACACTTCCTTCTATGTCACCATTTTCTGATACTACCATCATTGACCCGCTTTTTCTTGGTGTTGACCCCTCTGAATAAGTTAATGTAACTAGTGCTGATATCTCTCCTTCATTAAGTTTATCTAATATTTTTTTCAGCAATTTCTCTTCCATATACATAACCTCCCTTTATATTCTTCATATACATTAAAGCTTCTAAAGTAGCTCCTCCTATATTTCTAGCTTTATCTGATACCCTATTACAATTTTCAATTTCTGTTATTCTAGGGTCTATATCTGCTATTTTCAATCCTTTTTTTACATATAAACCGTCTCTAATCATCCCTCTTAAAACTCCTGGAATTGTTGCATATACATTTGAATCATTAACTAAACAAATCACATCACCTTTGTTAACAACATCTCCTATATCTTTTATTATTTTAAGTTTTCCTTCACATGGAGAATATATAACTCTTTCTATTCCGTATCCTTTTATGATCCCTGGTATCCCTGTATTTTTTGATGCCTCTCCCTGAAAAACTAATGTTCCTAAATTATGTCCTCTTTGTGTTTCAATTACTACATCTACATCTTGTCCCCCAACATACCCTGGCCCTAAAGCTATTGTTATAGGAGCCATACATTTATTAGTTCCTATGTTCCTTTTACTTAATGTTGCATCAATAATTGCAGTCACATTAATATCCTTTAATATCCTTACTTTTGGGTCTTTTAATACTGGAATTTTATTATTGTGCCAAGCATTCATTATATCTTTTAAACTTTCACTATAAACCCCTACTAACTTTTCAACTCTTACCTCTCCTTCATAAATTGCTTCGCTTAAACAGACCTTTCTTCTTATAGATGTTGGATTATTAATTTCCGTAACTATAACCTTAAATCCACTTCTATATAATTTCTGTATAACTCCTGTAGCTATATCTCCTCCACCTCTGACTATAACAATGTCGTTCATATCTTTTCCCCCTGTTCAAAAAGATTTTTTAGTGTTTCTTTATTATCAATATCTAGAAGTTCTTTTTCATTATTTAAGTAACAAAACTCTACCTCTAGAGGATTTTTTATTATTATTTCTTTACCTCCAACATCTCCATGTAGATTAAGTAAATCTTTTATAAATCTTTTAGGGAAAATAACTGGTGAACCATTTCTATCTTTATATTTAGGAACTATTATTTTATCTTTCTTTTTAAATTTTTCTATTAATTTATTTATAGTTTTCGAAGTTAAAAAAGGTTGATCTGCCATAATAAACATGAAACTATCTTCACTACAATAAGCTTTAACTCCTATTTTTATTCCCTCACTTTGTCCTAATGTGTATTTTTTATTTAATATGCAATGTATAGGAAACTGTTTGGCTATATCCTTAACATCGTTATCCTTATAAATTAATACTATTTTTTCTAATGAAGATTCTTTAGCTGCCTTTAATACATAATAAACCATTGGATTCCCGTTAATGGATTCTAATAATTTATTATTCCCAAATCGTTTACTCAAACCAGATGCTAATATAATACCTACCATTTAATTTAATTCAAAGAAAACTGAATTTCTTATACTACCTCCTAGGACTTTATTTAAAAACTTATTATTTTCCCTACTTATTTTTTCAAGCAAATTACGTGCCAGTTCTTCATGTTTTTCATCTTCTATACAATTTAAAAATAGAATTCGTTGCCCTATTGAATTTTTAAATAATCCATTAGGATTTATTACTATTTCAATCAAATGATCTAGTGTTACTTTTTCTTGCTCTTTAGCATTAGTAAGTTTTTTAAACTCTTTTAATCTATGTATATTTTTATAATTTACCTCTAAATCCAAAACGGTTACAGGAATGATTCCAACTGTTTTAGTAGTCTTACTTAATATTACTGGCTCATTATTACTCCACCCTTTTAAGGGTTTTCTTTTAGACCCATCACTTTCTATTAATGTATAATCAAATTTCTCTATGTAATTTTTCATAGTATCTTCACTGCAAACAACCTTGTTTTCCATATTAATATAATCCCCAATTAGAGTTATACCATTGTTATTTCGAAATTCATTGGACTTTGTTGTATAAAATTCATAATCTACTTCATTAGCCTTAGGCTTTTCTATTTTAGTAGATGTAGTTACTAAAACCTTACTATTAAAAGAGCATTCCTTTGCCAATTCATACATAAAAGATGTTTTTCCACCTGAACCAACTATAGATACTACATCTCCTTTTTTAAGTTTTAATAACTCTTTAATACCTAACTTTCTCATACTCCTATTCCTCCCATATATTAAGACTTCCAATATACTAAACTAATTAAACTTTATTATATATTATCACACACTGAAATCTTTAATTAGTTACCTATTGAGTTGTGAACTGTTAGTCATTTAATGATAAAAATCTAAGTTATACTAAATTCCTTATTTAAATATTGCTATAAATTCATAAAAATAAGCGGTTAATGAAATAAATCATTAACCGCTTATCTTTACTTGTTAATCTGGCATTAATATAAATCTTAAAATAAATAACATTGCAAATATATATAACATTTTATGAACTTCATGTTTTTTTCCTGTAGTAACCTTCATTAATGGATAAAAAATCATTCCTACGGCTATGCCATTAGCTATTGAATATGTAAAGGGCATCATAACTATAGTAAAGAATGCTGGTACAGCCTCTGTAAAATCTGAAAAATCTATATTTTTAATTGCTCCAAGCATTAATACTCCAACTATAACTAAAGCTGGTGATGTAGCACTTTGTGGTACGATACCAATAAGTCCACTAAAAAATAATGAGCATAATAATAATATACTGACTACCACATTAGAAAGTCCTGTTCTTGCTCCGGCTGCAATACCTGCCGCTGATTCAACAACAGTTGCTAACGTAGTTGTTCCAAGAAAAGCTCCACAAGTTGTACCTATAGCATCTGATGTAAGAGCCTTTCTAAGATTTTTAGCTTCTCCATTTTCATCAACCATTCCTGAACTCTGAGCCGTTCCAACTAAAGTTCCTATTCCATCAAATAAATCTACTAGACTTAAAGTTATAACAACCATAAATACTGTAAGTAGTGCCCCTAATATGCCATTACCATTAGTTGTTAACAAACCTTTTATGTCCATTGCAAAAAACGTTTCTCCTATATGTGGCATTGAGAATACATTTATCCCCTCTAAGTTAGTAACTCCCATAGGTATACCTATTATTGTAGTTAGTATAATTCCTATTAACATAGCCCCTTTTACATTTCTAGCCATTAATACTGAACTTATAATAAGTCCTATTATTGTCAATATAACTGTTTTATTTGTAAAATCTCCAAAAGAAACTAATGTAGATGGATTTGATACTACTATTCCTCCACTTTTTAATCCAATTAAAGCTACAAACAATCCTATTCCTGCTGTTATAGCAAATTTAAGATTTTGTGGTATTGCATGTACAATTTTTTCTCTTATGGATGTAAGGGTTATTAAAATAAATACTAGTCCAGAAATAAATACTGCAGCTAATCCTTGCTGCCAAGAGAAATTAAGCTTTAAGCATATATTATATGAAAAAAATGCTACAAGACCAAGACCTGGTGCTAAAACAAAAGGTAAATTAGCATGAAGAGCCATTATTAATGTAGCTAATGCTGCAGATATACATACAGATGCAAATGCAGATGCTATAACTGGATCTGATGCTATATTAAGAATTTCAGCAGCATCTCCTTTAACCCCTAAAGCGTTCATTCCTCCCACTTTTAAAATATTAGGAATTACAAGTAATGCATAAGCAAATGTAATAAATGTAGTTAATCCACCTATTACTTCTGTTTTTACATTTGTGTTATTCTCCTTTAATTTAAATACTTTTTCTAAAAAATTTTTCATTAGTGTCCTCCATAGATTTTATAGTGTTGCTAGTTTAAAATGGAAAAATTTCTTCATAAAATAAAAATTGCATTGGTCTACTTAAGGTAAACCAATGCAATAAAATTACACAATTAATTGATTTACCCATAGCAAGAAAATTTAAGGTCTTCTTGTAGAAACATCTGAACCATATTAACAGATATATATGGGTTTATTAAATTATTTAACATTTATTATACATTTAATTTTAATATTTGTATACATTTTTTAATATTATCTAAAATCATCTGAACTTATCCTTATTCTTATATATTTATCTTCTTCATCACATAAATTACTTTTACCGTCTAAATATGCATTTACAGTAAATCCAACTATTCTTTCATCAATTCCCTCAATTAAAATTTTTGCCTCGTTAACTTTTCCAGGCTCAATTGGTTCCTCAAATTTGATATTTTTAAATAAATTTAGAAAGTATTTATTTTTCATGTTATCTTCAACAAAAAATTTATCTGGATCATTCTTAAGGATTTCATCTGTACCATTCTCTACAATTAAAGTGAAACTTAAAGAACTGCCATATCTATTAATATCTTTAACGTATGTTATAACCTTTTCATTATAAGCAAACCCTACCTTTTTATTTAACTTACAATATTTATTTTCGTCTATTATATCTAATAAATTAATTGCTCCATTAGATATTTGTGGACTTCTTCCCCACACCTTCCATATCCTAGGTTTTTCAATAAAAGCTATGGCTAAAAATATAACTATCAACCATCCTATTACTTTAAAAATAAGTCTATTAAATATAATATTATTTATGTCCGTATGCTCACTATAGTTTTTGTTACCACCTTTATATAATTTTTCCCCATACATAAATAAGACTATTCCAATCAAAAAAATTACTATAGATAAAATTGTACTAATACTCATATTGTTACTTCGTGAAAATATGGAAGAAATCATACAAATTAATCCTAAAATTCTAGGAAAACAAATTTTTATTTTTTTCAACTTCCCCCTCCTAACTATCCCTTTTGTTACATATTAACATACAGTTTACTCTATGTTAATATATTGTTTGTATATTTATAAAATTTTCTTTTTTGTAAATAATAGTAATAACACAATTTTTACATGATAGTGTATATTATTCAAACCCAGTTATTCCAATATTGAGATAAGAGTATTACAGCACCCAGTCATGGGATAAATTTAAATCTTTGTTAATATGTTAAAATCTCTTATAACACACTTAGCGATTTGTCCTTAAACCTAAAAATATAAAATATAATAAGAAATAGGAAATGGGCATGCAATTTATAGCATGTCCATTTCCTATTCCTATTTCTTATTTGGATTTTTAGGAAACCATCCTTTTTTAACTCGATCTTCTTGTTCAATAATTTCATGAATACTCCAAATGGATGAAAATCCTGTGACCCCTATAATTGATGATAATATAAAGTTTTTAGTCACCACTGAAATTCCTATTAATAGTAATCCAACAATTAAAAATAAAGGCCAAATCTTTTTACCAAAATAATATTCACTCTTTATCACAATAGGATGAAATGCACCTATTATCAAAAAAGCAACTAGTCCTATTAAAGCCCCATTATAATTCATATTTTCACCTCCTATTTACTCCATAACTACTATTCCCAATCCCCTCATAACTTACCATTTGAACTTAATAGTATACACCTTTTTCACTTTAACTTTAACTCAACTCATCATTCTTAGTTTTTAACTTATCATTATAGGAAATCACTCTCAAAATAAGTTCTTCTGAGTTTTAGCTTAATGAAATGTATTACTTTTAATTAAATTCCAAGTTAATTTCAAAAATTATTTGATTCAAAATTATGGTTCCTTAGGCTTCTCAGTATTTCCTGACCCCTCAGAGGGTTTAGTTTCCGTATCCTTTGGTGTTTTATTATTTTCTGTATTTGGCTTAGTTTCTGAATTGGGCTTATTATTGTTAGACTCATTGGTATTAGGTTTATTAGTTTCTGGTTTATTTTCTTCTGGTTTCGTATTGTTATTTTTTTTGTTGTTATCCCCACCATTTTCAGACTTGTCTTCTTTTGGTTTTTTAGTATTCTTAGGCTTATTATTAGGTTTTTGTTCCTCAGTTTTTATTGTTGAATTAATGTTACTATTATTTTCTTGTTGTTCTGGTTTTGTTATATCATCATTAGATTTTTTCTCTTCCTCATGTTTTGTTTCTTCTTGTTTTATTGGAAGTGTAAAATTAAATTTATCCTTAAGATCACCAAATGTATTTTTTATTGTAGGCATCCCAATTATAAGCACAAAATAAATTGTAAATAAAACTGTGAGCCTTTTTTTTGTTTTTCTTTTTAAGGATCTATTGAACCATGTAAGAATTATTCCTATAGGTGGTAGTAGAAATAGCATAATCCACATAAACCATGTTGTTCTATAAAATGCTTTTCCCTTATTGTTTGACTTATTACCACTACGCTTATTCCTACCTTGCCTTTTATTGTCTAAATTTTGATACTTATCTTCTATTTTATCAAATACATCCTTTTGTTCATTATTAAAATCTTTCTTATCCTTCTTCTTGAACTCCTCTTCCTTAATTCTGGGTATAGCCATGGTATTATCACTAAAACTTTCCTTATGAAAATCTTCCTTTGACATAATCATTGTTTCATTATCATGAAACTTTTCACCTATATTTTTTTTATCCATACTTCCTCCCCCTTTGTTTCGAAACATATTATATAAGACCACTAATTATTATATTTTATACATAACAAGTACACAACCTTTTAATTATAACAATTATAATGTTATGTACTTAATATGTATACATTTTATCAGTTTATCTCAATTTAGATTATTTTTATTAAACTTATTATTTAAATCAGCTGACGGTTACCACATTTATTCATTAAAATCCTATCTCATTTTGAATTCTATCCTTATTATAATTTCTTAAATCCAACCTTTTTCCTACTATATTTAATTTAAAATCCCCCTCATCTCCATCTGATATTTTGCCCTCATATTTTCCATTTTCATCAAATGGTAGGGAAATATACTCTCCCTTTTCACTATTTCTATTCCTAGCTTCTAATGATTTGTTATTACTATAGTTATCTTCCTTATATTCTAACTTTATATTTGAATCAATATTAAACCTATTAAAATCCATTTTTACTTTAATACAATTTTGAATATTTAAATTAACTATTTTAGCTATTGGAATGTATGATTCTACATACATTTCATTAGCTATAACATTCATTTCATTTGGTACTTTATCCACATTATATACTTCATAATTTCCATAAGAATATATTCTTAAGTGGGACACATTAATATCTATCTTTTCAATATTCATTAAACTTCTTAAATCTAGCTCTATTGCTGAGTTACACTTTATATTTAAATTTTTCAAGTTATTAAACTCTGGTAATTTTAGCTTACCTGCTGTAACTAAGAAATTTAAATTCTCACCTAAGACCTCTTTATTTTTTATATTTAAATAAGTATAGTTTCTAGAATTCACATCCACATCTACACCATTTGGTACATAAATTTCAATTCTTGATTCTCTATCTGCTGATGCTATTAGATCTATAGCAGTGTTATATAATTCTTTGAAATTTAAGTTACTACTTCTAAATATATTTGCATTAAATTGTGACTTTCCCTTTAAAGTTAGTACTCCATCATTATCTAAATTTGTTTCTAAATTTACTTCATCGAACATTTTATCATATTTTATAACCTTAACTTTTTCATCAGTAGATTTCTTTATATATACTCTTACACCATTACCACATATTGATTCTATATTTATTTTTTTAACTACTTCAGCTGAATCATATACTAAACTTTCCCCTATTCCACTTTCTTTAAGATGAATTCTTGCATCATTAACATCATTTGCAAAACTTGGTACTGCCCAAATAAGACTAGGGATAAATCCAAACAAACCCACTGTAGCAAAAACTGCTGCAACAATTAACGCCTTTTTAGATTTACTCATTCTTATCACCTTCTTCCTTATATGTTTCACCCTCTACAGCTTCATTTTTGTTAAAACCATTCTTCACCTTTGAATTGTCTCTTTTATCAGTATTACTTGCTCTTAAATACATAAACTTTTTCTTTATCCAACCCCTATATTTTACTATAAATATCTTAATATATTTAATAATGTTCAAATAAATAGTCCATCCTAAAACAATTAGGCCCGTTAAAAATATAGACCCAAATATACTAGCCGTTGCAACATAGTTATTTGCACTAAAGAGTAATATTCCCAAAATATATCCTAATCCATTTACTAAAGAACCACCTATTAATACCAACGTTATTGCTATAAAAATAGGTATCATAAATAACCCTATTAAAATTAGCATTCCTGTAACAATATAAATTATAGTTTTTACAAAAGAGCTTGATCTAGATCCATTTATTATTGAATCTGAATTTAAAAATTCTTTAGCTTTTTTATTAGCTTTATTGAAATATATCCTTACCTTTTTCCTTAATGTCTCTAGATTCTCTTTTACAAAAGATCTTGTTTCTTCTTTAGTTGCACCCTTCATTTCCCTTATTAATTCTTTAGCAACATTTTTAGGAGAACCTAGTGTTTTACATATCTCTTCCTCACTTTTCCCTTCTAGTTTGCCATTTATAAAAAATTCTTCATAATCTCTTAAAATATCTATAATATCTGACTCACTAAAATTTTCAGTTAAATAATCCTGTAATATATCTAAAAATTCTACTTTATTCATTACCTCTATATTCCTTTCTGTAAGATTCTAATATATAATTTACATCATAAACAAATCTATCCCATTCCTTAACCTGATTTTTCAAACTCTCTTTACCTTCATTGGTAATTTTATAATATTTTCTATCCGGACCTTCTTCTGATTTTCTAATATAAGATTCAAAATAACCATCTGAAGTTAGTCTTCTTAGAAGTGGATATATGGTACTTTCTTTAACTTCCATTACCCTTGATATACTGTCTACAACTTCATATCCATACATATCCTTTATATTTATCATTGCAAGTACACATATTTCAAGAACGCCCTTTCTTAACTGTGTGCTCATACTTTATACCACCTCCAACTAATGTGTATAACATAGTAGTGTTCTAAAATTATTATCTTTTATATACTACTCCATTAACACTATTGTGTATTACACAATACCTTATGAATTTATACTATCACACTACAATGCATTGCACAATAGCTTTTTTATTAATATTTTCTTACAAAAAACCATCATTCAAATTCTTCTCTTGAATGATGGTTTTTATTTTATTAACTTATTATTTTGGAAATGTTTTTAGATATTATTTCATCTTTATCTGATGACTACCATCTGTAATACTAGTTGAATGAAGATTTATTCTATAAAAGTAATCCACTATCATTGAAGTAATAGTTTTTACCATCTACAGTGAACCATCCTGTAACCATTCTTCCATCTTCTTTTAAATAGTACCAGTCTTTTCCTAATTGTAACCAACCTGTTTTCATTGCTCCACTACCATCAAGGTAATACCAGCTTTTATCTAACTTAACCCATCCTGTTTTCATTACACCAGTTGACTCTAAGTAATACCAAAATCCATTTACATTAGTCCAGCCAGTTCTCATAGCCCCAGAAGAATCTAAATAATACCAATTTCCATTTAAATTAATCCAATCGGTTCTCATTGATCCATTTGAATCTAAATAGTACCAAGTTCCATTTAAGTTAATCCAGCCTGTTTTCATTGCTCCATTAGAGTCTAAATAATACCAAGTATTATTTATTTTAACCCATCCTGTTGTCATTACTCCATTATTATTAAAGTAATACCATGTTCCATTTATATATTGCCAGTCTTTTGCCATTGAACCATCTGAATTATAGAAATACCAAATCCCTCCGCGTTGAACCCAACCATTTCCATTTAACCAATTCATGTTAGGTACATCAGCTTTTGTATTATATACAGTTTTTAATCTTTCTAAAATACCGTCTTTATTATCTTTAAGATCCCTTAAACTAAAGAAACTTGAACCCTTAACATTTTTATTATTTCTATTATACTTAATTTGATTTATTATTTCATCACTACCAAATTGATCATTTATTTTATAAGTGGCTTGTCCTATATATAGATGAACCTTTTTTCCTTCAACCTGTTTAGACCACCAATCCACTAACTCTCCATAAGGAGCTACTTTTGTATCAAATGCCCAGTATATTTGGGGAACAATATAATCTAGCCATTCTTCTTGAACCCACTTTTTTGAATCTACATAAATTGCATCATAACTACTTAATCCGTTTGTATTAGAACCTCCAACACTACTTCCATTTCTCCATATTCCAAAAGGACTTATACCAAATTTAACTTGAGGTTTTTCAGATTTTATTGAAGAATTTAAATCTTTTACAAACTTATTAATATTATCTCTTCTCCAATCTTCCTTATTAGAATATCCTTGTCCATATTTATTGAATGTTTCATCATCTGGAAAAACAATGTTATCTTTAGGATATGGATAAAAATAATCATCTAAATGTATTCCATCTATATTGTAATTTTTCACAACTTCAGTAATTGAATCTATAACATATTTTCTTGCTTCTGGTATACCAATATCTAAGCAATGATAATTTCCATACTGAACTATCCATTGAGGATTGTTTTTTAAGGCACTTCCATTAGGCAATGAATTTATGTATCCTTGTTTATCAAAATTATCACCATCTGTGCTTATTCTAAATGGATTAAACCATGGATGTATTTCAAGTCCTCTTGCATGTGCTTCATCAACAGCTAATTTTAATGGATCATATCCTGGATTTTTACCTAAAGTTCCTGTTAAAAACCTTGACCATGGTGCATAATTTGAAGGATAAAATGCATCACCCATTGTTCTTACTTGAAAAAATACAGTATTTAAGTTTTGATTTTTTACAAAGTCTAAATTTTCTTTTAATGTTATTTTTTGCCTTTCCAGGTTGTTGTAATCACTAGTTAATGGCCAATCATTATTCCATACAGTTGTAAGCCATGTGGCTCTCATTTCCTCATTATCATTTAGTGCATATGCATTAACATTCCCTATTGCATACACAAAAATAAATGCTAAAACAAAAGATACCACTAGACTTATTCTTTTTTTCTTACTATTCATTTTTCTTTTCCCCCCACATTACCATTTAATACTCTCTGAAATTTACTAAGTTACATTGTTATGAATTACTAAAATCACAGTTTAAAATCAAATAAATAAACTTTATTGAATCATATATATATTTTTTTGTGTGAAATTCTTATCTTTCCTTCTCAAATTTTAATAATTTTTTCTTTAATTCTTCTATTTCCTTTTCCTTCTTATCTAAAATATCTTCATATCTATATTCCATTTCCCCTAAATTTTTATTTAATAAATTTATAAATGATGCCATTTCATCAGCACTTCCTGAAATTCTATTAAACAATAAAAGATTTAATGCTAAAACTTCTGGAATTTCTTTGTGAGTATATCTTAATTGGTGATCTATTTCACCATATCCTTCTTCAAAAATAGTCCTTACTTGTATCTCTGCTATTACCCTCTGACTTGTTGGATAAAACTCTATAAGATAATGAACTGATCTATATCCTGATTTTCTTGACTGTATTTCAATATCTAGTTCTTCAAACCTTTTAGTGTCGTCTCCCTCCCTCACATTAGCTGTTATTTCTATTACTTTCCATGTATCTAATATGAATTCATGAATATTTTCCCAGTCTTGTTTGAAAATATGTATTACCCTAATTCCTATTAAATCATTTATTTCTTCTTTGTAATTATCCACTGAAAATTGAAATTTTTCTCCATATTTTTCTTTTCTATCTGAGGTTTTTCTTATTATTTTTTCAATTAATCTTTCTGAGTCTTTAATTCTAGACTTAACACTATGTATCTTATTATGGGTTCTTAATGTATTAGATATAAAGTCTGCTTGTGCTTCATATGTATCCTTATATACATTAAAATCTTCATATATACTATTTAATACATTCCAATCTATATTATTACTTTTTATTTCATCTTCTGCAAATTTATACTTTTCAATAAATTCTTCTTTTACAAGCTTATTTTTCATCTTATCCCTCCAAGAGTAAATGAAATTTACATTCCATATATTATATCATATAAGAAGTATTTTTGTCTTTATTTCATATTTTTTCTATATATTGAAATTAAGTGTTACTTTATAATGAAATTCACAGAAAATTTTCAATTTTAGGTTTTTAAGTGTATAATATATTTGTATAATAATACTTAAATATAAATTACTGTTTAGGAGGTTAGCCATGACATATTCTATAGATATTTTAAACGAGTCTAATTTTAAAACTTCAGATTGGTCTGGTGGAAAAACTACTGAACTTGCAATATATCCATATAATGCAATATATAAAAAGTTAAATTTCAAGTGGAGAATTAGTTCTGCAACTGTAGATTTAGAAAAAAGCATCTTTACAAACTTACCAAATATAACCAGATTCATCACTCCATTAAATGGGGTATTGAAACTTAAACATAATTCTGAAGAATTAATAACACTCCATCCATTTGAGATTCATAAATTTAATGGAGATTGTGAAACTATAAGCTATGGAAAAGTTAAAGATTTTAATTTAATGTTAGGTAAAGATGTGTCAGGATCCCTTTCAACAGTATCCTTAGACTCAGATACTGTTGAAATTAATTTAAACCCAATAAATAGTGAAAATAATTTTAATGAAATATCCGAAATATTTTTTTCCCAAGATAGTTCTGTGAAATTTGGCATTGGAGAAAATGAGGAAGTAATTTTACATGAAAATGAATTACTCTTAATACATCTTGATTCTCAGTATAATGATTTTAAGATCACAATAACACCTCAAAATGAACAATGCACTGTTTTAAGATCTACTATAATGTATTAATTTTTTTCATTCAAGTACTTTAATTAAGAATTGACATTTGACAACTTATGAATTTAAAACGGAAGTTATTCATCCTCATGAACCCAATATGAATCTTCTTCCGTTTTCTTTTCTCCTAAATAATAAAAATTTGCATTACAATTAGAGCATTCCTTTTTACACTTATGTTCCAAACTGCATTCTTCATTACAATATTCATCTATATCTCTGCAAATCCATCTACGATGTGGTTGGTATCACTCCCACTCCCCACCTTTTATACAATTTTAACAATACTTTTCTTTAAACTCTTCATATTTATCTATTAATATTTCTTTTAATGTTATTTTTTATTCATTCTTTTCATACCATTAATTATATTAAGCCATCAACAGATTCCAAATCTATAATATCCTATAGAGTAAAAAAAGTGGATTCCTACAGAACCCACTTTTTTATATTTAATACGTATTTAAATTTATTTTATATAGCCATTTTCTCTTCAGTTTTCACTATATTTTTCTTTTTAATATAAGAATATACTGGCAATCCTATTGCAGTGATTCCTATAGCAATTAAAGCTGTAGTAGTAGATGTAATAATAGTACTAACAACTACATATGTTGCCCCCAAAATACCCACTATAGGTACTACAGGGTATAAAGGAACCTTATATGAATCTTTTTTTATAATATGTTTAAAATCTTTTCTTAATTTAAACACTCCACCTATACCAAGTATAAAAAATAACCATATTACAAAAACAGCTAAATCAGCAACAGTATTAAAAGATCCACTTAGTGCATATGAACATGCAACTACACCTTGAAATATTAACGCATTAGAAGGTGTATTTCTCTTTTCGTTTATCTTACCGAAAAAGTTTTTAAATGGGAATAACTTATCCTCTGCCATAGCTTGTGGCATTCTTGCACCTGTCATTATTACTGCACTTAAACATCCAACAAGAGATACTAATATACCTGTTGCTACAATTTTTTCTCCTGTAGGTCCAAATAATACTATAGCTGCCTCAGATGCTGGCTTTGCAGAGGCTACAATCTGATCTACTGATATTGTATTTACTAGAGCTAAATTTATTCCAACATATACTATTGTTGATATAGTTAATCCTAAAACTATAGCTTTGGGTAAATTCTTAGATGGATTTTCCATCTCTCCAGCGATATTTGCTACAGAAACCCATCCTTCATATGCAAATAATACTCCTAATAATGCTGCTCCAAATCCAGCAACTGTTGTATTTTCTGAAATAACAGGAGTAAAACTATGAACATCACCCTTTAATAACCCAAATACAATAATTAATCCTATTGGAACTAATTTTCCTATAGCAAATAAAGTGTTGCACTTAGTTCCAAATTCAGTTGATAAAATATTTACTACTGTAATAAATATAATTACACCTACAGCTAATAACTTTTGGTCTGTAGGTGATATGTCTATAAAACTAGTACTTTGTATTGCAAATATCATAGCTACTGCTGCAATCATTCCTGGATAATATATAACCGCTTGTACCCAACCATATAAAAATGCTATTCTTTCCCCATACAGTTCTTTTAAATAAACAAACATACCTCCTGATTTTGGAATCACAGATGCTATTTCAGCTATTGTAAGTGCTCCTGCCATTGTTATTGAAGCTCCAACTATCCATGCTAAAATACCCATACCGGGTGCTCCTGCATTTCCAAATATTACAGAGGGTTTAAAAAACACTCCACTTCCTATAACTATACCTACTACTAATAGCACCGCCTGTACAAGACTAACCCCCTCTTTACATTCCGAATCTATGCTTACTCTATTATCCTTATTCATATTAATAGCCCCTTCCGTTGACCACTTTTTAATGTATATTTGTTTTCATATAGTATTTCTCTTAGAATTATACTTTTTTTTGTAAAATATCAACTAATTCTATATTTATGTTTTTCATCAAATCATAACAATAATCATTTAATAAAACATTTTAAATCTTATAAAATCTATTTTTTCTTTACAAAGGCTGTTGCATTTTTGCAACAGCCTTCTAATTTAATTAATTCAGCTTACCACCTCATTGAAGATTTCGTCTATGCAGCTAACTCATCTGTAGTTTCTTCTATGTTTTTCTTTTTAATATAAGAATATACAGGTAATCCTATTGCAGTAATTACTATGCCAACTAAAGCTGTAGTGGTAGCTGTAACAATCGTACTAATAACAACATATATAGCCCCTAGAATACCAACTATAGGTACTATAGGATATAATGGCACCTTATATGAATCCTTTGTTATAATATGTTTAAAGTCTTTTCTTAATTTAAACACTCCACCTATACCTAATATAAAAAATAACCATATTACAAAAACAGCTAAATTTGTTAATGTATTAAAAGATCCACTTAATGCATATAAGCTTGCAAGTATACCTTGAAATATTAATGCATTAGAAGGTGTATCCCTCTTTTTATTTACCTTACCAAAAAATCTTTTAAATGGAAACAAATTATCTTCAGCCATAGCTTGAGGCATCCTTGCTCCTGTCATTATTACTGCACTTAAACATCCCACAATAGATACTAATATTCCTACCGCTATAATTTTTTCCCCTGTAGGTCCAAATAATACTATAGCTGCCTCTGATGCAGGTTTTGCAGATGCTATAATTTGATCTACTGGTATTGTGTTTATTAATGCTAAGTTTATTCCTACATACACTACTGTTGATATTGTTAACCCCAGTACTATAGCCCTTGGTAAATTTTTAGATGGATTTTCCATCTCTCCAGCCATATTTGCTACTGAAACCCATCCTTCATATGCAAACAATACTCCTAATAATGCTGCCCCAAAACCAGCAACTGTTGTACCTTCCGCAATAACAGGAGTAAAGTCATGAACATTTCCCTTAAAGAAACCAAATACAATAATTAATCCTATTGGAAGTAGTTTGCCTATAGTAAATAAGGTGTTAAACTTAGTCCCAAATTTAGTTGATAAAATATTTACTACTGTAATAAATATAATTACACCTACTGCTAATAATTTTTGACCCATAGATGATAGTGCTATGAAGCTTGTACTTTGTATCGCAAATATCATAGCACCTGCCGCACTCATTCCTGGATAATATATAAACGACTGTACCCAACCATACAAAAACGCTGTTCTTTCCCCATAAAGTTCTTTTAAATAAACAAACATACCACCTGACTTTGGAATTACAGATGCTATCTCTGCTATAGTAAGCGCTCCTGCCATTGTTATAGAAGCTCCAACTATCCATGCTAAAATACCCATTCCAGGTGCCCCTGCATTACCAAATACTACAGATGGCTTAAAAAACACTCCACTACCTATAACTATACCTACAACTAATAAAATTGATTGTACAAGACTAATCCCCTTTTTACCAATTGTACCTTCTTGTGCTTTAGTGTCTTTATTCATATACCCTACTCCTTCAGTGATTAATTTGTAATCTGTATTTGTTTTCATATAGTACATATTTAAAAATTATACATATTTTTTTGTAAAATATCAACGAATTATAAACAATTTATTGTTAAATTTTCTTTACATATTTTTATTAAATTACAATAAAAACCATTTAATAGAATAATTTTAATCTAATATAAAATTATACAAAACCTTTTATAAAACATGGTTTATTTTGCAAAAATCTTTTACCTGAATATTTTTATTTTTGAAACTATTTCTATAATAAGAAAAGAGCATACTTTTAATTAAAAAAGATGCTCTTTTCTTAATTTTATCTCATAGCCATCACCTGTTAACTCATCTAACATTTAGATGTTAGAAAGAGTGCCAATGAGGAAGATTCATTCTATGAAACCTGTTCTTCTCCATCAAATTGACTATTATATAATGATGAATAGAATCCATTAGCAGATAAAAGTTCCTCATGGTTACCTTGTTCTACAATATCTCCATCTTTCATTACTAATATCAAATCTGCATCACGTATAGTTGATAATCTATGGGCTATAATAAAACTAGTTCTATCCTTCATAAGATTTTCCATAGCTTTTTGTATAAGCACCTCTGTACGTGTATCAACAGAACTTGTTGCTTCGTCAAGTATAAGTATCTTTGGATCTGCTAATATAGCACGAGCAATAGTTAACAGCTGTTTTTGTCCTTGAGATACATTGCTTGCTTCTTCATTTAAAACCATATTATATCCTTCAGGTAATGTTTTTATAAAACGATGAGCATGAGCAGCTTTTGCAGCTTCAATAACTTCTTCATCACTTGCATCCAAATTACCATAACGAATATTCTCCATTATTTCTCCATTAAATAACCATGTATCTTGAAGTACCATTCCAAATACTTTTCTTAAATCTTTACGTTTAAAATCTCTTATATCTCTTCCATCTACTAAAATTGATCCACTATTTACATCATAAAATCTCATAAGAAGTTTAACCATTGTTGTTTTACCTGCTCCTGTAGGCCCTACTATTGCAACCTTCTGTCCTGGTTTAACATTTATTGAAAAATCATTAACTATAATTTTATCTGGATCATATCCAAAATGTACATCTTTAAAAGAAACTTCTCCCTTTATATCTGTAATATCAACATTTTCATTTGTTTCTTCAATTTCTTCTTCTTCACCTAAAAACTCAAATACTCTTTCTGCTGCTGCTGCTGTTGACTGAAGTACATTAGCAATTTGAGCAGTTTGTGCTATTGGTTGTGTAAATGAACGAACATATTGAATGAAAGAAAGTATATCTCCAACTTCTATTGCTTTTTTAATTGCAAGAATTCCACCTAATATAGACACTATTACATATCCTATATTTCCTATAAAAGTCATTATAGGCATCATCATTCCTGATAAAAATTGTGACTTCCATGCTGAATGATATAACTCACCATTTAGTTCATCAAAACCTTTTACTGCGTCTTCTTCTCCATTAAATGCTTTCATTATAGTGTGTCCACCATAAATCTCTTCTACATGACCATTAAGATGACCTAAGAATTTTTGTTGTTGTTTAAAATATTTTTGTGATTTTTTAACAACCATTGATATAAATATAATTGATAATGGAATTATTAACATAGCTGCAAGTGTCATAACCCAACTTATAGAAAACATCATTATCAATACACCTATTATTGTTGTTATAGCTGTAAGCATTTGAGACATACTTTGATTTAAAGTTTGGCTTACTGTATCTACATCATTTGTAACTCTTGATAAAACTTCTCCATGAGTCCTCTTATCAAAATATCCAAGAGGCATACGATTAAACTTTTCTGATATTTCTTTTCTTAGTTTATAGGATATTTTTTGAGCTACTCCCGACATAACATATCCTTGTATTATTCCAAAGACCGCACTTATAATATACAGTCCAAGTAAAAACACTGCAATATTTCCTATATACCCAAAGTCTATTGCTGCACCTTCTACTCCTGATACTTTGCTTACCAAGCCTTCAAAGAGCTTTGTTGTAGCCTTACCTAATATTTTAGGTCCAACTATTGAAAAAGCAGCACTTCCAATCGCAAAGATTAGTACAATTACTATAGATAGGCTATATGGCTTTAAATATTCAAGGAGCTTTTTCATGGTGCCCTTGAAATCTTTAGCTTTTTCAAAGTTCATTTTTCCATGACCACCGCCAAAGCCTTTGTCCATACCTTTATCATTTTTATTACTCATTATGCTAGCTCCTCCTTTGAAAGTTGTGATAAAGCAATTTGCTTATATACTTCACATTTTTCCATAAGTTCACTATGGGTTCCTATTCCAACCATTTTTCCTTCATCTAAAACAACAATTTGTTCTGCATGCATTATAGTACTAATTCTTTGAGCAACTAAAAGTACTGTGCTTTCTGCAGTCTTTTCTTTTAATGCCTTACGTAATGCTGCATCTGTTTTAAAATCAAGAGCTGAAAAACTGTCATCAAATATATATATTTCTGGTTTTTTTACTATAGCACGCGCAATAGAAAGTCTTTGTTTCTGTCCACCTGAAACATTAGTTCCACCTTGTGAAATTTCTGTATCAAATCCCTCTGATTTTGAACTGATAAATTCCATAGCTTGGGCTATTTCAGAAGCTCTTAATAACTCTTCTTCTGTTGCATTCTTTTTACCATATTTTAAATTACTATCTATTGTTCCTGAGAATAAAATTCCCTTTTGAGGTACATATCCAATTTTATCTCTTAACTCATGTTGTTTTACATTTTTAACATTTACTCCATCAACTAATATTTCTCCCTCTGTAGAATCATAAAAACGAGGAACTAAATTAACAAGAGTTGATTTTCCACTACCTGTACTTCCTATAAAGGCTGTTGTTTCACCTGGCTTAGCTACAAATGTTATATCACTTATAACATTTTCTTCTGCACCCGGATATTTAAATCCAACATTTTTGAACTCAACATATCCATTTTTATCTTCATTAAATTCCTCATCTGTTGTAGGATCGTTTATAGTTGCTTCTGTATCTAACACTTCAGTTATACGTTGTGCTGAAACTGATGCACGAGGAAGCATTATTGAAATCATTGATAACATTAAGAAAGACATTATTATTTGCATTGTATACTGCATAAATGCCATCATATTACCAACTTGCATTGTTCCTGCATCAACTTGATGTGATCCAACCCAAACTATAAGAATGGTAATACAGTTCATTATAAGCATCATTAATGGCATCATGCTTGACATTATACGATTTACAAAAAGATTTGTTTTTGTAAGGTCTTTATTTACATTATCAAATTTCTTTTCTTCATGTTTTTCAGTACTAAATGCACGTATAACTAACATTCCAGTAAGAAGTTCACGTGTTACAAGATTTAATTTATCAATAATTTTTTGAATTCTTTTAAATCTTGGTATAGCCATTCCAAACAATACAACAACTAATGTAAGAATTGCCATAACTGCAACTGCAATAATCCAAGCCATTGAAACATCAGTATTTATAACTTTTATTATTCCACCAACACCTAATATTGGTGCATAGAATACTATCTTAAATATCATAACAGTAAACATTTGTATCTGTTGAATATCATTTGTACTACGAGTTATAAGTGATGCTGTTGAGAAATTATTAAGTTCTACATTAGAAAAATTTGTAACCTTCTCAAATACATTTTTACGAAGATTTTTACTAAGCCCTGCTGCAATTCTAGCTGATAGCAATCCAACAATTACTGTAGCTGCCATACTAACAAGAGCTATACCTACCATTAATAATCCTGTAAACAGTATATAGTTTAATTGTTGTTTACTTGTATCTATACCTATGATTCCATATTCATCATGTATATAAGATACTGCAGACTGTGTAAGCATACTTTCTGGCATTTCTTCAAATTTTTCATCTATACCTGTTCTCATCTCTTTAAGCTTTTCTTCTGGCATTTTTGAAAGTATTACAAATGGATCCATACCCTCTGCTCCTTGAGTAATTTCACCTTGCTGTTTCGGTGCTCCATCATTCATATCTTTATTGCTTTCCATTCCTTGTAACCCATCTTTCTCAATGCCAAGAGTTATAAGAATTGGTTTAGCCATTATTGTATTTAATTCATCATTTACTTTTTTATTTTTAGTATTTAATTTATAAAGTGGTTCATTTTTAAGTTCTGGATATTTTTTCACGTAATCATTATATTCAGTTTCGTTAAGGGTATCTTTATTCAATAATATATAATTATCCAACACCTTTTGGTTCTCATCACTATTCATAAAAAGGCTTAATTTGTCAAGCTCACTTTTACGAATAACATCAGGAACTGCATTTTTAACACCCTCCTGTTGAATTCCTACATTTACAATATTAGACATGTAATCTGGAAGTGATAAGTCACAGGTTGCTTGTACTAAAAGCAATGCGATTATAACCAGAATTGATATTGTAAATTGTTTTAAATATTTAACTAACTTAAACATTATTTAGTCTCCTCCCTAGTAATCTGTATCCATTTAAGAATTTCTAATAGAATTTATCCTCTATCATAGCACTTAGTCATAGGATAAATCTTTTAAGTTCCATGTATTCTGTTCTATGATAATATTGATTATACTTTTATAACTATTATATGTCAATAATAATTTTTATTGTATAATTAATTTTTATAGGTTATAATTAATTCATAGGTTACATTTTTGTTTATAGATTCTATAATAAGAATATATTGTATTTTACTAAAATATAATGTTCATCGTTTTCAAATTATACATTGATATTTTAATCAAATATAAATGTATAATTTACATAAATTTTAATTATTATCAAATGATTCTTAGCTTTAGACGGACTTTACTTAAAGTAAAGTATTACTCCAGATGAATCTTAGAATAACTTATCCAAGTGCCTAGAAATGCTTAACCTCTATTTAAGAATTGATAGCATTATAAATTGTATCTATTGGATAAAAATATTATTGAAAGGCAGGTGAAAAAACTGATTTTAAGTATTAATAATTTAAAATCAGAATGTATGGACAATTTAAATTTAAATGGGTTATCTAATAATCTATATGATTTGATGATGATATTACACAAAAAAGTATTTAACATGGGTGAAATAATGAAAACCTTTCCTGTTCCACCATCACATGTTAAAGTAATATTTTTTCTATCACATAATGGACCATGTCCTGTTTCTATGATAGCTAAAGATTTAGAAATATCAAAGCCTAATATGACTCCTATTATAGACAAGTTGCTTTCTGAGGGATTGGTCAATAGATGTTATGATGAGAATGATAGAAGAATAATTATAATTGAATTAACGGACGAGGCTCGCAAACTTTTTAAACGCCAACAACAAAAAATTAAAGATATGCTATGCGATAAAATATCTCATCTAGATGCTGATGATCTAGATTCTTTAAATCTCATAGTTCCTAAGATGTTGAAAATAACATCTAAGCTAGATTAAATAAGGCACATGAAAGAAACTAACAAGTCAAAGATGTTAGCATACTGACTTGTTATTTTTTGAATGTGCCTAATATTATATAAGTAAAAAAACTATGAAATCATAATTTAAAAATAGATTTCATAGTTTTTTATTTATATATATTAACGCATTATTTTAATCTCAGATAAATTTTAGTGCCTATGAAGATTTATATCACTTAAATCAAGTGCTCTTAAAGAATCTTTAATGTTACGCTCTATAGCTTCACTTGCATACTTATCAACTAATTTTTGATCTTTAGGCTCATGTGTTAAAGATGCTGCTCCATTTATACATCCACCCTTACATGCCATTCCTTCTATAAAGTTAAATGGTAATTTACCAAACTTCAATAGTTTTAAAGCCTTATCAATTTCATCTATTCCATTACATGCAGTAGGGTTAAATTTAACATCTGTAATATTTTCTTCTGCTATAACCTCAACTACTGCATCTCTTACTCCACCATGTCTAGCAAATACTCTACCAAAATGAGATGCATTTTGCATTGCTTCGCTTTCACATTCTGCAACGTTAATTCCATATGCATCTATCATAGCTTCCAATTCTTCAAATGTCATAACATAATCAGTAGCATCTTTTATATCATCTTGACGAGCCTCTTCCTTTTTAGCTGTACATGGTCCTATAAATACAACAACAGCATCTGGATGAGATTTCTTTATAAATCTTGAAACAGCTACCATAGGTGAAACCATTGTAGATATATATTTCGCAAGGTCTGGATAATTTTTCTTCACATGAGATACAAATGCTGGACAACAAGAAGTCATCATACATGGTTCCTCATTATTTCCAACTCTATCTACGAATTCAAGCGCTTCATAATATGCTACCATATCCGCACCTAATGCAGCTTCAATTACATCTTGGAATCCCATTTTTTTAATAGCACTAACAATTTGTCCAATTTGAGCATTGTATTGAGTTGATATAGCTGGTGCTATTACTGCATAAACCTTACTTCCACCTTCGGTTTTAGATTTCTCTAAAGCCTTAACTATAGGAACTATTTCACTTCTATCAATTACAGCTCCAAATGGACATTTGTAAACACAGGCGCCACAGCTTGAACACTTATCTCTATTTATGCCAACTTTTTTGTCTTCCTTTACTTCAATTGCCTTACTTCCACAAGCTTTTTTACACGGACGCATTACATCTGATATTGCATTGTAAGGACATGCTTCTTTACATTTTCCGCATTGAACACACTTATCTTGGTCTATGTATGCTTTCCCATTAATTGTACTTATTGCATTACGAGGACATACTTGTATACATCTATGAGCAAGACAACCCCTACAAACCTCTGTTACTTTAAATCTTTCTGATGGACACTCATCACAAGCTAGGTCTAATATTTCTATAATTGCCTCATCTTTTTTCACAGAATCAACTATTAAATCTATACGTTGAGATATAATTTCTCTTTCTTTATATACGCAGCATCTTGTTATAGGTTCATTCCCCGGAATTATTTCCTTAGGCATTTTATGGCGCTCCTCCATAAGGTTTCCATCTATGGTTTTTCTAACAACCTCTTTTAATACTTTGTATTTTATTAATTGCACTTGACTTTCAAATTTTCTCATTTTTTTATCCTCCCTAATAGTATTCCACCTCAACGACTTTTCCAAGACCTTGAAGAACATTTTGTAAATCCTTCAATAATTTATACTTAATACTTAACTCTTCTGGAAAATCTGGATTTTGATGAGCAGGGTTAATTGCTCTTCCAACCATCATGTACAAATGAGTACAATCTTCAAAAAGCATTTTCGCTAATTTTGCTGCTCCATTATTTTCATACAAAAAACTTATGTCTATCGATGAATTAATTTTTTCAAGCATTTCAAGAGCAGCTCTAACAGTAAGCACTCCTTCTGTAACAAGATCTATTCCTTTAATATAACCTATAGGTGGAATTTCTCTATTATTATAATCAATTATAGTTTCAATTTCTTCACCTAGTTCTCTAGATACAATATTTGCTGCTGTGCCTCCACATACAATTTTTTTTCCTTTAGAGCACATCAAATAATCCACCATAATTTTATCCCTGTGTCTATCTTTAGGTGGCCCTGAAAAAAGAGTTACCTTTTTAGGTTCGATTAATTTCATTGTTACAGCAGTAGTATCGTCACCTGGTTCCCCAACATATAAAGCGTCGCAAGCATCCAGTACTTTGCTAGTTACTAATTTTGCAGATAATTCACTATGTGGCATATCCTCTATAAAGGCCGCTATGTCATTCCATCCCCAACCTAAATTCATGGTATTTCCTACACCTGCATGAATAGCACCATCACTAACAAAAACTAATGTGTCGCCTTCCTTGAGCTTAACTCTACTTTCCTTTATTTTTCTTCCATTTATCTCTTTCACGATACTTTTTATAAATTGAATTTTATTGTTGTGAATAAAAAATATACTTGGACTATCAAATTCTACAATATAAGCCATACCATCTGTATCTACTTCTACTATTGTAAATGTAGAGTATGCTAGTTTTCTTACTTGACATACTGGCAATGTTTGCATTATTGTGTCAACAACTTCTTCAATAGAAAGACCTTCCTTAAGCATTGTTATTGCTATTTTTGCTGTTAATGTTGCAAGAATATTTGCTTTCACTCCACTGCCTAAACCGTCAGAGAGCACAGCAATACAGCTGTGTGCTGATCTATAGAACTCTACAATATCACCACACAACTCTTCTCCAACCTTATTTAAGCTTGATGCTGCATAATCTACAAAGAAACTCATCTAATCAACCTCTTCTCCTTGTACTAATCGTTTTAATTTAGTCAAAGATACCTTTGTTTCTGCGGTTGTTTCTCCTAACAAACTAGCTATTTCTTGAGCAACCCTCATCTGTTTATCTATAACATACTGGGCTACCTCGACAGCATTAATTTTCATTTGCTGATATTTTTCTTCCTGATTCAAAGTTTCTGTAAAATCATTTATAACTATCAACATAGAATCTGAATCTTTGATTTTAATTATACTCTCAAGAACGGTTGCATTTTGTTCTTTTAAATACGCTTTTTTACTTATGCTATTTTCATTAGATTGTGTTAACTCGTTTATCATATCCACTTCCATAAGTGCAGATAAATTTATTCCAATAGCCCATTTCTTCTTTATTTTAAAAAATGTTTCTGCAGCAGGATTTAAGTCTACAATATCATTTTTCTTATTAATAACAACAACAATTGTTGGTGTTATATCAAAAATTACATTGGAAAGATTTTCTGCTTTTTGTTTCATATATGGCAGACACATTGTCAATTCAGCCATTCCATTATAAACTGCAACAGCTTTATCTCTACATGTATCATATCCACAAGTACCACAATTTAATTCATCCCTAGAGCTATATTTACCTATATTCTCAAGAATTTCTCTTATTTCTTTTTCACTTGGTTCTTTTAATGGTTTTAATTTAGCATCAAAAGTCTTACCCATGCTTATTTTATTGCAAAATTCTTCTAGCGAATCTGCATATTTTTCATCTTTATTTGCATATTTTCTTATCAATTGTTGTTTTTCCTGAATAATAAGTTCACTTTCTGGCATTGCCGGCCCATTAATGCATCCATAATCGCATAAACTCATTTCTATGAATCTATCTTTAAATCTTCCATTCTTTATTTTTTTTAAGACTGTAAGACATTGCTCCATGCCATGAACATGTAATAATTCCCTTTTTATCTTATTTTTATCCATACTATCAGTTATTCCACCTAGTATTGGATAGATTCTTTCTTTTGTTGCTATAGCATCAAGTGGAATTTTTTCACATTTTCCCAAGTCTATATTTTTACATTGAAACAAGCTTATTAATTCCTCAAAAGTCATTACTGCATCTATAGAATCTTCTTCCTTAGCCTCATTCTTTTTGGCTATACATGGTCCTATAAAAACAACCTTTGTATCTTGTCCATACTTTTCCTTCATTAATCGTCCATGACAAGCCATTGGAGATATAACTGGGACAAGATTTGGAATAAGTTCTGAATGATGTTTTTGAATAAGTTCATTTAAGGATGGACAGCAACTTGTAATATAGCAAGTTTCGTCTAACCTTGATGCATATTCTTCATACACCTTATTTACTAATCTAGCACCTATTGCGGTTTCCTCTACATAGTTGAACCCAATAGATTTAAGTGCACCACATATCTTATCACTTAATGTCTCAAAAGCTACAACAAAAGAAGGAGCTAAAGATACGGCAATAGTTTCTCCATCTTCTAGAAACTTTTTAATTACATATACATCACTTTCAATCTCTTTAGCATTTTTGGGGCAAGCCTTTATACATTTTCCACATGCAATACATCTTTCCTCAAGTATTTCAGCTTGATCGTTCTTCACCTTTACTGCCTTAACCTTGCAAGCTCTAACACACGAGTAACAATGCTTGCAATTAGTTTTTGAAAAGTTAATAACCCCCATGAAATATCCTCCTTATATCTCAGACACTATATATTTTTCAAAAACTTCATCTATATTGTCCTTAGAAACTGATAATATTTTTCCATCCCAACGCTGTACTGAAACGGCTTCTGTACAATTTCCAAGGCAAAATGCAGCTTTCAATTCAACTTTATCTCCAAGATTATTTTTTTCAATCATTTTTTTAAATTCCTCAATTACATCATAAGATCCTTTTAGATGACACGAACTTCCTATACAGACTTTTAATGTTTTCATCAATCCCACTCCTTTGTAATATTAATACACTTATATTTTCTCAAAATAAATTATATATTTCAATATAATTTGTAAAATGAACAATTTAATTCTTTTTATTGGCTAAATATACATTAATTATAAAAATTCAACACTTTAGATAGTAATTTAATTTTATTACTTATACTTATTTGATTTTATTGCAAAATAAACCTTCCTAAAATATATTAATTTTTCATTAATTTTTCTCTAAATAACTCTGATGCAATTTTTGCAATTTTCTTTTAATTCTTCATTTAAAACGAAATCTACAATCTGTAGTTATATTCTAGATTTTGTTCTAGATATCTAGAACAAATAATAGGCTATAGATTCTAAGGATATTTAATATAAGGCAAAAAATTAAAAGTCATTCATAGTGTTGCTATAGATGACTTTTAACCATGAAATATTATGCCAAATATACAAGAATACTGGTCTATTATTTTTTGAAGATACCTTATATTTTATTTTTTTAAGCTAACAGCATATATATAATCATCAATATACTCACCGATTCTATCTTTAATTAAATTTTCAGGTGTTAATTTCATTTCTCCTAACCTAATTTTCTTATACTGACTATGCATAAATTGACTTATTAAGGTTATTGGTATATCTACTTTATTAAGGTTGTTTATCATTTTATTTAAAGAAAATTCTACTTCTTTCATTGGCATATAATATCTGCACCTATCAGATAAACTATATTTTCTTTCTATTTTTATATTTTCACCACACCCTGAGTAGTAATTTTTCCAATAATTTGGTCTATTAGCCATAATAAAATCTAATACGTCCCTAAATTTTGATAACTCTATATTAGCATTATATTTAAACATTTCATTTTCTATGTCATTTAAAGCAAAGGCTCCCTCCCTAAAACCATAGGTCAATGCTGGTCCTACTTTTAAAATTATAAAACCATCTTGTACCATATTTCTTAAAGCTTGTGGTGTTTGATAATCTGTTGAATGTGCCTCAAACACTAGAGATGGGTATTCTTTTAATACTTCTGATAAGTCCTTGGCGCTTTCTCTATCATACTCTAAAATATAATCACTACCAAATTCAACGCCTGGCTGCACTACAACACCAACAACAAAGTCCCATGCTTCATATATATTAAACTCATGGAATTTGTTTTTAAAAGTATCAATTGTTGTTTTTAAATCCTTTATCCTTGTTATTACAACCCCTTTCTCATCTTCACAACACTTTACTCCTCCTGGTGTAGGAACTTCACTTCCAATTATATAAACCGGATGTGTTGCTGACACGTTATCCTTTTTTAGCTCTTTATATGCCTCTTCTGATACCTTGCATAGTTCAGCTGCCCTTTGAGCTATTAAATTATCATTATAAATTCCTATTTTAATATCATCTTTTAATGGCATACTTGTATCTATGTGTATTTTGGTATACCCTGCCATAACATACTGCCTTATTAATTCTTTTGAATTTTCCATAGCTTCCTTTTCATCTAAATTTGTCCATGTTAATGGTCCTAAATGGTCTCCACCTAATAAAATTTTTTTTCTTGGAAACTTATTTTCATCTGCTATTTTATAAACATAGTTAACAAAATCTTTAGGTTTCATACCTGTATATCCGCCAAACTGGTCAACTTGATTCGCCGTAGACTCTATTAATAAGTACATATCTTTATTTCTTAATCTATCCATAGCAGCTTCTATTACATATTTGTTAGAACAGCATACTGAAAATATTCCACCCTTATTGTTCTGTTTAAACTCTCTTACAATTTCTTTAATTGCATTCATTCTATACCTCCAGAATTTAATTAATATCTTCCATTACTTCCACATACCATGATTTTATGTTTAACTACTTCTCTCATAGCATCTTTACCTGGAGTCATATATTTTCTTATATCATTTTCATTTGGGTTTTCTTTAAAATATTTTTTCACAGCATTAGCAAATGGTATTTTTAAGTCTGTTGCTACATTTACTTTACATATTCCTAAACTTATAGCCTTTCTAACTAATTCATCTCCCACGTCAGAGGCACCATGTAAAACTAAAGGCACTCTAACTTTTTCTTTGATTTTCTTTAATCTCAAAAAATCCAACTTTGGACTGCCCTTATATAGTCCGTGTGCTGTTCCTATTGCTACAGCTAAGGAATCTATGCCTGTTAAATTAATAAACTCACTAGCAGTCTCTGGATCAGTGTAGACAGAATCTTTTTCTTCTACAATCAAGCTATCTTCCTTACCAATTAATTTTCCTAATTCCCCCTCTACTGCAACATCATATCTATGTGCATATTCAACTACTTCTTTCACAGTATTTACGTTACCTTGAAAGTCTTTATGAGATGCATCAATCATAACTGATTTAAAACCAGCCTCTATTCCACCTTTAATACCATCTATTTCTTGGAAATGATCTAAATGTACTGCTATTGGTATATCATATTTATTTGCCCCCACATTAGCCATAGCAACTATATAATTATCTCCTGCATATTCTATAGTTGATGGAGTTCCTGCTAAAATTACTGGAGATCTTAACTCCATGGCTACTTCTATAACCACTTGCAAGGTTTCTAAATTGTGTATATTAAATGCTGGAACTGCATATTTTTCTATTTGTGCTTTAATTAACATTTCTCTTGTAGACACTATTTTAAACATTTAAATCATCCCCTAATTTAAATTCCATCAAAATCCTCTACTTCTTCTTTGTCCTTTAATTTAAATCTTTTTAAGGCATTACCTCCTGAATTTAAAGCCATTTCTGCTAATTTTTCTGCGCATGTATCTCCTCTAAGTAAAACTATCTCCAAAAGCATTCCCAAATTTACTCCTGCTACAACTTCAATTTTTTTGTTACTTATGGTCCTACTTAAGATTACTGAAGTTTTAAAAGGTGATCCTCCCGCTAAATCACAAAAAACTATAATTTCATCACCTAATAAATTTAATGATCTTTCTATATTTTCTTTTAATATTTCTGTACTCTGATTTTCAATAAAGTCTATAACAACAACATTTTCTTGTTTCCCTGCAATTAGCTCTAATGCACTTACAATTCCACTTGCAAACCTTCCGTGACCAGTTACTAATATTCCCGTCATGCTTTACCATCTCCTTAGACACTCTTATAGTTATATATATTTACTCCTTTAACCACTCTGTTCACAGTACCGTCAATTCTAGGATTATCAGGAGATATGTTAACTCTTAAAGAATTCAAAAATCCAAATATTTGTCCAATTAACATAAAGCTGAAAACGCAATATATCTCTGGTATAGGTTCCCCGTTAATTTCTATGTGCTTATTACAAAATTTAGTCATATCTTTGTACTTACCATAGGTAACTGCACACAATTTATGATTACCACTATCACTATAAATTTCTTTCATTAAATCCATATCATATAGATTAGTATATTTATTCATTGAATTCATAACTATTACCAATGTATTATCATTTATTATAGATTTAGGACCATGTCTAAACCCTAAAACTGATTCCCAAATAGTCTCTACTCTCCCACTTGTAAGTTCTAAATTCTTAAGTGCCATTTCCTTACTTAATCCTTTTAATATACCTGAGCCTAAATACACAACTCTATCACAGTTATAATCAACTAGTGATAAAATTTCTTTCCACTTATTTTCGATAATATTTCCTCCATTACTTACAATAATATCTAAATAAGTTTTATTATTATCTATATTATCAATATCAAATATAAGTATTAAAGCTAACATCATACAGCTAAAAGAACTTGTCATAGCAAACCCTTTATCATTAGACTCTTCAGGCATTAATAAACATAAGCTATTTTTACTTTGTGAAGCTTTTTTAGCTAATTCCCCTTCTCTGTTACATGTGATAACAAGTTGAGATATGTCTTTAATGTTTTCCTGAAACAAATCATATACTCCAATACTTTCAGGACTGTTTCCTGATCTTGCAAAAGATATCAGTAAGGTTTTAATATCTTTCTTTATATAATATTCAGGATTTGATACTAAGTCTGTTGTTGCAACAGATTGAACCTCTATGTTTAATTTGTTTTTCAAATAAAGTTCTACGGTATCTCCTACATATGCTGATGTTCCTGCTCCGGTTAATATTATTTTTGTATCACTTTTCACTTTATCATTTAGAAATTTTTTTATACTTTTTTTATTCTCATTTATAATATTGTATGTTTTAAGCCAAGTTTTAGGTTGCTGAGATATTTCCTTAGCTGTATAAATACCACCTAAATCACTTAACTTTTCATCTTCAATACCAAAATACATAATACTCCCCCCTTAACCATCAATCTCCTCATGCCATAGCAATCACCAAACTTAAAACCTGCTTATCAGTTGAATTTTCTCACTCTAGATTAAGTAATTCTAATCTTATTAAATGTATTCATTTTAAGCTAATAACTATTTTATTGATAAAAGATTAAACAGAACTCATACCATCATATAGATATGAGTTCCATAAAGATTTGATTACAATATATTTATTGGAGTAAAGGCTCCCAATAATTTACATGCGATTCCAATACAAACAGTTATTAATATTAATTTAACTGGTGAATACCCTTTTTTAAGTAATTTATACATTAATAGTGTATAAACTAATGGAAGTAAATTAGGCATTATTGCATCTAACACTTTTTCTTGAACCTCTACTGTAGCCTGTCCTGCAGTTATAACTAAAGGAGTTTTCAATTTAACAAAAGAAGCTATTAATCCTCCTACAACTGTCAAACCTAATATTGATGCTGCATGAGCTACTTTTTTGGTCTTTTCTTTTAAGGTTGTGATTGCTTTAACTCCTGTGTTATACCCATATTTCATCAATGAAAATATTGCTAAGAAATGTATAACATTAAATAATACTAAGAATACTATAGGTCCAGCTATATTGCCTTCCATTGCCATGGACACACCTATTCCTGAACATATTGGCAATGCTGTTAACCAGAACAATGCATCTCCTATTCCGCCTAGCGGTCCCATTGTAGCAATTTTTATAGCTCTTATTGTTCCCCTATTTTCTTTATTCTCCTCCATAGCTAATATTAATCCCATTATAAATGTAACTAGAAATGGATGAGTATTAAAAAACTCCATATGATCTTTCATGGCCATAGCCAAATCTTCTTTATCTTTATGAATCTTTTTAAGACCAGGAAGTAAAGAATACAACCATCCACATGCCTGCATTCTTTCATAGTTAAATGATGCTTGAAGTAATAGTGAACGCCATACCATTACGTTTAGATCTTTTTTAGTTATGACTTTTTCTGAACTTGGATTTTTATATTGATTGTTAGATTCCATCCTCATAATCCTCCTTTGCCACTACTACTTGAGCATTACCCTTTGAAAAATAATCATATAATGCAATAGCTAATCCTACTAAAGCTATAGCTAATATAGGAAGGTTTCCATAGGTAACTAAAACAAATCCTATTAAAAGATATGCTGTATATTCTTTTTTAAACATTATTTTTAATAGCATTGCAAATCCTATAGCGGGCATCATTCCTCCTGCAACTGATAATCCATCAATAAGCCACTTTGGTATTACACTAACCATAGTCTCAGCCTTGTCTGCACCAAAATAAATTACTAGGAAAGCTATAACAAAGTAAAAACAAAATAAACCTATTAATCCTATATAGTTTACCTTTTCAATACCTTTTGTATCTGCCTCTTCTGCATACTTATCAGCCTTATGCATTACAGGTGAAAAAGCAGTGAATAATAAAGTTATGCAAGCCTGAGCTGCAACTGCAAAAGGAACCGCTAACCCTACAGCTGCTTGAGGTTCAAGTTTTCCTAAAATAGCTATACTTGTACCAATTACTCCACCTATAACAACATTTGGAGGTTGAGCTCCTGCTAAAGGAACCATACCCATCCATACAAGTTCTAATGTAGCTCCAACTACAAGACCTGTCTTAATATCACCTAAAATAATTCCAATTACAAGCCCAGTGACTAAAGGCCTATGAATATGGGTGAGACCATCAAAATAATCTATCCCTGCTATACCTGCCCATATTGCAACTAATAGAGCTTTTACAAACATTTATTTTTCCTCCTTTTATTTTTAAGGTTTTAAATGTATTTTAAAATATCTACTTCAATTTTTTCATCTGGTACCCTTCTAATTTCTAGTTTTATCCCCATATCGTGTAGTTTTCTTAAGGTTTTTTTATCATCATCATCTAAAGAAACTGTTGATGATATTTGTTGTTTTCCTGTTTTAAAATGCATGTTTCCTATGTTAATTTCTTTTATAGGTACTCCCCCTTCTATTAACCTCAAAACATCTTGTGGAGTCTTGCATACTAAAAATATTAATTGTCTTGGTGCTGCTTTGTTAATCACTTTTATTGTTTTTTCAATAGTAAAAAACCTTGTTCCTATGGCATCTGGTAGAACCATCTCCATTAAGCTTTGTTGTACCTCATCACTTGCAACCTCATCATTTGCTACTAAAATTAGATTTGCACCTAGATGATTTACCCAAGTTACGCCTACCTGTCCATGAATTAGACGGTTGTCTATTCTTGTTAATAAAATATTTGGCATTCTTACACCCCCATTTTTTTTATATGTTTTAGGTACATGAAAGAAATTAACAATTCAAAGATGCTATTTATATTTTGGGTCAATATTACTTACGCAGTATGACACGAAATAGACTAGCATACTGACTTGTTATTTTTTGAATGTGCTTTACATACAAAACATACTTCCAACTTATTTACACTTATACAAAACTATTTGCGTATTTGCTATATTAATTTTTTGTTCTCTCACGTTGTAGTGCCATATTACTTTTAAAGAAAACTTTATATGTTATTGAGACAATTATTGCCATACATATTACTAAAATATCTGAAAACTGTATTTGCAGAAATTTAAGTATTATGAAATTTGTTAATAAATTTATTAAAAACATTATTATTACACTTGTTATATTTACTGTTCTTTGTTTATTATCTACTAAAACTATCATTTCTGAATTTGTAAGATTTTTATTTTTATATTTTTTACTTAAATATATTGCTATTAAATCTAATCCTATTTTTCTACATATAAAATCACAGAAAAATATTATAACTATTGTAAAAAGTACTATTGTAAAAATTTGAAAAGTTGTAATCCCAACCATTAACTTTATCAGTACAATCTTAAATGCTAAAAACAAAACTCCACCAATTAACATTAATAATGGTAATGTTATTAATGTTGACATAGCTGCTAGCTTTAAACTTTCGTTAAATTTTTTATCTCCATTTATCCTCATGCTTATAATATTGTTAGAAATAAACATAATCACTAAAAGCATTATTATCTCAAATAAATACTTCAATCTATCATCTCCTTTTTAAGATATAATATTTATTACTATATCTTAGTTTTCTTTGTATTTTAATACTATTATATGTTCTCATTTTGTATAAATTACCATTTGTTTATATTCATTTATATTTTGAATTCTATATATTTTGCCTAAAAATAAAAGTATTTGCCTATGATTCATCCCAACTTATGCATTAAAATACAAAACATATGCCTAATATGATAAAACAAAACAGCCAACATATTATTGAAAATAATATGTTGGCTGTTTATTATTATATAAGCTACTCTATTCTATAATATCTAAATCTACTCTATAATACCTGTATTATCATTTAAAGAAGTTTTTGCATTTATTTTTTTCACAGTTATTGTTGAGTAAAATGATGTACCCAAAATAATCACGCCTCCTATAACTTCCCTAATAGTTGGCAATTCTCCCAAAAGTAGAACTGCTAATATTATACCGTAAACTGGCTCAAGACTAGAAATTATACCTGCTGTTTGAGTTTTTATATTTTTCAAACTGTTTATAAATAGTGTATGAGCTATTCCTGTAAAAACTATACCTAATAATATTAATAGTCCTATATCTTTCCCAGTGAAATTAGGCCTATATAAAAATATGGCTGGCACTAGTACAAGTGTTGCTATAGATTGTTCATAAAATGCTATAACCACACTTGAATATTCCTCTACATATTTTCTATTAAGCATTGAAAGTATTGCATAAGTAAATCCTGAAATAATTCCCCATATTGCTCCCTTTGTTAAATCATCACCTAAATTAAACTTTGGTACAACAAAAATTACTCCCAAAAAAGTTATTATAGCTATTATTATATCTTTTGCATTAATTTTTTCTTTAAAAAAATAAGGCTCCAGGAATGTGGTAAACACAGGAAATGTTGAAAAGGTAAGTAGTCCTATTGCTACTGTGGACATCTGAATTGCTTGAAAAAATGTTGTCCAGTGTATAGCTAAGATTACTCCCATTATTATTAAATAAATATAATCATTTCTTTTTTTTAATTTCAAATCTTTTTTAAAGTAGAATAGAACACACATTAAAAAGATACTTGAAAAAAGAACTCTCCCCCAAACTATAACCATAGATGGTAATGATATAAATTTACCAAATAAGCCTGATAACCCAAAAAGTAAAACTGCTAAATGAAGTTCCATCAAACTTCTATTCTTTTCATTCATATAGTTATCTCCCCCACTGTATACTAATACTATATATTGACTTTAATATTCAAGTTCTTTTAATGTTAAACCTTTAGCTGGAGCCTTATTAGATGATTTTTCCTTACTTTTTTCATTTAATATATTTTCCATATCTTCTGGATTTATGTTTCCTTCTCCAACAGAGATAAGAGTCCCAACTATGATTCTTACCATATTCAAAAGGAATCCATTTCCATTGACCTCTACTTCTATTAATCCATTATTTTTATTTATATTTATGTAGTTAATTGTTCTAACTGTTGATTTATCGCTATTTGACTTTAAACTTGTAAAACTTCTAAAATCATGAGTTCCTACTAAATACTTAGCCGATTCTTTCATTTTTTCTAAATCCAAGTCATTATTTACATGATATGCAAAATCTCTAGTAAATACATTAATATAATTATTGTTATCTATTTTATATGTATATGTCTTTGATTTAACATTGTATCTTGAATGAAATCTCTCTTTTGCAATTTTTAATTCCTTTATTGATATATCTTTAGGCAAATATTCAACTAAATATTTATTCATATCATCTAATGTAACATTGCAATTTGTTGAAAAATTAGCTACATAATTTTCAGCATGAACTCCTGAATCTGTTCGCCCACAACCAATTAAAGATATATCCTCCCCTGTAATTTTACTCAAAACATTTTCTATCTTTCCTTGTATTGTAACAGCAGTACTTCCCTTTTGATTTTGCTTCTGCCATCCATTATACTTGGTTCCATCATATTGAATTACCATTTTTATATTTCTCATAATTATTGACTTTATAAAATCTAAAAAAATATATTCTTAAACTTTATTCATACACTAATTCCACTTTGTAATTGACAATTGAAAATTGAGAATTGACACTTATGATTGAATGCTCTAAGTTTCCTTAATATAAAGTTGAGAATTGAGAGTGTCAGGTTGAAAGTTATTCCCAGATTCAATCTCCTATAATTAACAATAACATTTCGTATAATAAAGTATTAATGTACATAATAGCATCTCTCTACAATGCTATACCATAAGCCCCTGGTTGTTTGTCACATCCTCTCTTAATATTAAAATAACTAATTCCCATTTTAGAAATATAGAGTAGCTCTTTTAATTTATATTTTTGAATTATACTATTCATCTTTAATTATACCTTATTATAGCTTAGTGTTTAACCTTTATAATTTTTTTTATATTTACAAACGCTTTTTCATGTACTATATTAAAATATCATAAATATAATTTTCGCAATTTATATTGACATTTACTTTTCTACATGGTACTATAAATGAAAATTTAATTATTAACAGGAGATAAAATTATGAATTTAAAAATAACCCTATGTATCTCAAAATTGAATAACAAATTTTTCTTTAGCTATTTTAGATAGGGTTTGTATCTATAGATTGTTACGTTTTTACTAACATAGATACAAATCACACCGATTATGTGTTTTGTATCTATGTTGGCTAAAGACTTTTGTGTTTTTAATAATAGCCTCATAGATAATGCTAAGAGGCTATATCCTAGGTAAAAAAATAGCCTCATAGCATAGCTGTGGGGCTATTTTTATTTATAAATTTATATTCATTAATACCTAGGAGGTTTTAGTTATGGAAAAAAGAGAAGGATTCTCTAGTAAAATTGGCTTCATAATGTCTTGCGTTGGAGCTGCTGTGGGTTTAGGAAACATATGGATGTTCCCTTATAAATTAGGTGAAAATGGTGGTGCAGCATTCTTAATTCCATATTTCATTTTTGTTGCTATTCTTGGCACAGTTGGATTAATTTCAGAATTTGCTTTAGGTAGACAATTTAAAAAGGGGTCTTTTGGTTCTATTAGTCAAACTCTAAAAAAGAAAAAAATAAAAGGAGGCTCTATAATATCCTTAATCCCCACATTGGGCTTAACTGGAATCTTTATGTTCTATACTGTTGTAATTGGTTGGATATTAAAATATTTCTTCATAAGCGTAACAGGAGAAATATCATCTATAAACACAGAGGTTTACTTTTCAACATTTACAGGTAGTCCAAGTGCAGTATTTTGGCATGGACTTGCAGTTATAATAACATTAATAATAGTTAGTTTTGGAGTTTCAAATGGTATAGAAAAAATTAATAAAGTAATTATTCCGTTATTATTTATTATCTTTATAGTTTTAATTGCAAAATCATTAAGTCTTCCTGGTTCAAATGAAGGAGTAAAATATCTTCTAACTCCTGATTGGTCTTATCTTTTAAAAGCTAACACTTGGATTGCGGCTATGGGACAAGCTTTTTTCACAGTGTCCTTAACTGGATGTGCAATGGTTGTTTGTGGAAGTTATGCTAAAAAAGATTTTGATATACCTAATTGTGCTATAAACACTGCTTTTTTCGATACTCTTTCAGCTATGTTAGCTGCATTTATGATTATGCCAGCTGTATTTGCTTTAGGTTTAACTCCAACAGCTGGACCAGCATTGCTATTTATAACTGTTCCAAGCATATTCCAAACAATGCAGTTTGGTAACCTTATAAGTTCATTGTTTTTCTTAAGTATTATTTTTGCTTCAATTTCTTCTTCAATAGCAATGCTAGAAGGTCCTGTTGAAGCAGTTATGAATATAACTAATTGGAATAGGAAAAAAACTACTATAATTACTGGTATTTCCGCATTTATTTTATCAATTCCTTTAAGTTTAAGTAGCACTTTGTTTGATAACTTCACTAATTTCATAACCATTATATTATCCCCAATTGGTGCACTTATTGCTGCTATTATCTTCTTCTACGTTTTAGATCCTAACACAGCTTTAAGTGAATTAAATTTAGGTGCAAAACATAAACTTGGAGTTTGGTTTATGAAATTAGGAAAATATATATTTGTACCAACCACTATTGTTGTTATAATCCTTGGAATAATCTATGGTGGTATTGGCTAAACATTTATTATGTATAAAAAAACAAAAGGGAAATAAATCCCTTTTGTTTTTTGTGTTTATTTATTGCTCTATTATAGGTATTTCTATTTCCAAATCAGTTATTGGGTAAGTTGAACATGGATGAATATATCCAAAAATCATATCCCCTTTTCTTCTTCCATCGCACTCTGGACTTACTGCTATTTTCCCGGAAATAAGCTTAGAACGACAAAATCCACATTCTCCTGAGCGGCATTGTGAAGGACAAATTATTCCCGCTCTTTCTAAAGCTACTAATATACTCTCTGAACCTAGTGCTGGAATTTTAATACTTCCTTTTCCAACTTTAACAGTTATATTAAATTTTTTATCCATGTTAATCTTTAACATTTCATTATTTAATAAAAACGCCTTATCTTCTCCCATAACCTCTTGTCTTATACGTCTAGACGGTATATTAAGATTTTTCATCTCATTTTCTAAAAACCTATACATAGCAGTTGGACCACATAGATAAAAAGTTTTATTTTTACTATCAATATATTTATTTATAAGTTCTGAATTTATAAATCCTGTTTCTCCTTCCCAATTTGAATCATGTTCTGCCAAAACATAAACAATTTTTATTTTTCCTTTAGATTGTTTTTCATAATTATCAAGTTCATCTTTAAATGCTATTTCTTCTACACTATTAGCACCATAAAACATTGTAAAATTTAAAGGCAGATCTTTTTCAACTATATTTTTAACTATAGAATATATAGGTGTAACTCCACATCCACCACATATTCCTATTAATTCTTTTGTATCCCTTATTTCATTATATCCAAAGAATCCTGTAGGAGATGACGTTTTTATTTTTGTTCCAACAGTCCAGTTTTTAAAAATATAATTAGTTAAAAGTCCATCTTCCTTAAACTTTATAGATATTGAGTAATATCCAGATTTTATTGCATCCTGAGGTGTGGAACACAAGGAGTATGCTCTCGTTATTGGACAGTCATCAACAACAAATTTTATGCTTAAATATTGTCCCGATTTAAAAATAGGTAATTCCCTTGTTCCAAAATCCTTATTTGCTACTAATTTAAATGTTCTCATTGTAGGAGTTTCTTGTCTTACCTCTTTAATAATAAGATTTAATTGTTTTGGATGAAGCTTTTGTGCTAATTCCCCTACTGGGTCATTTAAATCTATTTTATCCTTCTCTGAATTTATAATTTTTTTTCTTTCTTTCAAAATTCCCCATGGACTTTTTATAGTATTTACATATTTTCCACTCATTACTTACTGCCCCCCATATATCTTATTGCTTTGTTTGTAGTTAATCTTGTAAGTCTAATAATAGGTGTATATCCATGGGTACTTTGAGAACATCCTCCTACAAAATATAATCCACTTACTTCTTTTTTATTTTCAAACTTTTCTGCTGCAAGTCTTACAACCGCTGAATTCCACGGAGTCTGTTCATGACCAAATACCTGTCCTTTATATGCCCCTGTATATCTATTCCAAGTAATTGGAGTTACCATTTCAACTTCTTCAATATGATCTCTTATTTTAGCACCTGTAATCTTTTCAAATATATCTATCATTTCTTCTCCAAAACGAGTCTTTAAATCCTCATAGTCCTCTATTAAAACATCTTTAAATATATCTCCAAATACTAACCAAGAAATAGTAAGCTGACATCTTCCTTCTCCTGTAGCTCCTGGTATTGCATTATCTAAACAAATGGCTGATAAAAACCCTTCTGGATTTAATGTAAATAGTGAATCATAGATTTTTCTAGTATCCATGGTATTTGTTATAAAATACTCATAATACTTTATTCCAAGGTCTTCTGGATTAGCATCTAATCCTAAATATATAGCAATAGATGAACATGTGTTTACTTCAGCATTGGTTTTCTTTACACTAAATTCTGGAGCTGAAGTTATTGGTGTTATCATCTTTCCATATACAAGTTCTGGATGTGCATTAGATAATACACATTTAGTTTTTATATAAGTTCCATCTTTGAGTTCCACAGCTATAACCTTATTGTTTTCTACATGTATTTTTTCAACTTTACAGTTATATTCAATCTGCCCACCTAGTTCCTTAGTTCTTTCTGCAATAGCTGTTGATAATGCATGAGACCTATTTGCTGGTATATATGCTCCAGTATATATATATCCATATAACATGTATCCCCATAATAAAAATGTTAAAGCATCCACAGATGGTCCTTGATAACACCAGTATGCATGCAATATACTCTTTATTCTGTTTGGAAGTTCAAATTCTTTTTCAACTTCTTCAATAGTCATATGAGAATATTTAATAAAGTTAGGATATTTTCTTTTCACAGTAATAATATTTGGTAACTTTCCTTTCATCTCTTGATCTACCATATAATTTATAGCTTCATACATTTCCTTACACAATTCCATATATCTAGTTACTTCTTTTTTCACCCCTGGCGATTCCTTTTCCATGCATTCTATAAATTCATTTATTCCAAAAGGTACGCATACATTTATATCTTCTTCTGGTACTATAAGTACATAAGCTTCTGGAACAGCCTCAAACTCATATTTAACCCCCAACCTGTCTAATGTTTTTCTTACATCATAGCTCTGTTTCTTTGTACCCACATCAAGAATTTCATGTAATGTAGCCTCAAATTCATATCTTCCTCTAACAAAAGAAGTTGCAAACCCTCCTGCTAAATTGTGTTGTTCTAATATTAAAGTTCTCTTTCCTTCATAAGCAAGTTCACATCCAGCCATAAGACCGCCAATCCCTGCCCCTATAACCACTGCATCATATTCTTTGTCAAATCTAGATAATAAAAAATCTTTCATTTCCATCTTTCATCCCCCTTATGTTCTTAACTTTATTTTAGTTGCAACATAATAATGTATATGATGAAAAATGTAGTTTTAACCCCTTAAGTATTATAAATAAAAAGGATTAAAAGTTAATACTCTTAATCCCCTTTGTTTTAGGCACATTCCTTTTTTACGCTCCTGGTTTGTATACTTCTTTTTTATCTCCTCTATATATTATTAATGATTGTCCCTCTATTACATCATCATTATACTTAAAATCCTTATTAGAGAAATTACAAACTACTTTTATATCATCTCCATACTGAGTCATTTGAACTAACTTGTTCTCAGATAACACCTTAAAATCAGTCATTTCTTTATTAATTACTTCTTTGCTGAACTTTGACCAAACTTTAGAATGTTCAGATATTTTAGTTCCATGTTCCTCCCATTGAAACTTATCTAGATGGTAAAGTGAAGGTACATTATAAAGAATTTCATATAACATTCTATTTTTGACCTCATCCTTAATTTTTAAAGTTGACCATTCCCATTGATATGTTGTTATAACTGAATCATTATAAACTAATTTAAATAGAGGTACATTATAAGTATTATCTAAAAAGATTTTTTTGTACTCTTCCTTTACTGGAACTTCCTTAGAATATTTTTCTGGAACCCCCCCATTTGGTGAATAATATCTACCCAAATAATATTTGCTATCTTTGTTCTTCTTCATATCATCATCCATCCAAGAAAATGCTGGTATTTCTATTCCATGAGCAAACGCTATTGTAGAACTTGCAAAATCATTTCCACCTTCTGATCCTATAACCATATTTTTATCATTTCCTATATAAGCCATTCTATCTAATCTAGCCTTTAAATCTTCTTTCTGAGTTGTTATATGATCCTTGGAATAATCATCATAAACTTCCCCTGTTGCATCACAATCAATAAACCAAGAATTAAAGTTAACTCCAGTGTTCAAAATACTCTTTACTCTTTCTTCTACAGATGGCATTGACAATGTTGGATTCAATTTTCTTCCAACATTTTGAAATCCACTTAACTTTTTACCTTTTTTATCTGTAACAGTTGCATTTTCATATAAGGTTTTATCTTCAAACTCAGCTGTATTCCACTGTTCTTTTCCTGGCTCATGTATGGAATGGTATGAATCATATGGTCCTATAAGGTATCCATTATCATTAGCATACTTAACCATTTCTGGTTTTATAAAACCTTGAGTCCAATTATCTAATCCTATCCAAGCATTATCTAATCCAGAGTCCTTTATATCTTTCAACAAGTCTGTAGTTCTATCACTTGCCCATTGCTCAACAGGCATAAATACCCCTTCCATATTTTCATTAAGAGCTCTCTTGTTTAGATCTATTATTTCAACTTGATTTAAATTGTTACTTCCCTTTTTAAGTAACTCTTCCATTTTCGCATCCTTTTTAGGAAATACCTCTTCATTGTAGAAATCAGGTAATGTTAATACATCACTTAATCCTTGGCATATTGTATTCTTATTATATTTATCAACATAATCCTTTGTACCCGCTTCTTCTAATGCTTTAACCTTTTCAGTAGAATCCTCAATTTTATTTTTCAATAAAGTCTTTATCCATTCTACAGGTTTGCTTCCACTACTCTTTCTAAATAAATCCCAGTTTATATCCTTCTCTGATATAACAGTTGTATCCCATAAATACATATGAGTGGCACCATAAAGTTTTTCTATATTTTTATTATCCTTAGCTTTTTCTTCTAAAGTTTTAAATTCCCCTTTTTCTATAACGTAATTTCTATAAACTTTGCTAATATCAACAGGATTGTTCTGTGTGAAATAAATTCTAAATCCATAATCCTTGTCTTTATTTATCTTTGTATATTCATGATTAAATGAAAATTCAATACCCTGTTTTGTATTAAAATTTATACTATCATTAAACATATCATCCATTAGATATACAGCTGAATAACTTTCATAATTAACTGCAAAAAATCCCATAGAAAAAGATTGTATTACGTCTATTTCCTTTTCATTTAAATACTTCATCCAATTATCATCATTCTTTGGGATTGATTTTCCTTCACCTAAAGGTAAAATATAATTTTCTCCTTCTACTTTTGGCCAAGTAAATTCATTTTCATCATCCTTAATAGATTTAATTTTTACATCTATATACTGTTTTTCTTTTTTTAAATTAACCTGAATTCCCTCATTAGGATAAGACCATGACATAGTTGAGGAATCCTCTTTTAAATTAGATACCTCTCTCTTATCCATTGCTTTAGAAATAACTTCTTCTTTTCCATTACATTCAGCTATTATTTCAAAAGTTTCAGGATTAACTTTATAATTGAAATTTAATGTATCCACTACTGATTTGGTATATTCCACTTGGTTTTTTATATTTTTCTTTGAATACGAAGCCATTATTCCTGCTAACACGGTTATACTCATTAACAAACATATTATTTTCTTCATTTATTTTCACCTCCAAAAACAAATATACTATATTTATGTCACATGAATTTAACATTGTATAAGTTATTTTTTCTTTCATGTATTAAACAATATTAATAAAAACTGTTTTTTTTGATTAGTTACACATTTTATATTAATATGATTGTATGAATTTATTTTTATAAAAAACTTCATCTCAACCTAAGAATCACTTTATATTTACATTTATTTTATTAATCATAATGAAGTCTATACTTAATAGGATAATAGCCATGGATATTTTCATTGTTCTAGTTAACTTTCAAAGAAGTGAGCTCATACTAAGAATTCCATTATCATAGAGTAGTAACCTTTTATAAAATATAAATAATAATTTAATGGAGGATTAATAATGAAAAAAATTTTAGTAACTGGCTCCAACGGTTTCTTAGCTTCTAGATTTATTGATTTTTATAAAGATAAATATGATATAGTTCCTTTAACTAGAAACACTTTAGATATAACCGTTGAAAATCAAGTTTTAGATTTTTTTAAGCATAATAAATTTGATTTAGTTTTTCACACAGCTGCTATTTCTGACACTCAAAAATGTGAGAGAGAACCAGATTTAGCTGAAGAAATAAATGTAAGATCCACTTTAAACATAGCTAAAGCATGTACATTAAAAAACTCTACTTTGGTTTTTGCTAGTAGTGACCAAATTTTTAATGGAAATAGTAATAATGGACCCTATGCTGAAACTATATTGCCAAATCCCAACACAGTTTATGGACATACTAAGTTTGAATGCGAAACTCGTATAAAGGAATTTATGGATAACTATTATAATTTAAGATTAACTTGGCTCTTTACTTTTCCTGAAAGATGTAAAAAAGTTAATACCAATATAATTACTAATACCTTAAATGCTATTTTCAATAACTCTAAATTGAAACTTTCAGATAATGAATTTAGAGGCATGACTTATGTTTATGATGTTATAGAAAACTTTGAAAAACTGATTACACTTCCATATGGAGATTATAATTATGGTAGTGAAAATAACTTATCAACTTATGATATAGCTTGTTATTTGTTAAAATCTATGAATTTATCTAATAGAATTGACTCAACATTGATTATGGACGCTGAAAGATTTAAAGATCTCAAAAGAGATTTGAGAATTAGCAACAAAAAACTAAAAGAAAATTCTATAATATTTCCTATAACTACAGAAGGTTTAATGAAATGCATTTATGATTTTGGTATTAATAAATAAATAATAGATGATTCATTATGATTTTTATATACTTTTTTCTATAAGCACATTATATAAAAATAAACTTTAATGGTTTCCCTTTATCAGTAAGTTAATATTTAACTTTTGAAATTATCTCTACATAAACTTTTGGTCCAACAAAATTGTTTTATTTTAGTGAAGTTTTAAATTTCCAAAAATAAAATTCAAGTAAATATTTGTTATTAATATAGTTTTTCACCAATCAAAAAGAACTCTTATTGATTTAAGAGTTCTTTTTGCATTTATTAATGGTGCGAACATCCATCATGACTACATGTATGATTACTTGGAAATTGAACTAACTTATCTTGTTTAAACATTTCTAAATTATTGCCTATAGTTCCTTCTTGAGCCTTATAAACCTTAATTCCCATAGAATTTAGTTTAACTATTGCCCCTTGACCTATTCCACCTACTACTACTGCATCTACAACTTCACCTGATAATGCTTTTATAGGTTGGCATTTTCCATGTTCATGTCCTAAATCTCCATTACCTACAGTGGTAACTTCATTTTTATCTAAGTCACATATTACAAACATTGGTGCTGTTCCAAAATGACCATATGGCATACTGTCCATTCCCTCATTGGATTTTACCGGAAAACATACTCTCATTTTTATTCCTCCTTAAGAAATTTTTTGCAACATCCTTGCATCTTTTTACAATTATCTTTGCATTTTAAATTATTAAAGTCTTTTATATCTAAGTTCAATTCATTTTTAATTGAATTTAAATCTTCATTTATTAGTAGTTTTATAAAATCTATAGCATTGTCTAAAATTTCCTTATTTAAATCATAAACAACATAGTATCCTTTTTTATATCCTACTATTAAGCCTACATCCTTTAATACCTTTATATGTTGAGATACAGCTGCTTCTGATATGTCTAAATGTTTTGAGATTCCCTTTGCACATATGTTTCTTTTAGACAAAAGAAGTAGTATTTTTATTCTTGTTTCATCACCAATAGCTTTAAAAAGTTTTACTGTTTCTTTCATAAATTCTCCTCAACAATTTAATTAATCATCTGCTTAATTAAATTATAATACTATTAATTAGTTTTTTCAACACATATTTAAATTCACTTTATTATATAGATTCTAATTAAGAACATTCACTATCTATAACCTTACAGTTATAACACATGCTAACTAAGTACAAAATAATACAAAATATCTTAACTGTCAGGATAACCATATGAATAATTCAGGTTATTATTTAATTTATAGACATATAAATAATTACTTGATTAAGCAGTAATTAAAATATATTAAATTTAAATTCTTCTGTATTCTTTTGTCTAAATTCCTTAACATAATAAGATAGTTCAATAAGAGTTTTTTTATTTAAAATAATTATTGAATTGTCTCTCTTTAAGATATAACCCTTACTAATAAATTTATTTATTGTGTTGTATAAATTTTTTCTACTTGTTGATAACATCTTGCATAAATTATAAACACTTTTAAATTTAAATATATTATCATCACAATTTTCTAAAATATAAGATGCAAATAATTCATCAAATCTAAATAAATCTTTCATAATAAGTTTTTTATACATATTGTAAATTCTCTTACTTGTTTTAAAGAAAAATATATTAAGAAACTCAGGATTTTTTTGTAGTTTTTTAAAAGTATCTTTGTTAATCTTTAATAGTCTAGCTTCGCTAGTTGCAATTATATCGCAAAATAAGTTTTGATCATAAATCTCACTTATTTTCCCTACAAATTCATTTTCATAAAGTATGTCAACCAAAAAAGTTTTACCTTCTTTAGTTATGCACTCAACCTTTACCACACCACTTAATATAAAGAACATGCTTTCAAGATTTTCATCTCCTGTTGATATATATTGTCCTTTATGATAATCTATAATATTTATCTCATCTAAATATTCTTTTATGTTGTTATATATGCATATATCCTTCATTTTCATTTTTTTATACCCCTAAAAAAAATTTCATAAATACCATATACTATTCTATATCATCAAGTGATTGTTTAAATATCTCTAAATAAAAATACTTAAAAATAATAACTTTTTTATAATATCTATATATTTATTATATAGGAAAAGCTAGCAATCCTACTATAGAAATTACTAGCCGTTTACATTTACTTATATTCCTTTTAAAGTTAATCCATCCTAGTATCTTTATAATTCAATATTTTTTATCCTTAAATTATCAATTTTATAGATTAACTTTAAAATTTTTTTGAAATTTATTTTTAGAAATTTATTTCTTACTAATTTAATCGATAATTAAATTTAAAATAATGTATCCTCCCCTATATAGCAGGCTATTTGATTATCTAAAAATATGTTCTGAATTTTTTCCAACTTATCTTTAGTAACCTCTCCAACTTGTGAATAAGCATAGTTTTTCCCAAGTTGTAACCATTTAGATTCTCCTAATCTATGAAACGGTAGAAGATTTATTTCTACTATTTCATTGTCTTTCATAAACTTAATTAATAAATCTATATTTTGTTTATTATCATTAAAGCCTCCTATAACTGGAACTCTAAGAACCATTCTTCCCCTCCAGTTAGACTTTGATAATGATCTTATATTTTCATGTATTAAATCATTATAAACTCCTGTTTCATTTTTATGCTTTTCTCTATTCATATTTTTCACATCTATAAATGCAAAGTCTATATACTTCATAACATTTAAAAATACATCGTTTTTTATATATGCACTAGTTTCAATGGCTGTATGAATACTATTTTTTTTACATTCCTTTAATACTTCTATTAGAAATTCATACTGCATAAGTGGTTCTCCGCCACTAAAGGTAACCCCACCTTCACTTCTCCAGTTATTTGAATCCCTTTGTAATATTTTTAGTACATCTTCTACTTTATATTCCTTAGCGCATACTTTTAAAGCATTATTATAGCAAGATTTTGTACATTCAAATGTATTACAAATTTTACATACTTCCCAGTTTAACATGGGCTTACCATTGTCATGAAAAGTTAATCCATTTTTATTACATTTATCTTTACATGCTATACATCCATTGTTGTACTTACATGATAGCTCACTAAACATAATATGAGGCTTAATGCCCCAACTTTCTGGATTTGCGCACCATCTGCATTTTAGAGGACATCCATTTAAAAATACAGTTGTCCTACATCCTGGACCATCATGAACTGAAAAGCTCTGTATATCGAATATAATTCCCTTAGTACTCATAGATTTACCTCTCTTGTTTAAATTCATGACCTTTGCATGTTATAGCGTTTAGACTTTCAAATGTCCAATCATCTTTAGATAAACCTTTACATAGCCCTATACCATTAACATCTGATGCACCAAAGTGCTTGCAGTTCTTACACTTTGGAACTATAGCTATATTTCTGCAAGTACCACTATCTATATTTACAATGTCCTTTGTAAGTCTACAAATTCCTTTAACAGCATCTATAGGTGAAAAATTCAAACAATCATTATGCTTTAAACTCATAACATTACACCCCCTCATATTGTGTTCTTGCAATAACTTCATCTTGTATTGGTTTTCCAAGCTCACACCAATATTGAGTAAATCCTGCTACTCTTACCATAAGATCTCTGTAGTTATATGGATTTTTTTGTGCATCTTTAAGAATATTAGAATCAACTACATTATATTGAATGTGAAATCCACCTTTTCTTAAATAAGAACGAGTAAGATCTAAAAGTTTTCTAGTTCCTTGCTTTCCACTTACAGCCATTGGGTGCAATTTTAGATTCATTTGTGAATTCTGCACCACAGACTGATCCCAAATGGTTGCAGACTCAAATAAAGCATAAGGTCCATTTTTATCCGTACCTGGATAAGCAGAAACTGATCCATCAGAATAAGTTGTACCACTTAATCTTCCGTCTGGTGTCGCCAATGTTGCAGCTCCTTGTGGCCCGTGAGTAGACACGGATATTTGACAAGGATACATTTTCTTACCATATAAAGATTCTGCTTTTCTACATACTTCTAACAACCACTTTTCATAATCTTTTAAAATGCTATCTACATAGAAATCATTGTTACCATACTTAGGTGCATCTAAGCATGCTTTATATATCTCATCATATTTTCCAGTTTTATCATTTTTAACTTGATCTGCTAAAGAATAATTTTCTACTTCTAATGCATCCTTAAATCCAAAATTATTTAAAATAGCATTTCTAAGTTCATCTAAGGTATATTGTTTTTTATCATATATTAAACTTTTGATTGATGCTAATGAATTTACCATTGTTATAGTTCCACAGGTTTCTATATTTAAAGTAGCATTATATCTATATCCCATATTTCCTATATGCTGACCTTTATCTAGACAATCAGGCTTAAGAAAGGAATTTATAACTGACATGTTATGTTTTCTCCAAATATCAAGTTCTATATTATTAGCTTTTTCTAAAACATGTATAGCTTTTTCGTAATACTCCTTAAAAACTTCAACTACCTCTTCATAGGTTTTAAGTTTCTTATTATGAGGTTCAAAAATTTGCACCCCAGTTCTACAGTCTTTACCATTCATAAGAACAAGTTCCAATATTTTAGGATTAGCTATAAAATGAACTCCCGATCCAGCTGATTGACCTGCCCCTCCAGCTATTGAATATTTTTTGCCGTTTAAAGAAAGTTTTTTCCAACATCCTGGAGAAGTTTCTAAACATCCACCTGAAGCAACTGCTCTTGATTCTTCTATTGTCATTCCTTCTTCCCCAAATTGTTTAATCATAAAATCCATTGCATTCCTATTATTAACCCATGCTGGATATCCAGTTCCAAGCTTAGTACACTCAGCAGCCTTTAATAAAAATTTCTCTGGAAGTTTTTCATCATAAAATACTGTTAATGTTGGTTGAGGAGTTTTGCAACTCATTCCTGCCTCTAACAATAACATTTCAAGTTCATTTGCCCCCGGTCTCCCATCTTCAGTAAGCCCTCCTATAGTTAAAGTATTAAAAGTATTACCTGATAATACTCCTCCATTTACTCCTGCTGATGCAAAACAATCAATACAAGTTATTTTTATTCTATAAAGCTCTAATAACTCTATAACTTCTTTTTTAGTAATTTTTTTATTTTCAATATCTTGCTCATACCAAGGATATATAATTTGTCCAAATCTCCCTATTGACATGCCTGATATAGCATCTTCATTTACAGAGGCTATATGAATTGTATAAGAAAGTTGAAGGGCTTCTCTAAATGTACGAGGTTGATTGTGGGCTATCCAATTAAGAATTTCAGCAAGTTCTCCATATTCCTTTTTATCTTTTTCATTAGTTTCTATTTTTTCTAAGTAAGTTGCATGATTAGCATAGTTTAATATCCATGTTTGTATTCCCCTTAAAATTTCAACTACAGCTTCATAAAAATAAAGCCTGTCCATTCCTAGTATTCCATCTCCATTAGCTTTTCCTGCAACATCTCTTCTACATTCTTCAGCCATTTTTATAAGTTCATCGATTCCATAATTTAATGGATAATAATAATTTATTATTTCTCTACCTTGTGGTAAAGTATATCCTGAATCAAACATGCAGATTAAACTACTCATTATCTTTTCTTTTGTTTCATAATCAGGCATCATTTTTTCATATCTAAATCCCAAATCCTCTATAGACTTACCAACCCATTCATTTGCTATTTTTAACAAAACAGGTATCTCTTCTTTCCTCATACCGAACTTACCTGCTATTGAAACTACTTCTCCAAAGCTTTTAGTAACATTTCCACCACCACTACCAAATTGAGTAAGTTCATCTGCTGTACTACTAGCTAATTTTGAAGCTTCTTTTTTTATTTCTTCTCCTTGAGATACAAAAAAACTTTCACTAACCCACGGCATTGGAAAAGCGCCTCTATAGCTCTGAGTCTTTTGCATTACTAATTTTTCACCTGGAATAATATTAGGAGTAAGATGTGAGAAAGCACATTTTAAAGCTTTTGCCCTTCTTACAACAGTTATTTCTCCATCAAATTCTCTCCATGCTCTGTTGTACCAGTATGGAAACTCCATATCTGCTGTAGATAAAGTTTTATAAAATATATCCATCAGATATTTTGTTCTAGGTGTGGATTTTTTTTCCTCTTCACTTTCTGAATTTTCATTTGTAATTCTGTCTGTATGTATCCCCTTAGCAGACAAAATACTCTTCATTTTCTCCTCTTTTATTTTATCCATATTTTATTACTACCTCCTTTTTACACACCACTAATATATTATATTTTGGACATCAAGAGATAGTGTAAAGTATACACATTTTTCTAAATTAAATTTATGTATCTATATAATAATATTGATTTTTGTATAAACTTCAATACTATAAATTATTCTAAGTTCTGCAAATCATTAAATTTTTTTAATAAATTCCCTTAAATTTTAAATATATATTTTTTATTATATTAAACCCAAAAATTTATTCTAATTGTTTCATATAATTTTTATAAAAAAGATTAGTATTTTTATTTAGGTGGTATTTTTTCCTTCATCTGATAAACGGACTTCATCTTAACATAAGAATCACCTGATTAAACTTATTTTTACTTAACTTAAAAATTAACATAAAAAATAAGGTGTTAAAAATCCCTTTAACACCTTATTTCTAAATATATATCAAATCATTTCTTTTAAATTTTAAATTTTAAAATAATTTCATTAAGTTCTTGTGCAAGTTCCGCCTGTTCTTGTGCAGTTAATGCAACCTGCTCCATAACTTTTGTAGACTCTGAAACACTTTCTTGAATTCCATTTAAATTCTCTGATGATCCTTGTGTTATTTCTGCCATATTTTGCGTTGCTTCACTAACTTGAGTCATTGTTGCTGATATTTCTTCAGTCATTGATGCTAGCTCTTCTGACATGTAATTAACAAAATTCCCATCTTCTTGATATTGTTTTCCGATTTTTACAAAACCTTGGAATTCATATAGAACTTTATCATTCATAAATTTTAAAAGCTCACTACTATTTTCAGATATACTTTTAAATGCTCCCTGTACTTTATCTATTGTTGATTTAACATTGCCAACAGCGATTGATGATTGTTCTGCTAGCTTTCTTACTTCATCTGCTACTACAGCAAATCCTTTTCCCTGCTCCCCTGCCCTTGCAGCCTCTATTGCTGCATTAAGGGCTAGTAAATTTGTTTGCTCTGCTATACCTGCAATAGTATCAGCCATTACTTTGATTTCGTCTACAACCTTACCTTGTTCTATATCATGTAAAATAGCTTTTTCCATACCAACGTAAAGCTCTTTTGTTTCTTCAGTTGCTGTTTTACTATTACTTTCAACCCTTGTTGCTCTTTCCTTTATTTTAATTGAATTACTACTTCCATCAACAGCTTTATTTGCTAAAACTGCAACACTTGAATCTACCTCTTGTACTGATGCTGATATTTCTTCAGATGTTGCACTTGTCTCCTGAACTACAGAATTTATTCCTTTTGTTGATTCATTTATTACTTCCATTTTTGAAGTCATTTCCTCGGCAGTTGCAGACAATTCTTCACTTGCTGACGTTATACCTTGAACGCTGTCTATAACTTTTTTTATTAGTAAGTTTACATTTTCTTGTGCTTTATTTAGTGCATCACCCGTTTGTCCAAATTCATCCTTTATTTCTAAAATTAAAGGTGTCGAAAAATCATAATCAGACAATCTATTAGCCAATTCTCTTATTTTTTTTAATGGTATAGTTATACATTTTATTATAAAATTAGCACATAAAATCATTAAAACTAAAGAAACAATAATAATAGTAGTATTAAATATAACAGACTTCTTATAATCACTATTATTTTTATCTAAAGTATCTTTTGCCCAGTTTTTATTTGCTTCTACTAATTTATCTAAATTGCCTCTCGTTTCATTTCTAACTTTTTCAAATTCACCTGTTTTTGTATTTATTTCTTCTATATTTTGGCTAAGTCCTGCATTTATAAGTTCTGATATAATTTTTCTATAACTGATAAGTTTTTCTTCAAACTTACTAAATAAATTTTTATCTTCTTCTGTTGTAATTTCACTCTTATATATTTTAATATCTTCGTTATTTTTAGATTCTAATTCATTTATTTCATTAATTAATTTATTTATTTCATTTTTATCCTTAATATTTCCAGCTAACTGCATTTTTAAATATATATTAGATAAATTTTTATCCATATCATTTATAGCTGTAATAGATAGTATATTATTGTTATATATGTCTTTAATAGCTATATTACTATCATATAACTTTTTTAGCCCTACACCTCCAATAATAAACATTAATATAGCAATTACTGTAAAATTAATTATTAATTTAGTACCTATTTTCAAGTTCTTAAGTTTTTCCAATTTTATGCCTCCCATTTTTCTTTTCAATTTCAAAATAAATATTTTAGTTACATCAATACATATCGTGAAATATTAAATATACCTTAAGTATTTTCATCAAATTCCATTGCATCTAGTTTTAAAAACTTTTTACGCTTTTAATATTTTAATTTTCTAATCCATTACTTCTATTGAATTTTGTAATTTTTCTTTTGGTTTTTTATTAAATAGTTTTTCTATTTTATAAGATAATTTTTAACATAAAAAAGGAACTCTGATTTTTCAGAGTTCCCTTTTATGTTAATTTTCCAAACCAGCTTTTCTATTATGTCTTTTAAGTTCTTCATTTAATTCTTTAGCTTTCTTTCTCCAATAAGCTCTGAAAGAAAACCATATTACTAAATAAACAACTATATAGTTTGCTACAAAAATTATTTTTCCAAATGAAGTTGATGGTATCCATCCTGCATATATTGCAACTGGAAAGTATGGCAATAATGCAATGAAATGTGTTATTGTTTGACGCAATACACTCCACTCTTCAACTTCAAATATAGCACTTGATCCTGCACAATAAAAACCAGTTAAACTTGATATAATAAATTGTGAAATTATAATATCTGATGAAATTTCAATTGTTCCTCCTTGAAGAGCCATAAATAAATAGCCTATCTGATTAAGGAAAACCCCTATAGTAATTCCTAATAAGCCTCTTAATATAAATTTTTTCACATATTTCATTTTATTTTCCTCCCATTCCTATAAACTCTTTTACTTTTGATACATATCTACGAGATATAACTTCTTGTTTTCCATTAATAAGATTAACTACTAAGCTGCCATTAAAAAACAATTCTATATCTTTAATTTTATTTATATTTACTATTGCAAATTTAGATATTCTAACAAAATACATTCCATTTAATTCTTCTTCCAACTCATAAAGTTTTTGTTTAATTTCATATTCTCCATTTATTGTATCTGCTATAACCTTTTGATCTTTACTATAGAATAATAGTATATCCTTTGGACTTAATATATACATTTTTTCATTGTTCTTACCTATAATATTTTTTGTTTTTGAACTTTTAAGTCTTTCAATAAGATCTGTTATTTCCCCATTCAATTCAGGTGCTCTTACTACTATTGTTGTTTCTTCATACTTATGATTTATATCCATTTCTATATTCAATTTTTAATCTCCCTCCATCAATTGGTATGTTTAAAGTATATTTAATTTTGTTATATTTTTCTACATTTTCAACGTAAGAGGTTGTTTATATTAACTCAAAGGCAAAATATCAATCTTAAAGATATATTATATCAGTTGCTAGTTAAATATTAGTAAAAACAAAAAACTATGTAATTTAGATTAATCACATAGTTTTCTAATATAAAACACTTATATAATTTAGTTTCTTTTACCCAAAGATTTTTCTTGTAACCCATTCAATTTTTCAATTAAATCTCTAAACTCAATAGTGTGTCTTATTTGATCAAACATTTTATCATCTAGCATACAAAATATGTTTTCATATAAGTTCATTTGACTACTATTCTCATTACTTAACTTAAGTTCATTAAAACACCAAAGATTATTTTTATTTTCAATGCTATTAATACCACCTTTTTCAAAATTATCCACCAATGTTTGTAATGACTCTAAAGCCTTTTCTATATCACCATGCTTTAAATATAATCTTGCCAGTCCAAAATACTCCAAAATGGATGATAATATAGCATCTCCATAAGGTGCTATGCATTTTTTTATATCTAATGATAATTTATAATATTTCTCCTTTATCTCTAATTCATCTTCACAGTTATTATACGCATTAGCTAAACTTATACATATTATTGATATATCAAAAATACATTTACTTAATTTACCCTGCAAAATTTTTCTAGCTTCATTTAATTTATTTTGTTTAATATAAATACTTGCAAGTATATCATTAGGATCACAATAACTTTTACGTATTTTATTTAAACATTCTATAGCCTTCTCCTCCTCTTCTACACTTGAATACAAAGAATAATGATGTTTCCACAAGCTCTATATCATTACTGTTTGTAACTATATCCTCTAATAGTTCTATACTTTCTCTAATCATATCTGTAACTTTTTCTTCGTCGTTTAATTTCCAAGAGTATGCACAATATAGATAAGATATCTTAGACTTGAGCTTATAACTATTAGGATATTTTAATATATATTCCTTACTTTTTTCAAATGCTAACACAAAACTATTTTTGTTATTAAAAAGAGTTTCACACTCTTCATAAATTTTTTTAATATCTTCTTCTGACAATTTAATTTTAAAATTTAGCAGTTCATCTATAGTTACATTAAAAAATGTTGCTAATTTAGGTAATAAAGTTATATCTGGATATGAACATTTACTTTCCCATTTTGATACTGCAGCTGTAGATACTCCAATAAAATTAGCTAACTGTTCTTGAGTAAGTCCCTTATTTTTTCTTAACTTATTTATAATTTCTCCAATTTGTAAATCATTCATTCTTACCCCTCCATCATTATCTTAAGTATATATTGTAATACCTAAAATACCAATGGAGTTATAGTTGAATTTTCCACCTAATACTTAACTTGTGGTTAATACTTATAACTGCTGAAAAAGTTAATATCATTTTATTTCCTGTCCACCATGCTCTGCTAATATATAATTTTTTAATTAAATATGTAATCACATCTCACTAAATCCGCCTATAGCTTGAACCTTGTCACAAAATAATACTCTCTATTCCTTTTAATCAAACTCCAGTTCAATCTTAAAATCATTGCTACACATAACATAAACTTATCTGTTAACATAATGCATCATAACAGCACCATTATAAACTGCTGTCTCTTTTAATTTTAATTTGATCTCAGAATTATTTCCCTTAAATAAACCCATTCCATTTCCAAGTATAGTTGGAATCACTGTTATTATATACTCATCTATTAAATTTTTCTTCATTAATGTATCTACTAGTTTACTTCCACCTACAATCCAAATATTTTCACCTGGTATACCCTTTAACTCTTTAATAAAATCACATACATCTTCTGTAATAAACTTAACATTCTTATCTTCATTATGTTGCTTTGTAGTAACAACATAACTATCTTTATCTTCATATACCCATTTATCTGGGCTTAAATCATTTATTATTTGATCATAGGAGGTTCTCCCCATAATAACAGTATCTACGGTTTCATAAAATTTTTCATATCCATAATCGGAACTAGGGTCACTTCCATCTCCCGAGAGCCAATCTACCTTTCCATCTTCTCTTGCTATGTATCCATCTAAACTTGTAGCAATATATAAAATAACTTTTCTCATTTTTTCTCTCCTTATTATTCTTTATTGAATAGCTGCCACCGCTAATACCTTCATATTTTTAATTAAAAGATACTCACTGCCACATCTCTTAATATATTTTGACCTTTGATATAGGGCAAAAGTGACTACGCCATTTTTAAGTGATAAGTTTGCAGTTACATGTTGATGTTTGTTTTTCTACGAAAAATCTAGAATTAAAGATTAAATTATTAGCTTTTCAAAGCAACGTGAAAAAACATCATTAACTTGCCACGTGTACTCTTAACTTATGTTTTCTATACTTCTCAAAGTTATCCACAGATTCCAAATCTGCAATACCCTTTAGCGTAAAATACTATTCTGCTTATTATTCCCATTAAGAAAATATATAATCAAATGTCATTTAATTATATATAAAAAAGATAAGAGCTTAATGTTAAACTCTTATCCTTTTCAATATATCTTTATCTGATGACTAGGTGCCCTACTATCTATAATTCTTATATCTAATACTGTCTTTATAACTTAACAGCTTTAACAGAGGCAGACATAATATACTCTCCAACCTTTAAATTATGTCCCCATTTTTCTTCATATTCCTTTGATACTTTTTGAGTTTCAATGGTAATTTCATTAAACCCAGCATTTTTTAAATAAACTTTTAACTCTTCAACTGAAGATGCACCTGTAACTCATCCACAGTAAAGTTTTTCATCTTGCTTCATTTCATTTGTAAGTTCTTTCATAAGAACTATATCAGATATAGCAACTCTTCCACCTTTTTTTAATACCCTATAAGCTTCATCATATACCCTTTGCTTATCTGGAGATAAATTGATAACACAATTAGATATAATTACATCTGCTACATTATCTGCTACAGGCAAATTTTCAATTTCTCCAAGCCTAAATTCCACATTTCTATAATGATGTTTTCTTGCCATACCTCTTGCCTTAGTAAGCATTTCAGGTGTCATATCAACTCCAATAATATGTCCATTATCTCCCACCTTCTTAGCTGCTAAAAAGCAATCAAAACCAGCACCACTTCCTAAATCTATAACTGTTTCATTTTTTTCTATATTTGCAATTAATTGAGGATTTCCACATCCCAATCCTAAATTCGCCTCTTCTGGAGCATTTGTTAATTCTTCTTCTGAATATCCTATTTTACGCGATATATCTATTGATGACTTTTTTAGACTTATGCCATTATCACAACATCCTGATTTCTTAATTTTTCCTATAGCAATATTTTTATAACTTTTACGCACGGTACTTCTAATATCTGTATCTTTTATATTATTCATATATTTATCCTCCTAATCTAAGTTACCCGCTATTTCTATTATTTCTAATACTTTTTCATTTGTAATACTGTAATGAGTCCACATACCATCTTTTCTTCCAATTAATATTCCCGCTTCTCTTAATATTTTGAGATGCTGAGATAAATTTGATTGACTAAACTCAACATCCTGATTCAATTTACAAACGCACATCTCACCCTTAGATAATTTTTTAATTATTTTTAATCTTATTGGATGAGCCAATGCTTTAAAAACCTTAACTTGTGTTTCCATATTTTATACCACCTTATTTACCAAAACCATATAAGTAAATTCTAATATACTTATATGGTTTTGTCAATTGTCATATAAATAATATTTTTTTAATAGTTTTTGTAACAACATTGAATTTTTACCTTTTAATTGAAATAGATAAGTTTTAGTTGTATACTTAAATCAAGATTATTTAACTGTGGGGGGTTATTAAATGAATAATGATTGTCTAAAGAACAAAGGGTTTGCTACTAAAGCAATTCATGGAGGTCACCAAAAAAATCAATTTGGTGCTTTAACAACTCCAATATATCAAACATCTACATTTGTGTTTGATGATGCTGAACAAGGTGGAAATAGATTTGCTTGTAAAGAAGATGGATATATTTACTCTAGACTTGGCAATCCAACAAACACAGTTCTTGAAGAAAAAGTGGCTTTACTTGAAGGTGCAGAAGCTTGTATGTCAACTGCTTCTGGTATAGGCGCTATATCTTCTGCATTTTGGACTGCTTTAAAAGCTGGAGATCATGTTGTTGCATCTGATACTCTTTATGGATGTACCTTTGCTTACTTAAACCATGGATTAACTAGGTATGGTGTTGAGGTAACATTCTGTGATGTTACTAATCCTGAAAACGTTAAGAATGCTATGAAACCAAATACTAAAGTTGTTTATCTAGAAACACCTGCTAATCCATCTTTAAAAATAAATGACATATCTGCTATTGCAAAAATAGCTCATAAAAACGAAGGTTGTTTATTATTTATAGACAATACCTTCTGTACACCTTATATTCAAAGACCTTTAGAACTTGGAGCTGATGTCATAATACATTCTGGTACTAAATACTTAAATGGACATGGAGACGTTATAGCTGGCTTTGTTTGTGGTACTAAGGATTTTATAACAAATGTTAGATTATTTGGTGTTAAAGATATGACTGGAGCATCTCTTAGTCCATTTGATGCCTTCTTAATCATAAGAGGTTTAAAAACTCTTCAAATAAGAATGGAAAAACACTGTGAGAATGCTATAAAAATAGCTGAATTCTTAGAAACCCATCCTGCTGTAGAAAAAGTTTATTACCCAGGACTTAAAAGTTTTGAACAATATGAATTAGCTAAGAAGCAAATGTCTCTTCCTGGAGGAATTATAGCATTTGAATTAAAGGGTGGATTACAAGAAGGAATTACAGTTATGAATAATGTTAATCTTTGTGCATTAGCTGTTAGCCTTGGAGATGCTGAAACACTTATAGAGCATCCTGCATCAATGACTCATTCTCCTTATAGCCCTGAGGAAAGAGATGCTGCTGGAATAAGTGATGGCCTAGTAAGACTTTCTATAGGATTAGAAAATCCTGAAGATATTATAGATGATTTAAATAATGCCCTTAACTTAGTAAGATAGTTCATCTAAACATGAAAATAGAATGATAAGTAGTACAAACAAGCATATTTCATCTATCATTCTAAAGCCAAAAGTAACGCATGTATCTAATGTTATTGGTATTAATGAAACAATTATTAAAAAATGTATACAATATAATTATGGAAGTAAAAACTATTGGCATACTAATCAATCAATATAAGGTTTAAACTTAGGTACATGAAAGAAAATAACAATTCAAAGACGCTATGTATATTTTGGGTCAAACAAGGATGTATAGCTCATAGCCAAATTTTAACTGTAAGTCTTTAAATAGAGGAGTATGCACTAGATATTACACATTCCTCTATTTAATTTTTCTATGTTTTTTTATTTATTCAGTGTTTTTTAAATTTGTGCACAGGCTTACTATGTCTTTTGAATGAAATTTATTTACACTCAAAATTAACTTTTAATCCCCATTCTACTAGTTCATAATTACCGGTAAATCCTTTGTAACCATTATTAAGGCACCATACTGACATACCAATAAACCAAGTAGTTCCTACAGCTAATAAGGCAGCCATAAACACTAATACCCATGCCTCATCCTCAGTTTTTTCGATTAAGTTACAATCAATTGTAGGACATACATAATTTTTCATATTTTTTATTCTCCTTTCTATTTATATATATTAGGAGCCCATAGCTCCCTTTATTTTAAACTTTGAAGAGTATTTTCTTATAAATTCCCCCCAAAAATTTAAACAAAGTTATAAAGCCCATAATTTAACCAATATTAACTGTTTAAACCATCTTTCATATTTATTGTATGTTATAATTACTACTAAATCTCAAATATGTAGTAAACACATGTTTTTAAATCTTAAACGCTTAAAAAGCTTATCTATTTTGTCATTAACGCTGTATATTTTGTCATTAACGCTATTTATAAATCTTTCAATTAATTATGATAACAAAAAATAGATGTTATATTTTTATGTATAACATCTATTTTTCTTACTAAAATTTATTATTAAGAACAATTCATTATTTACCTTATTCTTATATTATCTGCAAACTAAATTCTATTATCAACTATTCTTTTTAATTTTCCTGTTCTACCAACTCTTTTAATAGTATTAGGCTCTATAACCTCTATATCTATTTTTTCTAGAAGATTTAGCTTCTTATCCTCACATATACACTTACATCTATCCATTAAACTAGACAATATTTTACCCTTTAATTTTACAGCATCTATATGGGAATAATCTTCCTTTTCCACTCTAAATGTAATAGCTCTATTTTCATTTAAGTTATCAACTTTTATTTGAAAGTTAGAGGATGCGCCCTTGACATATTTTAAAGACTCATATACCTCTGATAAATGTAAGTCACTAACATTAAACCTTATTACATCATCACTTCTCCCTAATAACTTAAACTTTTTAGAGGTTCTTCCACAGGCACATTTATTTTCTAATACTTCAATCTTATCTCCCAATTTATACTTTATTATTGGATTTAAATTTCTTTCCAATGCAGTAACCAATGCTTCTCCATCTTCACTACACTCTAAATAGGCCCATTCATCACAAACATGGAATTCTTTATCTTTACAATATGGACACTGAAATCCTATAGGTCCTATTTCCACCGCTGCATATCCTAGTGATGCTATTATCTCTGCTTTAAAAGTCTTCTTTATATATTCTCTTGCCTTATCTGAAAGATGCTCTCCACCATAATATATTTTTTCAAATTTTATATTCTCTTTAATTTTATTAACTTCCTGTGCCAATAAAATTAAATTACCTGGTAAACCCATTATTACATTTGGCTTAAATATTTTTAAATATTCTATTGTCTCTTTCTCTGGCTGATTGGCTGTAAGAGATAAGATTCTACACCCTGTTTCTTCTAACCCATCATTTACTGCTGAAAAAGCCGTCCAAAGTGCTCCAGATTTCATATAATTTGCAACTACATCATTTTCATTTATTCCTAATGCCTTAAATCCACTTCCAAAAACCTTTTTTGATTTTTTAAATTCCTCATTAGAATAAGCTACATATTTCATTTTCCCAGTAGTTCCACCTGCTGAAAATATATATGCATTAGAAAGCTTGTCCGTTACCATGCTATTTCCTGAATCAATACCATTTTCGTATATATGATCCTTAGTTAATACAGGTAATTTTTTAAACTCCTCTAATGTATTTATAGGCAATTTTATATCCTTATATATTTCCTTATAAAATGGGCTTTCTAAAGACTTATATATAAGGTTATTTAACTTCCATAAAATCATTTTATCTTTGTCTTCTTCATTTAAATACTCTATTCCCAATTTACTAGAATCTAAATCTTCAATATTTATAAATCTTACAAGTAAATATGGCAAGTATAATCCATCATGTGGTTTTTCAGCATCTCCAGCTGTAGACATAGTTCCTGGTTTACAAAATCTTTTAACTCCTGTTTTAACTAAATCATCAATAACAGATTGAATACCTTTAAAAGCAATGGCTGCCGTTGACATATAATATGAAAGTTCTCTTAAGTTGCTTTTTTCTAATTCTTTATATGATCTTATTTTATTTACATATATAGTTCTGTTTAAAGGTGATGTTTTTAAATTATTACTACTAGAAACTATTATAGTATGACTCCCATTTTTGCCCTCTAGAACCTTGCCATCACCTTTAAATTCTACCCATTTTCCAAGTTCTCTTTCTTTTCTAATTTCAACTGAAGAATTTATATCCAAATTGTTTTGAGGAAATTCAATTGCCTTTTCTTCTAATGCTTCAAATAAAAACTTTATAAACTTATCTGTATTTTCATCTTCTTCAATAAATATATTTTGACAGCTTGTGCATGCTCTTTGTTCCCAAAATACTATATCTGTTGAAAAACCTTTTGCTGCTTCCCTTAATTCATTAATATTTAAATTCTTAGAGACTACACCAAAGCTTATCTTAGGACCAAATGCATATAATTCACTTCTATAAGATAAACCATCCTTATAACTTATAACTGCATCCTCACCACCAAATAATAGTATTCCATCAAAATTTTCTTTTACTATGTTGTCTATAGTCTTATTATGATGATTCCAATATGTTATGGATATATAATCAGTTATAATATTATCTTCATCAGCTTCTTTTAAGGCTTCATAAAATATTACTGGAAATATTAAATCATCACTGGATACTTTAAGCACATTAATGTTTTTAGTAATCAATCCCAAAACCAAAGAATCTATTGATCCTAAAAATATATTTCCAGCACAAACATGTAGTACACTTCCAAGTGGAACAACTTTTTTTGTATAATCTTCTTTAACAAAATTATCTAAAACCTTATAATCTCCTAGTGGTTTTAGTCTTTCTTTTAAAGTTTTAACACTGAGTATATCTGGTAACATATCAAGTGCAGTTTCTACCATTTCATAACTATAATTTAATGCTTTAGGTAGTTCATCCATAATTCTCTTGAAATATATTCCTTGTCTATCACAAATTTTAATAGCAGTTTCTTGAAGAATATAAAATATCCTATCTATAGGTGTATTTTCAAATTCCCTAGACTTTTCTTCTAAAACTTTTCTATTAAAATATTTTCTTGCTAATTCCTCATTTAATTCTTTTCCTATATTAAATTTTTCACCAAATAAATAATGAGTAAAAGTCTCCATATTTCTTTGCCCCTTTTCTATAACTAATTTTAACTACTTTTGTTTAATACATCCTGAGCGTTAATTGCACAGCCTTTATGTTTTTTTATTCCACCTCTTCTTATGGATTTTATAAAGTCTCCTTTTAGTCCACAAGTGCAATCTTTATCTATAACAACTAAATCTGTAGATAAAATTGATAAATTAGGTTGTGCCACATTGTAGGGTGTTAAAAGTTGTAATAAACCTTCTTGCCCATAATCAACTTTCTCTAGTGTAATAGGATTTCTAGCAATAATTTCACTAAAGATAGGTACATGTAGATGTCCTTCTTTGCATGAACAATATGGAATTCCATGCTCTGCCATTCCATATGTATCTCTTATATTCTCTCTTCTAATTCCTATACAATCTTCCATGTAATCTATAAATTCTTTTAACCCCATAGCCTTTCCTAAGTGATTTTTCCATCCTCCTCCTGCTATTACAAAAGATTCAGGATAAATTTTTATTTTTCCATATAACCTTTTTATATCTTCCATCATTTTATACATAAATGCTGGAAAACCTAATAATCTTACTGGTGCTTCTCTACTAAGTTCTACAAATACCCTAGCCCATTTTTCACTGTCAAAAACAAATTCTTTTTTATCTTCATCCCATTCAATCATCCAGTTAACTGATTTACTTGGAGCAAGTTTTAGAATTTGATTATCACTCCAACTTGTTCCCACATTATTTGCCTTTGATATATCATAAGAGAAAAGAAAATAATGTACTGGTATATCACTTGTGAATCCTATTTCTTTAAAAATATTATAAGATAGTGTTTCAAGTCTTTCTAAAGATTCTTTATCAAAAAAAGATTGAGTTTTTTGTCCATTTGTTCCTGAACTAGTAAACACAGCTGCTAAATCTTTTTTCTCAAAATTACAAAACTCACTGATTTTCATAGTTCCAACAAATAGTGTAGGTATGTTTTCAACTTCATCTAAAATATTCAACTTATCTATATTGAAATTGTTTCTATTAGCTAAATACTTAATGTAATTTTGATTGTTATATTGGAATTTATAATTTTCAATCATTGCTTTTTTAAATAAAGTTTTATTTTCTTCTGAAAAATCAAAAGCTTTTTCAACTTCACACAACTTTTTTATGCTTTTAAAATTCATTAGCCTCTTTCCTTTCACTCTCTTCATAAAATTCATTTTTTATATATTTAAGTAGATTTTTTCCTTGAGGTGATGATAATTTTACACAATTAAAATCTACATTTTCTACCACATACTGTAGTATAATTAAATCCTCATCTAAATATCTAGGCTCTACCCCACAAAAGATAAATCCATTATCCTCAAATTTTTCACATATATAAACTGTTGACATATTATTAAGTCCCATAGTTAGTAATATTGACTTTGTTCCATTTTTTATTAATTCTTTTAATTTACTTGTTACTACTTTACAAATATCAACACCAACCTGAATTATACCTATTGTTGCACTTCCTCCTTGAGTATGTTCTACATGAATTACAGATTTCAAACTGTAAATCTTACTTTTTTCATAATTGTCATTAAAGGTTACTTGAACTCCTAAACTGTTATAAATTTCTTCAATAATTTCTCTATGCTTTTTTCCCAAGAAAAATTGTTTTTCTTTAGGTTCTTTAGAATATATAAAACATTTAACTAATGTTTCTCTATCATTTTTTTCTTCATTTAAAGTTTTAAAATTTAATGGTTCAACCTTACTTAACATAATTGCACATTCATTTAAGCCTAACTTCTTAGCACCTTTTTGAGAATATGTATGAGTACAAACTGCTTCAACATAGGCAACATTAAATCCATGAGTTTTGCATTTATTTAAAGCTCTATTTGATAAATCATTAAGTATACCCTGTCCTCTAAATTTAGGGTTTACAAAAGCTGTACATATCTCACATATATCCTGTGAATTTTTATCAGTATTAAGAGCTACATGCCCTACTATCTTTCCTTTATTTTTTGCTATGAAAGATATAATTCTTTTTTCTTTGTTAAATAATTTTATTTTTTCTGTATCATAAATATAAGTATATGGGTAAGACTTTCCATATACCTCATAAGCACATTGTGAAATTCCTTTAAAGTCTTTATATTTTTTTGCTGTCCTTATTGTGTATATCTTATTATTATTAAGACTCTTTCTTACAATAATTACTATAAATAAAGTTATAAATAAAATCTTAAGTGTCATATTTACCTCCTTAAAATGTCTTTTATATAAATTTTACTTATGCTGAATTTTTTCTAAAAGCTTAAAATTTAAGCTTCTAGACACCTATACTTAATAAAATCAATCACCCTACTGACCTATTATAGGAAAAAGTAAAATTAAGTTCAATTTTACTTTTATATCAATAATGTAATTTAAACTACATTTAAATGTTATTGATTCAATTTTAATATGGTGATTTTAATATATTTTTTATTTCTTTTGTAATATTTTAGAAATTTATGAAAATCACCATATTTGTTAAATGATGTATGATTGACATAAATGCTTAAAACTGCATATAATATTTCATTGCTTAATTATAAATGTATTATATAAATCAAAATAAAAAAAGTGTATTAAACTACTTCCACCTAAATGGAATGTTTAATACACTTTCAATCTTAATTAACTTATCCTAATATTATTATTTTTCTATAGCTATAGTTTGTTTTTGCATCTTTCCAAAAGCTTTTATTACTTTTGTAGGACACTTCTCTACACAAGTCATACAAAGAGTACATTTTTCTTTGTCTACTACAGGAAGGTTGTTTTCAATTACTATAGCACCATTTGGGCATACTCTTGAACACACTCCACATCCCATACATCCTGAAGAACATGCTTCTTTAACTTCTTTAAGCTTATCTTTAGAATTACATTTTACTCTTATTATTTCTGATGCAGGTTTTAAATCTATAACTTGTTTAGGACAAGTCTTTTTACAAGCTCCACAGCCTGTACAATTTTCTTCATCTATAACAGCTATTCCATCAACTATATGAATAGCATCAAATTGACACGCCTTAACACAAGATCCTAATCCTAAACAACCATATGAACAGACTTTATCTCCAGCACCTGGGATTACAGCTGCTTCATTACAGTCTCTTAATCCATAGTACTCTCCTGTTTTCTTTGCTGATTCACAAGTTCCTGCACATTTTACAAAAGCTTTTATTGGTTCAGAAGAACCAACTTCTATTCCAAGAACTTTTCCTATTTTTTCACTAGCTTCAGCATTAGCAACTACACAACCATTAGCAGGAGCTTTTCCTTCTACAACAGCTTGTGCAAAAGCTTCACATCCAGCGTAACCACAACCACCACAGTTAGCACCTGGTAAACAATCTTTAACTAGTGGTATTCTTTCATCAACTTCAACATGGAATTTTTTAGAAGCATAGCCTAAACCAACTCCAAATAGTAATCCAAGTCCACCTAAACTTAGGACTGGATAAATAATAGATGTTATATCCATTTATAATATACCTCCTTAGTGTATTAAGCCTTGAAAACCTAAGAACGCTATTGCCATTAAGCTAGCAGTAACTAAAGAAATTGGCAATCCCTTCATAGACTCAGGCATATTATGACACTCTTCTAATCTCTCTCTTATACCAGCTAATAATACTATAGCTAACATATATCCAAGTCCTGAACTTAATCCATAAACAAGAGAAGCCATAAGTGAATAGTTTTCATTCATGCTTATTATAACGCAACCTAGAATTGCACAGTTAGTTGTTATAAGTGGTAAGAAGATACCTAAAGATTTATATAATGCAGGACTCTTCTTTTTTAAGAACATTTCAACTAACTGAACTAAAGCAGCTATAACTAGTATAAAAGCTAAAGTATACATATAAGTTAAGTTTAAAGGTATTAATATAAAATGATAAACTATATATGACATAAATGAAGCAATTACCATAACAAAGCTAACAGCTCCACCCATACCAATTGCAGTTTCTATTTTTTTAGATACTCCTAGGAACGAACAAATTCCTAAGAATTTTGATAATACAACATTATTCACAAGCAAAGCACTTACGAATATTACGAAAAATTCCATTTCTTCACCCTTCTTTCTATATTAAATGCTATTTTATTAAACAAAGATTTTTTCTTTTGCTAGTTTTTATGCTTTGAACAACTTCCACACTTACCATCACAACCTGCAAATTCAGTAATTCTTTTATTCTCTTTCTTCTTTTTAGCATTTCTATAGTTTATTAAAGCCATTAATATACCAAGAGTAAGGAATGCTCCTGGAGCTAATATCATAATAATAGCTGGTTGGAAAGATTGAGGCATTAATTGAAATCCAAAAATCATACCAGTTCCTAATATTTCTCTTATTGAACCTATAACTCCAAGAGAAACAGCAAATCCTAAACCTTGTCCTAATCCATCAAATATTGATATTATAGGGCCATTTTTAGAAGCAAATGCTTCTGCTCTACCAAGGATTAAACAGTTAACAACTATAAGAGGTATAAATATACCTAGTGAGCTGTACAGTGACGGTATAAAACCTTGTAATAAGAATTGTAACATAGTAACAAATGTTGCAATTACAACTATAAATGCAGGTATACGAATCTTATCTGGTATAAATTTTCTTAATAAAGATATAACAAAGTTTGAACCCATTAATACTACAGTTGTTGCAAGTCCCATACCTAAACCATTTTCTGCACTTGTAGTAACAGCTAGTGTTGGACACATTGCAAGTACTTGAACAAATATAACATTTTCATTTATAACACCATTTTTTATACGTTCTAAAGGAGAATTCATTATTTGCTACCTCCTTCTAAATTTTCTTGATAAAACTTAATTGCTTCATTAACACCAGTAGTTACTGCCTTTGAAGTAATAGTAGCTCCTGTTAAAGCTTGTATTTGATTGTCTTCAGATGTACCTGATTTAACAACCTCTAGATCTTTACTAATTGGTTTTTCTTTATATTGCTCATAAAATGAAGGTAGTGTAGCATTTGCTCCAAGTCCTGGAGTTTCAGATTGTGAAAGAATTTTTATTCCAGCTAACTTTCCTTCTTTAGATATACCAACCATAAGCTGAATTTGTCCACCATATCCTTTAGTAGACATTTTTAAAGTATATCCAACAACATCATTTCCCTTTTTACCTTCATTAACTTCTAGTACGCCATCAGTTAAAGTAATATCTTTCTTTTCAAATTTATCTGCCGTTACTATTAATTCCTTCATAGCAGCTTCATTATTTGATTTTTCCTGGTCAGCAATAGGAGCCTTGGTTACATTAAAAACAAAACCTAAAATTAATCCTGCAACAGCTGTTATAATAAGAAGTTTTATTCCTAATTTTAAAATACTTTCCTTCTTTTCCATATTACTTCACCTCCCCAAATATCTTAGGAGTTACGTACTTATCAATTATAGGAACAACTAAGTTCATTATTAATATTGAATAAGAAACTCCTTCTGGGTATCCACCAAAGACACGTATTAAAGTAGCAACTACACCACAACCTATAGCGAATATAATTCTACCCTTTTGCGTAATTGGAGAAGTAGTATAATCTGTTGCCATAAAGAAGGCCCCTAGCATTAAACCACCTGTAAATATTTCATATAATCCATTTCCAGTCATAAATCCACTTCTACCAAGAATAGTAGTTAATATAGCTACTGTACCTATGTAGAACACTGGAACATGCCACGAAATTACTCTTCTATATATTAAGTAAGCTCCTCCAATTAATAAAGCAAGAGCTGAAGTCTCTCCTATACATCCTCCTACATTACCAATAAATGCATTAAAAAGTGAAGGAAGATTAGTTTCTCCTGCTTTTAATAAAGCTAAAGGAGTTGCTGTAGTTACTCCATCTAAAGTCCATGTAGTCATAGCTACTGGCCACGAAGCAAGTAAAGCTGCTCTAGCTGCTAAAGCTGGGTTTACTATGTTTTGTCCTAGACCACCAAAAAATTGTTTTACAACTATAATTGCAAACATACTACCTAATGCAACCATCCAAAGTGGAAGTGTAGGTGGCACGTTGAATGCTACTAGTACTCCTGTAACTATAGCACTATAATCTGATATTGTTATTTCATTTTTAGTACATTTCTGCCATACATATTCTGATAATATAGCTGCAATTACTGCAACAGCAATAACTACAACAGCTCTCCATTTGAAGAAATATGCACCAGCAATAGCTGCCGGTACTAATGCTATTAAGACATCCCTCATAATGCTCTGAACAGAGTCATTAGATCTAATATGAGGGGATGAAGACAATGTTAACATTGGTTCACTCATTATATAAGACACCCCTTTAGTTCTATAATTTTCAAATTACTTTTTTCTCTTATTAGCTAAAACTGTACGCTTAGCCACACGAATTGATTGTACTATATTAATTTTTGCAGGACATATAAATGTACAACATCCACATTCTATACAATCTAAACCATGCCAAGTCTCAAAATCTTCAAGTTCTTTATTTTGAGATAAATTTTTAAGTTTAGATGGAACAAGGTTCATAGGACACGCCTCTACACATTTTCCACATCTAAGACAATTTGCTGTCTTAGGTAATACTGCCATATCTTTTGTAAGTGCAAGTATTCCTGAAGTTCCCTTTGTAACAGGGATATCTAATGTGCTTATTGTCATTCCCATCATTGGTCCACCTGAAATTATCTTTACAGGGTTGTCCTTAAAGTTACCACAGGCTTCTTCAACAAGTTCTCTTACTGAAGTTCCTATCTTAACTTTTAAGTTTTTAGGTTCCTTTATAGCTTCTCCAGTAACTGTTACTATTCTTTCTATAAGAGGTTCTCCTAAAACAACACTTCTGTATACTTGATAAATAGTTCCTACATTTTGAACTATACATCCTACATCTGCTGGAAGTTTTCCTGAAGGAACTTCTCTTTTAGTTACTGAATATATTAATTGTTTTTCAGCACCCTGAGGATATTTAGTTTTTAAAGATGAAACTTCTATATTACTTTCATTTTTAACTAAATCACTCATAATACTTATAGCATCTGGTTTATTATTTTCTATTCCTATGTAACCTTTTGCTTTAGGAAAAAGCTTTAATATTATCTTTAGACCTTGTACTATTTTTTCTCCTTCTTCAACCATAAGTCTATGGTCACAAGTAAGATAAGGTTCACATTCAGCAGCATTTACTATAATACTATCGATTTCCTTATCCTTTGGAGGATTTAATTTTACATGAGTTGGGAATGTAGCCCCTCCCATACCAACTACACCTGCTTCTTGGATTATAGCTATAATCTCTTCATTTGAAAGCTCAGTATAGTTTTTTTCGTTTAGTTTTTCTGAACATTTTTCATAAGCATTGTCATTTTCAATTATTATTGACATTGCTTTAGTTCCCATAGCTGTTGCCATAGGTGTAACATTTTTTACTGTTCCAGATACACTACTGTAAATTGGAGCTGAAACAAATCCTGTAGCTTCTCCAATCTTTTGACCTACTAAAACTTTATCTCCTTTTTTTACAAGAGCGTTACATGGAGCTCCTATATGTTGAGATAAAGGAAATATTAGGTCACCCTTTGGAAGATATTCTTCTATAGGTTTTTTTTCTGTTAAATGCTTTCCATGAGGTGGATGTACACCTTTTTTAAAAGTTAACAGTTTCATGCCATTACATCCTTTCTTAATTTAGTTTTACATATGTTTATTTACTATTTTACTTAATATATAAAATAGTAAGATTAACCACACTAAATATATCCTATTTAATTATAGAATAATATTGATTTTTTTTATACATGTTTCAACAAAAAGAGTGATTTTTTCATAAATATATTGCTAAAGACCATAATAAAAATATATTTTCAATTAAAATCCTTATGTTTTTTCAATATTCTATAGTTAATTATTGATTTTAAAGTTAAAACTTGTAAAATAATTATCAAATTATTATTAATTTTATATTAAAACTTTTTAAAATTAACATTGTTTTAATTAATTACTAAAAACATTCACATTATAATTTGAGTACTTTTCTCTTATTTAAATTTTCTGCAACAACCCCTGTAAAATATCCAGTAATTATTGCAGCAATCATAAGTATTGGTAAATAAAAATATATTTTGAAATCACCAATTACTATGGCTGCTACTAAAAGTTGACCTATATTATGAAATATAGCTCCACCCATACTTAGCCATGGAATACTAATGTCATCTTTAAAGTATTTATATAAACAAATCATTGCTAAATTGCTTAGTAATCCTCCACCTAGGCTAAAGAAAAACCCAAACAGATTTCCTCCAAAAACAGCTCCTAAAAACGTTCTAAGAACCATTATTGTTATTGCCTCTTTTCCACCAAAAGAAATAAGGACAAATAAAGACACCGCATTTGCAAGACCTAATTTAATCCCAGGAAATATTACCGGGATTTGCGCCTCTACTACATAAATAACTAGCGCTATACACAATATCATACTTAAATATAATAATCTATTTAATTTTTTCATATTTTGTCACCCCTCTTAAAAACTTACTCCATCTAGTTCTTTACTCTCACCTACAATTTTTATATAAGTTTTATGAGGAATGCAAACAGCCATTTCTCCTTTTCTTGAAAGCCATCCTGTTTTTACACAAACATCATCTTTACAATTGCTTTCTTTAAATCTAATTTTACCATTTTCAAATTCTATTATATTAAAATCACCATCAGAATCTTCTACTTTAAACTCATCTGGTTTTTCTACCTTCTCTAAATCTATACTACGCAAAAGTTCTCCATCCCTATAAACCTCTGCTACTAATCCATTACTATTGGATCCACCAATAAAATAGTACCCAATAGAAAGTATACATAAGAAAAATATAAATATAACCATTCCTAAGACAAACTTATCTCCCTTTTTCATATGTATACTCCTTGTTAGTTATATCAAAGTTGCTTTCATTAATACCTTTAGACGTATACACTTTATTATCATCTGTAACAAAAATAGCATCTACATCTTCTATGCTATTAATAAGTTCCATACCTTTTTCTACCCCTAGTACATATGTTGATGTTGATAATGCATCACCATCAATGGATTTATCGGAAATTATAGTAGTACTTATTAATCCATTTTCTGAAGGATATCCTGTTTTAGGGTCCATTATATGATGATATCTTTTTCCATCCTTTATGAAATATCTTTCATAATTTCCTGATGTTACAACTGATTTATCTTCAACTTTTAGGACGCCGAAATATTCGCCTTTCTCTCCTTTTGGGTCTTGAATTCCTATGTTTAAAGGCTGATTATTTTCTTTTCCTCCATGGACATAAAGATTTCCACCTAAATTTATAAAAGCTCTATCTACATAGTACTTTTTCAGTATATTTACTAGTTCATCTGCTGTATATCCTTTAGCTATTGATCCTAAATCTATAGCCATACTTTTATTTTTTAAAAATACAGTATTATTATCTGAATCTAATTCAATATTTTTATAGTCAACAGACTGTAAAGCTTTTTTAATTTCTTTATTTTCTGGTACTCTTTCATTGTCGCTTCCTATAGACCAAAGTGCATCTACTGGTCTTATACTTATATCTAGTGCACCTCCACTTAGTTCTCCATAATAAAGAGACTTTTCTACAACTTTAAAAACATCATCGCTGACCTTAATAGGCTTAACTCCTGCATTTTCGTTTACATCACAAATTTCACTATCTTCTATATTTAAAGACATTTCTTTTTCTATTTCACTAATTCTATTTATAGATTCTTCTATTGCCTTTTCTCCATTTTTTCCATAATACTTAAGATTAATTACTGTTCCCATCATAAAAACATCTTTTGAATAAACTTGTTCTTTTTTATCACAAGAAGCCAACATTAAGCTAATCATTAATATTAAAACACTACTTAATACTACTCTAAATTTTTTCATCGTAAAGTACTCCATTCTCACATTTAAATATTCGATATTTTTATATATTTTTTAACCAATATAATTTTTGAAATTCTATTGTATTAAAAACTTCATTCTCCTACTATTAATATATATTACATAGGAATATTATACCTATAATCTCACATATATAAGTATTTTTAAATGTATTCTATACTACATTATATCACATATTATATTAATCTTGTTATTTGTATAATTCTTAACATATTGACTCTATTTAAACTATTCTGGTTTTTCTCTGTAAACCTTTAAATTTGATATATAAATCCGTTAAGGTACATGAAAGAAAATATCAAGTCAAAGATACCATGTATATCATCAAATTACATATTCTTTTCTATAGGAATTTGAATTTGAGTAATGAATTCCTCTACTATTCCAGTTTCATGGATATCTATCATATACATTTCAATGGGGTCACCTAATACTTTGTAATTATTGTTATCTATAAAATTAAGGAGAGTAGGTATATAATTTTTGCTATTCCTATAAGCTCCTCTATAAGAATATGTAATATACTTGCCTTTTTCTAAAATTAAATCATAGTCTTCCTCATCCTCTTTTAAAAGACAAAACACTGATTTATATTCATTAAATATCCCTTCTCTTATTTTATTCATAGGATATACAGCACCGATGTTATAATTGCCTAAAAAATAAAATTTATCTTCATGTTTTTTTTGAAGTTTTTTTACTAAAAAGTCTACTTGTTCATCTCTAGTTATATTACCATTTAGCGTTATTCCTCTTCTCTCACTCATATAAACTGTATCTATCTTATATAATTCTATGTTCGACATAACTTCTTCTATACCATTTAATCTTTGCATAACATTTTTCTTTAATCTATTAAGTTCCTCAATTTGTTTTTCTATTAATACTACCTCTTCGTTTAACATATCTTTGGTTTTTTTTATTGTTCTTTCATCTAAATAATTTTTAATTTTTTCCATAGAAAAATCAAATGTTCTTAATTCTTTTATTAAATTAAGCTTCCATATATCATTCATACTGTACATTCTATAACCATTTTTTCCTCTAAAAGGCTTTAAAATTCCTAGTTCTTCATAGTACATTAAAGAATCTCTTCCTATGCCATATATTTTTGATATTTCACCTATTTTATAATAATCTTTCATAACTTACCTCTTTTTAACACCAAGTTTAGTATTTTTCTTGACCTTAGTATTATACCAAGGTTTATACTTTCATTGAAGAGGTGATTGTAAGTGGAAAGAAAACTAGAAAAGAAAAACTTAAGAAAAAAGTTCTTAAAATATACTATACCTTCGGTATGTGCAATGTGGGTCTATTCACTATATACCATTATAGATGGTATATTCGTTGGTAGATTCGTTGGTCCTACAGCTTTAGCTTCTGTAAATTTATCCATGCCCTTTGTAAATTTCATTTTTGCAAGTTCAATGTTATTTTCAACAGGCGCTTCTACTATTATAGCTATATATTTAGGAAAGAAAGATTATAAAAAAGCAAATGAAACTTTTACTTTAAATTTAATCTCTATAATCATCTTCTCCTTAATAATTCTCATATTTAGTTTATTAAATCTTGAAAAACTTGCATTATTTTTAGGTGCTACACCTACTACCCTTGAAATGGTAAAAGAATATCTTAAAATAATCATATCTTTCAATGGATTTTTTATAGTTTCATATTGCCTTGAGGTAATTGTTAAAACTGATGGGTTTCCTTACTTTGCAATAATAGGTGTGTGTCTATCCGCTTTAACTAATATATTTTTAGATTATATTTTCGTTGTGAAATTAAATTTAGGAGTTGCTGGAGCTGCTTATGCTACTGGTATATCTCAGGTCATTGCCTGCATATTCTTTTTAGTACATTTCCTTCGAAAAAACTCTACTCTAAGTTTTGTAAAAGTAACATTTGATTTTGGTATTCTTAAAAGAATTTTATCTATAGGAGTGCCTGATTGTATAACTGAAGCATCTACAGGTGTTGTTTTATTTATGTTTAACCAAATAATCCTTAGACATCTAGGTGAAAATGGAATTGTAACCTATAGCATAATCTCTTATGTTAATACCTTAGTTTTAATGACTATGATAGGCATAACTCAAGGTATGCAGCCATTATCTAGTTATTACTATGGTAAAGAGGATACAGATACAATAAAAAAATTATTAAAGATGAGTTTTAAAACTGTTGCAGTTGTTTCTGCATTTGTGTTTATTGTGGTAATTGGATTTTCTGAAAATATAGTTAATGTCTTTATAAAAGGTGCTGATGCTGAACTATTTAATTACTCTGTATGGTCATTTAAGATATTTTCCACATCATTTTTGGTAGTTGGATATAATATACTTATATCTGGGTTCTTTGCTTCTATTGAAAAACCTACTAAAGCTATAATAATATCTATATCTAGAGGTTTAGTAACTATTGTCTTATCTTTATTTACAATGACAGCTTTATTTAATGATACTGGCATATGGATGGCTACTTTAGTTTCTGAACTGCTATGTATAATAATATCTTTTGGCATATTAAAGTTAAATCCACTAAAAGAACTATTAAATTAAAATATTCGTATATGTTAAAATTCATTCTATATAAATGTCACTTTAAAATTAAAAGCCATGAAACCAAAGTATTTTAAGCTAAGTTTCATGACTTTTAATTATTTCTATAATTTTAATATAAACCATTTGCATTTTTATTTATATGTACATATTTATTTATCAAATACTCCACCAGTTTTTTTATTTCTAACTGCCTTAGCAGCTGAACCAATAGTCTTTTCAGCTTTTCTATTATTCTTTGAATTTGATCCCTTTTGTTTCTTTTCTTCAATTAATTTTTTCATCATCTCAATATTTTTATTCATAAGTTAAAATTCCTCTCTTTAATTGCTAGATTCATTATACATTTAGATTTATATACAATCAATTTATTTTCACATAATAGTTATCCTTTATTAAATTGTAAGCTTATCTTCTAGAATTAATTTTTTTATATCCTTATTCATGATAACCTTCTAACCCAATAATATATTTTAAAGTTATATCTTTTACTTTGTAATTTATACCACAATTTAGAAAAAGCCATAGATTTAATCTATGACTTTTTAAATTAAGTTCTTAATTATGTTCTTTACAACAAATTAAGCTTCTCTATAGTCTCTTTTAGTCCTAAACATTCCTCTTTTAATAAAGAAAATATTTCCAGATCATTATAAAGTCCTTTGCAAAACACAGCTTTACGTTTAGTCCCTTCATGCTGATAACCACATTTTTCAACCACCCTACGACTAGCATAATTTCCTTTAGATATTTCTATCTCTAATCGCTTAATTGGTTTTATATCAAATAAATATGCAGAAAAAAGTGTTAGTGCCTCTGTCATATATCCATTTCCCCTATCCCCTTGTCTATATATTTCATAACCAATTTCATAACCTGTTAAGTACCATATTCCTGGAAAATATGAAATGGTTCCTACAATATTTTCATTTTTATCTGTAATAACCATAGTACCCGAGTTGTCATCTAATAATCCATTTTCCTTAAATTTATGTTTAAAATTAATCTCAGAGCATAAGTCTACAGGCCAAAAATCTCCCTTTTCCTCAAATTTATTTTTAAAATAAATTAGTGTATCAAGGTCTTGCTCCTTTATGGTTCTAAGGTTTATTTTTCTACCCCTTATCATAGATACTCCCCCTTATATGTTGGCTATTTATCAAGTTATTCTAAGGTTTAGATGGTATTTTCTTATGAGTGCCCCCTTGGACCTTAGAAGAACTTATCTAGAATAACTAGCTAGGTATTTAATCTACTTATCTACTCATTTTGTTGATATAATTTTCTTTGTAATATTAATCACAAAACTTTTTGTATGATTCAGAAATTCATTCTCATCCATATGTATATTATTATCCTTAAATTTTCTTCTAAGTATTTTATTGTACATGAATAAGTATTACATACCCTTATATCAAATACTCTTTTTATCCTTGTAAAGTTTTACAAAATAAATATATATTGTTAATATTTTCATAATAATTATATTATATCTTCAAACAAAAAGCTATAGGTTAAACCTATAGCTTTTTAATATATTATTTACTTCTAGCATATTTTTTTAAATCAACATGATTTAACTTAACAATTTTTGTTTTATATTTAACTTTATAAAATAACCATAAACCTAAAAATATTGGTATTCCAATATATGAAGAAGAAAGTCCCATCCAGTCTATGCCACTTGGTGATATGTATGAAAATCCCTGTCCTAATATTATAACCGAACATAATATTAATGCTGAGATTGGACCAAAAGGGAAAAACTTTGATTTATAAGGTAAATCATTTAAGTCATAACCTTGAAGTACATAAGCTTTTCTAAATCTATAATGACATAAAGCTATTCCCATCCAAGCTATAAATCCAGCTAAACCTGAAGCTGCCACTAGCCATACATAAACTGTACTTTCTGCATATAAACCAGTTAAAAAACATGCTGATGCTACTACCGTAGTAGCAATTATAGCATTTGATGGAACGCCTTTTGAATTAACTCTTCCAAATATTTTTGGAGCCATTCCTTCTTTAGCCATTGAATATAACATTCTACTTGAAGCATACATTCCAGAATTGCCAGCTGATAATACAGCACTAAGTATTACTGCATTCATTACTGATGCTGCTCCTGCAATACCTGCTTTTTCAAATACTAAAGTAAATGCACTTTCATTTACACCTGCTTCTGTAAGTGGAATTAATGCACCTATTACTATTATAGTTCCTATGTAGAAAAGTAATATTCGCCAAAAAACACTATTTACAGCTTTAGGTATAGACTTTTCAGGATTTTCACTCTCTCCAGCAGCTATACCAATTAATTCAGTTCCTTGGAATGAGAATCCAGCTAATAAAAATATCATAAATATTGATTTTGTACCACCTACAAATGGACCTCCATTTGATGTGAAATTTGAAAATCCTACAGCCTCTCCCCCTATTATTCCAACTATAGTTAATACACCAATTATAAGAAATACTATAACAGTTGCAACTTTAATGCTAGCAAACCAAAATTCTGATTCACCGTAGGCTTTGCTTGACAATAAGTTTAACATTACTATTATTGATAATAAAATTACACTCCATATTATTCCTGGTATATTTGGAAACCAAAACTTCATGATTAAAGATGATGCTACAAGCTCAGCTGCTATAGTTATTGCCCAGTTAAACCAATAATTCCAACCTAGTGCAAATCCCACAGCTGGGTCCACAAATTCAGTTGCATAGGTACCAAAAGAACCTGATACAGGCATATATGTTGCTATTTCTCCTAAACTACTAATCAAAAAATATACCATTATACCAATTAACCCATAAGCTACTAATGCTCCTCCTGGCCCTGCTTGACGTATTGTATCACCCATTGCTAAAAATATTCCAGTTCCTATAGAACCACCAATAGCAATCATACTAAGATGCCTTGCTTTTAATCCCTTCTTTAATTCATTGGTTTCTACATTACGTTCTGTTTTTCTTTGTTCATTTGCAATTTGCATTTTAACTCCTCCATATCATTGAAAATGTTAAATGCTTTAACTAAGATGACGACTAAATTCAAATAAAAAAACCCTGAGACTACACTCAGGGTATACCGAAAATAATATTAATAAAATTCTAAATTTAAATATTAAAAATTCTTAATATATTAACCTAAAATTTATTTATATAGTTACAATATATTATTTATAATCCTTATGGATTTTAATCATATATCGAATATATAATATGTAAATATTATTCTTATACTTAGAATGATAGCGCTCCACAAAATGTGACAGTATTATATATGTTATATACAATCCCAGTCTATAGATTTAAAGCATTATCTATAAACTTCGGCAAAACATCCTTTCACATTACTTCATTGTGCTTAGCTCCATAATGTTACTTTTAAGTTTTGCTCCTCTACCTCAGTTATTCATTTAATATATTTATTATCAACCAATAAACAAAATTAGTCAATTCCAATGAAAAGGTATCCATTTATGTAATTTTACTAATTTAATGTGTTTAAGCTACTTAATTCTCTTATTTTCTTTAAAATTCTTTTGTTTATCCTAAGTACCTGTTGAATTATATTGTATTTAATTTTTCCGTATCAATTTTTAAATAATCAAGCAATACGTATTAACACTTTAACAATCTTTAGAAAATTGATTTTTAAGATATAAGCTTATTTCTTTTATTGCATCATCAGCCTCACTAAACATTTGATCCATTGTTATAAATCCATGTATTACTCCTTTATACCTCTTCAAACTTACCTCAACTCCAGATTCTTTTAGTTTATGAGCATATAGTTCTCCATCATCTCTAAGTGGATCAAATTCTCCTGTTATAATAAAAGTAGGTGGTAACTTTTTAAAATTACTTTCTAATAATGGTGACCCATATATACATTTTCTATTTTTTTTGTCCTTTATATATAGTGATATAAATTTATTTTGATTTTCTTCAGTTAATATATATCCATTCCCAAATTCTAACCATGATCCCGTATTTAACTCAAATATGTTAGTTGCCGGATATATTAGCACTTGACATTTTATATATTTATCACCTTTCTCTCTAGCCATACATGATGCTGCAGCACATAAATTACCGCCCGAGCTATCTCCTACAAGTGCTATACAATCTGGTCTACCATTAATATTATTTGAATTATTGTACGCCCACCTTATTACTGTATATACATCATTTAATCCATGTGGAAATGGTCTTTCAGGTGCAAGAGAATAATCTACTGATACTACAATTGCTTTTGAAGTCATTGATATCTTCCTGCAGACATTATCATGAGTATCTAGATTTCCTCCAATCCAACTTCCTCCATGTACGTAAATAATAATTGGAAGTCCTTTTTTACTAAACGGTGTATATATTCTTACCGGTATTTTATTACGAGAAATTTGTATATCTCTTATATCTGTAAAATTTATAGGTTTAGAACTCATTTTCTTACTTAATTTATTTATTTCATCCCGTAATTTAATTATAGATTTTTCTTTAATTAAGTTTGGCCTAATATATTTTTGTATCTTTAAAAAAATAATAACCTTCAATTTTAAATTTCCTTGTGATTTTTTCTTTCCTATTAATACTTTTCTCATTGTATTACCTCCAAACTTAATCTTAGTTTTACCTTAAACAAAAATAATATAAGAATTTTATTACAGTATATATTTTTTTATTTAACTAATAATAATTATATATCTTAATAATAATTTTAATTTAAGGAGGTGAATATTCATATGTTTAAGCACGATAAATCATTATTGCATGAAGTAAAAGTAGAAAAACCTAACCCTCAGTATGCTGTGCTAATGCAAGAGCAACTTGGAGGAGGAAATGGTGAATTAAAAGCCGCTCTACAATATATTTCTCAAAGCTTTAGAATTAAAGATCCAGCTATAAAAGACCTATTTTTAGATATAGGTGCTGAAGAATTAAGTCATATGGAAATGGTTGCAGCTACTATTAATTTATTAAATGGTCATGATGTAGATTTTAACGCTGTAAAATCTGGTGAAATCCAAACTCACGTAATGTTTGGTTTGACACCAGGTCTAGTTAATTCATCTGGCGCTCCTTGGACAGGTAATTATGTTACAGTTACTGGGGATTTAGTTGCAGATTTACTTTCAAATATTGCATCTGAACAAAGAGCAAAAGTTGTCTATGAATACTTATATAGACAAATAGATGATAAATATGTGAAGGAAACCATAGACTTTCTTTTAAACAGAGAAGAAGCTCATAATGCTTTATTTAGAGAAGCTTTAAATAAAGTTAAAAATACTGGATCAAACAAAGACTTTGGGGTAACTGAAGATTCAAAATTATACTTCGATTTATCTTCACCTGGAAATTTTTTTGATAGCCCTAATCCTACTCCCCCTAGTTTTGAAAATCCAAAAAAATAAATGTAGAGGTGATATTATATGACAACTTTAACACAAAAAGAAACTATGTTATTAAAAGATGAAAAAGCTCAAGAGGATATTTGTGTAAAAAAATATACTAAATATTCAAATGAAGCACAAGATCCAGCATTAAAACAATTATTTACTTCAATCCGTGATCATGAACAACAACATGTTAACACATTAAACAGTATATTAAATGGTGAAGTTCCTAATATGAACCAACAAAATCAGCAAGGTCAAGGACAACAAGCAAGTCAAAATCAACAACCAAATATGCAAAATAGTACTACACCATTCAATCAAAATGATGCAGATTTATGCCATGATGCTTTATCAACTGAAAAATATGTATCTTCAACATATAATACAACAATATTTGAATGTACTCAGGCTAATATACGTCAAGTATTAAATCATATTCAAAAAGAGGAACAAGAGCATGGAGAACAAATATTTAACTATATGAATCAAAAAGGTTACTATAAAGTTCAATAATTTTATTACCCATAATAAAAGCTATGAATTTAGAAAAATAAAATTTCTAAATTCATAGCTTTGTATTTTTATTTATCAGTAATTAGGCAAGTGCCATATCATTTCTTACAATATCCTCAAAAGTTTCTCTTTTTACTACCAATTTACATTGACCCTTATTAACAAATATAACAGCTGGTTTTGGGATTCTATTATAATTACTAGACATGCTATAATTATAAGCTCCTGTACTAAATACAGCTAATATATCATCAGTTTCTACTATTGGTAACCCAATATCTTTTATTATAATATCTCCTGACTCACAACATTTTCCTGCTATTGTATATGTGTTTGTGTTATTAAAATTTAGTTTATTAGCAATTACCCCCTCATATTTTGCATCATACAATGCAGTTCTTGGGTTATCAGTCATACCACCATCTATAAAAACAAAATGTTTTCCTCCAAATGTTTTTTTAGTTCCACCTACTGTATAAAGTGTTGTTCCTGCATTTGCAACTATTGATCTTCCTGGTTCTATCATTATTTTAGGAATCTTTATATCAATTTCATTACATTTATTTTTTATTATTGAAAGCATACTTTGAAGACAATCCTGAAGTTCAATTGGTGCATCACCATGATAATAATATACTCCAAAACCTCCCCCTAAATTTAATTCTTGTGTGATAAATCCATAATCAACTTTTATTTCATTTAAAAATTCTAACATTTCCAGGGTCAGTGAGTAGAATGAATTTTCTTCAAATATTTGTGACCCAATATGACAATGGAATCCCTTTAAACATATATTTTCACTTTCCTTAAGTAAATTTATTGCCTCATAAATTTCATTCTGAAATATTGATATTCCAAACTTCGAATCATTTTTTGAGGTTTGAATATATTCATGAGTATGAGCTTCTATCCCTGGATTTACTCTTAATAATATGTCTATTTTTTTACCTAAGGTTGTACATAAATTTTCAATTTTAATTATCTCTTGAATATTATCAACTATTATTCTTCTAACCCCATTATTAATTGCCAAAATAAGTTCATCTCTTGTTTTATTATTTCCATGCATATATATTTTATTTGGTGGAAAGTTTGCCTTTAATACTGTATATAATTCACCACCTGATACCACATCTATAGATAAATTTTCCTCTTCAATTAATTTACACATAGATAAATTTAAAAATGCCTTAGAGGCATATATAACTTCTGTTTCTATATCTTCCATAATAAAATTTTCTTTAAACATCTTGCAATTTTTTCTAATCATTTCTTCATCCATTACATATAGTGGAGTTCCAAACTCATTTGCTAATTCCAATGTGTCGCAATTTCCTATTTCTAAATTTCCATTATTATTTCCTCTTGAAGTTCCAAATAATTTCATGCTATCCTTCATCTCCCGTAAAAATTTATTTTCAAATTTAAGCGCTTAAACTTTTATCATGAATTTATAAGTTAATAGATTTTAAGCAAAATAAAACAGTCATGAGCAAAAGGATTCTCATGACTGTTTTAATAACATCACCTTTTGCCCCAATGTAGTAAGCACGCCTTTAGAAGTTTGGGCAAACTTCTAAACACAGTACTATACCTATTAAGTATAATCCCAATGCATAAATATTAAATTTATACACTTCGGCAATTGACCCTTTCACATATTCTTAGTATGCTACTGATGACAATTGCAACCTCTATACTACACTGTATATTTATTCACTTTTTAAAATTTTCAATTAATTAATATGATTAGTATCATACCAAAATTAAATTTCATAGTCAATAACAAATATAAAAATATTTTTAAAATTAATAGATATTAAAAGTTATTTTTTCCTCTTGGTGGTAAAGTAATATTTCCCAAAACAACATTTTCTTTGGCCCCTGTAGCAGTTGGAACATTAGAACAACTACAATTCAATGTCTCATTTCCCAAAATAGCAAAAGCAATTGCTTCTTTTGCATCTGATGAAAATCCTAGTTCATCTTGAGTAAATACCTTAACATTTTCTAAGCCCTTTTGGATTAAACTTACTAAGGTTTTATTATGGGCTCCTCCTCCACCAATGATAACTTTATTTAATTTAATATTGGGAAGTATAAATTTCCTATAATTTTCAACTATTGTATAAGCTGTATACTCTGTAAATGTTGTTATAATATCTTCAGATGGAATATTTTTATATTTCTCTAATATATCATTAACAAACTGCTCACCAAAATCTTCTCTTCCTGTAGTTTTTGGTGGTTTAAGATCTATATATGGATGACTCTTAAGTTCCTCCATAAGAGTCTCACATAACTTTCCACTCTTAGCTATATCACCGTTTTCATCATATGAAACACCAAACAACTTACTACATGCTTCATCAATCATCATATTGCCTGGTCCTGTATCAAAAGCATATATTTCTCTCATATCTTTAACTGCTGGTATAACTGTTACATTGCCAATTCCCCCTATATTTTGGAGTGCTATGTTTTCTCCCCTTACTCCATAAAGTATAAATTCGCTATATGGAACCAATGGTGCTCCTTCTCCTCCAGCTGCCATATCCATTGTTCTAAAGTTAGAAATTACTTTAACATTGTTCTCATAAGCTATTATACTTGGTTCACCAATTTGTAGCGTAGAAGATATATAGTTTTCTATTGACTTTGGAATATGATAAATAGTCTGCCCATGGGTAGCAACAAATTCAAGTTCATCTGTAGATATATTAGTTTTTTTACATATATTTTTTACTGCATCACTAAATAAATATCCAAGTTTAAAATTAAGACTACATATTAAGGCTGTTGATGGAGAATTATTTAAACAAGCCTTCTTTATTTCATCCTTTATTTCCAAGGGAATCTTATAAGTATCAAATTCAATTAATTCTACATGGGTATCAAGTCCATAACCTGATATTTTTACTAAGGCTGCATCTATTCCATCTAGTGATGTACCAGACATTAATCCTACACAATACATATTCATTCAACCTCTATTTCATTATTTATTCCACTGTTTAGCTATTAAACATGCTCCTATTTCTGGTGGAAATTTTGGAGACATAAGGTGTACTTTTTTGTCTATGTTATCTTTTATTGGTTCTAATATAAGATCTTTTGACTTAAAAACTCCACCGATATATGAAACATCAACTTTATCTTCTGAAAAATCCAGTGCTAAGGTATTAATTAATCCACTTAACTCTTCTCCTGCTTTTTTAAATATATCTATTGCATATTTATCTCCATCTTTTGCTGCCTTTGAGCATAGTGTGGCAAATTTAGCAATTTCTCTTCTATCAGCTTTGATTTCTTCATTTACATATTTGATAATGTCATAGTCATTGTTCAAAGAAAGCTGCTCTTTAAATATATGATAAAGATTTCCCTTTTTGAATCTTCCATCAGCCTGTTTTGAAAAACATTCTATTGCTTTTCTTCCTATCCAATATGCTGAACCCTCATCACCTATAGTATATCCCCATCCACCAACTCTTTTATATTCGCCATTATTACTTGAATATCCAATTGATCCTGTTCCTGCAATAATAACTATTCCGTCCTTTCCAGCCAAAGCACCAGCATGTGCAATATGAACATCATTAAAAAGTAAAAAATCAATATTCTTAAATACTCTTTTTACAACTTCTTCTATTTTAATAGCTATAGTTTTTACATTTCCGTAACCAGCCAAACCAACACATGCTCTTTTAACTTCTTTATAAGTTATATTCGCCATTGAAAGAAGATCATTAACCCCATCATTTAGAATCCTCTCCATTTTCTCAAATCCAACTTGATTAAAGTGGCACGTTCCCTTTTCAACTGTTGCTACTAAATTCTCTTCTTTGTCTACTAGTGAAAATTTTGTTTTCGTCCCTCCACCGTCTATTCCTATATAAAACATTTAAAAGCACCTCATTTTTAGAATTAGTTAAATTGTGGCAAATAAGGCTTATTAATTTCTAAAAGTTCCTCTAATAGTTTTTTTGATATATCTATAGATGGAATTAAAGGATTATTTACAAGAGCTACTAACGCCTTTTCCTTATCTCCATTTGCAGCAGCATCAACCGTTGCTATTTCATATGATTTAACTGAATGTATTAATCCCACCGCTTCTTCATCTAATGGACTCTTCAACAATACTGGTGTTGCTCCTGTATTATCAACAATTGCATTTGTTTCTATTATGCAATTATCAGGTAATGCTTTTATTATTCCATTATTTAATACGTTTACTGTATGAATCTCTTTTTTATCATTAAATATTGCGCTAATTAATGAAACTGCTGCATCTGAATAATATGCTCCACCTCTATTTTCAAGCTCCTTTGGCTTAACATCAACATTTTCATCTTTATATATATCAAATAATTTTGCCTCTACTCCTTGGACAATTTCTGCTCTAGTTCCTTTTCCACCTTCACTTGCTGCTTCTTTTTCTTCTTCTACCATGTCTGCAGTCATTAAGTAGTATCTATGATATGGAGACGGTATCATCCCAACTGCCTTTAAATAATCTCTATCCCATGGTATAGCTGGTATGTTTTTCATTGATAAACTTTCTTTATCTGTCATAGCTTCAATTGCATCTTGTGTAATATCTTTGCCTTTTAACCATACACTCTTTGCCCACACCAAATGATTTAGTCCTATAAACTCTACAAATAACTCTTCTGAGGACACTCCTAATGCTTTTGCAAAATCCATTTTCATATGAATTGGAACATTACATAATCCTATACATTTTACATTTGAATACTTATTAACAGCCTCTGTTACCATTCCTGATGGATTTGTAAAATTAATTAGCCAAGCTTCTGGGCATACCTCTTCTATATCTCTACAAATGTCCAAAATCACTGGTATTGTTCTTAAAGCTTTTGCAAAGCCTCCTGGCCCACATGTTTCTTGTCCGATAACATTATATTTCAAAGGAAATCTTTCATCCTTAGCTCTGGCTTCTAATCCACCAACCCTAAACTGAGTTACTACAAAATCTGAATTTTTCAAAGCTTCTTTTCTATTAAATGAAACGGTTATCTTTGTCTTTAAACCTGCTTTCTTCACCATTCTTTCTGCAAGTTTTGATACTGTGTTAACCTTTTCTTTTCCATCCTCTATATCTACTAAAACAACTTCTTTTACTGGTAGTTCGTTTTTCCTCATTAAAAAACCATTAATTAGTTCTGGTGTATAACTACTTCCTCCACCAATTACTGTAACCTTTAATTCCTTCATATATAAACCCTCCTACCTAAAATATTTTCTTATAAAGATTATACCCTTTTTGAAATATTATTTCAATATATCATTATGATTATTGTAATAATATTTCTTTTAATATTTTTATGTTTTCTAAATATTTATATAAAAATATAAAAGCCTTCTATAGTAAAAAGTGTACTGCTCCTAATTATAAGGAGTCAATACACGATTTTATTTAAACGCTTTTATTATTTCTCTTGTTTTTAATATATATTCCTCTGTCTTATCCACATCATTTTTTGCAATTCCTAAATATAACAAATCTGTTATTAGCAAAGCTGTCATTCTAGATGTTATAGCTCCAATTCTTATTTCTTTTTCCTCACTAGGAATATATAAAGGAAAGTCAGCTATCTTAGCTAATGAATTATTATTGAACTTAGTTATACCAATAGTTTTGGCCCCAAGTTCCTTAGCTTTCCTTAATGCCACATTTATCTCTCTAGTTTCTCCACTATAGCTTATTCCTATTGCTATATCTCCTGGACCAATATGGGCCGCTGAAGCTAATTGAATATGAGAATCTTGTTGATAAATTGCAATTCTCTTTATTCTTGATAATTTATACTGAAAATCCTGGGCTACAAGACCTGATGCTCCTACTCCAAAAATATATATATTTTTACAGTTATTCAACGAATCTATTGCCTTTTGTAAAATATCTTTATTAATTAATTTATAAGTCTGGGTTACAGCTTTAGTATTTATAGCCTCAGATTTTTTTATTAATGTTTCTATTGAATCATTTTCTTTTATAATAGTATTAAAATCCTCAGCTTCATCATAACTCTCTTTTGCCATTTCAACCTTTAAAGCTGTAAAACCTTTATATCCTACTTTTTTTGAAAACCTAACAACTGCTGCTGCTGAAGTTTTAACTCTATCAGCTAATTCTTGGGCACTTAACATTATAATCTCTTGCCTATTATCCAATATATAGTTTGCTAGTTTTTCTTCAGTTTCTGTAAAACTACCCATTCCTTCTTTTATCTTACATATACAACTCATTCATTCACCCCTTTCTTTTATTTTTCATTTTGTCATAATAATTAATTATGATGTCTAAAACTAAACTTTTGCCATGGTTTTATGTAGTCTATTAAGAAGATTTCTTCTTCTCTTATTCTTCCTACAACATTTGATTTTCCACTATTTTTCATATCTTTTACTGCTATTTGTACTTCTCCTGCATAATGTCCATATTCACTACTTTCTATAATAACATCGCCTTTTTTAATGATTTCTGGAGCATTAAATAATTTAAAGTCATGACCTTTATATTTTACTCTACTTTGAGTGGATCTAATTAGATTATCTGAAAAATCTCCTCTATTAAAATGCATTTCTTCAAATAATATTTTTTTCTCAATATGAGGAATCTTTTCATTTACTATTATATCAAATGTTACCATATCTTTTCTCATAGTTGATAAACTATTCAGTTCTTCATCTGATGGATAGCAGTTGGATATTATTATGTCGTCAATATTTCCTAAAGCAATTAGATGCTTTGCTTGAACATCTATTGGCAATTCTCTGTGAATTTCTAATGTTGGTAATCCATCTGTAACTGGCCATGGTCCAAATGTGCCATCCTTTGTGCTAGTTATAAAGGCTGCTGTTCTTAACCCATGTTTTTTAAATCTATCTGTACATTTTATAAAATGCTCAAAATTTAATCCACTATATCTATGAGGATAAAAATTATGACATGCTATTAAATTTTCTTTATTAGGCATATAATCTATTATTGTATCTATATAATTAGTGTTATTACTCATATTTATTTCTATTTTAAGTCCTTGAGGATTAAATGTCATAAGTGATTCTTCTAACCCACTGTAACCAGCATCTAATCTTAATCCATCTGCCCCTATTTCTTTGAAAAATGTTAAATCCTTATAACTTATCCCTAGTTCATCAAATACTCTAGGGCTTACATCAACAATCACTTCAAATCCTTTTCCATGAGCATAATCATTTATTTTCTTAAATTTATTTACTATATTATCTTTTGTCTCTGTTACAGACAATAAACATGAGAATATTCTACTAAACCCTGCTTCTTGAGCTTTATCAATATAATCATAAATTTCCTTCTCTGTAGTTTTTTCTTCATAAATTGATATACCTAATTTACCCATTTAATATTCCTCCTATAATTTAAAACAATGGACAATTAACAACTGTTCTTACTATCATTGTTAATTGCCCATTGTAAATAGTTTAAGCTTCTGCTCTCTCGTCTTGTAATAATTTGTTATCGTACATCTTTACAAACGGATAGTACACAACAATTGATATTATAATACATACAACATTTAATACTGATGCTCTCCAGTCACCACCTGTAGCTAAGAATGCTCCTATTGGTCCTGGAAGTGTCCATGGTGCAGTTACTGTAACTGCATTAACTAGTCCCATAGTAGTTGCAAACCATGCTAATGTTGCTGTAATCATAGGTGTTAATATGAAGGGTACTATTAATACTGGATTCAATACTATTGGAGCACCAAATATTATTGGCTCATTTATATTAAATATTCCTGGTATTAATGTACTTTTTCCTAGAGTTTTTCCATAAGATGACTTAGCAATTGTAGCTAATAAAATTACTAGACCTATTGTACATCCTGAACCACCTATCCATATAAACCATTGATAAAAAGGTTCAGCAGCAATACCTGGTAAAGCCTGACCTGCTGCTTGTGCTGAGGTATTTCCATCTAATATTTGTAACCATAAAGGTCTTGCTATTGATCCAACAATTGATACCCCATGTATACCAAATGACCAGAAGAATGTAACTAATAATACTAATATAAGAACTGACGGTAATGTATCTGTAGCTGATACTAATGGTGATACAACTTTTGAAACAGCCGCATGCCAATCAAATCCTAAAAAATATGTTATAGTTGCCATTACAAGAATAACTATAGTTGTCGGTGTCAATGCCTCAAAGGATCTTGCAACTGATGCTGGAACTTGTTCTGGCATCTTGATTCTAAAATTCTTTACTGTAGTAAATCTTAAAACTTCTACTGCAAAAATTGATACTATAATGCCAACAAACAATCCACCTCCACCCATATTTGCCATAGGTAATGCAAAACCTAATCCATCAACCACCTGTGGAACTAACGTAAGCATGAAAGCCATGGAAGCAAGAACTCCACCTGTAACTCCATCCAACTTATAGGATTTAGCTAAACTATACCCTATACCCCAGGTTGCATACATGGTCATGATATACATTGTCATACGATATGGCAAAAGAATTGTAGCTGCGTTTGCCTTTAAGTAAGCTGTTATTCCCCAAGTAGCTGGTAATGGTGGAAATGCGACGATTAAGAAAAATGATCCTACAATAATAAGTGGTAGTGTTGCGATTATACCGTCACGTACTGCTCGTAAGTGTCTTTGCTCGGCCATCTTAGCCATTGGAGTGGAAAGCTTTTCATCTAAAAACTTCGTTAACTTCTCTAACATATTTATCCCCCTTGCCTATAATAATTTTAAAATTCTAGTATACATTCGTCATATTTTTCTCTATATTAAGTTTAATATAACGAATGTTTTGCTACTTCTTCTTACTACTCATCTTTTGTAAGCTAAATATAGATTAATTCAAGATTAAAGCTCTAAAAATCCTAATATAAATTTCATATAAAATAATCTTTTTTAATTTTGAGGTTATATATTTTACTTATTACCAGCAGTTTCTTGAACTTGCTTTAGAAGTTTAGGACCCCCTAATGGGCTGTATGCTTGTGGCTGAATTAATGAACATGGTACATTAGCCACATCTGCAAATTCTTTTAAATGATCAAAACGATGTCTAATTTGTGGAGCAACCATTGCTGCATCATATCCATTTTTAACTTCTTCCTCAAATTCTTGAGTGCTTACAGCTAACACTTCCATTTCAACTCCGTTTTTTTCTGCTTCTTTTTTAAGTGCATTTACCGCTATTGCACTTGACATACCTTGTGAACAAACAAATAATACTTTCATAAATTCTCCTCCTAATAACGTTTTCTTTAAACTGTTTAATTTAGTATTATATTACACCAAATTCATGTTTTTTGCAATAATATTTCATTTATTAAATTTATTTTTTGAAATATTATTTTATATATAAGTTTGTAAATACATCCAGAAAAATGATATTACTAAAAATGCACTTCCAAATCCAGCATATGTGTACCAAAACCTCTTACAAAAACCTTTTTTAGTTTCAACAAAGAATCTACTATAAGCTAAAGCAAAACCTAAAATAAAAGTATTACCTATAACTACTGATATCTTCTTATCAACTCCAATTAGAGAAAATATAGACGGTATAATTAACGTTGATGCTACACCTGCTAATATAAGAATTAGAGAACTTTTAATGCTAAACCTTGGAATATCATAATCCGTTTTGGCAACTACTTTCTCTCTTGCTTTTGCCATAAATGCATACCTCCTTTAAGATTTGCTATATTTTCACACATTTATTTTTCATCAAGTCTTTTATATAATCTGATCATACATTCTATTAAGCTTTTTGCCTCAATTGCAGTCATTAAATGATCTTGAGCATGAACAAATAATACCGATACTTCTGTCTTATCCCCTGCTGCTTCTGCCTGAATAATACTGGTTTGAATATGATGCGCTTCTAAAAGTTCTTTATCTGATTCCTTTAAAAGTTTATCTGCTTCTTCAAAATCCCCCTTTTCAGCCGCTTGTAATGCTTCATAAGCCAGTCCTTTTGCCGTTCCTCCATGATTTATAATCTCAAAAACAATTACATCCATATCTAATTTAGCCATTTTTTATTCTCCTTTACTCACAGCCTCTAAGGCCTTAGTTATTATTCCTTTATTTTCATTTAATATTATAATGCTTTCTTCTCTACTTTTTTCTGTTAAAATCATAAAAATAGCTATTTTAACATCTCTATTACTTTTTTCAAAGTATTCTTCAGCAACCATTCTCGAACATCTTGTACAAGATTGTATAATACCCTTTGCCCTTTCAACAAGTTTTTCATTTGTTGGTTTTACGTCAACCATAAGATTCCCATAAACCTTGCCCAACTTTATCATAGTTCCAGTTGACAACATATTAAGAACTAGCTTCTGAGCTGTCCCTGACTTTAGTCTTGTTGATCCCGTTACAACCTCAGGTCCTACAACTGGGGCTATAGAAATTTTAGCCACCTTTGATAAATCCGACTCTCCATTACATGTAACTGCTATAGTGAAAGCATCTATACTATTTGCATACTCTAACCCACCTATAACATATGGAGTTCTTCCAGAAGCGGCTAATCCTACAACTACATCTTTTGAATTTATATTTTTCTCTTTTAAATCATCTATACCTAATTCTTTTGAGTCCTCTGCTCCTTCTTTTGCCCTAAAGATTGCTTCATGTCCTCCTGCTATTATTCCTTGAACTAATTCTTCTGAGACTCCATAGGTTGGTGGACATTCAGATGCATCTAAAATACCAAGTCTTCCAGATGTACCTGCACCAATATAAATTAATCGCCCCCCCATTTGTAGTCTCTCAACAATTCTATCTATAGCACATGCTATATTATGGAGCTCTTTCTCCACAGCTAATGGTACTATCTTATCTTCTTCATTTATCATTTTCACCATATCTATGGTATTTACTTCATCTATATTTAGAGTTTTAGTGTTTCTGCTTTCAGTAATTAAACTATCTAAATCTATGCTTGCCATACTTCCAACTCCTTAATGTGTGTTTCTCTTGTCTACGATTTCATAATATCATGCCTGAAATTATATTTCAAGCATTATTTTAATATTTTAAAATAATATTTCATAATTTATGAATATTATTCTCACCACTTATACTTTTTTAATTTATCTTATGTCCACCAACTGTAATATCACCTTAATGAATATTCATTCTACACGATGTCTATCATCAATAGTATTCCCCATGTCTTAATCGATGGTTTAATCACTATTACACTGCAAGATAAATTATTTAAACTTCATCTTTAGTAACTTGTTTCTTTAAGTAAGTGCCATATTAAGTTAAAAATTATATCAAAGTACAAGGCGCCTACGTCACGTTATAATTGAGAATTGGCAGTTGTTGTTGAAAATCTTCTATAAAATATTTCATCCAATATTGTCAATTGTAAATTCTCAATTTTCAATTCAAAAGCCCTTTAACCCTAGATTTTATCAGCATTTTTCAATCAAAATTTTTTATACTTTTCTTTACATAAAAAAAGGCTATCAACTCTTATATTTAAGAATTGAAGCCTTTTTATTCATATAATTTTTGATACTTTTAATTAGTACTGAAATACAATTCCATAAAAATTCTCTCCTAGTGAAAATTTATCTATGGTTCTAAGATCATTTTTCTTACATAAACTTTTTACTTCTTCCTCTGAAATTCTATGCTCAACTGGTGGCCCCATAGGGGTTTTTCTTTTATGAAATTCTATTATCATAAGTTTTCCATTTCTCTTTAAAACCCTGCTTATTTCATTTAACATCTTAGCTTTATTTTCTATTTCATGTAATACTGTTACCATTATAGCCATATCACAAATATTGTCTTCTAATGGAAGCTTTTCTGAAACAACTTTTTTAATATTAAGATTTTCAATGTTTTTTTCTCTAACTCTAGATGTTAGTAATTCAATCATATCTTCTGATATATCAAGAGCAAAAATCTCATTTCTACTTATTTCTGTAGCTGGAAAAGAAAATATCCCAGTGCCAGCTCCTATATCACAAAGGATCATCCCTTCTTTAAACCCTACTTTTTCTAAAGTATTCTTTGGGTTTAGTTCCTCAAGTCTTTCTGAACTTTCAAACTTTAATATTTTTTTATTATCATCCAATTTATTTTTCCTCCTCAATTTGTTTTTTATATCATCCATTCTTTTTTCCCAATTATAGAGCATATCTAAATTTAGCTTCATAACCCAAATGCCATAGTATTACAACTTTCCACTTACCACTTATAATTTATAATGTAAGTTCTTTTTCACAATTATATTCTCCATTTTTAATTTTAGTTTTTATGTCCTGTCTTAACGTATCGTTCCTTAATATAGCCTCCATAACCATAACTGAAACAATTAATTTTACCTTAATACTCTTTACTACATAGGACTATACTAATATATTAATTTATGTAAATCAAATAAGTTTTTCATTCTAACTTATGTTTACCTTTACACGTTAATTAATTCTCCTATAGTATATAATTTCTTTTCTAATTTTATTATCTAAATAAAATAAAGCAACTTAGGTAATATCCTTTAACAAAAATAACTTAAAGCTCTATTACAATTTATTAATAGAACTTAAAGTTATTTTATTCTGTGCTTATATACTTTTTAAAGACTATTTTAAAGAAATGTAAATGTGGATTTCTTGATTACTCATATCCTCTGTATTGTTTTGATATTCTTCAAAATCACAGGTATATGCCCTATCTAAATCCATATTCCAAAGTTCATTCCAAAACTTTCCTACAGCCTTTATCACATCTCCATTTATAACAAATTTTGCATATCTTCCTTCTCGTATAATTTTTTCAACAAAGTTATCACTAAGATTACTAGAATTAAGAATTTCACAACAAGCCATGAAATTATAAGGTTTTGTAAAATCTCCTTGATAATCCGTATATAATCCTATGGTTTTATTGTTTTTCCTAGGATTAATATTTTCATATACTTCTTCAGTGCAAAACTTTTGCCATACCTCTCCAATATCTTTAGTACATTGCCCATTAATATTAGTAGTTTCTTTTAATATTCCCCTAACAATCTTTTTCTCTAAATTTATTATTTCATATTTCATAATTAATCACCTCATGCTTTTTTACTTATCTAACATTCAGAGAATGTAAAGAACACCACCTAAATGAATGTTAATTCTATTCTACACAAAGTAATATGACATCTGTATGTCTATTTCTTGAAATAAAATATCACTTTTCTATTTTAAATTAGTTTGTCCAACTTCTATTGACTCTGATACTCCAATATAACTATAAGTATATTTAGTTGCTTTTCCAATCAACACTATCAAAATTCACCTCATTAATTATATACCTTGTAATCATTTTTCATATTATATTGTGTATTTAAAAATATATACCTTGTTTTTTGAATTTACTAGTATACTTCACATCAATTATATTCCTCAAATTATTGGTTTTAATTTTGCATATTTAAAATATAGTGCAAGAAATTATTCTTTTATTTTATTAATAATCTGAATTTAGTGTTTTTAATGACATTAAAAAAATCTAAGCATTGGTTATTTTCTACTATTTTCATTATATGCTAATAGTTCTATAAAGGAATTTTCACACTCCAACATATAAATAAATTATATTCTCAAAATTCAAATAAATGCATATTTATGTGCCATTTTATTCTTTTAATATATTTTATCACTTATTTCTTATTTATTTCATCGTATTTGTATTATCAAAATTATATTTTTTCTATATTTTTTTTAATAAAAACAACTTTTTTATGTTGACTTATAGTATTAATCCATGATATCATCTTCAAAAGTTGTTATTTTGTCAAACTAAAAAGAATTTTGTTGTAATTGAAATGAAATATCATTTTTCATTCATTGCAATAATCCCATTGTATATTTATTTATAGCAAAAGATTATTTATTCATTATTCCTTAATCAATGAATGGAGGGAGACAATTGTTAAAGTTTATTTTAAAGAGACTTGGAATTAGCATTTTAACTATCTGGATAGTTATCAGTGTAACTTTTGTACTAATGCACAAAATACCTGGTGGACCTTTTGATAGTGATAAAAAATTACCACCTCAAGTTGAGGCAAATTTAAATGAAAAATTTGGACTTGATAAACCTTTATTTGAACAATATACAACTTATATGAGAAATATTTTACATGGAGATTTAGGTCCATCTATGAGGTACGAAGGAAGAAGTGTTAATGATGTTATTGCTTATTCATTTCCTAACTCTGCAAAACTTGGAATTTCTGCTATAGCCTTTGCCTTAATAGTAGGTACTTATATGGGTATAAGAGCAGCTCTTGACCAAGGTAAGTGGCAAGACAAGTTGGCAATGCTTATAGCCACACTTGGAGTTACTGTTCCAAGTTTCGTTTTAGCTAGTCTATTCATATACTATTTCGCTGTAAAATTAGGTTGGTTCCCGGCTGTGGGTTTTGATGGTCCTATATATTATGTACTTCCATCTATAGCTCTTGGAGGTTATTCAATGGCATTTATCTCTAGACTTTCAAGATCAACTTTAATAGATGTAGTTAAACAAGACTATATAAAGGTTGCAAAAGCAAAGGGACTTTCAAGAACAAAAATTATTTACAAACATGCTTTAAAAAACTGTTTAATTCCTCTTATAACTTATATAGGACCTCTATTTGCTGGAGTTTTAACAGGTAGTTTTGTTATTGAAACTTTATTTGGTATTCCTGGTCTTGGTCGTGAATTTGTTCAAAGTATATATAACAGAGATTACACTACTATTTTAGGTATTACTATTTTCTACAGTACTTTCTTAATAGCATGTAACTTAATCGTAGATATACTTTATGCAGTTATAGATCCAAGAATAAAACTTGATTCTTAGGAGGTGTATATTTATGGAATTATCTAATGATATGTTTGAAAAATTGCCAAAAGATGAAAAAACATCTGATGAAATAGTTAGACCTAATTTAACCTATTGGCAGGATGTATGGAAAAGACTTAAACAAAATAAATTAGCTTTATCAGGATTAATTTTTATAATAATAATATCTTTAGCTGCCATATTGGGTCCAATATTTTCACAGTATAACTATTATACTCAAGACTTAAGTATAGCAAATCAAGGTCCAAGCTCTATGCATTGGCTTGGTACTGATAAATTTGGTAGAGATTTGCTTGTTAGAATACTTTATGGAGCTAGAATCTCATTAACTGTAGGTTTTGTAGCTAGTATTTTAAATATAATAATTGGAGTTTTGTATGGCGGTATAGCCGGTTACTGCGGTGGAAAAGTTGATCTTGTTATGATGAGAATAGTTGATGTTTTATACTCAATACCAATGACTATCTATGTAATATTACTTATGGTCACTTTTGGTGCTAGCTTAAAAACCATAGTAATCGCATTAGCTATATCATTTTGGCTTACCATGGCTAGAATAGTTAGAGGACAAATTATGACTTTAAAAGAACAAGAATTTATTCTAGCAGCTAAAACTCTAGGAGCTTCCCCTACTAGAATTCTTTTAAGACACCTTATCCCTAACTGTATGGGACCTATAATCGTAACTCTAACTTTATCTATACCAGAAGCTATTTTTACTGAATCATTTTTAAGCTTCATAGGACTTGGAATTTCCGCACCTCAAGCTTCATGGGGAACATTAGCATCTGATGCAGTAGAAAGTTTTCAGCTCTACCCTACACAGCTTCTGTTTCCTGCATTAGCTATATGTTTAACTATTTTAGCATTTAACCTTCTTGGTGACGGCTTAAGAGATTCACTTGATCCTAAAATGAGAAAATAATAGGAGGTTTCTTATGGAAAAATTACTTGAAATAAATAACTTATACACATCCTTTTATACACATTTAGGGGAGGTGCAAGCTGTAAGAGGTGTATCTATAGATGTATTTAAAGGTGAAGCAATAGGTATTGTTGGAGAATCCGGTAGCGGAAAAAGTATTACTATGATGTCTTCAATGCGTCTTCTTGCTGATAATGGGAAAATTAAAGATGGAACTATATGTTTTGAAAATAGTGATTTAGCTAAGATTTCCGAAAAAGAAATGGAATCTATTAGAGGTAACAGTATGGGAATGATATTTCAAGATCCTATGACTTCCCTAAATCCTGTTTTTACAATAGGTGAACAATTAATTGAGCCTTTAATAAAACATAAAAAAATCAATAAATCAGAGGCTAATAAAATAGCTATAAACATGCTCAAGTTGGTAGGTATTCCTAGTCCTGAAAAAAGACTTAGCCAATATCCTCATGAATTTTCTGGTGGTATGAGACAAAGGGCAATGATTGCTATGTCTCTTATATGTAACCCTAAACTTATAATTGCAGATGAACCTACTACTGCATTGGATGTTACTATACAAGCTCAAATATTAGAACTTATGAAAGATTTAAAATCAAAATTTGATATGTCTATAATTCTTATAACTCATGATTTAGGAGTAGTTGCAGATTTATGTGACAGGATTTATGTAATGTATGGAGGAACTATTGTTGAAAGTGGAAATGTAGAAGATATCTTTTATAATGCTAGACATCCATATACTTGGGGACTTCTTAGGAGTATACCTAATCCCAAGGATGATGTTAAAGAAAAATTAAAGCCTATAGAAGGAACTCCTCCTGATCTTTTAAAACCACCTACTGGATGTCCATTTGCTCCACGTTGTGAGTACGCTATGAAAATATGTGTTGAAAATCCACCTGAGAAATTTTATACATCTGATAAACACTTCTCAGCTTGTTGGTTAAATCATTCTAAGGCACCTAAAGTTGAAGGCTTTAGTGTAAGGGAGGTATAAATAATGCCTATTTTAGAAGTAAAAAATTTAAAAAAATATTTTCCTATAAAAAAAGGACTGTTAGGTAATAAACTTAGTTTGGTTAAAGCAGTTGATGATGTTTCATTCTCTATAGAAAAAGGAGAAACTTTAGGTCTTGTTGGAGAATCTGGTTGTGGTAAGACTACTACTGGAAGAACCCTAATTAAACTATATGAGCCTACTTCTGGTGAAATATTATTTAATGGCAAAAATATAGCTAATTTATCCTCAAAGGAAATGCTACCTTATAGAAGAAAAATGCAAATGATTTTCCAAGATCCATATGCATCCCTGGATTCAAGAATGACCGTTGGAGATATTGTTGGTGAAGCCATAGATATTCATAAATTAATGGGACCTAAAGATAAAGAAGAACGAGTTAATTATCTTTTAAATAAGGTTGGTTTAAATAAAGATCATGCAAGTAGATATCCTCATGAATTTTCTGGAGGTCAAAGGCAAAGAATAGGTATTGCAAGATCTTTAGCAGTGGAACCCGAATTCATAGTATGTGATGAACCTATTTCTGCATTAGATGTGTCTATTCAAGCCCAAGTTGTTAATATGCTTGAAGAACTTCAATCTGATTTAGGGTTAACTTACTTATTTATAGCCCATGATTTATCGATGGTTAAACATATTTCTAATAAAATAGGAGTTATGTACTTAGGAAAAATGGTTGAACTCTCTCCTAGCAGAGAACTTTATAAAACTCCTCTTCACCCATATACCCAAGCATTGCTATCTTCAATACCTATTCCTGATCCTAAGATGGCAGCTAAAAATAAGAGGATAATGTTAGAAGGTGAAACGCCTTCACCTATAGATCCTGCGCCTGGATGTAGATTTAAAAACAGATGTAAATTTGCTAAACCTATCTGTGGTGATATAGAACCTATACTTAAAGACATGGGAAATGGTCACTGCGTAGCTTGTCATCTGTATTAAATAAATTTAATTAATAGGAGGTTCAATAATGATAAAAAGAAAACGTGCTTTAGCTACACTGCTTGCTGCTGTTGTAGTAGGTTCAGTATTTGTTGGATGTGGTAAAGGTAGTTCTAGTGGAAATTCGGATCAAAAAGTAACAATAAATTTAGGAGCAGATCCTAAAACAATAGATCCAGGTCTAAATAGTACTGTTGAAGGTTCAAGAGTTATAAATAATGTATTTGAAGGATTGACTAACTTAGATAAAGATGGTAAATCAGTTCCTGGTGTTGCTGAAAAATGGGATATTTCAGAAGATGGTTTAACTTATACATTTCACTTAAGAGATAATGCTAAGTGGTCAGATGATAAGCCTGTTACAGCTAATGATTTTGAATACGCTTGGAAAAGAGTTTTAGAACCTAACACTGCATCTGAATATGCAAATCAAATGTTTTATTTAAAAAATGGTGAAGCATTTAACAGTGGAAAAGCTACTATTGAAGATGTTGGCGTTAAAGCTACTGATGATCATACTTTAGTGGTTACTTTAGAAAGTCCTACTCCTTATTTCCTAAGTCTTACATCTCAAGCAACATATGCTCCTGTAAGAAAAGATATTGTAGAGGGAAATACATCTTGGACATTAAAACCTGAAACATATGTATCAAATGGACCTTTTAAAATGTCACAATATAAACCTAAAGATACATTAGAAATAGTTAAAAATCCTAGCTATTGGGATAATTCAAATGTTAAGTTAGACACTGTAGCATTTAAATTTCTTGAAAATGAATCTAGTGCTTTATCCGCATTTAAGAGTGGACAATTAGATGTATTACCGTCTCCACCTGCTGCTGAAACTCCTAAACTTCTTGAAGATGGATCAGCAAAAGCTTATCCATACATCGGAACTTATTATTATAACTTAAATGTATCACCAAAGACAGCTGAAAATAATCCTGAAGCTGCTAAAGCTTTAAATAATCCAAAAGTTAGAAAAGCTTTATCTCTTGCTATAGATAGAGACGCTTTAGTTAATCAGGTAGTTCAAGGAGGTCAAAAACCTGCTACATCGTTTGTACCTAGTAGTGTATCAGATTCTGAAGGTAACACTTTCAAATCTAAAGATTATTATACTTCTTCAGCAAATACAGAAGAAGCTAAAAAGCTATTGGCTGAAGCTGGATACCCTGAAGGTCAAGGGTTCCCAAGCTTAGAAATACTTTATAACACTGGACAGGGACATCAAAATGTTGCTCAAGCAGTTCAAGATATGTGGAATAAAAATTTAGGTGTAAATATAACTTTAAGAAATGTTGAAAGAAAAGTTCACTTAGATGAAATGAAGAATGAATCTTACTTAATTGCTAGAGATGGTTGGATAGCTGACTTTAATGACCCAGTAACATTCCTTGATATTTTAGTTACTGGCAATGGACAAAACCGTCCTGGTTATAGCAATCCTGAATATGATAAATTAATGGATGATGCTAAAAAAGAATCAGATCCGTCTAAAAGATTTGAATTAATGCATAAAGCTGAAGATATATTAATGAACGACATGCCTGTTATTCCTATATATGAATACTCAAATGTTGTTTGTGTTAATCCAAAAGTTAAAGATATTTATTTGTCTCCTCTTGGAAGCATCATATGTAAGGATGCTCACGTAGAAAAATAAATTCTTTAAAATTATAAAAAACATAAGAAGACATAAGATAAAGTCTTCTTATGTTTTTTTATTCTTGCCCATTTTCATCTAAAAAAGATTTATTAAGTATCCTAATTTATTGGTATATTATATCGAATTAATGCTATAATTTAGATATAGACTTATAAGAAATTACGAGTTGATTTTGGAGGTGTATTATATATGAAAGCTAAAGCAATTCAAATAAAAAAGGAATCCTTAATTTGGTTTATTCCATTATTTGCTGTTTATATGATAATAACTGGTAATTCAAGACAGATTCCTGGATTCGTAAGAACATTTTTAAACAAAAGATAAAAGTATATTAAAATTTTATTATTTTTAATATTATAGTTTTAGCCTATTAATTAAGGGAAGTCAAAAATGAAATGAACCCAAAAAGTTAGACAAAGTATAATTACGCTACTTCCAGGGACTGGATCCTGTACTGGACAGGACTCAGTCCTTTCAATTTGCTCT